>JAWUXH010000073.1:0-11423 GCA_034111445.1 Methylophilaceae bacterium | reverse complement strand
TAGTGCCTGAAGGCATTGAAGGCCGTGTCCCTTACAAAGGTAGCGTTGTGGCAGTAATTCACCAGTTAATGGGTGGTTTACGCGCTTCAATGGGTTACGTTGGTGCGGCAAGTGTGCAACAAATGCGTGATAAAGCTGAGTTCGTACAAATCACGGGGGCTGGCATGAATGAGTCACACGTCCATGATGTACAAATTACAAAAGAAGCGCCAAATTACCGAATTGATTAATTTAAATTAACCCTTTCAAAAGGCACAGAATAATGGGCAATGCCTATTACCTGTGCTTTTTGTATTAAAAAAACAGATAAAACATGCATAGCAAAATACTCATTTTAGATTTCGGCTCACAAGTCACTCAACTCATTGCACGTCGCGTGCGTGAGGCCCACGTGTACTGTGAAATTCACCCTTGTGATGTGTCTGAAGACTTTGTAAAAGACTTTGGCGCAGACGGTATTATTCTTTCGGGTAGCCACGCCAGTGCTTACGAAGAAGATACGGACAGAGCACCACAAGCGGTTTTTGAGCTAGGCATTCCAGTGCTTGGTATTTGCTACGGCATGCAAACAATGGCTCAGCAGTTAGGCGGAAAAGTAGAAGCTGGTACTAAACGTGAATTTGGCTATGCGCAGATGCGTGCTCGTGGTCACTCTGCCCTCTTCCTTGATATTCAAGATGAAACCAATGCTGAAGGGCATGGCTTGTTAGATGTTTGGATCAGCCACGGCGATAAAGTCACCGCATTACCTGATGGCTTTAAAGTCATTGGTAGCAATGACACAACCCCTTTTGCTGCGATTGCTGATGAAGAGCGCAAATTCTACGGTGTGCAATTTCACCCAGAAGTGACGCACACAAACCAAGGCCAAGCAATGCTTGAGCGCTTTGTGCTAGAAATCTGCGACGCAAAACCTGATTGGATTATGG
This sequence comes from Methylophilaceae bacterium, assembly GCA_034111445.1. Taxonomy (GTDB): domain Bacteria; phylum Pseudomonadota; class Gammaproteobacteria; order Burkholderiales; family Methylophilaceae; genus Methylotenera. The sequence continues at coordinate 10,494 of JAWUXH010000073.1, read as the reverse complement.
GCGACTATATTGAAGAAGCCGTTGCAAAAATTAAAGCGCAAGTCGGTGACGAAGAAGTGATTCTTGGTTTATCTGGCGGCGTTGATTCAAGCGTTGCCGCAGCTCTTATTCAGCGCGCCATTGGTAAGCAACTGACTTGTGTATTTGTTGACCACGGCTTATTACGCTTGAATGAAGGCGACATGGTCATGGAAATGTTTGCAGGCCAGTTAGATGTGAAAGTCATTCGTGTTGATGCCTTAGATCAATTCATGGGCAAGCTAGCAGGTGTTAGCGACCCAGAAGCAAAACGTAAAATTATTGGCGGTGAGTTTGTTGAAGTATTCCAATCTGAAGCTAAAAAATGTGCGAATGCTAAATGGTTAGCGCAAGGCACGATTTACCCAGATGTGATTGAATCAGGCGGCGCAAAATCGAAAAAAGCAGTGACGATTAAAAGCCACCATAACGTTGGCGGCTTACCTGAGAAATTAGGCCTAAAATTATTAGAACCACTACGTGACTTATTTAAAGATGAAGTCCGCGAACTTGGTGTTGCACTAGGTTTACCGCGCAACATGGTCTACCGCCACCCTTTCCCAGGGCCAGGTTTAGGTGTTCGTATTTTAGGTGAAGTCAGACAAGACTTTGCGTCACTATTACAACGGGCTGACGCCATCTTTATGGAAGAGTTAAATAACACCGTTGATGAGAAAACAGGCAAAACTTGGTACGAATTAACCAGCCAAGCATTCACTGTATTCTTACCAGTGAAATCAGTTGGCGTGATGGGTGACGGCCGTACTTATGAGTATGTTGTAGCCCTACGCGCAGTTGTCACCAGTGACTTTATGACCGCTAACTGGGCTGAGTTACCTTATAGCTTATTAGGCACGGTCTCTAACCGTATAATTAATGAAGTACGTGGTATTAACCGTGTGGTTTATGATGTTTCGGGCAAACCACCAGCGACGATTGAGTGGGAATAACCACTTAATATGAGTCGTGGCTTTGTAAAAGAGGATGACTTAGAACACGCTGGGACTGATCTGCCAGAAAGGCAGATTAGCGCCCACGCTAATTATGTAACACCGAATGGATTAAAGCAGTTAAATACAGAAGCGGAAGCATTAGATAAAAAGCGCGCTGAATTAATCTTACTAAAAGATGATGCCATGGCGAAGCAAGCACTGGCTAAAGTTGATAGAGATTTACGTTACTTATCAGCGCGGTTACAGGCATCAATATTAGTAGAGCCCGCTGGCCAAGATAAAAGCACTGTATTGTTTGGTGCCACAGTCATCGTTGAAGATGAAGAAGGCATACATCAAACCTTCACCATTGTGGGGGAAGATGAAGCCGACATGGCTCAGCTAAAAGTGAGTTATGTGTCGCCAATTGCACGCGCGCTCATTGCCAGAAAAGTGGGTGATGTTGTGATGTGGAAACGCCCAGCCGGCGATGTTGAATTAGAAATCATTGAAATAGCTTATTAATACTGCAGAAACTAAATACTGCTATCCCTAGGGTAAAAATATGAATGTAACAGAAGCAATTGTTAACCGCCGTTCGATCAAAGCATTTGATCCTGCACATGAAATGTCAGACAAAGAAATTAGTAAACTACTAGCCCTTGGCATGTTGTCGCCTACTGCGTTTAACATTCAGCACTGGCGCTTTGTGGTGGTAACAGACCCTGTGTTACGCCAACAAATTCGCGCAGCAAGCTGGAACCAAGCACAGGTTGAAGATGCATCATTACTAGTGGTATTAACCGTTGATTTAAAAGCGTGGGAAAAAGACCCTGCGCGCTATTGGGTAAACGCACCACAGGCTGCACAAGATGTGATGGTGCCAATGATAGGAAAATTCTACAATGGTCAAGACCAAGTGCAACGTGATGAAGGCATGCGCTCTGGCGGCATGGCTGCCATGACACTAATGTTAGCTGCGAAAGAAATGGGCTATGACTCATGCCCAATGGACGGCTTTGATTTTGATGCTGTCAGCAAACTCATTAACTTACCAAGCGACCACACCCCTGTGATGTTTGTTGCGATTGGTAAAGCATTAGAACCAGCCCGCGCACGCGCTGGGCAACTTGATCTAGATGAAGTGGTTATCTACAACAAGTTTTAATGCTGCCGCATCGTTAAACACCGAATTCAAATGATTCATTTCATTTAGTTTTACTTTATCGTTTTTAATTTATACCGTATAGAAAGTACTTAGAAAAATTTATGTTAATTGCAAATAATATTACGATGCAGTTTGGCGCTAAGCCACTGTTCGAAAATGTATCAGTCAAATTTGGCGATAATAATCGCTACGGCCTAATCGGCGCTAATGGTTGTGGTAAATCAACCTTCATGAAAATTTTAGCTGGCGTGCTAGAGCCGACATCTGGCAACGTTTCATTAGATACCAATGAGCGTATGGCATTCTTAAAGCAAGATCAGTTTGGCTATGAAGACAAGCGTGTGATTGATGTAGTGATGATGGGCCACGAAAAAATGTGGGCAGCCATGACAGAGCGCGATGCAATTTACGCGAACTTAGAAGCGTCAGAAGACGACTACATGCGCGCTGCGGAACTAGAAGGCGAGTTTGCTGAGTATGATGGTTATACTGCAGAAGCACGCGCCGGCGAGCTATTACTTGGCGTTGGTATCCCTATCGAACAACATATGGGTCCAATGAGCCAAGTGGCGCCGGGCTGGAAATTACGGGTATTACTCGTGCAAGCTTTGTTTGCCAATCCTGACGTATTACTACTGGATGAGCCAACCAATAACTTGGACATTAATACCATTCGCTGGCTAGAAGATGTGGTGAATAATCGTGATTGTACAATGCTTATTATTTCGCATGATCGTCACTTTTTAAATCAAGTGTGTACCCATACTTGTGATATGGATTACGGTAAAATTACATCATACCCAGGTAATTATGATGATTACATGGAAGCCAGCATTGCGGCGCGTAATCAACAAGCCAAAGATACTGAAAAAGCGAAGCAACAAATTGCTGAGTTACAAGACTTTGTGCGTCGTTTCTCAGCCAACGCTTCAAAAGCGAAACAAGCCACCAGTCGTGCTAAGAAATTGGATAAAATTAAGATTTAAGAAATTAAACCTTCAAGCCGTCAATATCCATTTATTCGCTTTGAGTTTGATGATAAAGAAAAACTGCACCGTAATGCAGTAGAGCTTAAAAAACTAAGCCACAGCTTTGATAAGCCTTTATTTAATGATCTAGAAATGATTTTTGAAGCTGGTGAAAAAGTCGCTATTATTGGTGAAAATGGGGTTGGTAAAACGACGCTATTACGTTGCTTAGCCAATGATCTAGAAGCCACACATGGTGAAGTTAAATGGGCAGAAAAAGCCAACATTGGTTATTTTGCACAAGACCACGAACATATATTTGAAAAAGGTGAAGACCTTTACGAATGGATGTCACAATTCCGCCAACAAGGTGATGATGACAACACAGTCCGCAGTATGCTGGGCCGCTTATTATTCGGTAGTGAAGCCACGACCAAATCAGTTAACGTGTTATCAGGTGGTGAAAAAGGCCGCATGCTTTACGGCAAAATGATGCTTGAGCGTACTAACGTGATGCTGATGGATGAACCAACCAATCACATGGATATGGAATCAATTGAGGCGTTAAACACTTCACTAGATAAATACAAAGGGACATTATTCTTTGTCAGCCATGACCGTGAGTTTGTGAGTTCACTTGCAACACGTATTCTAGAAATTAAAGATGGCAAAGTAATCGACTTTACAGGAAATTATGAAGATTATTTAACAAGCCAAGGGATTGAGTAAGCCTTATACACTTAGCTGAATAAGTAAGACATAAAAAAACCACCGTTAGGTGGTTTTTTTATGTGCGTTTAAATGTTGTTATTCATTAATTTTTTTAGAAAACATAAACCCAATTAATAATGCAATGGCAACCGCAGGTAGTCCCTCAAACACACTATTGTGTAAGCCAAATTCACGCCAAAGGAGCGCCACCACTACGCCAACAACCATCATAACAATGGCAACCATTTGCGAAATACTACGCTTAGCCACTAACAAAATGAGCATCGGTGCAAAGACAACTGTCATCACAGACCACGCCATAATCACCAAATCAAACACACTGCTACTCGCATATAGCGCAATTAATAAGGCAGCACCCGTCACAAAGGCAGTCGCTAATTTCATCACAATCGGATTTTCAGACTTATTCGGTAGCAAGTCATTGGTGATCGCAGATGAGCAGCTTAAAATAAGCGAATCTGCCGTCGACATGGTAGCCGCGAATATACCGGCCAATACGACGCCTACTAATACCGCTGGCAATAATTGCACGGCCATTGTTGGCAATGCCATTTCAGGGTCTAGGCTCGTTAAATCAGGCAAGTGTAAGCGCGCCAACATACCTGCTAAGGTGGCGAGCACATAAAACACGATGAAAAATAGGTAGTAATACAAACGTGCAGATTGCATACTATCTGCATCTTTAAGGGCCATGAAGCGCACCATAATATGCGGCTGACCAATGACACCAAAGCCCGCGACAAACCAGCCTGCAATAAACAAACCCAACCCTAACAAACCAGAAACAGCTAGGTCTTGCGGCATCCAATTAAGGAAGTTAGGAATGGCCTGCCATGCCGTAACCACTTGTGAAAAGCCGCCGATGGCATCGAACCCAATAAAGACTAACAGGACCATTGCGATCAGCATCACCACACTTTGTACAACATCCGTCCAAATAGAGGCACGAATGCCCCCTGCTACACTGTAAGCCAACACCATCAGCGCGACGACGACAGCACCAACTGTACGATCCCAACCTAGCACACCTGTTAATGCCTTACTGCCTGCTGAAATCTGTGCAGCAGCATAAGCCCCTAAAAAGACGAGGGTTAATAAGCCAGCTAATAGTTGCCATAAGCGCATATTGCCGCCACTAGGCTGCGCCCATTTCGCTAACACACTGCTATAGGAAGTTTCTCCTGAGTCAGTCGTCGCGTGGTGTAGCTTTTTATGAATATACTTAGAGGCGACATAATCACCAGCGATCCAACCAATCATTAACCACATCGCTGAAAGGCCAACCTGATAGGTATAACCAATCACACCAATAAACATATAGCCACTGTTATTCGTTGCAACAGCAGAAAGCCCACTAAAAAGTGGGCTCACTGATTGGCCAGCTAAATAATAGTCTTTACTATTCCCTTTGCTTTTTGAAACTGAGGCAATGCCTACAAAAAAGAAAATAAGTAAAAAGCCTATAAAACTCAGCATAGTAGCTGTCATTATTAATCCTAATTATAGGTTTATTTAGTCTAGATCTGCTGGGTAAGAACCATTTTCATCATGCACTTCCCGCCCAGACACTGGCGGGTTAAACACACAGGCACAAGTGATTTCTTCTTCAATTCGAAGAATATGGTCATCGTGCTTATCAAGGGCATATAACACACCAGGCACTAAATCATGAATGCGTCCGGTAGACAAATCTTCAATCGTCCCCTTACCCGTCATGATAAACACTGACTCTAAATGATTAAGGTATTGCAGCTTAATCTCTTTGCCAGTGTAAAGCGTCGTAATGTGAAATGAGAAGCCCATGCCATCTTTTTTAAGTAGCATACGGGCACTTTCCCAAGTGCCGTTCTCAGACTTCACATTTTGATCTGAATCGCGAATCGTCGCTAAATTTTTAATCAGCATATTAGCTCCTTATGCCGCTGCAGTTTCTTGGGATGCTAATACATCAGCAATCGCTTGCTCAAGAATTGCTAAGCCACGACCTAAGTCAGCTTCTGAAATGACTAATGGTGCTAATACTTTAATCACGTCATCAAAAGCACCGCTGGTTTCAATAATCAAACCATTATCAAATGCTAATGCGGTCACTTCTGCGGCTAATGCTCCATCACCAACATCAATACCGCTCATCATGCCTTTACCTTTAACGGTATAACCAAAGCGTTTAGCCATTTTAGCTAATTGGTCACGTAGGAAGTCTGAACGTTGCTTCACTTCTGTTTGGAAAGCATTGTCTTTCCAGAAGTGCTCTAGGGTTGCAGTTGCAGTCACAAACGCATGATTATTACCACGGAAAGTACCGTTATGCTCACCCGGTGCCCAGATATCTAACTTAGGACTAAACAAGGTAATGGCAAATGGTAAACCCATGCCAGAAAGTGATTTAGACATTGTCACAATATCAGGTGTAAAGTTCATGCCTTCAAAACTAAAGAAACCATTTGTACGGCCACAACCTGCTTGAATATCATCAACAATCAGTAATGCGCCATGGCGCTTAGCAATTGCTGCGATTTTTTCTAACCATTTGGTAGAGGCAACATTTAAACCACCTTCACCTTGTACCGTTTCTACTATAAATGCCGCTGGCGCATCTAAACCACTTGATGGGTCAGATAATCGTTTTTCTAACATATCAGCAGTGTCAACATCTTCACCGTAATAACCATCAAACGGCTCGTGTGACACATTCGTTAAAGGTACGCCTGCACCTCCACGCTTAGCCGCATTACCGGTACAAGCAAGTGCACCCAGTGTCATGCCGTGAAAACCGTTTGTAAATGAGATCACAAGTTCGCGCTTAGTCACTTTACGTGCCAGCTTAATCGCTGCTTCAACCGCATTAGTCCCTGTTGGGCCAGTAAACATCACACGGTAATCAAGGTTTCTTGGCTTTAAGATGTTATTTTCAAAAGCGTTTAAAAAGTCAGCTTTAGCCGTTGTATGTAGATCTAAACCTTGTGCAATCCCGTCATTTTCGATGTACTCAAGCAAAGCTTGTTTGAGCACTGGATGGTTATGACCATAGTTCAAAGAAGCGCAGCCTGATAGAAAGTCTAAATAATGTCCGTCGCTTGAATCATGCATCCACACGCCTTTGGCATGGGTGAAATTACGCGGCATAGAACGTGCATAACTACGCACTTTAGATTCACGTCTCTCAAAAATCGCAGTGTTTGTCGATTTTTCACTCGGATTGGGAATTTTAATGACATTGTCTTTCATAATGGTGTTTCCTCTAATTTATAGTTATTTTATTAATATTGAATTCGTTGTTTGCTATTCGCTTACTTAAATGGCCCTAAAGTCACCATCCACTCTGTATCGTGCGCGCCATTAAAATGGGCTTCTTTCTCGAAATGCGGTTCTGCATTGAGTGCGATATCAAGTGACTTAGCGATGGACTTAAATAAGGACCATGATGCGATATTGTCTTTAGTAATCGTCGTACATAAACTTTGTACGTGACTGATATTTGGACGTGCCAGTAATTGATTAAGCATTTGCTTGGCTAAGCCTTTACCGCGCATACTGTCGTGCACGGCCACTTGCCAAATAAAGATTTGATTAGGTTCATCAGGCGGGATATAAGCGGATATCCACCCTACTATTGTTGAATCACGCTTTGCAACAATGCATGTTTTTGCAAAGTGCGTGCACTGCAATAAGTTGCAGTAAGCTGAATTAGTATCTAATGGGGGTGAGTCTTGGATGAGCTGTGTGACTGCTGGACCATCTTGCCCAGTCGGCTCTGAAAATATTAATTCGTTTATTTCTTGTGTGGTTGATTCGTTTTTTTGTGATTGTTCTGCTTCTACTTTTCGACTTTCCGTCAAATTAACCTACCTTGGTTTTTTTAGTAAAGTGTCGGAAAAATTCTTAATAAATTAAGGACTTACCAATCAATTTCCTTGCGCATTATAACAGATTGCACCTATACAAGCAAATACACACATACTGAAGAAGCTGTATAAACAGTCAAAAACGCGGCACTTCAAAGATGGTTCTCACTTAAAAACAAGTCTTAACATTTCAGCCTGCAATGGTATTTTTACCCATAAACAAGCCAGGCAACCAAACGCTCTACCCATTACAAAAATATGAACAACTGCGCACACTCCCAACCCAGTATTGATTGAAATGTTGTGATGAATACCACCGTAAAACACGCCACCAATAACAACACTCATGTTATAAAAAAAGCCGCTAAAAAGCGGCTTTTTTTAATATCTGAATCTAATAACGCTTACAGTTTAGAACTACCTGAACGTTTACGATCAGTCTCTGTTAAATGGCGCTTACGGACACGAATCGTTACTGGTGTAATTTCAACCAACTCATCATCATCAATAAACTCAACAGCACTTTCAAGTGTCATTGCCATTGGAGTAATTAAACGTACCGCTTCATCAGTACCTGATGAACGCACATTGGTTAACTGCTTACCTTTAATTGGGTTAACCACTAAATCGTTTTCACGACTATGGATACCAATCACCATACCTTCGTATAGTTTATCACCTGGTTTAGTAAACATTTTACCGCGATCTTGCAGTTTCCATAATGCGTAAGCAACAGCCTCACCTTTTTCAGATGAAATTAACACGCCGTTACGACGACCCGGCATATCCGCTTTCACTGGTGCGTACTCATCAAAGATGTGTGCCATTAAGCCAGTACCGCGCGTTAATGTTAAGAACTCACCTTGGAAACCAATCAAGCCACGTGCAGGAATTTTATATTCAATACGCGTACGGCCATTACTGTCTGACTCCATATTCGTCATTTCACCTTTACGGCGACCTAACTCTTCCATCACTGGGCCTTGTGTATCATCTTCAACATCAACCGTTAGTACTTCATATGGCTCACATTTCACGCCTTCAATTTCACGGTAAACCACTTTAGGTTTACCAACACCCATTTCAAACCCTACACGACGCATATTCTCTAACAGAATCGTTAAGTGCAACTCACCACGGCCTGAAACACGGAACACATCAGCGTCGTCTGTATCTTCAACACGTAATGCCACGTTTACTAATAATTCTTTTGTTAAGCGATCACGAATTTGACGTGAAGTAATGAATTTACCCTCAGTACCCGCTAATGGTGAAGTATTCACCATAAAGTCCATCGTCAGTGTTGGCTCATCTACACCTAAATGCTCTAAGCCCACTGGGTTTTCTTTATCGCAAATGGTGAAGCCAATACCGATTTTATCTAAACCAGCAATAATAATAATATCGCCCGCTTCAGCTTCAGGCACTTCAACACGCTCAAGCCCTTCAAAACCTAATACTTGGCTAATTTTACCAGTACCAACTTGCTCATCGCCATTCATCACTGTTACTTGCTGACCTGTTTTCACGCGGCCATTTAATACACGGCCAACACCAAGGCGACCTGTATAAGTAGAGTAATCAAGTGCTGAAATTTGCATTTGAAGTGGTGCATCTGAAGAACCTTTAGGTGCTTCAACATGACTAATAATTGTTTCGAACACAGCACGCATATTATCTGTTGTTTCGCTTTCGTCCATCATGGCGAAACCATTTAATGCAGAAGCATAAACAATAGGGAAGTCTAATTGCTCATCAGTTGCGCCTAAACCATCAAACAAATCAAATGTTTGATCAATCACCCAATCAGTACGTGCGCTTGGACGATCCACTTTATTAATCACAACAATTGGCTTCAAGCCAAGTGCTAATGCTTTTTTAGTCACGAAACGTGTTTGAGGCATCGGGCCATCAACCGCATCAACCATTAGCAATACACCATCCACCATCCCTAATACACGCTCTACTTCACCACCGAAGTCGGCGTGACCTGGTGTGTCCACGATATTAATACGTGTACCTTCATAGGTAAGGGCTGTATTTTTAGCTAAAATAGTAATACCACGTTCTTTTTCAAGATCATTACTATCCATCGCACGCTCAATTACCTCTTTGTGAGAGGCGAATGTACCTGCTTGTTGTAAAAGTTTATCAACCATCGTCGTTTTACCGTGGTCAACGTGAGCGATAATCGCTACATTTCTAAGATTGCGTGCCATGAGTGTATTTGTCAGTGATGTTATAAAGCGGGCGATTTTATCACAATAACGCATTGATTAACGAGGTAATTACAAGTTTTACTTGGAGATACCCTAAATAAACGCTATACTGCGCACTTAAATTTGCATTACGCCATAAAAGATTGTGTGAAACAACCAATCGTAATGCTTATATCATTGCCCTGACCCATTCGTCGCTCGTGAAGTATAGAAGCGACATTCAAGATCAAACATTATTGATTTTTTACTGGTTAGCGGCTGTGTCCGTGCGCTAGTAAAGAAAATAATAGATTTGACTATTAATAACTTGTTCGAGTAAAACTCAGTTCAAGCACTGTTAATACTCCCCATTATTATGTAAGTAAGCATTAGTTTATAACGCCTTCTATATTTCAGAGGGCGCTGTTGATGTGTTTATTGTGCCTAGCGTCCTTTTTTGTTTTTTTTGAAAGGGACTATTTTGTCTTTTGAATCGTTAAATTTAAACCCAGAAATCTTACGTGCTATTGAAGAGTCTGGTTACACAACCCCAACACCTATTCAAGAACAAGCGATACCGCTTATTTCTGAAGGTCATGACTTAATGGGCTCAGCCCAAACAGGTACAGGTAA
>JAWUXH010000072.1:0-17281 GCA_034111445.1 Methylophilaceae bacterium | reverse complement strand
GTAAATTGGCGACTCCGTGACCATGCTCGGCATTGCGATTACATTACCATCGCGGTCAAAAGCAGAAGCGGTCGCTAAAGTATTAGGCGCATAAATATCGACCATGGCCGCAGCCTTGGCATTAGTTGTCCATAACGCATGCATTTGCACATCATTGGACTTAAACGTATGCACCTCTAAAAAGTCGGATTGATTTAACTGTGCAACATAATGCATGCCAGGCACTTGTGCATTAAACGCTTGATAAGCCTTAAATGCAGGGCGCAGTGAATAGTCACCCACTTGATCACTGACAGACTGATAATGCGTAATACGCTCTAACAATGGATACTGTTCAATTCCATCATCAATCAACCCCTCACGATGGCACATTAACGGCCCCCAGGCAGCACTTTTTAGCGCCCCTGAAGCTGCAGCAAGAATCATATAGCGTGATAGGTAGTCAGCTTGCTTCTCTAGCGAATCAGGCACTAAACGCTCAATGCGGGGCAGTGTCCAAAAGGCTGAAGGGGAATGCAGCGTTGCCACACCAAAGTGCTGGCCAATATTTTCAAGCATAAATGCTTTTTTGACTAGGCGGAATTTACCCAATTTAGCGAGGCTTCGGCCTAAAACTTTATGGTCATCCCGCTCTGGCTCTGTGCAGCGCTCGGAAAATAAATTATTGGTGTGTATATCAGGTAATTGATTGCGCGACTGTAATATAGATAAGAAGCCGATATTATAAAGAGGCTCAAAATCAGTCACGCTGGGGCCGGCTAACACGAGGTTGCGCGCTTTAATGACTTTATGCGCGATGCCCCACATATTTAAAAAGCCTTGCACGCTGTAACCTGCCCAGCGCTTACGATTAATCGTTGAGCCAACTTCAATTAAAGCAACCTTGGCACCAAATAGTCGGCACACCTCAACAACAAATGCTTCCCAAGCTTGCATCGCATTACCTGTTTCCATTTTTTTAGCCTCACCAAACGGCTGAATCAAATGTAAGTGAACGCTAAAGCCGGCATCTATTAATGCGTTTAAGAAACGACTAACCTGAGTGTTTGTATCATTGTAAGTGAAGTCTAATCGTACGCGTTGAATAGCGAGTGATTTTAGCTGCGAAATAATATAAGCATCTGTTTCTGGATTAGATGATGTGGCGACACCAACACAAGAAAAGTCAGCCGGCACGATGTGATTAGAGCGCGGTGTATTGCCTTGCGGCGTACGAAGCTTACCCGAAAGCAAATACTTCGCATTTGCCCAAGCAAATTGCAAAATTGGATTTTTCATTAACTTAAATACTATCCGCGAATATTAGATTGTGGCTCGAACTGGTTAAGGTCAACCAGCGGTGCAGGCTTCCAACCGTCTTTACGGTGCTCTGCAATCACGTTAGTGAATATGCCGCCACGCACGAAGAATTTAGCCGTTACGCGCATAAATTTAGGGTCAGTCGTTTTGACTAAGTCATCTAAAATTTGATTAGTGACCGCCTCATGGAAACAGCCCTCATTTCGGTAAGCAACAAAATAAAGCTTCAGACTTTTTAATTCAACACACTGCTGATCAGGAATGTAATCTAAATAAATAACAGCGAAGTCTGGCTGGCCAGTTTTTGGGCACAAGCACGTGAACTCAGGGATTTCCATATGAATATGAAAATCACGATTCGGATTCGGATTAGGGAAAGTTTCTAATGTTTTTGAAACTTGTGCGTCAGCGTCACCTAAGATGGTAACGGATTCATGTAGGGCTTTGCTTGTGGTCATTGTTAAATTTTAAATACTTTGAAATAATAATAAATAACATTATAAAACGCTTGTTATACAATAAAACGTTTTATTTAAAGTTATATTGCATTTAGTATGTGTAAACACCATCTATAGCTCAATAAGAAAAATAAATTTAAAGGCCATATTGCGTTTAACTCACTTAAAATTAGCTGGATTTAAATCGTTCGTCGATTCAACTACGCTGCACATTCATGGGCAGCGTGTTGGTATTGTAGGGCCTAACGGTTGCGGCAAGTCCAATGTGATGGAGTCGGTACGATGGGTACTAGGCGAGTCATCTGCCAAAGAATTACGTGGTGAGAATATGGACGCCGTTATTTTTAATGGTTCAGGTAATCGCAAGCCGATCTCACGCGCCAGCGCTGAATTAGTGTTTGATAATAGTATGGGTAGTGCTGCTGGCGAGTGGTCGCAATATGCTGAAATTTCAGTCAAACGCGTGATTGAGCGTGAAAAAGGCTCGACTTACTACATTAATAACACCGTTGTGCGTAAGCGAGATGTAGCGGATTTATTTCTTGGCACAGGGCTTGGCGGCAGGGCATATGCCATTATTGGGCAAAACACCATTAACCGGATTGTAGAAGCTAAGCCTGAAGAAATGCGCGTCTTTTTAGAAGAAGCTGCAGGCATTAGTAAATATAAAGACCGTAGACGTGAAACTGAACTACGCTTGCGCGACACGCGCGACAATTTAACCCGTGTTGAAGACATCTTAAATGAATTGCAAAAGCAAATTGAACGCTTAACATCACAAGCAGAGGTAGCAGGTAGATTTGGTGATATGCAAACGCTATTGGATGAAACAAAAGGACAAATTTGGCTCCTTAAAAAAGAGCAAGCGCATGATAAGTGGCAAAAGTCTCAACGCCAGGTTGAACAACTGGTCAATGACTTAGAGGCGCAAGTCACTAGCTTACGGCAAAATGAAAACGCATTAGAAACCGCAAGACAAGCCCATATCGATTCAACAGATGCGATGAATATTGCACAAACGCAATATTATGAAGTGAACGCTGAAGTGTCTGGCTTGGAAAGCCAAATTAAAAGCGCTCAGGATTCTAACTCGCGCATGCAGATACAGTTGCAGCAATACGCGACACAAGGTGAGCGAAACATTAGCCAGCGTAAAGAGATACAAGCATCAATCATTGAAGCGCAGCACAAGCTAGAAAACACTGAGCAAAGCTTTGCTGATACAGCGCAAGAAATTGCTGAGGCTAAAGCGGAATTTTCAGAAAGGTCAGAAATTTTCCAAGCAACCCTAACTGCTTTTGAATCAAGCGTCACTACGCTTAATACGGCTGAGCAATCGCTCAAAATTGAACAATCATCAATCCAGCACTTGCGAAAATCTCTCACAGAAGTTGAAGCGCAACTCACGCGACTTAATCAACAAGTGCAGCAAATTGAAATGCCCGAAGACTCAGTCATTACTGATCTGGAATTGCAAGCTGAAGAGGGTAGAGAGCAGGCTTTAGCGTTAGAGGAAAGCGCTAGCGAAATGCAAGCGAAAGAGCTGGCAATTGACGATAAATTAAGGGCTAAGCGCGAACAGCAACAAGGGCTTCTTAAAAATCTACACACATTAGAAGCCGAAATGGCTTCAATCGCCAAATTGCAATCATCCATTCATACTGGTGGCCATGAAGGTGACTTAAGTCAGTGGCTAAAGCGTACAAATCTTGAAAGTAAGCAGCGAATATGGCAAAAAATTCGCATGCAAAAAGGGTGGGAGGTTGCACTAGAAGCAGCGCTAAGCGGCCGCTTAAATGCTATCGTCAATGCTGATATTGTATTTAATGAACGGGCCCCTAATGCACTAACGGTTGTTAAGACTGACGCACAAGCGAAACCGTTTAATAAAGGTGATCACGCTGATCAAAAAAGTATATTTTCTGTCATTGAGTCAATTGAAGTGGAAGTTTCAACAGTCATGCAAAACTGGCTAAGTGGCGTTTATATTGCAGACGATGCTGATGAAGCGGTTAAGTTAATTAACTCTTTAAACACTGGAGAACTAGTCGTAACGAGAGATGGTGATATTTACACTGAACATAGTGTGACTTATTTTGGGCCACAAAGTGAATTGCATGGTGTATTAGAGCGCGAAGCCGAATTGGAAAGACTTACATTGGATGTACCAACTGCACGCGCATCGGTGGACATCATACAAAAAGAGCTTGAAAAACTTGAGGTTGATTTAGAGGCAATCCGTTCATCAGTCAAATCGGTTAATCAATCACTAAGAACGCTCAATCAAACTTCACACCAAACAACACTCAAACTACAGCAACATAAACAACAGCAGCAAAATGCCATCGCAAGAAAATCAAGCATGGAGCAAGACATTGTTGCCGCCACAGAAAAGCAAGCAACGCTGAATGAAGAGTTAGCCATTCAGGAAGAGAAGATTGCTAATATTGGTGATGAAGTTAATGCGCTGTCAGAGGTAAAACAGTCAACTGCGGCGCGGAAAAACGAAGCTGAATTAGCAAGGAATACCTCGAGTAATACACTTCAAGACTTAGAGAAATCACATCAGGAAAAATCATTTTCACTCAAACTAACTAACAATACAATTAAAGAGCTGAATGATAAATTAGCTTATTTAAATGAAGAAAGTTTAACCGTTGAAGCGCGACAAGAAGAGTTGAATGCAGCACTGGCTTTAACAAGCCTTACATCGCTAATGCAAGGCTTGGAGGCAATGCTAGACAAGAAGCAAACTTTTGAGGAAGCGCTAGCCCAGGCGCGCAATGGCCATAGTGATTCGGAATCAGCACTACAAGCGTTAGAGCGTGAGCGTATGGAAAATGACCAGCAATTACACCCATTACGGGATAAGTTGGAGGCGAGTAGACTAGCAGACCAAGAAGCAAGGCTCTACTATGAGCAATGTGTTGAAGAGCTTACAGACGTTGCCATTAATGAAGCCTCATTAGTGGCGCAACTAGCATCGCTTAATGAAGGTCGTGCAAACAACCCACACACCGTGAAAGAATTAAACCTCAAAAAAGACAAGCTTACCCGCCAAATTGATGGCCTTGGCGCAGTCAATTTGGCTGCGGTTGAAGAGCTTAATGCTGAAACAACACGGCATGCATTAATCACACAGCAAAGTGAAGATTTAACGGAAGCCAGCGATACACTTGAAAACGCCATTAAGAAAATTGATAAGGAAACAAGAGGGCGTTTACAAGCCACTTACGAAGAAGCAAACCGCCACTTTGGTGAATTGTTCAGCACTTTATTTAATGGTGGCCAGGCACGCCTAGAGCTACTTGGTGATGAAATATTAGATACGGGTATTCAAGTATTTGCGCAGCCTCCAGGCAAAAAGAATAGTACGATCCACTTACTCTCAGGTGGTGAAAAAGCCATGACGGCTATCGCCTTAGTGTTTGCCTTATTTAGGCTAAACCCTGCGCCATTTTGTTTAATGGATGAAGTGGATGCACCGCTGGATGATTCAAATACTGAACGATTTTGTGCTATGGTTAAAAAAATGTCCGAAAAAACACAGTTTATGTACGTTAGCCATAATAAAATCACCATGGAAATGGCTCAGCAACTTATTGGTGTCACCATGCAAGAGTCAGGAGTTTCTAGAATTGTTGATGTTGATATGGATGAAGCTGCGAAAATGGTCGAAGCCCATAGCGCCTAATAAAAGCGTTTTTATTTTAGCGCCTTAAGTTGTTTATACGTCAATATTTAGATACATTCAGAAGATAATAGCAGGGTAAATATCATGTACCTTATTCCATCATTTATTGTGATTCCAGTTGTCTTACTTGTTCTATATTTTTTTAATCGGCAGCATGACAAAAAGGTAGCTGAAAATATAAATAAGATTGTTCAGCCTATTGAAAAGGATGCGTTATTCGATGTGCCAACAGTAAAGCGCCCAAACAAACAAACCACACAAACTCCAACCAAGAGCACACGTTCAAAGCTTACACCTGAGCAACGATTAGCGAACGAAGAAAAAATTAAAAAGTTAAAAGCATCTTTAAAAAGAATACAAGATAACAAATTGAACTTAAAAAAGGTTCAAAAAAAAGATAAAATAGACGACAATAGTATTTAGATCAAAAAGCAAACTTAACTGCTTGATGTGAAAAGTAACCTTAGTGCTTGAATTTCATTAATATGTGAAGAAAGTTGACGGGTGGCGCTAAATCTTGTGAAATTGAGTATTACTCAGTTTATTTTATAAAATAATAATTAAATTAGAAACTTATGAACCTGCTATTCAACAACTTAACCAATATCAATATAAAGTTATCTGCTGATAATGGGTTATTTACTGCCATTAAAGACATGTTTAATATCAGTAGCAATACGAGTGGTTATCTAATTTACCTGCTGATAATGTTAGGCGTCTTACTCATTATTGCTGTCCTTATTTATAATTGGTGGGAGGAGCGTCGTTTTAATATTGAGGTGGAAAGTAACTTTTCACCGATTGAAAGTGATGCGCTTCTAAATAAAAATAAACAAGAGTTCCTCGATAAGTTTGCTGCGACAACTGGCTACCTAAATGATGCACCAGAAAACTCACCGTCAATAGCAGTTGCAGGTGAGGCCCTAGAAGAGTCTAAATCCATAGAAGATGTTTATTCTGAATTGCTTGAAACAATGTCAAATCGTCCGACTGAAGTAGAAGACGTCGATGTGGATGGGAAGGTGACAATAAATCATGATAACATTGAGGAACATAACCTTAAGAATGAAGTGAACACTTCGAATCTTGATCAAATTTTATATATTCCAGAAGAGGTTTCAGCTGATTCTCAAAATTTAGATAAAGAAATTGGGTTCAGAACTTCACCTGCAACAAACACGCAAGATTCAATTAAAGATATCATTAGTCAAGCATTTAGCGCTGAGGGCCTAGTGAAGGCCTCCGTCGAAAGTGCTTCGGATCGAGTTGAAAATGACTCTGATGATGAAGGCTCATTGCGAAATAAACAGTCAACAACCACTGTGAATGTATTAGATGAAGGCCAGCCCACAATTAAATCTGAAGCGCATCACTTTAATGCTGAATTGGGTAGTAATAATTTAACAGTCAATAGTGCGGCGGCAACTAAGGACTTTGTAAAGTCTGATTTTAAAGCTATTTTAGCCGAGACCAAAAGTGTTGATGAATCAAAAGATGAACAAAGCAGAACATCTACTTTCAGCAGTAATAATGCTAAGCCATCAACCACACAAAATAATTCTGCAGAACAGTTTAATAAAAGAAAAACTGATCTTCCAGAAAAAGAAGCATTATTTACCCCCTCATTTGCATCCACTTTACCAGCCACATTAAACGCACATATCGATTTAATCGGCACGGTTGTAATGCCGAATGGCACCACGACAACATTGCTTTTTGAAACTTTTTCAAATTTTCATAAAGACTATGATAAGCCTGTTTTTGTATTTTTACATACTTCTGAAAATACCTACACACTAATAAACGATGTTGAATTATCCATGTTGGCCCAGTTGGTTAACCCTTCACAAGAGACACATATTACAGCAGGCATTCAATTGGCAGACCGCACTGGACCAGCTTCCAAAAATACAATCAATCGTTTCCAATCCTCATTTGAATTAATTGCGAGCAATCTGAAATCGAAAGTTAATTGGCGAGATAATGATGATCCCCTATACAAAGCATCTGCACTTGACGCATTTTGTATCGATGTTGATAAAACAATGTTTTTCCACTTAACCGATAATGGTAAGGGGCCGTTTACAGGTACTAAGCTTAAAGGCTTGGTCGAGGGGCAAGGGATGGAGTTGGCAGATAATGGTCATTACCAATATTTCGATGTTGAGAGTAATGATCAGTCGCAGTTCAGAATGCCTGAATTTGTAATGTTTAACCGTGACAACCATCCATTCAATCATGAGATGCTCAGGTCTTCTGTGATCAAGGCGGTCACTTTCCAGCTGGATATTCCACATATCAATGCTAGCGGCACAGCGCTTGATCGCATGGTCATTATTGCGAAGAGTTTGGAAGATAACCTTAATGTTCAGTTGGTAGACGATCAAAACAGGCCGCTTGGCACCTTGCACATTGATAAGATTCGCGAGCAGGTTAAATCTATCCATGCCACGATGCAACTACGCGGTATTACGCCAGGATCTGAATTTGCACATAGACTTTTTTCATAACGGCATTTAATTCCCATCTTCTTGTCAGTAACTTGCTAAAATAGTGCAATATTGATTGATGGTTTTTAGATAATGCAAGATGACATGATGCAACAAGGGCTTAATTTCGACGAGCCCTCAAACAACCTTAATAGTCCGGCGAGTCGCGTGCAAGATTTGTATGCTTTGCTCGCACGCTATGATCACGAATATTATGTTTTAGATGCGCCTAGCGTACCTGATAGTGAATACGACACCCTTTACCGTGAGCTCAAAAGCATTGAGCTTGCTCATCCCGAATTAATTTCCCCGCAATCGCCAACACAACGCGTGAGTGGTGAAGCCTCTAATGCATTTACCAGCATCACGCATAAGCAAGCCATGTTGTCGCTGAATAATGTCTTTAGTGAAGATGAACTGTTAGCATTTGATAACCGCGTTGTCGATGGATTGGATCAAACAACCATTGAGTACGCAGTGGAGCCGAAATTTGATGGGCTTGCCATTACCCTAACTTATGTTGATGGACTATTTACGCAAGGTGCAACAAGAGGAGATGGTTATACGGGCGAAGATGTTACCCATAACCTACGCACCATTAAATCGATCCCAATGCGTTTAAACACTGAGACGCCACCTAAATTATTAGAGGTTCGTGGTGAAGTACTGATGTTTAAAAAAGCGTTTAAACAACTCAATGATACACAAACATCGCTTGGTGAGAAGTTGTTTGCTAACCCTCGAAATGCGGCAGCAGGCAGTTTGCGCCAACTAGACTCAAGCATTACCGCTACGCGCGCTTTAAGTTTTTTTGCTTATGGCCTCGGGGCAACCGATGGTGCACCAGTATTTGAAAGTCATGCCAGCTCAATGGCTTACCTTAAAATCTTAACTATTCCAGTGTGTAATGAATGTGCTGTTGTTGCTGGATTATCTGGCTTACTAAAATATTATGCAAAGATTGGTAAGGAGCGTTCTGCGTTGGCTTACGATATTGATGGGGTTGTTTATAAAGTAAATGACTTTAGCCAACAAAATACATTAGGTTTTGTCTCCCGCGCCCCAAGGTGGGCTATCGCCCATAAGTTTCCAGCTGAAGAGGCATTAACAACGGTTGAAGACATTACTGTGCAAGTAGGGCGTACAGGCGCAATTACCCCTGTTGCACGATTGGCCCCTGTATTTGTTGGCGGAGTTACTGTCACCAATGCCACGCTGCATAACGCAGATGAAGTGGCTCGTAAAGATGTGTATATTGGTGATACCGTGAATGTTCGTAGAGCAGGAGACGTGATTCCAGAGGTTGTGAATGTGGTCATTGCGCGTAGGCCAGCGAATGCAAGGCAGTTCACAATGCCAACCGCATGCCCTGAATGTGGCTCACACATCATTAGGCTTGAAGATGAAGCCGTTGCGCGTTGTACTGGTGGATTATTTTGTCCCGCACAGCGTAAACAAGCCATCAGCCATTTCGCCTCACGACGTGCGCTTAATATTGATGGTTTAGGTGAGAAATTAGTCGACCAACTAGTGGAAGCTGGCCTTGTTGAAACGCTAGCTGACATCTACCAATTAAACCTAACGCAATTAATTAGTATTGAAAGAATGGCTGAAAAGTCAGCGCAAAACATACTTAATGCGTTAGAAAAAAGTAAGGCTACGACACTCGCACGATTTTTATATGCATTAGGGATGCGCAATGTTGGGGAGGCAACCGCTAAAGATTTAGCCAAAGCTTTTGGTAATATCAAAGCAGTCATGCATGCTGATACAGAACGTTTATTAGCGGTAAATGATGTAGGGCCAATTGTGGCGCAATCAATCACTAACTTCTTTGGTGAACTACATAACCAAACAGTGATCGAATCATTATTGGCTTCAGGCTTACACTGGCAAGAAACGGAAGGGCAACCACAACAAGTTGATGGCCATTTAACGGGCAAGGTGTTTGTATTAACAGGTACACTTCCAAGCTTATCCCGCGATGCAGCAAAAGAGATGATTGAGGTGCAAGGCGGAAAAGTAAGCGGCAGTGTTTCCAAAAAAACAGATTTTGTCGTTGCTGGCAGTGATGCTGGCAGCAAGCTTGATAAAGCCCAAACATTAGGCATTAATATTTTAGATGAATCAGAACTAATCAATTTAATTGAACAATCATAATTTAACTCACTGAAAGTACACTATGAAATTAGCGACCATTACCACTTCAATTCTCTTCACCTTACTTAGCTTAACGATACATACACCAGCATTTGCTGAACTCAATGCAGATGAAATTGCTTGTAATAAATCACTGAACACAGGAGACGCTAAAAAGGCGTTAAAGCAATCAGAGGAGCTATTGAAGATAGATGCAAAAAATGAAAATGCTTGGACATGTAAGGGTCGTGCTTATTACTTGCTAGAACAGCCAACAGATGCAATTGACGCGTTCAAAAAAGCTGAAACCCATGCTACTCACCCATATGAAAAATCATTTGCCACATTGCTAAGTGGGCATGTGTACAAGCATGATAACCAAGCAGATAAAGCCATTGCTAGTTACCAGCAAAGTTTAGACTATGCAAAGCAGCAAGCTACCTTACAAGCATTAGTCTTTAGTAACCATATGAATATAGGAAACATTTACTTTGAGCAAAAAAAATACAAGCTCGCTTTTAAAGAGTTTGAGGCTGCGCAAGCACTGGCAATGAATGATAACGAACGTGTCGACTCAATCGAGAAGTTAGCCATGACTCACTTTGCATTAGGGGAATATAGCTTAGCGCTTGAAAAGCAGCTTAAAACACAAATTCTGCACCAAAAAGTAGGTTCATTAGATCAGTATGCGAATGCCAGCATTGATTTAGGTCGTTTTTATACAGCAGACAAACGCTACCAAGATGCAGAGAAAGCATTAAACCAAATTATTCAATTTGCGAAAGACCAAGGTGGTGCCTATTTTGAAGCAAAAGCGAGCTACGTACTAGCCAAACTCAAAATGGAACAGCCTGAAAAAGATGAAGATGAAGCCAGAACATTAGTGTCACACGCAAAAAGAATTGCTAAAGATACACATGATGCGGCGTTAGCTGAAGAAATTGAAATGGAAACAAAATCACTATTTGAATAAATAAATTTTGAAATAATTGTAAGGAAGTCGGCTCGGGGCAGACTAACCATTAACTTTAACGTTTCATTAAAGAGAGCCATATGATCATTTTGCCAAAGTCAGACATTATTCCTTCAGAAATCACTTCAAAATCTGTGTTTGATAATCGCCGCCAATTCATTAAGCAAGCTGGTTTTGGATTGGCAGCTGCGGCAGTGGCGGGTAATGCTTTTGGCGCAACCGTTAAATCTGGTGTAACAGAAGGTGATGCAAGGTTAATTGGGCGCGCAAATGCGCCAGCAACACCAAAAAACATTAGAAAGCCTCGCACTAAAATTAATGGCTACAAAAAAACAGCTTACGGTAAGGGCTTAAAACTCACTGAGCATAAGCACGTCACCACATACAACAACTACTACGAATTTGGTACTAGTAAAGATGAGCCGGCCGATTACGCCAGCCAGTTCAAAACTGACCCATGGTCAGTGAGTATTGAAGGTGAAGTGAAGCAAAATAAGATTATTACTCTTGAAGATATCTATAAAAAATTCCCGTTAGAAGAGCGCATCTACCGTATGCGCTGTGTTGAAGGTTGGTCTATGGTGATCCCATGGGTTGGGCTAACACTCGCTGACTTTATTAAATGGGCAGAGCCAACTGGTAATGCTAAGTATGTTGAGTTTATTTCTTATGCTGACCGCCAACAAATGCCTGGTGTGAACTTGCCAGTATTAGATTGGCCATATACCGAAGCATTGCGTATCGATGAAGCCATGAACTCATTAACATTACTAGCCGTTGGTTTGTATGGTGAAGTGCTACCTAACCAAAATGGCGCACCAATTCGCTTAGTAGTGCCTTGGAAATATGGCTTTAAAGGAGGCAAATCGATTGTTAAAATTCGTTTTACTGAAAAAATGCCACGCACCTCTTGGATGAAGGCCGGGCCTAATGAATATGGCTTTTATGCTAACGTTAACCCTGAAGTTGATCACCCTCGCTGGACACAATCATCAGAAAAAGTGATTGGCTCAGGCTTATTTTCAAAACGCATTAGAACCAAAATGTTTAATGGCTACACTGATCAAGTAGGGCAAATGTACGCTGGTTTAGATTTAGCTAAGCACTTTTAAACACTAAATCAAACGTCGCCTCACAGATCAAAAAACAGTATCAATCGAATAATCTAAGAAGTTAACTATGCTCAAAACCCCTAGCCAGAAGCAAATAAAGCTTTATATGAAATTTGTTTTTCTCATCTGCTTAATCCCCTTTATTCGGCTTTTCTGGTTGGGCTTTAATGGGGACTTGGAGGCACAGGCAAACCCGATAGAATTTGTTGAGCATTCAACTGGCTATTGGACGCTATTTGTTCTCCTAGCAACCCTTACTCTTACACCGATTCGCTTAATCACTAAAATGGCATGGGTGGTTCAATTTAGACGGATGTTGGGCTTATTCATGTTTTTTTACTCGTGCTTACACCTAACCACTTATCTTTTCTTAGATTACAACTTCTTGTGGGAAGACATCATTAAAGACATTATCAAACACCCTTATATTATTGTGGGTGTTATTGCCTTTATTTTAACCATTCCACTTGCATTTACCTCAACAAACAAAATGATTAAGCGCTTGGGTAAAAAATGGAAGTTATTGCATAAATCAATTTATTTGATTGCCATATTAGGCGTATTGCACTTTTGGTGGCTGGTTAAAAAAGATATTACTGAGCCACTCATCTTCGCCATAATCCTTTTAGTATTGTTTGGGGTGCGATTTTTTCACCACCAAAAACAAAAACGGCTAGCTAAGTAAGAATTCTGTAAGGGAAAACCCGTTACAGCGACTGATAGTTGTGATGCAATTCAAATGCAGCTTATAACAATTAAATTTATACTAGGGAGTAGGGCATGTTCACTATGGTCAGTCATTTATATCAAATAGTCGTTAGTCATTTAAATACATTAGGGAATTACTTCCCACCTTTATTATTAAGGCTAATATTGGCTTGGGAGTTTGGTACGGCTGGTTTTGAAAAACTACACGGCACCAATTGGTTTGCTAATATTGATTTTCCATTCCCACTCAACCTTGTTTCAGCCGAATTCAGTTGGAATTTATCACTTGGGTTTGAAATTGTTGGGGCCTTTGCATTAGTGGTTGGTTTCGCTACACGCTTCTTTTCAATCTCATTATTCATCCTCACCATTGTGGCAATCGCAACGGTACACTGGCCTGAGCAATGGTCATCATTAAGTGAGCTATGGACTGGCTACCGTATTACTGACCGTGAAGGTGATGGTTTTGGTAATTACAAACTACCATTACTTTATATGATCATGTTTTTACCATTAATATTCAGTGGGCCAGGTAAATTGAGCATTGATCACTTTATTAAAAAGTACCTTGTTAAATAAAAAAGCATCTTGATAGCATTGCGTGTTGCCTTACTCAATACACTTGCTTAAAAGTATCTAACTTAAATCAAGGACTAATAATACTGAGTCTGCTAGAATTCATGACTCAGTATTCATTTAAATATTATTGATTGGTTATAACAATGCTAGCGATTATTGGCGGTACCGGATTAACAAAACTCGAAAACTTAACCATTAAAAGAAGACAGATTGTCCGTACTAATTATGGAGATCCCTCTCAGCCACTGATCTTTGGTGAAATAGCAGGGCGTGAAGTTATATTTTTAGCGCGCCATGGTAATGGCCATACCATTCCGCCGCATGCGGTGAATTACCGCGCAAACATCGCTGCACTACATGATCAAGGGGTTACGGAAATTGCTGCCATTGCTACTGTTGGCGGCATACACCCGGAATTAACTTCAGGGGTCATTGCCATACCAGATCAAATTATTGATTACACTCATGGCCGTGAAAACACATTTCATGATGGTAAAAACTTACCTGTTAAGCACATTGACTTTACACAGCCATATTGTGAAAAGCTAAGACAAAAATGGTTAACAGCTGCACAAAAGGCGGGGCAAAAAGTCATAGACCATGGTGTGTATGCCACAACGCAAGGGCCAAGATTAGAAACAGCTGCTGAAATCAACCGCTTTGAACGTGATGGCGCAACAATGGTTGGTATGACAGGGATGCCAGAAGCCGTTCTAGCGCGCGAACTAGGCATGAGCTATGCAGCCATTTGCCCAGTGGCAAATAGCGCAGCAGGTAGAGCCGATAGTGCCGAAGGCATTAGCTATGAAGAGTTAGTTAATACGCTCAGCACCACGATGGTTGGTGTGCGCAGCATCATCGAACAGCTCGTTCAGTTAGAAAGCGTTTAAATTATTTCCGTGATGTCGATTAGCGGTAAAAGTTAATCGACTTATCGGAATATAATGACAGCCCAGTCTTCAAATGCATACATACCCGCAACTTAGCACAGAACAAAGCAACGGCTTACCCAAGCTTACTGCAGCGCCAACACTCATTCCCGCCAAATTTCCTGACAGTACCCATCAAATTTGGGCTTGTGAAACAACCAGTGGGCCAATGGTGTTAAAAGTGTGTGATCAACAGGCACTTAAAAAATCTCATTTTTGGCAGGGAATGAACCATTTGTTTGCGGCTGATTTCCCTCAGTCACTAGGCCATGCGCAAGCATGCTATCAATACCTATCGCAATATGGCCTGTTTCGAGTACCAGCGTACATGGCAGCCCAAGCTAATCACTTTGTTTTAACGCGCTTTGTTAGTGGATCTGATCTTTTTCAAGAAAGCATCACAGATGCTGATGTGGCGCTACTGGCTAAACACATAAGTCAATTACATCAACAAACATTTAGTCATTGGGGCGCGCTGCATAAGCCAACATTTGATTCAAATGACTGGCGTAGGCAACTGCAAGCAAGCTTGTTGATGCTGAGCAGTTTAACGACTTCCGGCATTCCAGCATCTTTACTCGACAACGCATTGCAGCAAGCATCCCATATTCAAATTGATCACTTTGTCCCAATCATGCCTGATTTACGTTGGGATCAATTTCGTAGCGTAGGTGACAATACTAAAGAGAATGACATTGTATTAATTGATTTGGATGCAATTGTTATTGGCCCAGCAGGGCTAGAGTTGGTGCTGATTGAATATTTATTAGACAAGCCGCAATACAGCCTATTTAAATCGACGTATGTCCAGCACAAACCTTGGCCGGATTTTGAATCACATAAACAGTGTTACCAGCTATTATTATTCTTAATGGGTGTGTTAGGTGAGACTGACATCACCAAATGGGTGAAGCAAATTTAACTAAGCACTAAGTTACTGCACTTTTATTGCGATATAGCTTTAACCAGCTCATATAGCCACTGACAGCTAGCACGGTATATACCAAGAATAGTAGGGCAGTCGCATAGTAACCTGTATTCAAGTAAAGCTGCACAGCGGCCAAATCAATCACCACCCAATACAGCCAATTTTCAAGTACTTTACGTGTCATTAACCAAGTATTCATGACTGAAAAAACGGTGACTGAAGCGTCTAAATAAGGTTGTTTTGAAGCGCCCGTGGAGCTTAGGTAGTAAGCAGTTAAACCACTGATGGCAATACCTGCCAGCAAAAATACTGCATGCCGAGGCCATTGCCAGCTAGTGATAGGTAACGTATCTTCAACAT
Organism: Methylophilaceae bacterium; assembly: GCA_034111445.1. Taxonomy (GTDB): domain Bacteria; phylum Pseudomonadota; class Gammaproteobacteria; order Burkholderiales; family Methylophilaceae; genus Methylotenera. The sequence goes on along the minus strand of JAWUXH010000072.1, from coordinate 1,613 downwards.
CACCATGCTTACGCCAGAGTAAGAAACCATACACGGCGACACCCATATAATAAAAGTTTAGGAGGGCCTGCATGGGTAGCTGACCTTCCCAAAACAAAACGGTATAAATAAGCGTACTCACAAAAGCAAACAGCCAGCACCATAATGACGTTTTGGCAGCAAATAAGATGTAACCAACACCCAATAGTGCCGCGACAATTTCCCAGCCGGACATTTGCGCGAATCCGTCAATCAATATTGTTTGCCAGTGTTGATCCATCATTTTGCCTTTATTTAGCTCTCTATTTATCGACTACGTCTTTACGATCGGTACCGATAAACTTCATCGCGAAAACACTGTGTGGTAATACTTCAAAGACTGCTTCCATTTCACGATCGATACAATCCATCACATCACGGTATTCACCAAACACTTGCGTGCTTAAACTATTACGCTTAACCACTAACTTATCGTTAGTTTCTAACTGATCAATAAACGCCAGAATTGGCTCTACATAATCTTCTGTTAAAGGGTAAAGACTAATGTCTAAAGAGATACGCATATTTAATTTTCCTATTAAAAAAGGGCATGTCATACAACATGCCCTTATTCGTTTACCTAGTAATCGTAAGTCGCTGTTAAACCAACAATTCTTGGCTCACCAAATTGTGTATATTTTTGTGCCGCATAGCCTTTGCTTGGGTCGTTACCAAAACCAAAACCACGAGTTGCATAATCTCTGTCGAACAAGTTTCGCGCCCATAAAGTGACTTTCCAGTTTTTAGTGGCATAGTCAACACTCGCATTAACGATTGCAAAGCTACTTGATTTTTCATCATGACTATCTGAAAAGTAAAATCCATCTTTGCCCTCAACATTGGCACGGACAGTCCAGTTCGATGATGGATACCATTCACTCCCTAAGCTGTATTGATAAGATGGAGCATGCGCAACATCACGGCCCTGTGCATCATACTCATCTGGGTCGGCTTGTTCATAATCATCAAATTTAGTTTCAAGCAAACCTAATGATCCCAATACGCGGAATTTATCGGTTACAAACCAATCCATACCGGCTTCTAAGCCATAGTGTGTTGCGGCTGCAGCATTAGCAATCGCATCAATAAACTGAACGCCTACAGCTCTTGAACTTTTCACTTGTGCGTCGTCACGTTTTGCATAAAATGCTGTCAAGTTGGTTTCCATTGCACCATTTAACCAACTAGATTTAATGCCGGATTCAAGATTCCACATGTATTCAGTATCAAACTCACGCTGATTGGGATTCAATCCACCATCGTTATTCACGCCACCAGACTTATAACCGCGTGACAGGGAGGTGAAAACTAATTGATCTTTATTTGCTTGATAGTTTAAACCAAGTTTTCCACCATATAGTACTTCACTCGTACTAATTTTTAATGCATTTGAATCATCATATTGTGCTTTGAAGTATTCAATACGTGCGCCAGTAACTAACGTCAACTTATCTGTTAGGTGGCTATCAAGTTGTCCATAAATTGCCGTATTTTGGGTATTGTAGTCGCCATCAACAACTGAGGCACCGAAAACACCAAAATCAGAATCTTGATTAAACCCTTCGTCTTGATTGAGATAATAAGCACCAACCGTC
>JAWUXH010000071.1:0-25594 GCA_034111445.1 Methylophilaceae bacterium | reverse complement strand
CAAGCAGAGCTTGTTTGAATATATTGAAGTGTTCTACAATCGACAACGCAGACATTCGTATTTGGGTTATTTAAGCCCAAGTGAATATGAGCGGGCTAATGCCCTTTAATTAACCCATCCGTTTTATTGGGGGAACCTCAGACTCCATTGATTTCATGGATGGAATAACATTAAACTAAAGTTTGGCAGTTGCTCATGAACTTCAATGTTAAGCTTAGCCTATATAGATTAATTGAATGGTAATGAGTAATGGAAAATAACGAAGAAGCAATTATAGAGTTACAAACGAAGCTGTCATTTCAAGAAGACTTATTAGAAAACCTTAACCAAGTCATTACTGATCAACAAGACCAAATTTCAAAACTACAGCGCACGGTTGAGGCGATGATAGGGCAAATGCAGAGCATGCAAAACGCATCTCAGGATAATGGGCCGCAGCAAGAAATACCGCCGCATTATTAACGTATTCATTTGATCAAAAATAGAATCAATAGCGTCAGGCATCTTAATTTTTAGCTTAGCTAGTGCGCTAAGCATGTTTTATTTCAAACCATTATTTAGGCTGTAGGTTCTTTTTCATTTTATTGCTTAGTGCAATCAGTTGTTGGGCTTCTGCATCATTTAAGCCTGTGGCACATAGTGCCTCTTTTGCCGCTTGTTCAGCCGCTTGGGCATGTGACTGACCTAATGGGGTGAGTACAATGCACTTTTGGCGGTCATCCCCCTCTTCAAGCTTTTTAGTGATGTAGTTTAATGTTTCTAAGCGTTTAACCAGCGGTGTCATGGTGGATTTACCAATACCAACCGCGGCCGCTAATTGCGTGACAGATACATGGTCTTTTTCCCACAGGGCCATCATCACAACAAATTGCGGGTAGGTGAGTTGTAGGGGCTTGAGTAAACCACTATAGGCCTTGGTCACAACGTTTGAGGTTGAGTACAGCGCGTAGCAAACCTGATTGTGCAGTAGTGGGCCCATCGGTTAGCGATTCAAAATAGGGATAATCATGATTGACTTATTATACATAAACCTTGATAGTTCGTGTACGTACCATTCGCGTACGTAAATGATTGGGAAGTTTAATCGCAACTTAAAGGAGTTTTAACATGAAAAATTTAATGAGTATCATTGTGGTGAGTTTTATTGTGCTGTTGTCAGGTAATGCGTTGGCTGATCAAGCTAAGCATGCCACTAAAGATTACATGCCGAGTTTAATTACTGAAACACCGCTACAAGGCCGTATGTTAGCCATGACGATTGTGAGAAAAACCATTGGCACAATCCAAACCAATAAAGACGCAAAGCACAGAGTGAGAAAAATGTATGCTGAAGACCCTGTGTTGTTAATGCGATCAGTTGAGTTGGTTAACCTAGAGTTCAGAATTATTGCAGAAGCGAATAATTATTGGAAAAAGTAAGACAGTATGTAGTGAATCGAAATAGGGTGGTGAGGCCATCCTATTATTGATTTGATCTGTTGAGCAGTGATTTTCAGCATGGCTTGTTGTGTTAATCGTGTGCTGTCAGTGTTAACTGAAAGCTATTTACGCTATAGTGATGCGCTGTGATGTTGTTGGGTTCCTAATCGGAACCCTTTATTTTGTTCAATTGATGAAAAGTCTGGTGTGAGTTTATGAAGGTGATTAGTTTTTTAGCGTCTCATGGTGGTAGTGCAGCCAGGGCGATTATCAATGCCGCTGAGTCAGGCGCGCTTAAAGCCAGTATTGGTATTGTGATTACTAATAATCGTGATTCTGCTATTTACGCATGGTGTGTTGAAAACAATGTCACCGTGCATTATGTGAGCGGTAATACGCACGCGGATGAAGCGATTAAAGATCAGGCGATTAAAGACTTACTCGAACAAGCGGGTAGTGATTTAATTGTGTTGTCTGGCTATATGAAAAAAATTGGCCCAGTGACATTAGCTGCGTTTGACGGAAAAATGCTTAACATTCACCCATCATTACTGCCTAAGCATGGCGGTGAGGGTTTGTATGGCGATAATGTGCATCGGTCTGTATTAGCTTCTGACGATACTGAATCTGGCGCAACCGTGCACTTTATTAATGAGGCTTATGATGAAGGGCCAGTGATTGTGCAACATCGCGTGCCAGTGTTGCCTAGTGATGATGTGGCATCACTCAAAACGCGTGTACAAGCCATTGAGGGCGAGTTGTATTTAAAGGCCGTTCAAAAACTAGCTTAACGTGATAACGTTGCTGGTATAATTGCCGTACTAAATTTCCGCCACTTAATTTTGTGTGGGAATTTTATTTGAATTGTAATTTTTAATAGGATTTAAAATGACTAAAATCGTAATTGACCATAGCCCTTCTAAAGAAAAGCTAGTTGACTTAGGCGTTCATGGCTGGGAAACATGGGACTGTGCACCAACTGAGTTTGAATTAAACTTTGATACAGCAACTGAAAAAGCTTACGTGCTTGAGGGTGAATTTGAAGTATACCCACAAGGTGGTGACATGGTAGTTGTTAAAGCTGGTGACTATGTTGAGTTTCATAAAGGTTTGAAATCAAACTGGAAAGTAACAAAACAACTTAAAAAGCATTACAAACACTTTTAAGTGTCGCTTGCATTGTAATTAATGCAGCAAACAAAAGCCTTGAGATGATATTCGTTTCAAGGCTTTTTTGTGGGTATTATCCCCGCCATAAAATTATTTAACGACTTAAGAAAAAAGATCAATGCAAGCTAACCAATCGAAAGAAAGCCTTACTCAAGAAAACAAAACACCAGAAACCCGCGTGATATTTGTGCGCCATGGTGAAACGCAGTGGAACACACAAGCCCGTATGATGGGGCAGTTAAATAGCCCATTAACCCCAAAAGGGGAGCAGCAAGTGCTGGCACTGGGTGAGCGTTTAAAACCATACCCAATTAGTGCGCTATATAGCAGTGACCTTGGACGCGCCATGCAAACCGCACAGGCCATTGCTGATGCTAGTGGCCTTGAGATTACGCAAGACAAAGGCCTGAGAGAAATCCACATGGGTGATTTTCAAGGCTATACCTATGCCGAAATTGCTGAAAAATTTCCAGATGAGTGGCAAGGTTATCAAGGTGAAGGGCAATACACTTACCAAACCCCCAATGGTGAGAGCCATGCGCAAAAGTCGATACGCACAGTAGAAACACTTAACCGCTTAACAGACCAGCATGTGGGTGAAACTATTGTGATGGTGTCGCATGCCGGTATTTTGCGTGCGGTGTTTGAATATGTGTTGCATTTGCCACCTAATCATCAACACCGTTTCCAACGCAATAATGCGACCTTTAACCTGTTTTCAAAAATCGGTGACCATTGGTCGTTAGCGGTTTGGGGTGATGAAACGCACTTGAGTGAGGACTTGCGCGGTTAAGTGATGATGTAATGGGCTTTAGGCCATACGTGTATGGCAGCATAAGAAAATGGAAATAGCATGGCGGTTATTGCGCGTCATCAGGTTCAACTTCACCATTGGCCTCTGCAATGCGTAGTTGTCGTTTCGCTTCTTCTCGTTTCTCGGTTTCTATCTCACGCATCACGCTTGTTAAGTCCACTGGCTTGCGATTTTCTCTTATGCGGCCGGTAAGTTCAGTCTCTGTTGTTAGTGCGCCCTTGGCGTATAGCGCCCAAATTTCTTTGCCGTATTGGGTGTTGAGTAGCTCTGGCGCAAATTGGCCAAAAAATGATGCTAAGTTATTCACGTCACGTTCTAGCATGTCTTGTGCGTGGTTGTTGCCGGAGGCATCGACGGCTTGGGGTAAATCAATAATCACCGGGCCATCACTACCGAGCAATATATTGAATTCGGATAAATCGCCATGCACGATGCTTGCGCAAAGCATGCGTACGACTTCTTTAATGAGTGTTTGGTGGTGTTGGCGTGCTTCTTCTGCGGTAAAGCTTAAATCATTCAACCTAGGCGCGGCGTTACCTGTGTCGTCAGTCACTAGCTCCATTAACAATACGCCTTCGTAAAAGTTATACGGCTTTGGCACGGTTACGCCAGCATCAGCAAGGCGATATAGCGCATCTACTTCTGCACTTTGCCATGCTTCTTCTTGTGCTTTTTTGCCGTATTTTGAGCCTTTTTCCATGGCGCGTGCTTTACGGCTATTTTTGACTTTTCGGCCTTCGGTGTAATCCACACTTTGCCTAAAGCTGCGTTTATTGGCCTCTTTATACACTTTGGCACACAGCACATCATCCCCACAACGCACGACATACACAGTGGCTTCTTTGCCGCTCATCAGTTGGCGGGTGACTTGGTCAATTAAGCCATCTTCAAGTAGTGGTGCTAGTCTTTGTGGGGTTTTCATAGGTTGAATAATACGTGCTTAAGTGAGTGGCCGCCAATGTGAGTTAACGGGGCTGTTGTGATCGGTTTATTACAGGTTATTAAAATAAAAAAAACCAATGGCGTTATTACCATTGGTTTTTTATAAAACATGATTAATTAGTCACTAATCATCATGTCTTCTATTCGGTGCTGAACGTTGGTGTTTAAGGCGACGATCTTTCACTTTGCATACCCGCTTACAGCCAGTAATCATGGCGAGTATTAGGTTGTCTTTATGTAAAAAACTTTCAGTCAGCACACCAACAATATGCAGGCCAACTAATGCTAGCCAACCCCATGTTGCGTAACAGTGCACGACTTCATAGGCTTTTTCATACTTATCTGTAAAAATCCAGCCATCTTCAAATACTAATATGCCTGAACCAACTGCCGTAAGGCCAATGCCAAGCATGGCATAGATAACTAAACCACCCGTTGGGTTATGGCCAATGTAATGCTTGGCATTGCCTTTTGCAAGGCGGTATAGATATTTGACTGCCCAAACAAAATTGAGCGGAAAGGATTTGAAGTTAGCGTAACCAGTGGCGACAACACCCCAAAAAATTCTAAACAAGATGAGCGCGCCAGCGACATAGCCAGCTTGCACGTGTAGCATTCTATCCCACATTGAGTCGTGGTAATAGAAAGCTACTGTGAACGCTATTGCTAACGACCAGTGAAAAATTCTAACAAACGGGTCCCAAATATAGCGCATAGTGCGATTTATTTAGAAGGCGTTTTTTCTGTTAGCAAGTAAGTAATGAAGTTTGCTTTTTCTTGCGCACTACATTCTGAACCAACAATATCGTTACAGTGGTCAGAGAACTTCTCTTCAACTTGTGCAATGTCAGTAAAACGCTCTTTATTGATCACTGGTGATAGTGGTTTAATTGGTTTTTTAGTAACGATGTTTTGACCTTCGTCAGCTGGGTTTTTTGTATGGCAAGAAGCACACGCAACTTCGTGTCCATCATTTTTAACCATACGGTTGAAAAATTGCTTACCAGCACTTGGTGACGGTGTGAATGACTCGTCAATTAAACGTGCGTTAGTGGTATATTTCATTGCTAATGTTTTAGCGTTGGTATGGTTATCCGCTTGGGCATTAGTAATAGTAAGGCTTAATAGTGCTGCAACAAGAATACTGATTTTTTTCATGGTATAACTCCCTGTAATTAACTCTAAAAATTTTCAATGACGCATTTTATATCATTAATGTAAATTCTAATAAAGTTATGTTAAGTATTTATTTAAAAAGTGTTATTTAATTGCTTTATGTGTAAGGGTTTTGTGACCAAATTGTAATATGTCAGGTTTGGCGCCTTGGTTTGCTTCCTATCGCCGCTTTTTTAGAAGAGAAAGTTGAAACTACCAATACATTTTAAGCGTTACTAATGGGCACGTAAGGTGAGGTGTGAAGTGCTTATAGGCTTCTTTTTAGGTTGTTCTAAATACTTGCTGACAATTAAGGACTCATCTTTAGTTAACCCAACCTTGTAACCATACACTTGCATCGTTCAATTGTTGCCACGGTATTGTTTGGCTACGCTTGGTGTAAATGGCTTCTATTTGTATTAACGTGATGGCTTGGTCTGGCTGATCAGGGGTCACAAGTTTAGTCACTATAAAGTGTTTCTCTTTATTGGTTGGGGTAACCGCTGACCACTTACTGTTTAGTAGCTTTTTAGGGTTAACAATACGTTTATATTTTTTCATTGAAGTTGGTTTTATTTGAGTAGTATTGGTTTTAAAAAGAAACGATTTTTTTATTTTACCCTCTATGAATAATAGTTAATAATATTTGGAGTGATCGTGTCAAAGACAGCATTAATAACAGGTGCTAGTGGTGGGTTGGGCCAAGCGTTAGCCAAAAAGTTGCGTTTAGATGGTTGGGCATTAATTGTAGTGGGGCGAGATGCCAATAAACTGCAAGCCGCTTACGCGCATGAGCATACCCAAATTATTGCCGATTGCTCAACAACTCATGGTGTAAGTGATATTTTTCAAACCATCAAAACAATGCATTTGGCACCTACGGTCTTAGCGCATTGTGTGGGCAATATTAAGCTTGGTGCACTGCACCGTATGAAAGAGGCTGATTTTAATGAGTGTATGCAAGCTAATTTATTTAGTGCTTTTCATACGCTCGCAGGTTTTACTAACTATCTTAAACAATCCAAATTATCAGGTTCAGCGGTATTTGTTTCTTCCGCAGCGGCTCAAATTGGCACACCAAACCATGAAGCGGTTGGCGCGGCAAAAGCTGGCCTTGAAGGGCTAGTACGCAGCGCAGCTGCCACATATGCAAGTGTTGGTGTGCGAATTAATGCAGTTGCCCCTGGCGTGTTAGACACACCAGCCTCAGCCACATTATTAAGTAGTGCGTTATTTCGTGAAGTTGCAGCCAAGCAGTACCCAATTGTTGGCATTGGTGACCCAAGTGAAGTCGCTGATTTAATGGCTTGGTTAATATCTGATGCGGCAGCACGAGTGACAGGGCAAGTATGGTCTATTGATGGTGGCTTTGCTAACATTCGGCCATTGGTTAAATAAAAATAAAGTGGCGGTTAATTTATGGTTTATTTGGTTGGATTTATATGCTTCTTCACGCTAATTAATCGGGTATTTAATTTTGGCTAGCTTTAACAAAATAGGGCCAAATAATTTTGAAATTTGATGTCTAAACTTTGCAAATGTGATGTAAAAAAGGCCATAGATTATTTGAAAAGGTTTGAATGCAAATAACCGTTGCATCACAATTAAGTCAGATCTTTGATAGGCTTCTTTAAAAACATTGGCACCCGTGATGATTTCGCCATTCTCCATTTGCGCATGAATGACCTCAAGTGCTCGTGTGCAGTTAATGACATCTCCAACGTTTACGCCATCGTGCAAATCCACAAACTTTAATAATTGCTGCGCATTATTATGTTTTAAAACATGAATTTCAGCCAAGCAAAGCGGGCACTTGCCGTCAAAGTAAATGGTTAACGTGCTTAGTTGATTGTGCTGCATGGATATTTGTTTCTATGAATATAAATTGTGAATACAGGACGAACATACTCGCCCTATATTCAAAGTGGTTATGTCCTGTTTATATTACCTTGACGGTGCCGTTCATGACGCCAGAGTGGCCAGGAAAGCTACAAAAGAACGAATATGATTCATTAGCTTTTAACTTGCTGGCATCAACGGTAATCGAGGCCGTTTCACCGCCTCCAATCACATTGGTGTAGGCAATCACACGCGTATCATTTTTCTTCACATAGTTATTATCTAGCCCTGCTGCCATACCATCAGTTGCGACGCCAGTTATATCTGATGTTTTCGATATCACAACATTATGCCCCATGACATTTTTAGCAAATGAGCTGGTGTTTTTAAGCGTTAAAGTTACCTGCTTACACTGTTTACTAATCGAAATTTCTTTTTGACTGTATTGCATGGATGGGGAAACGGTTAAATCAATGGTGCATGTATTTGCGTAAGTAACACTAGCACTTAGGCTCAACACAACAATACCTGCTAACTTGTTCAGCATAATTAAATTCCTTTTGAATATCTAGATAAAAAATAAAACGTCTTACATGGTATTCAGACGAAATTGATATTAAATAGTTGCAGTTATATTAGTTAAATACTAAGAATGTTTAATGAACTTTTTATGTTTTTCACCAATACCAATATAGTGTTGTGAGGCTATTTTCCAAAAGCGTGAAAAACTTTTAATTTCATCTTTGCTTAGGGCTACATCACAGACTTTTTCTTCAGCATGCCATTGTGATGGATAGCCAGAAATTTGTTGTTTTAATTGATGGTTTGGTGAATCTTGGGTGATGATTAACTCAGGGTTTAGGTTTTGTAAAATATTTGATGTATCACCGACCCAAACCGATACATTGTGCATTTCAGCCAAACAATCTGCTATGAATATCAGCCTGTTAATTGACCAATTTGCATAGTACGCAATATCAAAAATAAATACTTTTTCATGCGTAAGCTTAATAAGTGAATGCTCACTACTTAGCATTTCGTCATGTACCCAAACAAGTGTTTGTTTACCAGCGGCTTTATTGGCAATAATGGGAATAGTCGTATTTTTTTGTTGGCGTGCTGGTTGTTGTGTTGGTTTAAATAATTTTTGTTCAAGGTTACTGTAACTGTCTTTAAATGGGCAACTAGCAGTACAGGTATCACAATATTGATTATCGGTATATTTAGCTAAATTTTCTTGGTTGAAAAAGTAAGGTTTATGGCTAAATGTAGACGCAATCCACTGCCACGAAAGGTGGTTGCTTGCATAGTCACCATCTAATAGTTGGTCATGCATCCAATCAGCAGCGGCTTGCCAATCTATTTTGCGCCAATGTACGATATAAGCAGCTAACCACATACGGGCATGGTTATGCAAGTAGCCAACATCAGCCAGCGTTTTAATAAAATGATCCATACAGGGTAAGCCAGTATGGCCAGTTTGAATATCATCGGTTAGATGATGAAACGTGAGTGATACTTTGGGCGCTTGCATATCATGCAAAATTGCCATGCCATGCGCATACCAAACGGTGCGCCAGTATTCACGCCATGCAAATTCAAACAGTAACTTTTCGGCGCTTCGACCAAAGCGCTCTCTTACCGAGTTCGCAGCCTCTTTAAGCGTGATGCAGCCGTGTCGAAGGTAAGGCGATAAGTGTGATACTTCACCATTTAAGAAATTTCTAGTTTTACCATAAGCCTCGCCATCAACGGTTTCAAGTTTTTTGAGCGCAGCTTGACGGCCACCATGAAAGGCCCCGCTTAATGCACTTGACGATGGCTGTGGCGCATTTGGAAAAAGTGCGTGAATGGCTGCATCACGCGCCATTTTCTTATGTGGTATTTCCCAACGTTTAAAACTGGCTGGCATGATTAATCGCTTTCATACTTGGTAACAGTGGCTTTTAAAAAAGTGAAGATTGTTGCGGTACTTTTTTGATGCCTCTTTTCTTTTTCACGCCCCTACGAGAGCCATGTTTATGTAACACGCCGCTGGTTTCTTGTTGGTTAAGATTGTTTTTTCTAGCCAATGAAATTTGTGATTTTGCATAGCGCATCGCTTGTTTAATATCGACTAATGGCAGCGGGTAGTCTTTTTCTAACACGCATCCATATTGTAATTGTAGGTTGGCTGGCATTAAGTGTGGCTCAAATAGCCATGCGTTTGGTACACGTCTTAATGCAGGTATCCATTGCCTCACGAATTTGCCATGCGGGTCTTGGTCTTGCGCTTGTTTAATTGGGTTGTAAATGCGTAAGGTATTAATGCCGGTTGAGCCTGATTGCATTTGTACCTGAGGCCAATGAATGCCTGGTTCGTAGTCGACAAACTCTCTGGCTAAATGTAAGCCAGTTTCGCGCCAATGTAACCATAATAAATAAGAAGCGGTACTCATTAACATGGCGCGCATTCTAAAATTAATCCATCCTTTTTGGCGCAGCATAGCTAGGCAAGCATCTACCAACGGCCAGCCTGTTTGCCCCTTACACCAAGCGTTTAAGCGCCTTTGCGATTCAATATCATTGAGTGCTTCATCTCTAATGCCAATGTGTGCGGTATGCATATGCTGTATTTCAAGGGTAGATTCGCTTTCTAACTTTTGGATAAAGTGGCAATGCCAATGCAAACGGCTTTCAAACCCGCGAAGACCTAAAATAAGCGGGTGTTTTGCTGGCAAACCTTCTGCACGATGCTTCGCAACTGTTAAGCGACTGGCTTGAACGACTTCACGCATTGAAATACAGCCAAAGGCTAAATAAGGCGATAAGCGCGAGCTGGCTTCACTTGCTTTAATTGGACTAGATATGCCGCCCCGATACCACTTAGCACGGTTAGTGATGAAACTATTAGAAATAGATAATGCTGCTACACGGCCGCCGGTTTGACGCTGTGGCTTATCTTCACCAATAGCTCTGGTTACAGGTGTTTTTGGTAAAGTGATGACCGGATGTTTGGTTGATGCTGTTGTTGGTAAAGTAAATAGCGGTGCTTGCATGTGGCTTTCCCACAAACCATGCCATGCATCACGGCTTTTCAAACGGCGCACCACCCCATTTTGCGCATACTCGTGCCATGTGACATTATTGGTTTTACACCACTTGGTAACAGACTGATCGATACCGTAACTGGTTAAGTTGCCAGTTTCTTCGTGGCTATGTATTGCTGCAATGTTTTGCGATTGATTAATGAACTGCAGTGTTTGTACAATACCAGTTGATGCAATATGTAGCGGAACATCAAGGTTGGCGAGTGCTAGCCTTAGAGAACGTAAACATTCACCAACAAAGGCCTGTTGCGCTATTGAAGCATCTGGCGCTTGCCACATGTCAGGCTCCCAGCAATACAATGCAATAATAGGCCCTTGTTCAAGCGCCTTTGCTAGTGCCGCATGATTCTCAACCCTTAAATCACGCTTAAACCAAACGATATTGAGCAAATGACTAGTCTTAATATAAATTGAATGTATTGAGCAACACGTGCATTATTCACTCACGGTTACACCATGCCAAAAAGCGACATAATCTTTAATTTGGTTGGCATCTTCTTTTGGGGTTCTATAGACCCAAGCAGCATTTTCATTTATTTGTTCACCAACTGCGATTGAATAATAATTAGCAAGCCCTTTCCAGCCACAGCTACTGGTGTGTGTACTATCGCGTAAATAGTCTTGGTTGACTGATTCAAAAGGGAAGTAATGATTTCCTTCAATGGAAATTGTTCTATCTGATTCTGCAATTACTGTATTTTGCCAAGTTGCTTTCATTAAAAAAATCCTATATTTAAATGGTTATTTCAAACTACCAAACATATGAAAACAAACCGAAGAAAACGTTCCCCCATCTTTTCAGACAATATTAAATTTAATTCCACTAACTTTTTACGAACGTTTACGAATCTGTTGTGTCACAAAAAATAAATTATGGTGAGTGGATAATAATGATAAAAACAGTTATTTTTTTAATGTTGCTTCAGCAAGCTATCATTTCTACGGCAGCATGTTTATCAGATGAACAATTAAACCAGCTAACAAAAGCTGAAATAAGTTATTTATCGCAAAAAATTCCACCTGCTTTTAAGCATGCATTATTACAAAAAAAGATCAACGTGACAGTTGAAAATGCTGACGGTGGTGCTTGCCAAGCAAGGTTAACGGTCACCGTGCCGCAAAATGATGTGGATGATGCGCATCGTATTTTAGATGCGCAACCGGCTAAAAAAATAATGTTAAGCGCACAAGGGTATGCGTTGCCAGCAGGCATACATCATGAAGCAATATTTAATGTCGATGCCGATAATTTAACCGTAGGTGAAACTGATGTGTTGCAAACGGCGCCACTAGGTAAATTGCGAGCTAGTTTAGAACTTATGTATGCTTTTTTAACGCAAAAAAAGGCAGAAGTTTTGCCCAGTCAAACTAACCACACAGCTTGGCCAATAGCCATTAAACAACAAGTAATTTCTGGTTGTACTGCTAAACAATCAAAAGCCGTCTGTGGTTGCTTAGCTGATACTTATGAAAGAACAATTACCGCTAATCAAATGGAATACATTGAATACGTCCGGGCTAACCCATATGCATTAGCAACAGGTGCTAATCAAGGTTTTGAAGCTATCAAAGTGACTGCGGTCGCATCATGTCAGTAAGCGTTATGTACTTTAAATTATATAAACAAATGAATTAGGCAATAAATATAAACACGATGAAACAGATACAAAAACCAAAAGTGAATGCTGCATTAATTGAGTTTGATCAATCAAGGATTATTGAAATGGCTTGGGAGGATAAAACTACCTTTGATGCCATTGAGCGGCTTTATGGGCTAGATGAAGATGCATTAATGAAGTTGATGAAAAAATGGCTGAAGTTTGGTAGCTACAAATTGTGGCGCAAGCGAGTAAGAAATCAGTCTTGCAAGCACATGGCATTAAGAAAAGTAAAGGTCACCCGTGCGTACAGCCTAACGCAATATAAGTTACCTAATTAATTAGGTTGATTGCCATGATTAAAAAAGGCGATTTGCCAGTCAAAGTGTGCGTTGTTTGTCAGCGTCATTTTAGTTGGCGCAAAAAATGGGCTGAAGTTTGGAGTGAAGTGAAATATTGTTCCAATGCTTGTCGACAGAGGCGCACTATCAATTTAGTAATAAATCAACAGCGCAACAATCATTAAAAAAACGTAAACGAACAAACCGAAATGAAAAAACTGAGATTGATTTTAGGTGACCAGCTAAATGCTAGTCATAGTTGGTTTAATACCGTTGATGACAATATTTTATACGTCATGATGGAAATTAAACAAGAAACGGGCTATGTCGTGCATCATGCACAAAAAGTGATTGCCATATTTGCCGCGATGCGCGCGTTTAAAGATATGTTGCTTGCTCAAGGCCATCAAGTGCTTTACTTAACCATTAACGATCCAGAAAATGCGCATGATTTTAATCAAAACTTAAACCGAATTATTCGTGTGCAAAAGATTGATCAATTCACATTTCAAGCCCCTGATGAGTATCGGGTAGATCAGTTACTCGATATTGTTGTCAGTCAGCTCAGTATCCCTGCCAAAAAAATATCATCACAACATTTTTTAACTGATCGAGGTGAGGCCGCTCGTTTCTTTGGGGATGGCAAATGGTTGATGGAGCGTTTTTATCGCCACATGCGTGTCAAGCACCAAATACTACTCGATGATAAGGAAAAGCCAGTAGGTGGAAAATGGAATTATGATAAAGAAAATCGTAAAAAATGGACTGGCAAGCCCACCGTACCCGCCGATACCAGACCTATGCATAACCACAGTGCATTATGGGATGAAATTAGCAGCCAAGCCATCACAACTATGGGCGCGCCCACTGCGGATGCTTTCAGGTGGCCGATTGATCGAGCAGAATCACTAGCCGTATTAGACTATTTTATTGAACATAATTTGGGTCATTTTGGTGATTATCAAGATGCCATGCATACCGATAACTTTCGTTTATTTCACTCGCTTATTTCATTTTCACTTAACGTTAAAATGCTTTCACCTGATGAAGTGATTGCAAAAGCGGAGCAAGCGTATGCAGAAAAAGATTATCCGCTAGCCGAAGTTGAAGGCTTTATCAGGCAAATTTTAGGTTGGCGTGAATTTGTACGCGGCTTTTACTGGGCACACATGCCAACGTTAGAGCAAGCCAATTTTTTTGAGCAAGAAAAACCGTTACCTAGTTGGTTTTGGGATGGCAATACCAAGATGAACTGCCTAAAGCATTCCATTACACAGTCGCTTGATCATGCTTATGCGCACCATATTCAACGCTTAATGGTGATTGGTAATTTTGCCTTGTTAATGGGTTTTGATACCAAAGCGGTACACCAGTGGTATTTGGGTATTTATATTGATGCCTTTGAGTGGGTTGAAATGCCCAACACGTTAAGTATGAGCCAGTATGCAGATGGTGGGTTGCTTGCGACTAAGCCTTATGTTTCATCTGGCGCGTATATTAATAAGATGAGTAATTATTGCGGTGATTGTGATTATTCATATAAAACTAGAATTGGTGAAAACGCCTGCCCTTTTAATAGCTTATATTGGGACTTTTTTCAAAAGCAAAAAACTAAGCTCGAAAATAATCCAAGGTTAGGCATTGTGAACATGCAACTACAGAAAATGAGCGATGCAGATAAAGAGGCGGTTAGTCAGCAAGCAGCTTTTTATAAGAATGATGTTGAAAATATTTGATTCACTCTAAAGCACCATTATCAATTAAAAGGGTATGACTTAATGAACAAAACAATGCATTTGCTTGTATTAACAATAGCATTATTTTATGCAGGAGCTGTGATGGCAATTGAAGAGCCAAAATATCAGGTCATAGAACAGGCAGAACCATTTGAACTGCGTGCTTATCAACCCAGAATTGTCGCTGAAACCATTGTTTCAGGTGACATGGATGAAGCATCAAGCACTGGTTTTAAAATAATCGCTGATTATATTTTTGGTAATAACACTGCAACAGCTGGAGGGAATGAAAAAATTAGTATGACTGCCCCAGTAACGATCGAGGTTGAACAACCGCGTGCATCTTCAGAGACCATTAGCATGACAGAACCAGTGACAGTGGCCGAAAAAGACGGGCAGTGGCGTATGCGTTTTTTGATGCCAAGCCAATATACGATAGAAACATTGCCAACGCCTAATAACGATTTAGTCAGTTTGCATGCATTACCCGCACAAAATTATGCTGTGATTCGATTTTCATGGTTGGTGAGTGAAGAAAAAGTCGCCGCTAAAACGGCCGAATTGATGGCGTGGTTAGCAACAAAAAGTATAAAACCCATTGGTAAGCCACAGCTTGCACGATATAACCCACCTTGGACGCTACCGTTTTTAAGGCGCAACGAGGTGATGGTGGCTATTGATCGCGTTACTGACAAGTAACCATGTAGATAGCTGAGACAGAATATTAATTTAATAAGGATAATAATGACTAAGGATGAAAACAATAATGCGGTGCTTGCACCGCTAGAGTCGTTAGTAGCAAATACATGCTTTTGTAAACTAAAGGAGAAGTGTGAAGACAAAAATAGTACGGAGTGTATGCGTGAGCGTAATATTTACGCTGAATTTATGGCGCAAAAAAATAGTAATAATTTAAGTTAAAAGAAAAGGAATGAGTGAATGCCAAATGAACCAGAAAACACAGGAAAAATAATCGACTTGCTTGCGGCTAATCAATCTAAATTAACAGAAATTAATCACAACATGCTTAGGGTCTTTTGGATTGTGGCGATTTTTGCGATGTTGTACTTTGGTTTAATGCTTTATTTGCTGGTATTGAGGTGAAGAATCATGGCTGAAAATAAAGATTAGTGACTAGCAGAAAAATTTTCTAATGCTAGCTTAACAACGTCTACTAACTCACTTTGCGTTGCACCAGATGTCGCTTGCACTGACATGCCTTGATAAAGAGTGGTTAGATATTTAGCTAGACTAATCGTATCCGTATTTGGGTTTAACTCGCCTTTTGTTTTAGCCGTATCAAAGCGTTCTTTAAACTGTGCTTCTAAAAAGGCTCTTTTGACGATCAACTTTTGATGGATTGCACTGGTATTTTCGCCGCAAGAAAGTGCGCCTTGTACAATCATGCTGCCACTTGGGTGGCTAGGGTCAGTTAAAAATTTAGCCGCACCAATTAAGAACTTCTCGATCACTTGGCTGGCTGTTTCTGCGTTCAACGCTTCTGATACAAAAACACTTTTTTTAGTGAGGTAAAGCTCAACGGCTTTATCAAACAATTCTTCTTTATTGCCAAATTTGGCATAAAGGCTTGGCTTGTTGATGCCTAATAGGTCAACAAGGTCAGACATAGAAGTGCCTTCATAACCGCGCGCCCAAAAAACGTGTAATGCTTTTTCTAATACTTGAGATTCGTCAAAAGCAAGAGGACGCCCACGTGTTTTTTTAGGCGTTGGGTTTTCATTTTGTATGTTGTTAGCCATTTTTATTTTTTCAATTGGGTTAAACCGCTATTAACTTATGGTCTTTATTCACATTTTATATTAAAAATAACTCTACTTGTCGGTATATATCATTTTTTACATATTGTAAAAAGGGATTGGTGTTTGTTAGGTTAATGGTACATGATGGTTAATGCGTTCATATTGAACACTTACAAGGATAATCATGGCAACGAATCTAAACAGTAATCAACCAGTTCTGACATCACTTGAGCAAATGGTAGCACATACATGCTTTTGTAAATTGCGAGCAACTTGTGCTGATAAGTCTGGCGAGCGTTGCTTGGCGAATAAAAACCTTTATGCTGAGTTTATGGCAGAAAAAAGAGCTAAAGGATAAGTGAAAGTTAACACCACTGTTAGGCAAGGGCGCTATAAAATGATTTGTGTGTAAAACAATAATTAACTCACCTAATTATAACCATAAGCCTATGATGGTTTGACCATTTAAGGAGAAACAATATGGGTAAAAGTCAGAAAAGTAATAAAGAAGTGAAAAAGCCTAAAAAAGAGAAAGTCCCAGTTGCAAAATAATGCATGAAAACGCCGCTTAATCAATATTGATAAGCGGCGTTATTTTTTTCAAACTAATGATGATAGTGGTTATCGCATTAACAGGTAAGTTTGTATGAGTACGATGATCATCAACACAATACTAACTAGCTGCCATATTTTGCTGCTTTGTTGTTGTAGCAATGGGCGACGCCTAAAATTTCGCATTAAATCAGCATTGGGTTTGAGTAAGTCATTCCACAGTTCAGAGTAGGCCTCATAACGTTGCTTGTAGTTTGGGTGACAAGCTTTTTCTAACGTTAGGTCTAGCCAGCGCGGTAAATCTGGGCGATGCTCTTTAAATGATTGGTATTGCCATTGGTTTAGTGATTTAGCGCCGCGACGGTGGACTTTTTCCATTTTGTAAGGCAACGTTTGGGTCAGCATTTCATAAATCATGACAGCGAGTGAAAACATATCACTTTGCATGATGGATAGGTTGTTAATCACTGACTCTGGTGCAATGTAATTGACTGATCCTACTGGTATCTCTTCTTCAATTGGTGTGCTAATTTCAGCAAGGCCACGTACCGATACCGTTCCAAAATCAATGAGTTTGACTTGTCCGCTTGATGTAATCATGATGTTTTCTGGTTTTAAATCACGGTGTAACATACCCGCGCGCTGAAATACCCGTAAGCCATTGATGATTTGTTCAACAATCGTACGCACTTCATGTAGTGACGGGTTAGGGTGATCGTGCATCCATTGGCGTAAGGTTTCGCCTTCTATTTCTTCACAAATATGATATAGAAACTGGCTGTCAGGCAAGGCTGGTAGTATGCGCATGATGTTGTCGTTATCAATGCGGCTGCCTACCCATTGCTCTCTTACAAACCCTTCCAAGTAAACCAGGTCATCTGTAAAATTAAGTGACGGTGCTTTGAGTACATATCGTTTGTTGTTGCGTTTATCAATTACTTTATACAAGTGGCTGCGGGTACCCGCATACAGTACGCTTTCAACTGAAAAGTGGTCAATGCGCTGACCCACTTTTAAGGCGGGTGGAATGGCGCGTGCGCTAAGCTCATGATGTGCTTCTGCTAAGTTTTTATCTGGTACGCTGTTTACCCGTAGGATAAAACAGGTGACGTTATCGTGACTGTTATGCGATAACGCGAGGTCAACTGCTTGTTTTGCAATGGCTTCAATGTCCGTTAAGTTAGCGGGTGCATCTGATTGTAATGGTGTTAACAAATCACGCATTTCAGCATTGCTCATAAAGCCATGTACGCCATCGGTGGTGGCAATGAGTATATCGCCTGCTTGCATATCGCTTGAGTGGTAATCGACATCAAGGTTACTATCCATCCCTAGTGCGCGGCTTAAGTATTCTTGCCCATTGCCATGGTTATGGGTGTGGTCGCGGGTCAGTGGTTCCAATGTGGTGCCGCGTAGTCGCATAATGCGGCTGTCCCCTACGTGAAATACGTGTAGGGTGTTGGACTTTAAAATCATGCCACTAAAGGTGGTGACTAAGCCATTGTGGCGTGTTAATGATTGTTGACCGTGATGATAAAGCCATGCATTGAGTGAACTTAACACATGACCAACCGCTGTTTTAACTTCCCAGCTATCAGGCGTACTGTAATAGTCAGTTAAAAAATGCGTTACGCTGGTCGTGCTGGCATGTTGTGAATTTTCACTACAACTCACGCCATCGGCGATACAAGCGCCAATGCCTTTGTATTGGGTGATACCTAAGGTTGGTTGGTAGGCTGCAAACGCATCTTGATTTTCATCTTTAATACCTGCACTACTAAACCCACCATAGGTGACAGTTAGTTTTGATTGCATATTGTGCCTCCTATTTTGTGAGATGAGCGCAGGTTAACTACTTTTAGATTACCAGCTTAACGGTTTTATCGCTAGGCTAGCTGCATTGATAAAATGCGTAAACCAGCACCCGTGATGAGTGCTGGTTTAGGTTTGGTTGCTAGTGATTATCTATACCGGTTTAATCACTCACTGAAATCATTTGTACTACACCATCTTCACCCACTTCAGCAATTTCGCCTTTAGGCTCTTTTAAAGCCAGTAAAGCAATAAAGCCGATGACTGCGGTACCGGCAATCACCATGAAGAATGTTGAAGCATCAACCATTGAGTAAACCAGTAAGTACGTCACCGCACCCACGTTACCGTAAGCACCAGTCATACCCGCAATTTGACCTGTTTGACTACGCTTAATTAGCGGTACTACTGCAAACACGGCACCTTCACCAGCTTGCACAAAGAATGAGCATGACATGACCGCAATCACAGCAAGTACGATTGACCAAGTTGAATCCACTTGTGACATGAGTAAGTAACCAAATGCCAAGCCACCTGTTAGGATTAATAATGTCTTTTTACGGCCAAATTTATCTGACAAGTAACCACCGCCTGGGCGTGACATTAAGTTCATAAACGCATAACCAGAAGCTAACATACCAGCCATAACAGGGGTTAAGCTAAATGTTTCTGAAAAGAATAATGGCAGCATTGAAACCACGGCTAGTTCTGAACCAAACGTTGCAAAGTAAAGTACATTTAATACGGCTACTTGTTTAAAGCTGTAGCGTTGCATTTCAGGAATAGTTTCAGTAAATACTTTTTTATTCACTTTCCAAACCAGTGAAACTTCATAAATAAACAATGCGACTAAGCCAACATAAATCATGCTGGTTGCATCCGCTGAGATCATATTTACTTTAGCGGGTGATAATTTCCAAGCTAGCACTGCTAATGCAATGTACATTGGAATTTTCATTAAAATGAGTAAGAAGAAATCACCTTTGCTGGTAATCTCCATCGCACCCATTGTTTTAGGCTTAAAGTAAGTAGCGCCTTTAGGCGTATCAGAAGTGTTGAAGTAGTAAATAATACCAATGATTAAACTCATTACACCAGTAATGGCAACCGCATAGCGCCAGCCATCGTCACCACCAAACATTAATGCGACTGTCGGTAAGGTAAAGGCAGCAGCAGCTGAACCAAAGTTACCCCAACCGCCGTAAATGCCTTCAGCCGTACCAAGTTCTTTATGTGGAAACCATTCACTGACCATACGAATACCAATCACAAAACCAGCACCAATTGCGCCAAGTAAGAAACGGGCGATAGCTAGTTGCGTGTAAGTTTCAGCAAACGCGAACATAAAGCAGGGAATAGACATCACGATTAGCAAAATAGAGTAAACAAGCCTTGGGCCATATTTATCTGTCAGCATGCCGATAATGACACGTGCGGGAATCGTTAATGCAACGTTAAGGACTAGTAAAGTGGTGATTTCAGACTTAGTTAGGCCGAAAGTTTCTTTAATGGCTTGTAGCATTGGTGCAAGGTTGAACCAAACCACAAATGAAACAAAAAAGGCTAACCAGCTCAGATGAAGTATTTTCATCTTCCCAGTAAACGAGAATAAATTAAAACGGTCTGTGGACATCATAACTCCTTATCAATATAAGAGGAATTCAGCACTAATCATGCCATGTAATTTTTTACTATATAGATCAATGATTTATTCTCAGTAGAAACTAATTTTAGCGGCCATTTTTTACTGGATGCTTACTATTGGTGCATTATAGTGAGGGGTGTATGTGCATTGTTGGTGCATTATTGGGTGAGGGGTAATTGATGTTCAGAATAGTGCATTCATGTAATGATTGGTATTGTGACGCTTGCGCATGACGAGCAAAACTTGCCAATTGAGCCAATTGAACCTATGCTTAAATCAAATACAAACGATAAGTCATGATGAACCAACATTCAGTGATCACAGAACGTAGAAAAGTATTATTTTCAGGTATTTGCAGTTTAATTTTATGTATGGGTATTGCACGTTTTGCTTATACGCCGCTACTGCCTGTCATGGTCGAAGAGGCCGGATTAACGCATGCGGGTGGCGGGTGGTTAGCCGCCATTAATTACCTGGGTTATTTAGCAGGTGTTTTAATCGCAGCCTTAGTGGGTAATGCTTTTCTTAAAGATCGCTTGTATCGTTGGGGTATGGTTGGTGCCGTTATCAGTACTGTATTGATGGGCGTCACGCATGACTTTAATGTTTGGGCTGTATCAAGGTTTTTTGCTGGCTTATGTACCGCTGCGGGTTTGATGATTGGTAGTGGCTTATTATTGAATTGGCTCATGCGAAACAACCACCGCCGTGAATTAGGCATTCATTTTTCAGGCATTGGTTTGGGTATTGCTGCTTGCTCGGTAGCGGCGATTGTCATGCGTAGTGGTTATGGTTGGGATGCACACTGGTATTGGCTTGCAGCTATTGCTGGCGTGTTGTTAATCCCAGCATTGGTGTGGTTTCCTAAGCCACCCAATAATGAAGCACAAGTGAATCAGCACGCATCCATGCAAGATGCGCCCCCTAATAAAACCTTCATGCGTTTTTTTCTGGCGGCGTATTTTTGTGCCGGTTTTGGTTATGTCATTACCGCCACATTTATTGTGGCCATTACCAACGATATACCAGCCTTAGCGCATCAAGGTAACTGGGTATTCTTAGTCATTGGTTTGGTCAGTGCGCCTTCTTGTTATGTGTGGGATTTAATTGCGCGTAAGGTGGGCGATGTTAATGCATTGGTAATGGCTAGCGCCATTGAGGTGGTCGGTATTATTGTGCCAGCACTCGGGTTTGGCTTAGTCGGCGCGATGGTTGGCGCTGTACTGTATGGTGCAACTTGTGTGGCCATTGTCAGTTTAGTGCTCACAATGGCAGGGCGCTATCACCCAGTGCAACCTGCCAAAATGATGGGAAAAATGAGCATTGCCTATGGCACTGCGCAAATTGTTGGCCCAGCCATTGTCGGGGAGTTAGCACTTACTTACAGTGGGTATGAGGTAGGGCTATACCTTGCCGCTGGGGTAATGAGCATTGCTTGTATTTTATTGATGGTGATGCGGAAAATACAATAATCCGATTGTGTCAGACTTGTGTGACATAAGTCGTATAGCGTTGTACTAGTAGGGGCTATGATGGGTTATCGATGACGTAGTTTGAGTCACTATGATGGTGCACTAATTGAATGGGAGTTTAGTTAAGATGAAAGTACTATGCCTAGTAGTGACATTATTACTCTACACGCCAAGCTTATTGGCAAGACCGAGTTTTGCTGAAATATTAAAGCTAAGCCATTCCATTGTGCTTATCACCACACAGTTACCAGATGGCACTAATGGCCGTGGGTCAGGCGTAGTAGTTAGCCCTGAATATGTTGCGACTAACTGTCATGTGATTGCCAATGCAACAGGGGCAAATGTCGCCAAGTTTCGACAGGCGCATCGACCAATCGCCATTAAAGCCGACTGGCGACATGATGTCTGCTTACTTAAATTTAGTAGCTTGCCGCTACCAGCCGTACCCTTACGCATGAGTGAAACCGTCACTTATGAAGAGCCTATTTTAACCATCGGTTTTCCGGCAGGCACTAATGTGCCCCAGCCATCATATGGAGAGGTAAAAGGGACTTACCCATATGAAGGCAGCAGGGTGATACGTGCAAATGCGGCTTTTTCATTAGGGTCAAGTGGCGGTGCATTGTTTGATAAGGCCTTTAATTTATTAGGCATTACAACCTTTAAAAGCCCAGGGGCAGATGGCTATTTTTATAGCATGCCAGCTGATTGGATACAGCGCCTGATGGATGCGCCAGCATCAATTGAAACAACCGATTTAAAAACCAATGAAATTCCATTTTGGGCACTACCGTTGAATGAGCGTCCATACTTTATGCAAGTGGTGATCCCATACCAAAACAAAGCGTGGGCGGAACTGAAAACCGTTGCAAGTAGTTGGAAAGAGCAAGAGCCAGACTCGGCCGATGCTTGGTATTTTTTAGGGCTAGCAGCACAAGGGCAGGGTGATTTGGTTGCAGCAAAAAAACACCTTACCCAAGCCTACACACTTAATAAACGTGATTTAGATGCCTTGATAGCATTGGCAAATATCGCCTACCAACAAAAAGATATTGCTGCGCTTGAAGCGTTAAAAACACCAATTAAAGCAATTGATGAAAGCCAAGAAAAAGCCATAACGACTAAGATTGAAATGCTTCAAAGACAATAGCGGTGTTGTTGGTTCAATTGTAAGTGCGGGTGGTGGCTATTGCGACAACCAAACTTTTAACAACAAGCTAATACCCATCCCAACCGTGGCCACTTCAAACAAGCGCTTAATTAACTTATTGCCTTTTAAAATCGCAATATGTGCCCCTAAATAACTACCAATTAAGGCGCCAATAATCAGGGGTACTAACCAGTCCCACTGTACTTCAGTGAGTAAGGCTAGGGTGGCTGCCCCTGTGGCATTCCAAAATATGCCTACTAAAATCATCGTTGTGGCCACTGCGCGTTGGTAGTCTAATCCAAACCAGTAAATTAACCACAGCGTTAAAAATAAGCCTGTCCCAGAAGTTAATGAACCATTGATTAAGCCAATCAAAAAGATGACCATGCCACCAAGGATGTAACCTTGCGTATTACGGTGGGCCGGCGCATACACAAACCCTAAGTCTTTTTTAAAGAACGAATAAACGCCAAGGCTAATGGTCAGTATGCCAAGTGCTAGCATGGCGATCTGTTCATCTATTTGTAAAATCACGCGCGCGCCCAATACAACACCCGGTAAACCAAACGCAATCACAAATAATGCAAAATAAAGCTCAAGCGTATTTTCACGGTAATAACGCGCACTGGCGCCAAGCCCTAACGCCACAGAGGCGATTTTATGGGTTGATAGCGCGATATTAAAAGGGAGCCCTAAAAAGAGTAGGATCGGTAGCTGTAACAAACCAGCACCGCCACCGGCAATGGCAGAAAAACCATTCGCGACGATGGAGATAAAGAGTAAAAATAGGAATTCAGTTATGTCTGTCATTGCCGTTCAAAAATCTAACTATCATGTAAACGATTTAAGCTTACGGATTATTGACGGTAATGTCACATCACAAATACAATCATTGCGAATATTAGTACGATTAAATGGATGTTAACAAGATGTTTTTAAGCGAGGCGATGACTTTAGTTTGTTGGTCTTCATCAAGGTGGTAGTAATATAAATTCAGGTAATGATGAGATTCAGCTTGATGAAGAATGGTATTGATATCAACTGAAATTTTGGCTTCATTAAGCCCGTTTTTCAATTTCAATATATCAATATGGTTAGCCAGTTGTACCGTAACTGTCCTACCAAACTTAGTCTCTTTAAGGAGTACATAAGGGTTTAAATGGCTAGCAATGAGTTGTGTTAAATGATGCTTTCTTTGCGCAATAATCGCTCTTGATTTTTTAAGCTGCTTTTTAATGTCACCTGAGGTTAATAGTTTTGCAATGGCAAGCTCTACAATTTCGGCATTCGTATCTTTTATAAAGTAAGTGTTTCTCGCAATTGCTTCAATAATAGTTTGATTGGCAACGATAAACGCGATGTTTAGTAGGGATGAAATGCCTTCTAAAATACAGCCTAAGTAGATGACATGGTTTTGGTGGTCTAGTTTAGCTAATGGCGCTGGTGCGTTGTTAATAAAAACACCAGACTGGCTTTCATCTTCAATGATATTAAAGGCGTATTTATCAGCCATTGAAACCAGCTGTTGCCTATTGTTAAGTGGTAGGCAAGTGCCGGTAATGGCTTGCGCATTAGGGGTTAAGTAAAGCACCCTTACTTTATAATTAATGCATAACTTCTCTAAGTCATCCATATTGATCCCATGTTCATCATGTTTTACCGTCATGATGTTTTGGGTTAAGTTTTCAAATATCTTTCTTGTATCTGCATGATGATTTTCTTCTAGGACTACAAATTCATCATCATTAAGCAGGCTTTTGGTGGTGAAATAAAGGCTGCTGGTGGCGTTAGATAAAATATGCAAGTTTTCAACGTTCACTTGCATGTTGTACTCAATATTTAACATGCTTAATACGGCGTGGCGTATTAACGAGCCATCTTTAATTTCACTACTGGTGACTTTTCGACTACTGCGAATCATGGCTTGGCGAGAGGCGCGGCTAAATATCGCAAAATCAACAATGGAATGGTCAGCTTGAAATCGATCTAAGTAAGTCCATTGCAGTTCAGTTGGTTTAGTTTTTGCTACTTTGTTGATGCGTTGCGCTTGTGGTTTACGTGCAGCTGACATGCGCGTTTGCATAGGCTTAAGGCTTGAAACAAATGTGCCACGCTTATGTTCGGTGTAAAGCCAGCCACTTTCAATCAATTCATCATAAGCTCTGATCACGGTTTTGCGGCTAATGGATAATTTTTCAGCCAATGCTCTCGTGCCAGGTAATTCAGATTGCGCAGGCAAATAACCATCACTAATGTACGTGATAATGGTGTGGGTTAATTGTTTGTGTATTGATGTGTCAGAATCATCTAGCAGCACAAATTCGAAATCCCATGGCCTTAGCATTGTCACTCCTAGCGAAAATGGTTGATCTTAAAATTAGCTAACAATCATTCCGTGGTTGAAATATCAGCTTAGCTTGTTCAAAAAGACACTGAAGTAATGTATATACCAAGTAAAAAATACCCTAGGTTTTTAAACCTAGGGTGAGACGAGGTAGTCATACAAGTGTTTATCTTTGGAGAGCCTAAAAATGCAAGTAAATAGACTTTGATATAACAAACGCTTGATAGTAATACTGTATGCAAGGTGTATTCCAACCTTTGGTTAACTGTAAGTGATTGAATTTATTATATAAAATAAATTGGCGCTTTTGCTTATGGTTGCTAAAGACCACCAGTTGATTAATATGGGTTGTGTTAATGCAACCATATTGATTGCTTGGTATTTGACTAAAATAACGAGATGGCTATGCTCAATGAAATTATTCGGTTGTAGAAGGGTTAGCGATGGTTAAAAGCCTGTTTGAGGTTGGCAAAACTGATTTATGAATTGATAACCAATAATAAAAAACGCCCTAAGTGATTAGGGCGTTTTTATGTTGCTTACAGCACTAACCTATATGGTTAGCATTTTCACTTAAATTACAGTGAGAATATATTCAATGCACCGCCGCCAGGCGCCGCGTTGTATTTAGTTAACTCTTTATAACCACCAGCAGCACCAAGTGCGTCTGTTGAGTTAGTTAAACCAAGGTTCATTGCAACACCAGCCCAACCACCAATACCTGATAGTACGCCAACGTGCTGTTTACCTTTATGG
>JAWUXH010000070.1:0-32884 GCA_034111445.1 Methylophilaceae bacterium | reverse complement strand
TGGTGATGGTGGCTTTATGATGAATTCACAAGAGATGGAAACAGCTGTTCGATTAAAACTAAACTTAATTGTACTCATTGTGAATGATGGCTCTTATGGCATGATCCGCTGGAAACAATATGGCATGGGCTACCAAGATTACGGCCTACAGTTTAATAACCCAGATTTTGTGATGTATGCCCAAAGTTATGGCGCAAAAGGCCACCGTGTGGCCAGTACCGAAAGCTTTGTGCCACTGATTAATCAGTGCTTTGACGAGGGTGGCGTGCATTTAATTGACTTGCCAGTAGACTATTCTGAAAACACGAAAGTGTTGATTGACGAACTTAAAGAAAAGATTTGTATTTTATGATCATAGACCAGAGAGAATCAGCAGACACGCTAACTGTTTATTCACCTTACGATGGTAGCGTACTTGAAACATTACCAATGCAAAGTGCTAGCGATGCACAAGCCATGCTTAACGCTGCATCTGCTTTGTTTAGTAACCGCGATGTTTGGTTAGCCCCGCATGAACGTACTGAGATATTAAAAAAACTTGCCAGCTTAGTTGAGCAAGAGGCGGAAGTGTTTGCAATGGGTATTGCCAAAGAAGGCGGCAAGCCCTTAACGGATGCGCGCATTGAAGTGGCGCGGGCGATTGAGGGGATTCAATTAGCGGTTAAAGAGTTGGCGCATGTGATGCGCGGCGAAGAAATCCCGATGGGCCATACATTAGCCTCTGTTGGGCGCACTGCGCAAACGACATATGAGCCCATTGGTGTTGTGGTGGCGGTGAGTGCTTTTAATCACCCGTTAAATTTAATTGTGCATCAAGTAGTGCCAGCGATTGCCGTTGGGTGCCCTGTGATTATTAAGCCAGCTGAAACCACGCCACTGAGTTGTACCCGTTTTGTTGCATTAGTGCATGAAGCTGGGTTACCTCAAGATTGGTGCCAATTATGCGTTTGTGATAATGCGGTAGCCGAAACATTAGTGACAAGTAAGCAGATTAACTTTTTTAGCTTCATTGGCTCTGCCAAAGTTGGCTGGTGGTTAAAAAGTAAACTAGCCCCCGGCGTACGTTGTGCGTTGGAGCATGGTGGCGTTGCGCCAGTGATTGTCGACACAACGGCAGATATGACTAAAACCATTCCTTCATTATTAAAAGGCAGCTTTTATCATGCGGGCCAAGTGTGTGTGTCAGTACAGCGCATCTATGTAGATGAAGAAATTGTGGTCGATTTTGCTAACGTATTAGCCGATGCGGCCGCACAATTGATTGTAGGTGACCCTACGCTTGCAACAACTGAAATAGGCCCTTTAATACTACCAAGAGAAGTTGAACGAGTACATGCTTGGGTGACAGAGGCCATTGAAGGTGGCGCAATACTATTAACAGGCGGCAAAAAATTAAGTGAGACTACTTATGCGCCAACCGTATTGTTGAACCCGCCAGCTGATGCGAAAGTGTCGACGATGGAGGTGTTTGGGCCTGTTGTGTGTGTTTACTCATATCAAGACCACCGCGCAGCGATTAATGAGGCAAATAGTTTAGAGGTTGCTTTTCAAGCGGCGGTTTATACAGAAGATTTAAGCTTTGCAAACAGTTGCATTAAGTATCTTGATGCAACCGCGGTCATGGTGAATGACCATACAGCTTTTCGCGTGGATTGGATGCCGTTTGCTGGCCGAAAATCATCAGGTTATGGGGTGGGTGGCATCGGCTACACCATGCATGACATGATACAAATAAAAATGGCAGTGATTAAGTTAGATTAGCGATACTGAAAAAAGCGCTGAAAGCATTAACTAGAAACAATAAGGATGATTAATGGCAGTAGATACAGAGATAAACACTTTTTCAAAAAACATGGGAGATAGTGTTGGGCTTGTTACGCAAAAGTTAGACACTTGGTTTAGTGATGCTATTTCACTTATCCCTAATTTGATCGTTGCACTGATTGTCTTTTTCATCTTCTTTTTAATTGCACGCATTGTTAAAAAAATAGTGGTTAGTAAAGCTGAAGTGTTAAATCGCCCAGGTTTGGGTAATTTGCTGGGCGGTTTATTTAAAACGGTTGTGATGGTGGCGGGGTTTCTCATTGCAGCCACAATCGTATTGCCCTCACTGAACCCTGGTAGTTTAATTTCAGGGCTTGGGATTGGCTCTGTTGCTATTGGTTTTGCATTTAAAGATATTTTACAAAATTGGTTAGCGGGTTTACTCATTTTGCTGCGCCAACCATTTGAGCCAGGTGATGTGATTGTTGTGAATAGCCATGAAGGGGTGGTTGAAGCGGTTGAAACCCGTGCCACTGTATTAAAAACGTTTGATGGGCAACGTATTATTATTCCCAATAGTCAAATTTACACCACGGCGCTATTGGTGCGAACGGCTTACCCAGTGCGCCGATCACAATTTGAAGTGGGTATTGGTTATGGTGATGATGTCGTAAAAGCTTCAAATTTAATTTTAAAAACGGTGGCGAGTATAAAAGGGGTTGAAACAAGCCCTGCGCCTGATATTTCAACGGTAGATTTGGCTGCAAGTTGGGTAACGTTGCGCGTGCGCTGGTGGGTTGATAGTCGTGATTCGAGTATTTATGCAGTGCAATCAGAAGCGCTTACCGCGATTAAAACAACCCTGGACGCAAATGGGATTGATATGCCATTTAATACAGTTGTTAATCTATTTCATAATCAAACAGAAATCAATGATGGCGTACGTGGTGCACAGCGTGAGGGTTGGCCTAAAGCGTAATCGTTTAGGGCATTAAGGGCTAATTTAAGGGAGCACAGGCTCCCTTTTTCTATGTGAAAATAGCTATTAAAGGTGTGATTGATGATGGCCGATAACCTATATATATATATATATATAGGGTGCCTACTGAAAGAAGATTGCTGTTTGATGGTTTATCAAACAAACGCCTGATGAATGATGTTATGTACCAATTATTGGGTTTTTTATAGCATTTGTACGACTGGTAAAGTTAGGTAAAGATCATGTATGCACATGTAAAGGAATGTTATCTTTTTACTAGGATGCTAATGTAACGTTGGTGATAAAAGTGAATAAGGTATAAAAATGCAAACTGTTTTATTGATCGATGATGATGTTGAATTGTCGAATATGTTAGGTGATTTTATTAGTGCTGAGGGTTTTGAGGTGGTTGTCGAAAACAACCCTGAAATAGGGTTGATTCGGGCTACTGCCAATCAATTTGATATCATTGTCTTAGATGTCATGATGCCCAAAATTAATGGGCTTGAAGTGCTACGTAAGGTGCGAGAGGAGTCTAAAGTGCCGGTCATTATGTTGACGGCAAAAGGTGATGATGATAGTCGTATTCTTGGCTTAGAGTTAGGTGCAGATGATTATGTCGCAAAGCCATGTACGCCAAGATTGATTGTTGCCAGAATACGGGCTATTTTGCGCAGGACAGGCTCAACAGGTAAGACTGATGCTGAAGATCGAATTGAAGTTGGCAAACTGACATTATTTCCTGAAAAACGACAGGTGAAGTGGGATGGAAAAGAAGTTGATCTCACCAGCAGTGAGTTTAATTTGCTAGCTGTATTGGCAAAAAAAGCAGGTAGCGTTGTCAAAAAAGAAGAGTTGTCTATGCAAGCGCTTGGCCGACCATTAACCAAATACGATCGCAGTATTGATGTACATATGAGTAGTATTCGTCAAAAATTAACCGATGGGGATGAGGCTGATAACTTCATACACACTATTTACCGTTTAGGGTATCAAATGATTAAAGCCTAACCATGCTTAAAATAATTAAACTTAAGCTTTTTTGGAAATTTTTCACTTACTCTTTCATTGCTAAAATCGTTGCCATCACTATGGTGGTTGGCGTGTTTTGGGTCTAGCATCATGAAAATGATGACCTTACTTTGCACGATAATAGTGCGCAAGTATCGCAACTACAAAATCAGATTGTGAACACCTTACACAGTGATGGTGAGCAAGCTGTGATGGCAATCATTCAAGGGTTACAGGGTGAAGATAAGCCAACTATTTATATTGTCGACGAGGCTAGAAAGGATTTGCTAGGACAGTCCGTCGACGCACATTTGTGGCATTCAATTACTAACCATGATGCATCACTCAACTTTACAAAAGTTAAATCACATGTCAGTAATAAACAGTACTTTGTTTTTGTATTAGATGCGCATGATTTATTGCATTCCCCGCTTAATGATGCGCAGGTGTCATCGTTAACACCACATACCCATAAGCGTTTTCAGTTTCCAACTATTCCAGTGGTTGTGGGTGTCATTGTGAGTTTCTTTTTTGCATTCCTACTTGCTTTGAATTTTTCAAGGCCCATTATTTCACTTAAAAACGCCTTTGATGAAGTTGCAAAAGGCAACCTTGATGTTGGTGTTGCAGCTGAAATGGCCTCACGAAAAGATGAGATATCTGAATTAGGGACAGGCTTTGATCAAATGGTACTTCAGATCAAAAAGCTAGTTGAAGGGCAAACACGCTTATTGCACCATTTATCACATGAAATGCGCTCCCCTTTAACTAGGTTGCAAATTGCTGTCGGGCTTTCTAAGCAAGGCTCATCTGATATTGATTCCACCATTAAACGGATCAAGTTGGAAGTGACGCGCATGGATCATTTGATTGGTGAAGTGCTTGATTTGTCTAGGTTAGATTCTGGTATTAAACAGCTGAGTAAGGAAATGTTTAGCTTGCCAGAATTGTTAGCTGAAATTCTAGCCGACGCAAGGTTTGAGGCTAGTGTGCAGGGCATTACCATTCATCATGACATTA
The DNA here is from genome assembly GCA_034111445.1 of Methylophilaceae bacterium. Classification (GTDB taxonomy): domain Bacteria; phylum Pseudomonadota; class Gammaproteobacteria; order Burkholderiales; family Methylophilaceae; genus Methylotenera. Next base: position 28,110 of record JAWUXH010000070.1, on the reverse strand, counting down.
CCGCCGACGTTGCATTGTTAGCCAATCAAGAGTTGCTGCACCGTGCGATTGAAAATGTGATTCGAAATGCTATTAAATACAATGTTGAGGGTGGACGGATTGATGTCAGCTGCCACGCTGAATCAAACGGTTTTGTTAGCCTAAAAGTGTCTGATCAAGGTAAGGGTGTACTTGATAATGAGTTAGGTCATTTATTTAAACCTTTCTTTAAAGGTGAATTCGCTGAAAAAGCTGGCGGCTATGGTCTAGGCTTAGCCATTGCTAGACAAATTGTGGAATCCCATGGAGGTGATATTTTTGCAACCAATATTAAGCCTACTGGTCTTTGTGTTGAGTTTGTGCTGCCTACCGCATAGGTACGTTTAAGTGGATGTTATCTGTTAACACCTTCCTGTAAGCCAGCGGCTTCAGTCAGTGCAGCGACATTTTCTTTTGTGAAAAAACCATCAAAATCACCAAAGCGTTGTACGTATTCAATAATCAGCGACGAGTGTTGAGAGGCATTTGAAAATATCTGCTTTAAGCCTTCCTCTTTTGAACCAATCACCTCTAATAAAAAGCCTTTACCTTGCTCCGCAATCGCGTTAACGACAAAGTCAATATTCTCAATACCATTGGTTTCTCCATCCTTAACCGCTAATGCCATGTGATGTAAGCGCGGCCCGTAGTTGCGCACAAAGGTTTCAGTTGGTGAAGGCAGCTGTTCCAGATGGTTAACAAAGTAGGGCGTATTGTTCGCAGTGAAGACTTTAGCGGGGCTTTTTGACTCGGGAATCGGATGTACACTTTTTGTGACATTGGTTGATGAGTTTTGATCTTTAATATTATAAGCACCCCAAAAGCGATAGCTTGAAAGTGATAAATATTCAAGGATAGCGACTTCTCTATTTTGGCTGTAAACGCGGGTCGCTAAGTGATCTATCGGTAAAATCAAATCAGTAATCCCTAATTTGTTTTGCGCATTTTTAGCTTGATCATAAGCGGCTTGCACATCATTGCGGACTTTGCTTTCCCCTAAGGCATATATTCTTGGTTCATTCATGTCGCGTTCTAAATAAGCCACGATGTTGTGGGTGTAAGGGGATGGTTTAGTGATGACTAAGTTACTTGGTAGTTCTAATTTCTTAATTTCGGCAGGGTTGAAAAATCGAAATTCACGTGACTGTTGAATCTGTTCAACTTCATGCTTATTCTTCACGCGAATGATTTCACCCATATAGCGGCTGTTCGGTCTTTTTGAACCCACTGGGTAAGTTTCATTAAGAGATCTGAAAATACCTCTGATACTGTCATCTTTCACTTCACGGACGATTAAATCGGGGGAGTCTAAATCAATACGTAAGATATGTGTCCAGTGCGACTCACTTTCGAGCGAAGTCACATAATGATACGGCGTCATTAAGCAAAGTTCAGTGACATACTCAACAGCACTATCAGGGTCGACCGTAATCATGAGCGCATCGACTTCATGCACCAATTCGGTGAGGCCTAAACGGTCACGCTCGGCTAAGATGCACTTTAAGTATGATTCAAAAAATGGAGAGTTTTCTTTATCGCCATGACGGGCAAAGGCTTGGGAATTAATCATAGGTCATCGGATTTGTTATTATTCATTAATAATTAATAAGCCAGATGCGTGCCAACATTAAACAAAACGCCTTAGCCACACTTAGAGTGGCAGTGTTAAGTATGTCAACGCGATAAAAAAGCCCTTCTATTAAGGTTAATAGAAGGGCTTAGTCGTTACTTAGCAATAGCGCTTGTTAGCTTAGCGCATCTAACGTTTCCCAACGTGCTAGTTTTGCTTCAATTAATGATTCAACTTCAGCTAGCCTAGCTTGTAATGTATTCACTAAGTCAGGTTTGTCTTTGTAAATATCAGCATCATTAAATTGTTCATTAATGTCTGCTTGTTCTTTTTCTAGTGCTTCAATTTCTAGCGGCAATTCATCTAACTCTTTTTTCTCATTAAACGTTAGTTTTTTAGCCGCTGGTTCTGTTTTAGGGCTATTTTTTTTAGCGGCAGGCTTTTTCTCAGCGGGTTTTGCTTGCTTGGCATCTTCCGCACGTTGTGCCGTAAAGCGCTGCCAATCATCATAACCGCCACCAAATTCAGTTTGTATGCCATTGCCTTCAAACGCAATCACATGCGTCACAGTGTTCTCTAAAAATGCACGGTCATGGCTCACTAAGAATAGGGTGCCTTTAAACTCTTGTAGTAAGCTTTCAAGTAGCTCTAGCGTATCAATATCCAAATCATTGGTTGGCTCATCGAGTACCAATACATTGGCAGGGCGGGCAAATAACCTTGCTAATAGTAAGCGATTGCGTTCACCACCTGATAATGATTTAACTGGTGAGCGTGAACGTTGTGGCGGGAATAAAAAGTCTTCCAAGTAGCTGATTACATGTTTACGTTCATTACCAATCTCAACAAAGTCAGATCCCGGACTAATCGTATCAGCCAGTGTCATCTCTTCATCGAGCTGCTCACGCATTTGGTCAAAGTAGGCTACGCTAATTTTGGTGCCTTGCTCTACTTTACCTTGGTCGGCTTCAATTTCACCTAATATCAATTTAAGTAGCGTTGATTTTCCAATACCATTGGGCCCAAGTAAACCGATTTTGTCGCCACGTAAAATACGGGTGCTAAAGTCTTTAATAAGATGCTTGTCACCGTATGATTTGTACACATGTTCAAGTTCAGCAACCAACTTACCACTACGTTCGCCAGCATCGACATTCAGTTTCACATTACCTTGACGTTCACGTCTTGCCGCGCGCTCTAAACGTAACGCTTCTAAGCGCCTTACACGACCTTCATTACGGGTACGTCGGGCTTTAATGCCTTGTCTAATCCATACTTCTTCTTGCGCTAAAATTTTATCAAATTTAGCAGCATGGGTTTCTTCAATCGCTAGCAGCTCTTCTTTTTTGATCGTATAGTTTGTGTAATTGCCGATAAATTCGGTTAAGTGGCCGCGATCAAGCTCTGTAATGCGTGTGGCTAATTTATCTAAGAATCGACGGTCATGGGTAATAAACAAGACACTGCCGTTAAAGTTAAGTAGCAAATCTTCTAACCACTCAATGGCTTCTAAGTCCAAGTGATTGGTCGGCTCATCTAGTAGTAGCACTTCAGGCTCAGCCACTAATGCGCGGCCAAGTGCTACACGTTTACGCCAGCCGCCAGATAGGGTTGAGATCAACACATCAGCATCTAACTTCAATTTACTTAATACAGTTTCAACGCGTGATTGCGCTGCCCAGCCATTTTGCGCATCCATTTCATGCTGTAATTCTTGCATGGTTTCCATTAGCTTTTCAATGTCAGCGTCTGGTTTACCCATGTCAACTGTCACTTGGTGATAATCAATCATCACTTGTTGTAAGTTGCCTAAGCCTTCTGATACCGCTTCAAACACGGTATGTGTTTGCTCAAGCTCGGGCTCTTGCGGCACATACACAATACGGACGCCTTTATCGCGCCATACAACACCGTCATCCAACTTAACGGTACCGGCAATCGCTTTTAAAAAGCTAGATTTTCCTGCGCCGTTACGGCCAATTAAACCGACACGTTCGCCCGCATCTAATTGAAAGGCGGCTTTGTCGAGTAGGGCGTGGTGACCAAAAGCTAAACTGGCATTTTCAAGGGTAATGTGTGGCATGGATGATTAATTCTTTTGAAGTGTTTAATAAGTTGGGTGCATTATAAACGATTACGGGAGGGATGGTTTTTGGGTATGTGTAGAAGCGTGACGTTTTGTGATTTTGTGTAACATTCACTGTCAGTTTGATTTTATTTTACTGTCGAATTTAATTTACTATTACTGTAGGTTCATTATTTGAACTACTGATGTTTTTTTACGGTAAGTGGTTGATTGTTATGTTTTTAAATGGGGATATGTTGCTTTTCGCCTTTCAGAGAGTTTCTTTCTTTTGCGTAGTAAAAGAAAGAAACCAAAGAATACGCGCAAGGGGCACCCCCAATCTCGCTAAGTGCTATTACTGTAAAGGTCATCAACAACTTCGTTAGCCACTAAAGTGGCAAGTCAATTGCGAAAGCACTAAGTCGGTTGTGAAAGGCTACCCCTCTGCGCTTAGAAAGGGGGTAGAAAATCGTCGAACATTGAAATGTTCTTTAGTATCAATCGCAAATGCATCAAGTTGCGGTAAAATTTCCTTTGTACTTTCTACCATGCTAAGTAGTGGAGGTTTGGTTGGAGCCGTTCTTTTTATGTAGTTAAAAGAAAGATACTAGCTTTATACATAGCTCCGATTATGTCATGTGTAATGATTTTTGTTGTTGGTCAGCTTAGTTAACCCAGTTATCAATCTCACCCTGAATCACTCCATCAGGATCATCCACCACCAAATAACTCGGTAATCCCGCACCAAATGAAGCAAAGTGCGGCAACCAATGCCCAACCTGGATGTTCTCACCAATTTTCGCTTCGTTTGCTAAGTTAAAGTCGGTTACTTTAATGTAGGCATGGTAAAAGGCAGGGTTTTTAGTTTGCTTAAACAGCGCCCAGTAGCCATACGAGAGTGAAATGGCGATGCCTGGCCCGTGGCTAAAACCAACGCCACTGTTAATGCTCGCTGTTTGGTTTGCTAAATATTGATCTAGCGATCCATCATTGAGTGCGTTTAATAGCGTATCGTGACTTTGTTGGTAGTTGTTGGTGTTTTCAACGCCCATGACGCTATGTGCATAACTAGAAATTGACGCGATTCAAAAGAAGTCGCCATTACCAATTGTTAATGTTTCGTTTAGATTGACTGAATTTTGTAAAGCAATGAAGCGGTCTTTGGCTTGTGTGGCAAGGGTGAAGTCTTGATTAAACACTGCCCATTGGTATAGGCTCGCTAACCACCAGTTTACATCCCTATATGAGCCATTGAAGCCATTGCGGCTGCTGTTTCTCAAGGTGTTGTCTAATAATTTTTGTCAAAATAGTTGGCCATTGGGGTAAGCGTTGTGATGCCATTCATCTTAAGCCTCACATCCAGTTGTAATAACCATGCCCAACCGTAAATGTCATTGTTAAACCCATCTATTTCACCTTGCATTTTTTCAGGCGTGTATCGTGCGTTCACAAAAGTTTCTAGACCAGCTTTATCGTTAGTGGCTTCGAAATTCAATACTTTCGCTAAGTGACCATGTACGCTTGAATGCCAGTCCCAGCTGCCATTAAAGATTGGTGTGGCGGCGCCACGGTCATCTAAATATTTTGAGACAGATTGATCAAAAGTTTCAATGGCCAATTGGTAATTAGCAGGCACAATAAACTGGTTGGATATAGTGCCTTTTTCTTGAATTTTGATTGTCACGGGTTGGCTGGTTGTGATGACGCCTTCGGTATTATAAGCTTTAGCAGTGACTTGGTAATTGCCAGGCGGCGTATTATCTGTTGGGCCTTCTGCTTTAAGTGGTGGGGTGTTACTCACATGAAAGATATTGTCTTTATTGTAATAAAACTCTACTCTTTGGATGCCTAAGTCATCAGTTGCATTGGCTATGATTGAATAGGGCTCACCTTGCGTAAAGGTTGTGTTGTTGGGTGTAATGATGCCCACGTTTGTTGTGACTGGTTGTGAGTGGATTGTGATATTCACGGGCATACTAGTGGTAATGCCGCCTTGGTTGTCATAGGCTTTGGTGATGATGCGATAAGTACCTAAAGGAACGTTATTGGTCGAGCCTGCGATGTGATAAGGGGGTAGGGTTGATGTCGCAATCAATTGATTATAGTTGTAAAACTCAACTTTGGTGATTGCGCCATCTGCATCACTTGCGTTAGCTGTGATGTTGTAGGGATTACCTTTTAATAGGTTTGTGTCACCCGATGGTGTCACAATGCGGATGCTAGGCGCCTCATTGGCGAATGCTGGTGTGGTGGCCACTAGCAAGCCGAGACTAAGTATTTTAACGAAGCTGGTGAGTATTTTTTGAGTATTCATTCAATCGCCTTAAGGGTTCCATTATGATGAGCATTACCATTACTTATGTAATGCGGGCCGTCATTATGGTAACGATCGCTTTTGGTGAAACTTGAGGGTAAATTAAAAAAACGACCATTAGGCTAACGGTCGTTTTTTTTGGTGCTGCATTGACGCGATAATCGTTTTAATCTGGCGGCCGATAGCGTGAAGGTTTGCTGCCACCTTGCTTGCGCTTCAACATTTCGCGTATATTGGCCATTTTGGATTTACCAAATTCACGGCTGGCCTCTGGGTCTTTATTCGCTTTGCTGCCAAAGTGGTGTAGGTCATCTTTTGGGAGTTCTTCAATAAAGCGGCTTGGCTCGCAAGCTTCCATTTCGCCAGCGCGTTTGCGTTTTTTGCACCATGAAATGCTTAATGATTTTTGTGCACGGGTAATGCCTACATACATTAAGCGGCGCTCTTCTTCAATTTTGGTTGGGTCAGTGGTGGCCAGTTCAATACTTTGGCTGTGCGGCATAATGCCTTCTTCCACACCAATTAAAAATACGTGACCAAACTCCAAACCTTTAGAGGCGTGTAGGGTAGATAGCTTCACTGCGTCAGGCTCTGCATCCTCACGGCCTTCAAGCATACTCATGAGTGAGACCATTTGCGTGAGTTGCAGTAAGTTTCTACCTTTTGATTCGTTACCGTATTCGGTGTTGTCTTCCCCTTTTTTGGTTAACCAACCGATAAAGTCCATTACGTTAGCCATTTTTGACTCAGCCGCGCGAGATTCTTCATGATCATAAAGGAATGCTTCGTATTGAATGGTATTCAATAAGTCATTGAGTAAATCGCCCGCGGGGTCACTTTCAGCTTTACTTTGTACTTTGCCAATGTATTGGCAAAAGGTGAGTAAGTCTTCTAACTGCTTATTGCCAATTTGGTTTTGAAAGCCACCTTCATAAGCCGCTGCATACAACGACATATTATGTTCACTGGCGTATTCACCTAAACGCTCTAGCGTTGTGTTGCCAATGCCTTTTTTAGGGGTTGTTGCAGCGCGGATAAATGCAGGGTCATCATCTTCATTGGCAATTAAGCGCAAGTAACTGATGATGTCTTTAATTTCAGCTTTATCAAAAAATGATTGACCGCCTGAAATGGTGTAGGGGATTTTTTGCTTACGTAAATGCTCTTCAAAAATACGGGCTTGGTGATTGCCGCGATACAAAATGGCGTAGTCTTTAAACGTGGTTCTATTTTCGAACTTGTGTGATTGCAACTTCATCACAACGGATTGTGCTTCAGCATCTTCACTATTGGCAGCGGTGACGTTAATTAAATCACCAGTGCCTAAGTTGCTCCATAGTTTTTTATCGAACAATTTTGGGTTGTTAGAAATGACGTGGTTAGCGGCACGTAAAATGCGCACAGTAGAGCGGTAGTTTTGCTCTAACTTAATAATTTTGAGCTTACTGAAGTCTTTGGTGAGTTGGTTTAAGTTTTCAACATCAGCCCCACGCCAGCCGTAAATCGCTTGGTCGTCATCGCCTACAGCGGTAAATTGGCCGCGCACGCCGGTCAGGAGTTTTACTAGTTTGTATTGGCAAGCGTTGGTATCTTGATATTCATCAATCAACATGTATTGCAGTTTGCGTTGCCATTTGTCTAATGCGCTTTCATGCTCTTCAAATAATTCAACCGGGATTTTAATTAAGTCATCAAAATCAACGGCTTGGTAAGCTTTGATGGTTTGTTGGTATAAGCGGTACACTTTGGCGGCCGCGTGCGTTAAGTCGTCATCAGCCGTTAGAATCGCTTTGTCTGGCGTGATAAAGCCGTTTTTCCAAGCGGATATTTGCCATTGCGTGGTGCGCAATAGTTTTTTGTCTGTGGTAGCTAAAATGTCTGACAAGATTTTAAAGCTGTCAGATGAATCTAAAATTGAAAATTGCGGCTTGTAACCTAGCAAGCTTGCTTCAGCGCGTAACATTTGTAGGCCAAGCGAGTGAAACGTCGCAATGGTAAGGCCTTTAATGTTTTTGCCTTCCATTAGTTTGCCAACACGCTCTTTCATCTCAAGTGCGGCTTTGTTGGTAAAGGTAATGGCGGCAATGTTTTTAGGCGAGTAATCTGCCTCTTCAATTAAGTAATTGATTTTTTGTGTAATTACACGCGTTTTACCACTACCCGCGCCAGCTAAAACAAGTAGCGGACCATCTAGGTATTTGACGGCTTCACGTTGCGGTTCGTTAAGGGTGTTTAGCATGCAAAAAAGTACTTAAATAAATGAAGGAAATGCGAAGGGTTACGGTGAATATTTAAAGCTTAATTTAAAGATTCATGGCACAATTCGAGTCGTTAATTCTAGCGGTAACGGCACTAATGTGCCATTAAAAAGAGTAAATTTTTTACTTGAATTTAAGATCGGTTTGATTTATTAGTGGGGGCGGTTAAGCTGCCAACATTAAACAAACGTCCAAGCTAATATACGGGTGATTTTGTTACCTTGTTTCATTTCAATGACTTTAACTTTGCGGGCATTAAGCGCTTTTAAATAGGTTTTTGCAGGGGCTAAGTTTTCGATTTTAGAAACAAGTGAAGTGAACCAGCGGCATTGGTTTGCGTAATCAACACTTTCATTCATCATACTTTGTAAAAATTGCTGCTCACCGCCTTCACACCATAGCTCAGCGCCTTTGCCACCAAAGTTTAATGCGGCTGCATCTTGGCGGGTCTTATGGGTTACTTTCTTACGGCGATTTGCCGCTAAATTGTCACGTTTTTGTTGATTGGTACTTAATGCTTCTTGTAATGAGCCATGAAACGGCGGATTGCATACGCTTACATCGTAAGTTTCATTTTCTTTGATAATGCCGGCAAATATTTTCTTCTTATCCGCTTGCAAGCGAACCACTACTTTATTCGTGAGTGACGGATTTTTAAGTACAACCTCTGCTACATTCTCGATTGCCTTAAGGTCTATGTCCGACGCAACACAATCCCAGCCGTATACTTGGGCTGCCAATAGGGCATAAATGCCATTAGCGCCAGTGCCAATGTCTAGCATTTTGGTGGTTGTATTGCTGTCACCTTCATTCAATAAATCTGCAATGTAGTGAATGTAATCAATCCGGCCCGGAATTGGTGGGCATAAAAAACCATCAGGAATATTCCACTCTTGAATATGGTAATGGTGTTTGAGTAATGCTGCATTCAATGCTTTAACGGCTAATGGGTCTGAAAAACTGACTGTTTGGTTACCATGTTTGTTAACGATTACGTGTTTGGCTAGCTCAGGCGATGATTCAATCAGTACGGTGAAATCGTAACCTTGTTTATGCTCATTGTTAGGGTGTAATGTTTTTACTTCTGGTTTGGTTTTTTCTTGAGCGGTTTTCACGTGTGTATTGGCCATTAATTTGTTTGGGTTGAATTATACAGCCTTGCTTGGCGTGTATTGGTGTTTGAAACTTAATCTTTTTAATTAACTTTCACTCTGTTAAATTTTAAAATATAACCTTTAAATTCAGCATCAAGGTAATTAGTGTGTACGGGCTTGGTATGGGTGTTGGTAAAGCCGCAATCTGTTAACTTATTGCTGATTTTATTTTTTCGGCCGCGGCCCGGGTCTACTAATATTACCTCGCACGTTTCATTGGCGTGGTTATTGATAAAGTTAGCGAGTTGGGCGATGTGTTGGTCTTCATACAAAATATCACTGCCGATAATGACATCAAACTTACCTAAAGTATCAGTTTCTTTTGACCAGTCAGCACGTTCAAAAGGAATAACTGCGTCATTATTGAGTAAAGCATTTCTTTTTAAAAATAACTCTGCTTCAGGGTGGTAGTCAGAGGCGCTAATATCGACTTTTTGATTATTGAGTAGCAAGCTGGTGAGTGCTAGTCCACAGCCCACTTCTAAAATGCGTTTACCTTTAGTTTCATACTCAAGCATGTAGTTGGCAAGGACTAAGCTTGAGGGCCATAACACGCCAAAGAGTGACCATTGTGAGGATGAAATGCCAAGGTCTTCAGCAGTATCATCGGGGTCACTAAATTCTTGTTTGTCACGCAGGGCGCAAATGTGAATATCTTTTTTGCCAAATTCAATGGTTTGATAGCGTAGTCGTAGTGCCATGTTGCCTCCAAAATAGAGCAATGACGCTGAGCCAGCTACCTAAGTAACAAATAAGTGACAAAACGAAAGTTCGTATCTATTCAGGGTATAGCAATTGATATAAAGGACAAGTGAATTAACAATTATTGAGGTTTGGTGTTGAGACAATTTAAGTAAGGGTAATCGTTTGAGGCATGCGATAATGTAATTTTATTTCATTCAAGAATAGTGCTATGCGATCAACTAAAGCCAGTAACGCCATTGAGCGCCTAAAAAGACGTAGTGAAAACCCAATGTACTCGATGAGTATGACCAGTGGTGGTTTATTTTCATTAGTACTAAGAGGTGAGAATGGCGATAACACCAAATTAGGTGAGCCAATGCCAATGGATGAGTTTGTTGTATTTGTGAATGGTTACGGCCCACAGCAAGTGAAGCGTGTGAGTAAGTTAGATGTTGAATTTAGTAAGCAGCTAGGCAAGAAAGCCGATAAGCCTGAAGGTGAAGTGTAGTAGGGGTGTTGCAAGCAGACTAATGCGCGTTGATTAGTCTGCTATATGTTTTTAATCTTCTGGTGTTTCGTTTGTTGAGGCGCCTTCATCACTGATGTTTTCTGCGTCAGTGGGCTTCGCACTTTCAGTTTTTTCTTTTTCAGCGGCTTTAAAACTATCGATGAGCGCTTGGCGACTAGTTGGTGTTTCTAAGTTCATACGGCCAATCGCACCACTTCTAAAGTCGGTTAAAAAGGCAGTCGAAGTACGCTCCATATCCCACTCGCCATCTTTGCGTTTGTAAAAGCGTCTTTTAGCGATCGCATCCATTAAGTCGTAATTATCCATACTAGCGACGTCAAATTTCTTTTCAGTCAGTTTGTAGCGTGCATCGACTAATTCAGGGTAGTTTTCAAGTAAATTACCTGCTAAAAATAACGCAATGTCTTCATCTTCAACCGCGTTACGGCCAATCGCATGGCAAGCTGCTAGCATGAAGCCGTCTGAATCATAATCAATTTTTGGCCACATCATGCCTGGTGTGTCAGTAATGCTCATGGTGTCTGATATATCAAAACGTTGCTGATTTTTCGTGACCGCTGGTTCGTCACCCACTTTTGCCACGCGGCGATTGAGTAACGCATTCATGAGTGTTGATTTACCCACGTTTGGAATACCCATAATCATCATGCGTAATGGTTTTAAATGTGTACCACGGTGCGGTGCAATGGTTCTGCAAATCGCAGGGATTTTTTTAGCATCACCCGGTTTTTTACAAGAGAGGGCAACCGCTTTAGTATTAGGCAGTGCGTTAAAGTAGTTCAACCAAGCTTGTGTGGCTTTTGGGTCAGCTAAATCGGCTTAGTTGAGAATTTTAAGGTTAGGGCGCTGGCGAAATAAGCGCATGTCGTTAATGACAGGGTTATGGCTAGCCTCAGGAATGCGCGCATCAAGCACTTCAATCACCATGTCGGTGTATTCCATTGTTTCTTCAGCTTTTTTGCGTGCTTGGGTCATGTGACCCGGATACCATTGAATTGCCATTTATTACCTCAAAAATCAAAATGTTGTCGTAATCCTTCGTTGCAAAATATTTTTGACTGCTTACATATAAACCATATGCCGCGCATTCAAAAATATTTTGCGCCTCGACTTACTTAAACATTTGAATTTTCGAGGCAATAAAATTACTAATAGCCCGTATTTTAACATTGACTGCTTGATTATCAGATTTTATCTATCAGTAGGTACTTGATTGCTTTAAAATGCACGGATGGCTAAAGAACACGAAATTAAACCCGAACAATCCGTTGAACTATTAAAGGCGCTGCATATCCTTACCCGTGATGGTAAGTTAAACCAAGATAGTCGGCGAAAATTAAAGCAGGTTTATCACTTGGTGAACTTTATTGAACCGTTGTTTGATAAAGCGCGTGAGACGAATGAAGACCCTGTATTGGTGGATCATGGTGCTGGTAAATCCTATTTGGGTTTTATTTTGTATGACTTACTCATGAAAAAACATGACACTGGCCGCGTGATTGGCATTGAAACGCGGGAAGACTTGGTGTTGAAATCAAAAGCCTTAGCGGCTGATTGTGGTTTTGAGCGGATGGACTTTCAACACATAACGGTTGAAGAGTCGATTACATCGGACACGATTCCTGAGCAAGTGGATATTGTGACGGCTTTGCATGCTTGTAATACGGCGACCGATGATGCGATTCAATTTGGCTTGAAGCGCAAAGCTAAATTCATGGTGTTAGTACCTTGTTGCCAAGCTGAGGTGGCAGAGGTGATGCGTAAAAATAAGAATGCTTCATTATCAAAAACACCATTGAGTGAAATTTGGCGCCACCCGATTCATACCCGTGAATTTGGTAGCCAAATTACCAATGTATTGCGCTGCTTACAGTTAGAGCAAGTGGGGTACAACGTGACGGTGACTGAATTAGTAGGGTGGGAGCATTCAATGAAAAATGAACTGATTGTGGCTAAATATACCGGCCAGCCACGTAAAAATGCGCAGGAGCGTATGGATGCGATTATGACGGAACTTAACTTGCATGATTTAGATGAGCGCTTTGTTGTATAGCTAAGTTGGAAGATAACTGTAAGGATTATGGCAAGGTGTAGACTAAGAGTAGTTAGCAAATGAATGTTTGCATTTAAGCCCGATATAATTTTAACTAAAAAGGCGCTTCAATATTTATGCTGGGATTCACTTACAAAGTTGTTAAAAAAAGCATTTTCAATCGTTACGTTTTCTTAGCCTTATTGTTATGCGTGGTGTTTATTGCGGGACTCTTTGCGAATAAGAAAGTCTTCGCGCCAGATTTGCATCGCCTATATATGGAATCGATGATGGTGACGGATCAACCGCCCGTGATTTTCATTCATGGCGTGCTAGGTAGCCGTTTAACCGACTCGCAAACTAAAGAGCATGTTTGGCCCGGTGCAATCAGTCGATTGCTCAGCCATGATTACGATGACATTGCTTATGAAATAGACCCTGAAACACTTAACCATAAGCCAAGCACAGCATTACCTTCGGCCATTTTTGATGGTGCTGCGGGTAAAGATTTTTATGGTGAAATTGTGCGTACACTTTCTGATATTGGTAGCTATAAACTATCCAAAGCGGGTGAGAAGGTTAACCCTAAACATAAAAACTACTATGTGTTCTTATATGACTGGCGCCAAGACAATGTTAAAAGCGCACAAGAGCTAGCAGACTTTGTTGCGCAAATCCGGGAAGACTATCACGACCCTGAACTAAAGGTTGATATTGTGGCGCATAGTATGGGCGGCTTAATTACCCGTTACTTTCTGCGCTATGGCAAGCAAGATGTCATTGGCGATAATGACTTTGACCAAAAGCTCACGATGGCTGGGGCTAAGCAAGTCCGTCGCGTCATCTTGTTAGGAACACCTAATTTAGGCTCAGTTAAAACGCTTAATCTGTTTATTGAAGGTTTAGATATTGGCATTAGCCATATTGGCACCGAAACGCTTGCCAGTATGCCAAGTTTGTTTCAATTGTTTCCGCATAGTTTAGTGAATTGGATAGTGACGAGTGATGGCAAGCCACTTAACCGCGATTTGTTTGATGTGGAAATTTGGCGTCAATTCCAATGGTCTATTTTTAACCCTACGGTGAGGACGCGTATTCTTAGTCAGTATGAAGATAAGGCTGAAGGTGAGGCTTATCTTGCAACGTTTGAACAATACTTTGAAAAGCACTTAGAGCGGGCAAGGCGCTTTGTATGGTCATTGAGTGTCAAAGTCCCAGAAGAGCATGTCAATTTAATCGCTTTTGGCGGCGGCTGCAATTTAACGCCTGCGCGCATACTGGTTGAAGAGGTGAATGGTGAATCAATGGTGCGTACGCACCCGGGTGAAGTCACGATGCCAGTTGAAGGCATTGATTATGATGCGGTGTTATTAGAGCCTGGTGATGGTTCAGTGACTAAAGCATCACTACTAGGGCGTAATGCATTAGACCCAAGTGTGAAGCGCCATAAATACTTGAACTTGCCGATCAAACAATCTTTCTTTTTATGTGAGTCGCATGAGAGCTTAACGGGAAACCTTAATTTTCAGGATAACTTGCTCAATACTTTACTCTCACGCGATTCAATTCAATAGGGGTGTAATTATGCCAAATCACTTTAAATTATTAATGGCAACGGTTGCGCTAATAGCCACGTTACCTTTTCAGGCCTTTGCGCAAGCAGCATACTTATCGCAAAATTGGACTGATCAAGATCGGCAGTTCTTTTACTTCGCTGATCAAGGTTCGCGCTTAGTCCCATATGAATTGTTTTTGAATTTGGAGCAAGCTAAGGGTGAAACGTTATTTCGTGATGACGCAAACCTTTTGCGTTTAGGCTTAATTCCTGCCGCAAAAAGTAAACGCAATCCTGATGCGTTGCCAATAGGGGTGACGCGCAATAAAGACGCAATGGGCTTTACTTGTGCAGCGTGCCATACGCAACAATTAAGTTATAACAATCAAATGCTGAGGATTGATGGCGGCCAACCAACATTTGATTTGCAACAATTCGTGAATGAATTGAGCTTAACTATTGCCTTAACACTCGAAGATGCTGAGAAGTTTACGCGTTTGCAGCAGCGCATGTTGGGTGATGGTGCCAGTGAGGCAGCTATAACAGCATTAAAAGCAACGCTCATAGCTCAAGATAAGAAGCGCAAAGCTTACCGCACTCAAAATCATACAGAGACAGCTTATGGCTATGGGCGAATAGATGCGTTTGGTGCTATTTTGAATCAAGCGCTATTTGCCACTGGCGCAAAAAACAATAGAAATGAACCGAATGCGCCAACCAGTTACCCGTATATATGGGATACCCCACAACATGATTATGTAGAGTGGAATGGTTCACAGTCTAACTCCAACGTAGGGGCTTTTGCGCGCAATATTGGAGAGGTGATTGGTGTGTTTGGTGAAATAGAAACCGACACCACTTACTGGGTAGGCTATTTTGATGGGGGATATGCATCATCTATACAAACAGAAACACTAAGAGAGATAGAGAAGACAGTAGGTAAATTACATTCACCACTATGGCCTGACACTTTCCCTAAAATTGATGGTGCGTTAGCTAAGCAAGGCCGGGTGTTATATGAGCAGCATTGCATTGCATGCCATGTGGATATTGATCGTACTGATCCAAAACGTATGATTAAAGTGCGGATGAGTACATTAGGGGAGATTAAAACTGACCCGATGATGGCTGAAAACGCTATTTTAAATATGGGTAAGTCAGGCAAGTTAGCAGGTAAGCCTCGTTTTTACTTTGCTGGCTCACTATTGCCAGCAGAAGCACCTGCGATTGATGTTGCCAATAATTGGATGGTAGGGGTCATTAAAAATAATCCGCTACAAGCCTTTTTAGCACAACAAGATGCTAAAGATTTTGGTCACCCAGAAGACGTACATACGCCCAAATATGTAGATGGTGCGTTATGGCCTGCGGATAGAGCGGTATCGAAACAAGCACTATTAGCTTATAAGGCGCGACCTTTAAATGGTATTTGGACTAGTGCACCATTCTTACATAATGGATCAGTGCCGAATTTGTATGAATTGTTACTGCCTGCCGCTGAACGAAGTGAAACATTTCATATGGGCTCTTTAGTGTTTGATCCTAAAATGGTTGGGTTTGGTATTGAGGAGGCTGATGATAGCTTTCTATTTGATACAGCGCAGCCGGGTAATAGTAACGCGGGGCATGAGTATGGTACGGGCGCATACGGTTCAGCCGCGCTGACTGAAGCTGAACGTTGGGCCTTAGTCGAGTATATGAAAACTTTATAACGGCATGAGTGAAATTGATTTAGGTCATTGTTGAAGGTTCTTAAGTAGAGGGAGTTATGTCAACAAACATTGCTATATCCAAAGGCGCATTGCAAAAAGCCTTTTCGTTTAAAGAAAACTTCACCTCAATTTATACAAGACGTGCGAGTAACTATGCCGCAATAGATGGCATTCGTGCTTTATCTATTCTACTGGTGTTGGTGTATCACACCTTTTTAGTCTATGACCTTGCTAACCCGAATGAGACAGTGACTAGTATGCTAGATACATTAGGTTGGGGTTGGTCGTGGGCTTGGAATGGTGACAAAGGCGTTGATGTTTTTTTTGTGATGAGTGGCTTTTTGATTACGGGCATTTTACTGAGGCAATATGCAAAACTGGGCCACTTAAATCTTAAGCACTTTTATATCCGTCGTTATTTGCGTTTAACACCGGCGTATTACTTTATGCTTGCCGTGTATTGGCTACTCTCTGCTCATAATAGCGATATGGTGTGGGCAAACTTTTTATATGTGAGTAACTTTATCCCTTACGCTAATCAGGCAGCAGGTTGGACTTGGAGCTTGGCGGTAGAGGAGCAGTTCTACTTTATTTACCCGTTGATTTTAATGACTATTTTAAAGTGGGCTAAACAGCCGGGTGTTATGTTGCTATGGTTATTTGTGATTTCAATCATCATTAACGTCTGCATTGTGATGACGGATGATTTGTTAAAGACAATGCCAGGTAGTGCGGTGTATACGGATGATACTTACTTTAACGACTTTTTCACGGTGTTGTATGACAACTTGCATACACGCTTTGGAGGCTTAGTGGTTGGTTGCTTGGTGGGTTATGGCATGCATTATCATCAAGCCAAGCTCAAGGCTGTTGCTAATTCACCATTAGGCGTCTTAATGACTGTTGTAGGGTTAGCCTTGATTGCCTTCTTTATGGCGTTCCCTGCCTTTTCACATGCTTATGATGCTAAGCAAACAGTGACGATATTGTATTTAATTTTCAACCATACTTTGTTTGCGGTTGGCGTTGGTATTTTAATTGTTGCGATGATCTTGCAACAGCATTGGCTTGCCGAAGCCTTTAGACGATTTTTCTCACTTTCATTTTGGTACCCAATCGCCAGCTTGTCTTACTCGCTTTATTTGATTCACCTTGTTGTCATGACGCTTGTGATTCCTGCTATGTTGAATTTAACCATTAGCATGCCTCAAACTTACTCTTGGAGTATGGGTGAAGTATTGCTCTATGGTTTTGTTGTCAGCACTGTGCTGAGTTTATTTATGGCAGCACTGATGTATCTATTGATTGAAAAACCAATAATGAACTTAAGGCGCTAGCTTATGCTTAAACTATTAAAAAAATTGCTCATGTTTGGTGTTGTGTTGGGCGTAGCCTTTGCCGCGTTTATTACTTATCACATGCAGATCCATGTAGTCGCTACGACCGATGAAGTGATTCCCCCAAATGAAACGGCCGATATTAAAGTGGCGGCGAGCACTGCAGAGGGCATTGTTGAAGCGTTGAAAACGAGTTATGCCGCGCGTGGTGTGCATTCAAAAGGCCATGCTTGTGTAAAGGCCTATGTAAATGTGAATGACGATATTGACCCAGCATTTCAATATGGTGTGTTGCAAACACCGGGTAAACAATACAAATCATGGATTCGATTTTCAAATAGTAGCTCAAACATGGCGAAGCCTGATGACAACTTAAAAGACGCCCGTGGTATGGCCATTAAATTGCTTAATGCGGGTGATAATTTGTCGGGCGGCACCACACAGGAATTCATTGCCCACAACACCCCAGCCTTTTTTGTGAGTACGGTTGATGACTACAATCAGTTTGTGGCTACTAAGGGTGACCCAATGTATTTCATACAAGGCTACAACCCATTTGAATGGCGCATTCGCGAGTTGTGGCAATTAGTCACCGCCTATGCGCAGCCGCCCGCTAGTCCATTATGGACGGAATACTTTAGTAATACCGCGTATAAGCTTGGGCCACATAATATTAAGTTTAAAATGAAGGCTTGTTCAGCGCAGGTGGTCGCCACAGCTATACAGCAAGATGACCCTGATTTTCTCAAGCATAACTTGGCGAAAGAGTTGGCAGATCAAGAGGCATGTATGCAATTGATGGTGCAACGTCAGCAGGTAGATAAGCAAATGTCGATAGAGGATCCGACCATATTATGGAAAGAGTCGGAATCACCTTTTGATGCAGTAGCGACTATTCAAATTGTTAAGCAAACATTTGATACGCCAGTGCAGCAAGCCTTTTGTGAGAACTTATCTTTCACACCTTGGAATGCATTAGCTGAGCATCAACCAATTGGCGCATTGAACCGCGCTAGAAAGTGGGTGTATGAAGCGAGTTCAAAATATCGCCATGCAGCTAACCATACAACTGTGCCTGAAAGTTTGGATTGGTAGTGTTTCAATACGATAGGCTGCGCTTCCTATTATGCATTGCGCTTGCGGGTGGCTTATTAACGTTACCTTTTGCTATATTTGCAAAAGCAGATATGGCGCATGTTCTATTAGCTAAAGTGTATAAGGCCAATATTGATGTGACGCAATATTTGGTGAGTGAAAAGTTGGATGGTGTGCGCGCACTGTGGAATGGTAAAACGTTACGCACTAGAAAAGGCAATGTGATTCATGCGCCCGAATGGTTTACGGCAGATTTTCCAAATGTGGCGCTAGATGGTGAGTTATGGATTGCACGTAACCAATTTGATGTGGTTTCTGGCATTGTGCGCACAAAAGTGCCGGTAGATGCGTTGTGGCGCAAAGTGACTTATCAGGTATTTGAATTGCCAAATGCGGCCGGTGACTTTGCAGCGCGTTATCAAGCAATGCTTGAGATCGAAAACAAAACAAAAAATCCGCATTTAAAAGTAGTCGCGCAATATAAGGTGAAAGACCATGCAACGCTTAATCAGCAATTAAATAATATTGTTGAAAAAGGAGGTGAAGGGCTAATGTTGCACCGCGCAGATGCATTATTTGTTGCAGGGCGTAATAAAGCGTTGTTAAAGTTAAAGCCAAGTTTTGATGCAGAGGCAACAGTGGTTGCTTATATAGAAGGGCATGGAAAGTATAAAGGGAAGATGGGCGCACTGTTGCTTGAAATGCCTAATGGCATTCGATTCAAATTAGGTTCCGGCTTTAGTGATGGTGAGCGCGCTAACCCACCAAAGGTTGGTAGCCTAGTTACCTATACGTATAAGAGTAAAACAAAAAATGGTAAGCCGCGATTCGCTAGTTACTTACGTGTCAGAAATGAATAAGGGGTTGCAATAGCCCAATCGGGCCATAGTAAACATCTTCACATTCTTTTAAAGTGTTAATCATTGTAATGCGGGGCGTTAATATGATCGCGCATGCAATGTGAGAAGAGAGATTTATTCACTGTAACTCAAGTCATGTTTCGAAAGGCATGCTTCCCTGTGTGCCTTTCTTTTTTTTAGTGCGTCACTGCATCAAGCCTACATGTTAAAATATCGCCCGTATGAGTGCGAATAATCCTAAGTCATTAATCTCCCAATTAGAAAAAGATGTTACTAGCTGTATGCTGGTTGATCGATTTCCATTGCGCCGACGATTAAATCAAGCCAAAACCCTATTAAAACAAAATAAACCAGTTGATAAAGCCTTGGTTGATATTGGTAAGAAAATCCAATACTCAACACAAAAATATCAAACCCGTTTAGCCAATATACCCATTCCTGAGTATCCGCCGCAATTACCAGTGAGTGGTAAAAAGGATGATATTAAAGAGGCGATTCAAAATAATCAGGTGGTGATTATTTGTGGTGAGACAGGTTCTGGTAAAACGACGCAGTTACCTAAAATCTGTTTAGAGTTGGGTAGAGGGGTAGCAGGCTTAATTGGCCATACCCAACCGCGACGTATTGCGGCCCGTACGGTGGCGACACGGATTGCGCAAGAACTTAACTCACAACTGGGTGAAACCGTTGGTTTTAAAGTGCGCTTTACTGAGAAATCATCAGAATCGAGTTATATCAAGTTAATGACCGATGGTATTTTGCTGGCGGAAACGCAAGGCGATAAATTCCTCAATGCCTATGACACCATCATTACTGATGAAGCGCATGAGCGTAGTTTAAACATCGATTTCTTATTAGGCTACTTAAAGCAACTATTACCGAAGCGCCCTGATCTAAAAGTGATTGTGACATCAGCGACGATTGACGCCGACCGCTTTGCGAATCACTTTGTTGGTGCTCCGATTATTGAAGTCTCTGGCAGAACTTTCCCAGTAGAAGTGCGTTACCGTCCATTAGGCCAATCTGGCTTTCGTGCGAAACAAATTGATGAAGCTGAAAATGCCCAGTTTGATACAGAAGACGAAACTGTCTTTGGCATTGCCCGTAAAGCCAAAACGGAAGCGCGTTGGTTAGAAGAAGATGACGAAGAGGAAGCGATAGAAGAAGCGATTTTGGATGCGGCAGATGATTTGTTGCGTCAAGAAGATGGCGATATTTTAGTCTTCTTACCGGGGGAACGTGAAATTCGCGATGTGGCAGAGCATTTACGTCGCTACCAAGGCCGTTCACCAAAATTGCGCAATATAGAGGTGTTGCCTTTATTTGCGCGTTTGAGTGTTGCAGACCAACAAAAGATTTTTAAAGGCCATAGTAGTACGCGCATTGTGTTGGCGACGAATGTGGCAGAAACGTCACTGACAGTGCCAGGCATTAAATATGTGATTGATGCTGGGCTGGCAAGGGTGAATCGCTATAGCCCGCGCGCCAAAGTAGAACAGCTACAAATCGAAAAGATTAGCCAAGCAGCCGCCAAACAAAGAGCAGGGCGTTGTGGTCGTGTGTCTAATGGTATTTGTGTGCGTTTGTATTCAGAGGAGGACTTTGGTAACCGACCTGAATTTACTGACCCGGAAATCCTGCGGAGCTCGTTAGCATCCGTTATTTTACGCATGGCGGCATTACGACTAGGCGATGTGAATGAATTCCCGTTCCTTGAAGCACCATCATCGCGTTTAATTACCGATGGCTATCAACAGTTGCAAGAGTTAGGTGCGGTGACTGAAGATCGAAAAATTACCGAAACAGGCCAACAGTTAGCCAAATTGCCATTAGACCCAAGAGTCGGGCGGATGATTTTGGCTGGTAAGCGCGAAGGTTGTCTAAAAGAGGTGCTGATTATTGCAAGCGTGTTGAGTATGCAAAATCCACGTGAGCGACCAATGGATAAACGTGAAGCGGCCGATAATGCCCACGCTAAGTTCTTAGGGGAAGGGTCTGACTTTATGACCTTTCTTAAAATTTGGGATTGGTTTCAACACGCGACTAAAAATAAGAAATCAAATAAAGATTTACTTAATCAGTGTCACGCCAACTTCTTATCTTTCTTAAGGTTAAAAGAATGGCGTGAACTGCATAAGCAATTGCTTGAAATTGTGCGCGATATGGACTTTAAGCTGAACGAAAAAGAAGGCAGCTATGAAGGCATTCACCGCGCATTGCTTGCGGGCTTATTAGGCAATGTTGGCTTTAAAGATGGTGAAAGTGAATCGTATGCGGGTGCCCGTGGCATTCGCTTCCATGTGGCGCCAGGCTCATGCCTGAAGAAAACGCGCCCTAAATGGGTGATGGCCGCAGAGCTGGTTGATACCACAAAACTGTATGCGCGTTGCGTGGCTAAAATCGAGCCGGATTGGATTGAACCACTTGCACGTGGTTTAACGCAAAGCCATTACACAGACCCACGTTGGGATCGTAAAAAAGGCATGGTCAATGTGTGGGAGCGGGTGAGCTTATATGGCTTAACCGTGATACCGCAACGCCGAGTGCATTACGGACCGATTAATTTGCAAGAGTCGCGTGAGATCTTTATTCGTGAAGCGTTGGCTAATGGTGAGTTCAATACTAAAGCTGGCTTCTTTAGAGCGAATGAAAAGCTCATTGCTGAAATTGAAGAACTAGAACACAAAGCGCGTCGCCAAGATGTATTGGTGGATGAGCATCAGCTGTTTGCTTTTTACGATAAAAAAGTGCCGGCAGATGTGATGAATGCGGCTAGCTTTGAACACTGGCGTAAAACCGCTGAGCAACAAAACCCTAAGTTACTTCACCTCACGCGTGAAGACTTAATGCGCCATGGCGCTGATGCCATTACAGCAACGCAATTCCCTGAGAGTATGGAATTAGATGGCGTTGAAATTCCATTACATTACCGCTTTGAGCCGAACCATGTGATGGATGGTGTTACCGCGACTATTCCGTTGGCGCTGTTAAATCAGTTGAATTCAATGCGTACTGAGTGGCTAGTGCCAGGCATGTTGCGTGAAAAGCTGACTTACTTAGTCAAAGCATTACCTAAAACCTTTAGGCGGGTGTGTGTGCCGGTGCCAGATTTTGTGACAGGGTTTTTAGAAACACACGACATTGGCACCATGCCAATTACCAAGGCGATGGCCGCTTATACCTTTAAGCGAACAACCTTAATTGTGCCTACTGATGATTGGCGTGCGATCCCTGACCATTTATTAATGAATTTTAAAGTAGTGGATGATGCAGGTAATGAGCTAGCAATGGGCCGCGATTGGCATGCATTAAAAAAGCAATTAAGTTCAGCTGCGCAATTGACGTTTAGAGATACCTCGCCAGACATTGAAAAAACCGGCTTGAAGCAATGGGACTTTGGTGACTTGCCAGAAACACTTAATTTTGAGCGTGAAGGCTTAAAAGTGGAAGGCTACCCAGCCATTGAAGACAATGTGGATTCAGTGGCCGTTAAACTCTTTGATACCGAGCAAGAAGCGAATGCCAATTTACGTAAAGGCGTTTGCCGCTTAATGCGCTTTGAATTAAAGCAGCAAATGAAGCAGCTTGAGAAAAACTTACCTAACTTCAATAATTATGCCCTTGCGCTACGTAATGTGATTACGCCTGAAGCGTTAAAAGAAGATATGTTGGCGGCCATTGCTGACCGTGCGTTTATTGGTGAGGATGATTTACCAAGAACCAATGATGACTTTATGAAGCTTAAAGCGCGGGCGAGAACGCGCTTGCCAGCCGTGAGCCAAGCCATTGCGCGCCATGTGCAAACGATCGGTTTGGAGTTTCAAGCATTAACCGCGCAGCAAGCGAAAATGCCGAAAACGATTAACCGCCTGAAAAAAGATTGTGAGCAACAAATTGGATTAATGGTTTATCCGGGCTTTGTGAGTGAAGTGCCGTGGGAACATTTGCAACACATCCCACGTTACTTAAAAGCGCTTAGATTGCGGATTGAAAAGCAGCCACAAAACCCTGACCGCGACGGTAAGCATGCGGCGAGTATTGGTACACTATGGCAAAAATGGCATGACAAAGTATTAGCGATGGAAAAAGCGCATTTAGATGTGCCTGAAAAGTTAACTGCTTTTCGCTGGCAGATTGAAGAGCTACGCGTTTCATTGTTTGCACAAGAGCTTAAAACGCCATTTCCAATATCGATAAAACGCTTAGATAAGGCTTGGATGGAAATGTCGAAATAATCTGTTGATATGCAAAAAATCTCATACGATACGCCAGAGGAGTTTTTAACAGCGCCGCGCTTTAAGCAGGCGCCGCGTGATCGTTATTTGCATCTAAAAGTGAATCGACTATTATTAATTGCATTCGCTTTATCAGTGTTGTTGCATATTATTTTATTAATCACTAAATTGCCAGATTTAGCGCAAGAGCAAAGCGGCTCAATGAAAAATGGGCCTTTGCAAGTATCGCTGCAAGCCAAAAAACTAACGCCAAAACCTGAAATTATCCCACCACCAGTCGTTCAAAAACCTAAGCAACCGCCCAAGGTAAAACCAAAAAAGAAAGTAAAGCCTAAGAAGAAAGTGATGGCGCAAAAAGCCCAGCCAGCACCCCCCGTTTTTACGGTGCCTGAATCTATTGCACAAGTGCCTGTACCCATACCAGAACCAATCCCTCAAAAAGAGGAGCCCCTAGTGCTTGATGTGCCAAAACCTTTGGCGGAGTCAGCTGAGGCGCCAACCGACATGATGGCCATGATTAAGCGAAAACGCGCAAAGCGTATTGCGCAAGGTGATGCAAGTGAAATTAATGCTGAAGCGATTCGTGAAGAAACTGGCCCAAGTGAAGCTGAAAAGCGCGAAGCGCGTATTAAAGAGAATATGAAAAGCGGTACTAATGGCGTATTCCAAGTCACCTCACTTCGTACACGTGATGCAACTTTTGTCTTTCGTGGTTGGACCGGTGATTATAGCAATGCGCGAAAACAGTACTTCCAGGTGACGGCAAATAGCAATCAGAATATTCGATTAGAAGTGATACGACGCATGATTAAGTTAATACGCAGTCATTACCCAGGCGACTTCACTTGGCAATCGCACCGTTTAGGTCAGTCCGTTACGCTATCAGCACGTTTGGCTGATACGGCAGGCCTAGAAGATTTTTTAATGGGTGAGATTTTTGGTGAAAATTATCAAAGGTAATTACAACTAATTTACATCAAAATATTAAAAATGCATTAACCTTATAGTTGTTTAGTTAGTCATCATTAATCAGTCGCCAATAACGTCTATATGCCTGCCACCCAGCAACCGCCACATTTGTTTTTGAATGATACCCGCTTTAAGCGATGGTATCCGCTTGGCTTGCGGCGTTTAGAAATTGACTCTTTACTGGTTTATTTTGCGATTCTTTCTTTGTTTGTGCATATGATGTTTTTGGCCATTACATCTAGTACTACTTATCAACAGGCGGCTAGTGGCCGACTTGATCAGGAACCGTTAAAAATTTCTTTGGTAATGAAAAAGGAAATTATTCCGGAGCCAATACCTGAGCCTGAAATTAAACCTAAACCAATTATTAAACCCAAACCTGTTGCTAAGAAAAAGCCGAAACCTAAACCTAAACCGGTCGAAAAGCCAGTCCCAGAACCAGACGCTTTGCCTGAACCTATTCTTGTCGCGGCCATTGAGCCAGAGCCAATGCTAGAACCGATTCCAGAGCCTGAAGTCGTTGTTAAGCCCAAAGCGGTTGTCATTGAGCACGAACCAATCATCATGGAGCCTGACCCAGTACCTGTGCCTGAGCCCATCGAAGCTAAGCCCGTTGTTATTGAGCATGATCCAATTATGCTTGAGCCAGAACCAATCGTAGAACCCGAACCAGTCGAAGAACCGGAGCCAATCGAAGAGCCGAAGCCAATCGAGGAGCCGAAGCCAATCGAGGAGCCGAAGCCGGAAGCGCAACCAAAAGAAGTGAAAAAAGAGATTAAAGTGATGACTCAGTTAGATAAAGCGTTGCCTGAGCCACCAGACTTTACCGTGCCGGAAGAAATGGCCTCTGAACCATTTTTCATCCCAGAGCCTTCTGTGCGTGCTGGCGGGGCGCAAACACCTTCATCAAGTCGTTCATCTGCAGGGTCAAATGGTTCAGCTGGTGGTGAGCCAACCGATATGATGGCAATGGTTAAGCAAAAGCGCGCTGATCGCCGTGCTACTAGTCAGTCTGCAGCAAGCCCAAATTCATTTGATGATTTTACACAGCCAAGTAGCGCTGCTGCTACAACCAGTAAGGAATCTGACAAGCGCAATGTAAAGGCAGGGGCGCGTAGTGTGATTAAAGTCTCTACGCTAAGGTCACGTGAAGGCACGTTTGCTTTTCATGGCTGGGCTGGCGCCTATAGTAATGAGCAGTTGCGCTATTACAGTGTGGATGCAAAGCCGGGTGAAGATATCCGCAAGATTATGATTGCAAAAATGGTTTCAGTCATACAAGACCATTACAAAGGAGACTTTAGTTGGAAGTCTCACCGGTTAAATAAAACTATTAATTTATCTGCAAGGCCAGAAGATACAGCCTATTTAGAAGCATTTTTGTTAGAAGACTTTGAACGTATATTTAATAGCAAACTCACATACTAATAACTAAAGCTTAAAATTGTGTCAGCATTTTTCTAATGGCATTTTCATCTAGGTTTTTTCCAATCACTACAATGCGGCTTAATGGATTGTCCTCTTCCCAATCAATGAGTGGGGTAGCCGGGTAAGGGGTGAAGTGCACGGCATGGATAGCTAATGGGTGCGCTTGATCTTCACAATGCAAAATCCCTTTTACGCGCAATAGTCCTTCACCATGGGTTTGGCACAGTTTCAGTAATAGTGATTTGAATGCAGGCCAGTTAATACCTGTTGGTAATGTAACGGTGAAATTTTGAATGCCATCCGTATGCGGTTGTTGCGGTAGCGTGCCTTTTGGTTTGCTGACTTGAGTGGGCGCGCGTAGCCAACGCTGCGGTGTTGCTTGTTGATCTTTCATGTTAAACAACCCAACATCAATAATGTGTAATGGGCTTATTTCACCATTCACTACTAATTGTTGTGTAGCGCCAGGATTAATGAGGCTTAGCTTTTCTTGCAGTGCTGTTACTTGTGCTTTACTGGCAATGTCTGATTTGGTAATCAGTAATACATCTGCCACGGCAGCTTGTTTTAGTGCTTCTGCTTGACTTGCTAATTGCGTTAAGCCATACACTGCATCAATGGTCACAACCACGGCATCTAACTGATAAACCGATTCAATGACTGGTTCATTCATTAAGTTCGCTAAGATAGGCCCCGGGTCTGCCATGCCGGTTGTTTCAATGACTAAGCGTTTAAATTCTGGTACTGCTTGTAATGAGCGTTTAAAAAATAAATCACGCATGGTGTCTGCTAGCTCATTTTGCAGTGAGCAGCAAAGGCAGCCAGAGTCTAGCAATACGGTATTTTCATCACTGACATGCACACTATCAATGCTTTTCGATAAATGGCTGTTAGCGAATATTTGATCTAACCCAGCATCCCCCAGTTCATTGATGATCACCGCCGTGTCTTTCATATCTGAGTGCGGTAACAATTGGTTAAGTAGTGTTGTTTTGCCTGAGCCTAAAAAACCAGTGAGTAGTGTGACGGGAATGCGTTTATCCATGTGCGCATTATAGGTGGTTTTGGTGTGGTCTCAAAAAACTAAAGCTAAGAAAGGGCTTTACTTAAAGTAAGTTTGCTTTCATTATGCTGGCAAGGTAAAAGTAAATATAAATCATCAAACTAATGGAGTATTAAAAAATGGCTAAAAATCGTTCAAATAGAATGTTAAAAAAACTAAAAATCGGTGCTTTTCAAGAGTTCGGTTTTGCATTTAAATCAGAATTCGTCAAACCGTTAGAAGGTGAAGCGCAAACTGACTTGTTGATCAGTTTTTTAGAAGAAGTAATTGAGAAGCGTGGTTTGGCATTAGGCGGCTGGATTAATGATGGTTTTGTTTCAAAATTCACACCGGGTTCAGCAACAGAGGAAGATCGTGCTGCAGTTGAAGCTTGGTTAAGCGCATGCGAAGCAGTTGAAAAAGTTGAAGTGGGTGGTTTAGTGGATGCTTGGTACGAATAAGCGATTCATTGAGTAATCAATATTAAAAAAGGAACCTAGTTGATTTAGGTTCCTTTTTTTTATTTCAGAATTGCTATTTAAAAAGCATATTGGTAAGCGGCGGTTAGGGTCCAATCTGTTTCAAGTTGTGGTCCTGCTAATTCTTGATAAATGGGCGCGCCTACTTCAAACGCTAAACGATGGCCTGACTGGCTTGCCCAGTTAACACCAGCATAAGCATCTAAACGCTTTTTGCGGTAGTTGTTTGGGTCAGCTGTTTGTACAGGCGCTGTGATGCTTGCATCGCTGCCATCAATGTTAGCTACATTGATATAACCTAGTCTAAAAGAAGCACTTAAATTTGGGCGAACAGAATAGCTAGCCCAAGTTGATAGTTGATGTTGGTCGCCTAGTGTGTAATCCTCATCATTCTCACCGGTTCTAATCGTCGCCATGTATTGCGCACCTAAGTTCCATTTGTCCTGATAGTATTGGTAAGTAATGCCTGGCAGTAAATCATACGTACCAGAGCCTAACTGCATGCCGTATGGCAGGCGTAGTGTTGGTGTCGCGCCAGTTGGTGCTAGCACTTGATCTTTTTTAGTGATTGACCCAGTTGGTAAGCTAACCCCAAGGTTAAGATGTACTTTTGTGCTGCCGCTGTCATAAATATTGAGTAGGCCTGCGACTTTAAGGTCACCAAAGCCTTCAGATTTAGTCGTAAATTGTCCACGGCGCACGGTGCCAGTAGGGCCTTGAAATGTAATGTGCTCCATTTCATTTTTAATGTAGTTAGTCATGACCATTAATGTT
>JAWUXH010000069.1:0-9324 GCA_034111445.1 Methylophilaceae bacterium | reverse complement strand
GACATTACCCACAAAACCATCACACACAACCACATCGGTGGTGCCTTTGAAAATATCATTACCTTCGATATTGCCATAAAAATTCAAATGACTCTCACGCAGTAAATTAGCCGTCTCTTTAACGATTTCACTGCCTTTGATATCTTCTGAACCAATATTAAGCAAACCAACGGTCGGATTTTCTTTATGCTCAACGCATGAAACAAGCATACTGCCCATAATAGAGAATTGCAGCAATTGCGCTGGCGTACAGTCAGCATTTGCACCCAAGTCTAATATATAGGCTTTTCCTCTAGCGCTTGGGAACACGCCTGCAATCGCAGGCCTATCAATACCAGGTAGGGTTTTTAACACAAATCGTGCAGTCGCCATCAGGGCACCAGTATTGCCTGCGCTCACGCAAGCAAGTGCTTCACCAGTTTTGACCAAATTAATGGCAACGCGCATTGAAGAATCTTTTTTGTTCTTCATGGCACTTTGTGGTTGCTCATCCATCGCAACGACTTGTGTTGCATGGTGAATTCTCAATCTTGGGGAAGTTTCGGCTTTTAATACTTTCAGTTCAGCTTCGATCGCATCGGTTAAACCAACCAAGACAATATTTAAACTATCGTCTTGCTCAAGCGCTGAAAGTGCCGCGGGAATTGTCACGTGAGGGCCATGATCACCACCCATCACATCAATTGCAAGTGTAATATCCATATTAATTCTTTAAATTACTTTGATAAATTTGAATTAAAAGCTAATCGCACAAAAAACAAAGCCGCACCGGTTATGGTGCGGCAGTTGTTTGCTTCATCAACCATGTATCGCGTTAAACACTAAACATAAGGATGAAGTAAATCAATTTAATTAGCCTATAAAAAGGCTAAATCAATTTAGTCACCTTTAGTCGACATTACTTTACGACCACGGTAGTAACCTGTTGGGCTAACGTGATGACGTAAATGTGATTCACCAGTTGTTGGCTCTACTGCCAACGCTGGGTTAGTTAAAGAATCATGTGAACGGTGCATACCGCGACGTGAAGGTGATTTTTTATTTTGTTGAACTGCCATAATGTGGACTCCAGGTAAAATGATTAAAACATCATCTTAATTACACTATAAATTGCATGCGACCCTCAAATACTCACGAGAATCACATCTTTGGTTAAGATTATGTTACTTGTTAATCCGCCATTTTAATATAAAACTTATGCATTGTCAGCAATTTATTAAATCAATTCGATAAATTACTTACCTACCAACCCTTTAAGTGCTGAAAATGGGTTCGGCTTCTCGCCCGCTTCCTTCTTAAGTGAAGCACAATCATGGGCATGCGTAGCAGAATACGGCATCGCCGCAATGACTTCCTCCTCTATCAACTCAGTGAGATTCATCTCTCTATCCTCAGTCATCAAGTCGACATCATCACCCTCCTCAACATCTTCCGAGGTTAAAATCTGCGCTTCATCCAAATGTGTAATTAAGTAGTTAAACGTCATTGTAAGCGGAATCGACAACGACCCCATACAGCGCTGACAGGTTGCAATCACCTCAGCATCTAAATTGAGTGCCAATACAGATTGCTTAGCGCCATCCACATCACCCTTAAGCTGATACTTAACCGTACCCAAGTCCACATCAACATCCTCAGTAGCACCAAGCCACTCCCTTAATCTTGGAAGATCAGCCACAGGCAAGTCACCCTCAATTAAAGATTTATTTTTTGCGAAGGAAACGTTGTTAATCGTAATAGGCTGAAGTGACATATATAAAAGGACTCTTATAGAATGACGCTCAATACAATACCGAGCGTTAATAAATGATTGATGCCGCCCTAAAAAAACCATAAAAAGTTACGTTTAGGGATTTTAGACCATGCAGTGTGCATGATACAATATAAAAACAGTGGTTTCCATTTTAAAGGTTTAATGTGTTTAAAAAAATTCTAATCGCAAATCGCGGCGAAATTGCCGTGCGCATTGTGAGAGCTTGTTCAGAAATGGGTATAGAGTCAGTGGCAATCTATACAGATGCTGACCGCCAGGCACTACATGTAAAGAAAGCAGACGAGGCATATAATATCGGCTCTGACCCAGTCAGCGGCTATTTAAATGCACATACGATTGTAAACCTAGCGGTTGCATCAGGTTGTGACGCCCTGCACCCTGGTTACGGTTTCTTATCAGAAAATCCTGAATTAGCTGAAATATGTGAGCGTCGCGGCGTAAAATTTATCGGCCCATCTTCAAGCGTTATTAGACGTATGGGTGACAAAATTCAAGCGCGTACCGCCATGACTGAAGCTGGCGTCCCATGTACACCAGGCAGTAACGGCAACCTATCCGGGCTTGATGAAGCAGTCGAACTTGCTAAAACATTTGGCTACCCAGTCATGCTAAAAGCCACTAACGGTGGTGGTGGTCGCGGTATTCGCCGCTGTGATAGCGAAGAAGAACTCATCAACAATTACGACCGGGTTATTTCTGAAGCGACCAAAGCGTTTGGTGCGCCAGAAGTGTTCCTAGAGAAATGCATTGTTGAACCAAGACACATTGAAGTGCAAATTTTAGCTGACTCGCAAGGTGATGCAGTCCATTTATATGAACGTGATTGCTCTATCCAACGACGCAATCAAAAGCTAATCGAAATTGCTCCATCACCGCAGCTAACGCAAGAGCAGCGTGAATACATTGGTGATTTAGCCGTACGCGCTGCCAAGGCAGTTGGTTATGAAAATGCTGGTACCGTTGAATTCTTGTTTGATGCAGACGATACATTCCATTTCATGGAAATGAATACGCGCCTACAGGTAGAGCACACTATTACTGAAAGCATTACTGGTATTGATATTGTGCAAGAGCAAATTCGCATTGCGGCTGGCCTACCACTTCAATATAAACAAGAAAATATTTCATTCCGTGGATTCGCAATGGAGTTCCGTATTAATGCGGAAGATCCTAAAAACGACTTTTTACCAAGCTTTGGTAAAATCACACGTTACTATGCACCAGGTGGCCCTGGGGTAAGAATGGATGCAGCTATTTTTAGCGGCTATGTGATTCCACCTTACTACGATTCAATGTGTGCAAAACTGGTTGTATGGGCACTAGATTGGCCTAGTGTGATAGAGCGCGGTAGACGAGCGCTTGATGATATGATCATCTACGGCGTCAAAACAACCGTACCTTATTACCAAGAAATTCTTAAGCATATGGAATTTAGAGGTGCTGACTTCAACACCAGCTTTGTTGAATCACACCCTGAATTAACAAATTACAAAAATGAAATACCGCCAGAGTTAATTGCTGCAGCTATATCAGCAGCACTTGCTGCGCACGAAGGTATTTAATCATTTCAATCAATAAAATAATTAAAAGCAAAGAGTTACTATGAGCAAAATTAAAGTTACCGAATTAGTCTTACGTGATGGTCACCAGTGCCAAATTGCAACCCGTTTACGTACTGAAGACATGTTACCCATTTGTAGCCAGTTAGATGATATTGGCTTTTGGTCTTTAGAAGCTTGGGGCGGCGCAACTTTTGACGCCTGCGTACGCTACTTAAAAGAAGACCCTTGGGAAAGACTTAAGTCACTACGTAAAGCTTTGCCAAACACACGCTTACAAATGTTGTTACGTGGTCAAAACTTATTAGGCTACCGCCATTATTCGGATGATGTTGTTAAAGCATTTGTACAGAAATCAGCTGATAACGGTGTTGATGTATTTAGAATTTTTGACGCACTGAATGACCCGCGCAACCTAAAAACTTCAATTGAAGCGGTTAAAAAAGCAGGTAAGCATGCTGAAGGTACCATCAGCTACACAACTAGCCCAGTGCATAACACTGAATATTTTGTAAACTTTGCAAAAGAATTAGAAGCAATGGGTTCTGACACGGTTGCCATTAAAGACATGGCTGGCCTACTCACACCACAAGCAACTATTGAATTAGTGAAAGCATTAAACGAAAACATTAACATCCCTATTCACGTGCATAGCCACTCAACAAGCGGTTTAGCGACATTAAACTTAATGCGCGCCGTTGAAAATGGCGCAGTGATGATTGATACCTGTAACTCAGCCTTCTCAGAAGGTGCCAGCCACCCGACGACTGAAAGTGTGATTGCTGCACTGCAAGGCACTGAAAATGATACAGGCCTAGATATTACTAAAGTACAAGAAGTCGCAGCCTACTTTAAAGAAGTGCGTAAGAAATACTGGCAATTTGAAAGTGCTTATACTGGCGTTGATACACGGGTATTAACTAACCAAGTCCCTGGCGGCATGATTTCAAACTTAAGCAACCAGTTAAAAGACCAAGGTGCTTTAGACAAAATGGACGCAGTCTTAAAAGAACTGCCTTCAGTAAGAAAAGATTTAGGCTACATCCCACTGGTCACGCCAACCTCACAAATTGTTGGTACGCAAGCTGTATTAAATGTGATGACTGGCGAGCGCTACAAATCAATTACCAATGAAGTTAAAAACTTCTTCTTAGGTCAATACGGTGCAGCACCTGGTCAAGTGAATGCAGAAGTCATGAAGTTAGCTATTGGCGATGCAACACCAATGACTGGCCGCCCTGCTGATGTACTCAAACCAGAAATGGATCGTTTAGGTCAAGAAGCAGAACGTTTTGCCAAGTCAGAGGAAGATGTGCTGACCTATGCCATGTTCCCTGATATTGGTAAAACATTCTTACAAGAACGTGAAGCAGGCTCATTAGAACCTGAACAGCTCCTTGATAAAGAAATGCAAGGCGCTTCATCTCGTTACGCACCATCTGAGTTCAAAGTAACGCTACATGGTGAAACATTCCACATCAATGTGACTGGTAGTGGGCACCCTGGTGAAGAAAAGCGTCCATTCTATGTATCAATCGATGGCACTGCTGAAGAAGTCATGGTTGAAACATTAAGTGAAATTGAAATCACTAGTGCAGGCGTATCAACTGGTAAACGTAAATCAGGTGACAGCACCACTGCAAGTGGTCGCCCTCGCGCGACACACGCCGGCCATGTAACAACTTCAATGCCAGGCACTGTTGTTGAAGTTAAAGTGGCCGTTGGTGACCAAGTAAAAGCTGGTGACGGCGTAGTGGTCATTGAAGCAATGAAGATGGAAAATGAAATTCAAGCGGCAACAAGCGGTACAGTTGTGGCGATTCATGCAGCTAAAGGTGATAACGTTACACCAGATGAATCACTCCTTGAAATTCAACCAGACTAAACGTAATGCAATATAGTGTTTAAAACACTCATAAAGCCGGCACTTAAGTTACTTGTGTCGGCTTTTTTGATTAACTCACAAATAACAGATTAATGACAACACCACTCATCTTAGGCTCATCATCCATTTACCGCCGCGAACTATTGGAACGGTTACAAATCCCTTTCACCACCATATCGCCCGATATTGATGAAACAGCTTTTGAAGCCGAACTGCCGCAAGAAACAGCCTTAAGACTGGCGCAAGCAAAAGCTAAAAAGATTGCTTTGTCAGAATCAAACGCACTCATTATTGGTTGCGACCAAGTAGCCACGCTAGATAATATGCAACTTGGTAAACCGCTCAATTATGAGAACGCGACTAAACAACTGAAACTCATGCGCGGCCGAGAAGTGATCTTTCATAGCGCATTGTGCTTATACAATGCTAGTACAAAAGACATGCAAGCAGAGGTTGTGCCGTATGTTGTGCAATTTAAACAACTCACAGATGCGCAAATCGACAACTATTTAGTCAAAGAGCAGCCTTACCACTGTGCCGGTAGTGCTAAGTCTGAAGGGCTAGGGATTGCGATTATCGAAAGAATGAATGGTGATGACCCAAACGCACTCATCGGCCTACCACTCATCCGCTTAATCGCCATGCTGGAGAAGCAAGGGGTCAACGTAATTTAATCATGGCTCGTTTCTTTTTATATGGATGAATAAACATCAGCCATTCTGCACCATTCACACTTAATTTTAGCTACGGAGTCCACATGCAAGAAGCACAAGATAACTTACCGTTTAAACTTTCAATTAAGCATGCATTCATCTCCAGCATCGTATTTGGCTTTGCCATGCAAAGCATTGTCATTAACGAAGCGCATGCTGAAGAAATCGTTAGTAATGTCAGCAACCAAAAATCCATTGCCATTACCATTTACAACAATAATTTAGCACTTGTAAGAGATAAACGCCAAGTAAAATTAAGAAAAGGGTTAAATCAACTCGCACTACGCGATGTGAGTGCGCAAATTAGGCCTGAAACTGCGTTACTTAAAAGTACTAACCACGCTGGCAGTCTGTCCACGTTAGAGCAGAATTTTGATTACGACTTACTCACGCCGCAAAAGTTACTTGAAAAATATGTAGGCAAGCAAGTCACCGTCATTAAAACCAACCCAAAAACAGGGGCTGAAAAATCAGAAAAAGCCACAATACTATCTGCCAACAATGGGGTCATCGTTAAAATTGGTAACCGCATTGAAACAGGCATTAACGGGCGCATTGTTTATGACAACGTGCCAGATAACTTGCGCGACCGCCCAACCCTTGTGACACAATTAAATAGTACAAAAGCAGCGAACCATACAGTAGAACTTAGTTATTTGACTGGTGGATTGGGTTGGAAAGCCGATTACGTAGCAGCACTTAATGCGGCTGAAATTGCCATCGACTTATCCGGCTGGGTAACGCTTAATAACACCAGTGGTACAAGTTACAACAACGCCAAACTACAACTGGTTGCCGGCGATGTAAACCAAGTACGCCCAACCGTACAGCGCCGCAATAAAAACATCCGCGTGGAAGCCATGGCGATGGCTGATGCAAGCGCGCCTATGGCTGAAGAGTCATTATTGGAATACCACCTGTACACTTTAGGCAAAACGACTAATATTAAAAACCAGCAAACTAAACAAGTTGCCCTACTTTCAGCAAACCAAATACCTGCAACAAAACAACTAGTATTTAAGGGCCAAAACTATTACTATCGCAATCAAAGTGGCAACCTTGGGCAAAAAATAAAAGCAGGTGTATTTGTCGAGTTTGATAACAAAGTGGCGAACAACCTCGGCATGCCATTACCTAAAGGCGTACTCCGTGTGTATAAAAACGACAGTCAAGGTAATGCACAATTTGTGGGTGAAGATCGTATTGACCACACCCCTAAGAATGAAACGGTTCACCTTAAATTAGGTGAAGCCTTTGATGTTACGGCAAATAAAATGCAAACCGACTACAAAGTGGTTTCAAAGCATCATATTTATGAATCTGCGTACAAAATCGTATTGAAAAATGCAAAATCAAAACAAGTAACAGTAACCGTGCAAGAGCCCATTCCAGCTGACTGGAAAATACTCAGTGAAAGCCATAAAGGCACAAAAATAAATAGCCACTTAAATACATGGAAAGTCACTATTCCAGCTGAAAGCAGTACAACATTAACTTATAAAACACGCGTTAAGTACTAACCCTATTCATTATTGATAATAAGACTATATGACACAGCCAAATAAAGGGACGCTTTACTTTATCCCAGTCACACTCGGTGACAATAACAAACTCAACAAAGTACTCCCTAAAGACGTGGTTGACCTTACCCATACTTTAGACCAATTTATTGTTGAAGATGAAAAAACAGCGCGCCAATTTCTAAGTGCAGCTAAACATCCAACGCCAATTAGAGAACTAACCTTTACTGTGCTCAACAAAGATACGGCAGATAAAGCGCTGCCTGGTATGCTGCACGCCCTTAATCAAGGTGAAAACGTCGGATTAATGTCTGAGGCTGGCTGCCCAGGCGTTGCTGACCCTGGCGCAAGACTCGCCGCACTAGCGCACCAAAAAGGCTACCGCGTCGCACCATTGGTTGGTCCTTCTTCAATATTGTTAAGCCTAATGGCCAGCGGCATGAATGGGCAGCAATTTGCCTTTTTGGGTTACATCCCGATTGAGAAATCAGCGCGCCAACAGCGCATTAAAGACATTGAGAAGCGCTCTCTCTTCGCTAAAGAAACCCAAATTTTTATTGAAACGCCTTATCGCAACATGCACTTACTTGAGGATATATTAGCTAACACAAACCCTGATACAAAGCTTTGCATCGCTTGTAATGTCAGTTTGGAAGATGAATACATTCAAACGAAACCGGTCAAAGTGTGGAAGCAAGGGGAATTACCGGAGCTACACAAAAAACCAACAGTATTCCTACTACAAGCTTAATATTGGAATACGTAAAATCACTAGGCTACTTTACGTGAGTCATTCAAGTGAATTTTTAAGCAACCCTGTATATTATTAAACATAGCGGTACATCATGAGATGCACCAAAACCAAAGGAGAAATATTATGTGGACAACACCAGCAGCTACAGAAATGCGTTTTGGCTTTGAAGTTACAATGTACGTAATGAACAAATAAGCTAACTCAGCCTATTAAAAAAACCAGCTATTAGCTGGTTTTTTTGCTTTCTAGGGTTCGTAGAGTTAAACTCCAAACATCATCAAATAAGTCAGTTAAACAATTTAATGCTAAAATAGAAACAATTCATTAACATTTCAATACTCACGTTGCTAGCACTATTCCGACATAAAAGAATTCACTTTTTAAGTACGCACCTCATCGTTTTTGCTATTTTAGTCAAAATGATGATGCCGATTGCGCACGCTAGCACCGCGTTATCTGGCAACGCAACGGGGCTATTTGCAGCACTATGTACCGCTAACGGCCTTGTTTATCTTGACTCGGCTACTGGCGAATACGTCAAAGATAAAAAAACTGATACGCATCACCTCAACACCAGCAACAAGTGCCCTTTATGCTTTATTGTTGAACAAAACACACTCAGTGATACACCACAACAAATCACAGCAGCACCAAGCTCTACGCCAGAACAATATGTATTAGCGCAAGCTGACCATCATGTTAGTCATGAATACGCAACCCTACCCATTAGAGCCCCGCCTCAGCACTCCTAACTTAAAAAAGTAACCAATGTGTTTTACATAAACGCATTAAGCATTTTATTTTTTGAAATTTGGAGTCACCATGAACAAGCAGTACATGTTAAGCGCTTTAATTAGCGGACTATTTTTATCGGCACCAGCATTAGCGGGACACTCACACCCACAAGCTAACACGCATGCACCAATTGGCGTGATGGGCGATCACACCCATAAGCAAGGAGAGTGGATGTTCTCATATCGCTTTATGAACATGGAGATGCAGGGCAACCTAGATGGTTCTGCTGCTATTTCACCAGAAACCATTGCAACCACTATCCCAAACCGATTAGCTGGCAACCCTGGCCAACCACCAACCCTGCGCGTTGTACCAACAAAAATG
>JAWUXH010000068.1:0-23442 GCA_034111445.1 Methylophilaceae bacterium | reverse complement strand
AACTTGCAGCTTACCCTCATGGCTTTTCGCACGCTGGCTAAAGATATCTAAAATAAGCCCAGTCCTATCAACTACTCGAATTTCAAGCTTACGCTCCAAATTACGTTGCTGTGAAGGACTTAAGTCATGATTAAAAATAGCGACATTAGATTCACTAGCCTCAAGCATTTGCTTTAATTCATCAGCCTTACCACTACCAATAAAGTACTTAGCATCTGGCGTTGAACGCTTACCTTCAATGGTGCCGCGAATTTTTAATCCGGCACTTTCGGATAATTGTCGCAACTCCTGCAAGCTATCGATATAATCTATTTCACCAAAATCAACACTAACAAGTATGCCGGTTTCGAAACCGCCTGGCCTATCAAACATATCTTTCAAAAGTTATTGCTCACCTTCAGTTGGTATTGTGACGGCTCTCGCTGGCACGATGGTTGAAATTGCATGCTTGTAAACCATTTGCGTAACCGTATTTTTAAGCAAAATGACATATTGATCAAATGAATCAACTTGCCCTTGAAGCTTAATACCGTTCACCAGGTATATAGATACTGCAACATGCTCTTTACGTAACGCATTTAAGAATGGGTCTTGTAATGTTTGCCCTTTTTGATTCATGATTATCCTTCAATTGGATGGAGTTTATTAATAACTACTTAAGTTTAGTTTTTTACTTAAATTACGTGTTTATTGATTGACCTACGCCATTTAATTTTGTTCAAACTATTATCAAACAAAATACTTAAAACCTGCTCATTACCCTACAAAAACAACCGAGCAGTACAATAATATCTATATTGGGGTGTATCCGCAAAATATCAATAGCAAATTAAATAAAATCAATGCTTTTTAATTAAAGCAAGATTCATTCTTGCTAGCACTTCAGCTTTACCAAGCAAGGCCATCACCGCATATAAATCAGGTGACTGCATAATACCAATGAGCATCGCACGCATAGGCATAAACACTTTTGGTATCTTCAAGCCGTTATCCTTCATAAAGGCCGACACTAAAGCATTAAGACTATCTTTATCCCAAGCCTCGTGTTGCTCAAGTTGCGCATACAAACTTTTCATCACAGGCACTGCAGCCTCATTCAAATGCTTTTCTAGTAAAGCAGGTTCAATCGCAGGCATTTGAAAGAAAAATGCAATGGCTTCAGCCAGCTCATTTAATGTGCTCACACGCTCTTGATACAGCGCAATGATGTCAGACGTGACTGGCGTATTCTCAAGATTAACGCCTAGTTTAGTTAAGCGCTCAGTGAGATCACCAACTAACGACTCTGGTGACTTTTCTTTTATATAATGCGCGTTATACCAGTTTAGCTTTTCTGTACTAAATTGTGCTGCTGACGGCGTAATATGATCCAAATCAAACCATTCACAAAACTGATCAATATTGAACAACTCTGCATCGCCATGACTCCAACCTAAACGCGCTAAGTAATTTAATACTGCCTCAGGCAAATAACCATCTTCATGGTATTGCATCACACCAACAGCGCCATGACGTTTAGATAACTTAGCACCATCAGAACCAAGAATCATCGATAAGTGTGCATACTGCGGCACCTCTGCACCCAAAGCATGCAACATATTAATTTGGCGCGGCGTGTTATTCACATGGTCATCACCACGAATCACTTGGGTAATACCCATTTCCCAATCATCAATCACCACACAAAAATTATAAGTTGGTGTGCCATCTGCACGCGCAATAATCACATCATCTAACTCAGCATTAGCAATTTCAATGCGACCTTTAACCAAATCATCCCAAGAAACCGTGCCGGTTTGAGGATTTTTAAACCGCACCACTGGTGGAACACCTTGCGGTACTTCAGGTAACACCTTACCTGCTTCAGGTCGCCAGTGCCCATCATAACGCGGCTTAATGCCCTGCTCCATTTGACTTGCTCGTAATGCGTCTAATGATTCCTTACTACTGTAGCAATAATAAGCCGAACCATCTTCCAACATTTTTTGGATATGCTGCTTATAAATATCCATGCGCTGCATTTGATAATGCGGCCCTTCATCATGATTCAAACCTAACCAAGCCATTCCGTCGAGAATCGCTTG
Source organism: Methylophilaceae bacterium (assembly GCA_034111445.1). GTDB lineage: Bacteria > Pseudomonadota > Gammaproteobacteria > Burkholderiales > Methylophilaceae > Methylotenera. The sequence goes on along the minus strand of JAWUXH010000068.1, from coordinate 21,358 downwards.
TACGGCTTCAGGTGTACTGCGCTCCACATCAGTATCTTCAACTCTTAATACAAATTGACCTTGATGACGCTGTGCATACGCCCATGAGAACAATGCGGTGCGCGCACCGCCGATGTGTAAAAAACCTGTTGGGCTTGGGGCAAATCTTGTACGAACCATGTTATCTATTATATTGATTATTAATATTGCATTTTACCACGACTAGAATTGTTAATCAGTGTTTATCCCACTCAACCGCAACCTTTACGAGTGTAGGCAAAATCCTTAAACATTAATAGCTACCAATCCGGCCAATTAACTAAGGTTTACCTGTTTATTTTAAGGTTATTTTCAGAGCGACTTTAACTAAAATTAACATACTGCTAATTGTGATACGGAAAGATTCAACATGGAACTATTAGACATCATCAAACATACCTCGGCCTCGATTCGGGCCAAAAATGATGTTGAGTCGAACCGACTACAAGAGCTAGATTACATCGCTTCAATTGAGCTTACATGCCAACGATTCAATTTAGATCTTAAGCAAGACTTATTCAGCAACGCTGATTACCTAAGCTACTTTACTGCAATTGATGACAAAACCCGCTTAATGGTCGAGAAAATTGGTCAAAGCTATTTAAAAATTGACATCACGAACCAGCCGTACAAATCACGCATGGCCAATGCCGCCTTCTTGCATCATCGCCTGATGTTTTCAATTTACTTTAAATTAATTGCTGCATTAGCCCCAAATGAACACCCACAGCTAGGCAACTTAATTAGCCGCGCACTAAACAATGCAACGGAAGTCATTAAATGGCGTTACTTAAACTACCAAGGTGCGCCTGGTAATATCTGGACTCAAATCTCAAGCCTGTTTGAGCTTGCTGAGCAATATAATTTAACAACACAAGCCATCGCGCCTTATCCAGAACTACACGCTGCAACATACATACCAAATACTATTGCCAGCAGTTACGTCACCGTTAACATGCTAGGCAGTTTAGAAAGCTTAAGCTTCAATCCTCAACAAATAGACTTTGTCACAAAAGCGCTATCACTATGGACTGAATCCATTCGCATTGAGAATAAGTACGATGAAAATCGCCACTTGTTTAGTGCTGACACCAATAAAAGCATGCCAGCCAAAAGAATTAGAAACATAACGCCAACACCTAGCAACCGCTTTTGGTGCATGGATGAAGTAAACATTGGAATTCAAAATCTAATTGCACGCATTGAAGAAAATCGCATGCCAGAACAAGCTGCAATGCAGCCACTAGCAAACCACCTATACGCACTTAAAACACTCCAAACAGTGCGAACCGAGTGGTCACTTTCTGAATACAAGCGCCAAAGACGCGCGCATCCTAGAGTTAAAACCGATAAAGTAGCGAGCAATGTATTTGGATTCGAAGACACTTACTATCAAATTAAGCACTATGAAGACGCACTCGTTGAAGTACAGCAACAATCATTCTCAGAAAGCAAAGCATCAAAACCTGTCAGTGAAGAACAATCATCTGATTACCACGAATCAATGACCGCATTCATCAATATGAAGCACGGTTTTTGCAATATTGTTGATGAAAGTGTTAATGGCTTGTGCATGCACGTTGAGAAAAAACCGAATGAATTATCAGCTGGGATGATGATAGGGATTGCGATTGAAGGTAATCGATTTGGCACCAAAATTGGCATTATCCGAAGCATTAAAACAACTGAAAACAACACCTTACGGGTTGGTGTTGAGATCATTAGCCGCAATGCATTTAGCGTGAGTGCCCAGCAAACAATGAATGACAACACTCAAGAAGAAGGTAACGAATCAATTGATGCTCTAATCGACCAGCACCGTTTCGAAGGTCAATCAGATGCATTTAACTGTTTATTCTTACCAAAAGAGTTTTCATACACTAAAGCGCAAACACTGATATTACCCAAGCACCGTTATGTCGCTAACGGGCAATATGAAATGAAACTTTCAAAAGAGATAAAATTAATTCAGACCAAAGCCATGCTAGCGCAACACGACAATTGGGTTAGAGTCTATTTTGAAGAAATGCAAGAAAATTAGTATACGTATCAATTTGCCGCCCAATTATTCTTGAAGTGCTGCATGACTACTATATTGATCTTGCCAGCCTCCACCCAGTGCCCGATACAATTCAACCGTAGCACTCAAGCGTGCTTGCCGCTTTATGATTGCATTCAATGCCACCTCGTTATAAACGCGCTGCGAGTCAAGCACCTCTAAATAAGTTGAGTATCCGGTTTCATAACGATTTTCTGAAATTTTAACCGCTTTTTCGGCCGCTACTTCAGCTTCTGCTAATGCTTGCTCACTTGTCGTATGCTGCCGCAAGTTGACCAATGCATCATTGACTTCACGAAATGCATTGCGCACACTATCTTCATACTGAATCAATGTTTGGCGTTGCTTAGCAGTCACCTCGTCCACTTTAGCTTCTAACTTACCGGCATTAAAAATAGGTAGCGTTAAACCAATGCCACCAGACCAAATACGGCTTGCGGATTTAATCACATCTTTCAATTCAAGACTTTCACCGCCTAACCCAGCCGTGATTGAAATGCTTGGATATAGCGCTGATTTGGCATAACCAATATCCGCATTAGCCGCAATCATGAGTGCTTCCGCCTGTTTAATATCAGGTCTATTTTCTAATAAGCTAGAAGGTAAGCCTGAAGGCGGTACTGGTGGCACAGGTAACGATGCTAACGCATCAGTATTTAAACTTAAATCCAACTCACCTGTTAACGTTGCTAACTGATTCAACGCAATTGAGCGCTGTCGAGACAACTCAGCCAACTGCGCCTTTAAATTAGCAGCAGCCACTTCCGCTTGATGCACATCAAGCGCAGAAGAAACACCGCCTTCTAGACGGCGCTTAGTTAAAGCCAAACTTTCCTCACGACTCCTCAAGCTATCTTTTACAATTTGTTGTTGAGATTCGACACTACGTACCGTTAAATAGTGCTGCGTAAGCAAGCTCGTTAATGAAAGTACAGCTGTCTCTTTACCATAACGAGAGGCGAGCATTTGCGCACGTGCCGACTCTTTAGCACGCACCAGCTTACCCCAAAAATCAATTTCAAAACTGGTGGTCAATTCAAACTGGTAGTTATTGCGTGGGTTAGCGCCAAACACTGGAAACTGTCCAGATTCTGTCACACGCTGACGCTTACCATTAGTAGAAAAATCAACACTTGGTAGTGAGAGTGCACCAACCTGCTTTGCATACGCGTCCACTTCTTGAATACGCGCAACTGCCAATTGGATGGTTGTATTGTTAATCAATGCCTGTTCAATCAACCCGTTCAAAACCGGGTCTTGATAACTCCTCCACCATGCAGCATTAATCCCCAGCAAGCTTGGCGGCTGATTAACAACCTGTTCAGTATATTGACTTGGTAATGCAGCGTCTGGGCGCGCATAATCAGGCCCAACTGTTTTACAGGCAGATAAAGTAAGCGCTATACATAGCATCACAATAGTTCGTTGTTTAGCATAAGTCATCATCACTGACCCTCCAAATGATTGTCATGGTCATTTTGTACATGCCCACGGACAGGCTTTTCACTACTTAACCAAGTGAAAAATAATGGGATAAAGATCGTCGCAACAAAGGTGGCCAAAATCATACCGCCAAATACGCCTGTACCCATTGATTGTCTGGCAGCAGCGCCAGCGCCAGTGGCAATGACCAACGGTACAATCCCCAATACAAATGCCATTGAAGTCATGACAATAGGTCTAAAGCGTAAACGTGCAGCTTCAATTGCGGCTTGCCCAATCGGCATACCCTCCTCCATTTTCTGGCTTGCAAACTCAACAATTAGAATTGCATTTTTAGCCGCCAAGCCAATGAGGGTAATTAAACCAATTTGGAAGTAAATATCGTTATCCATCCCTCTAAACAACACCGCTAGTAAAGCACCAGACATTGCAAATGGCACAGCCATAATCACAGCCAATGGCAAGGCCCAAGTTTCAAACTGGGCAGCTAAAATCAAGAACACCATAATGGTGGCAAATCCAAAGGCAAACAACGCTGCATTACCAGTGCGCTGCTCTTGGTAAGCTTGCCCTGTCCATGCAATCTTATAACCTGCAGGTAATGTTTCTTGTGCTATTCCTTCAACAATACCAATCGCCTCACCAGAACTAACACCAGCGGCACCACTACCAAATATTTTGGCAGAAAGTAATCCGTTATAACGCTCCAGTTGCTCAGCCCCTACAATCTCTTCTACATGACTTAAAGCGGATAATTGAATCATATTGCCATTTGGGCTTTCTGTAGTTGGTTGGCTGCGCACATATACCTTACCCAAATCAGCAGGCTTCATACGATATTCTGCTTCAGCTTGCAACTGCACACGGTAGGTACGTCCATTACGATTAAAATCATTCACGTATAACGAGCCCATCGTACTTTGCAACGTGGCATAAATATCACTAATGTTAACGTTTTGAGAAATAGCCTTTGCCTCATCAACCTCAATTCTTAATTGCGGCACCGTTGGCTTAAAGAAGCTATTAATGCCAGCGAGTTGTGGGTTAGCGCGCATTGCATCCATAAAGCCATTCATCACAGTTGCTAATTTTTTGGGGTCACTATCTGATTGGCTTTGCACATATACTTCAAATCCACCAGCCGTCCCTAAGCCGCGAATCGCAGGCGGATTAACCGCAAAAGCAAGGCCATCCGGCTGACTCATCCCAATACCAAACAATTTACCAACCACGTCATCCGCTGAACTAGTGCGTTCATCCCATTCTTTCAGCCGCACAAACATCGTGGCAGCATTGGTTTTATTGGCACCCGTAAATAGCTCCCATCCATTCACCGCAAACTCTGTGCGCACTGCTGGGTCTTCATGAATAGCAGCACGGACATTTTCAGTTGTTTTGGATGTACGAGACAAAGTTGCACTATCGGGCATCACTACGACCGTCACTACATAACCTTGATCTTCAGGCGGTACAAAACCAGCAGGCACCTTATTAAACAAGAAGATCATTAAACCTAATATGCCAGCAAAAGCAATTGCACCAATAAATTTATGGTTGAGCGTTAAATTAACCGTTTTGATATACGTATTGGTTAAGAACCCAAAGCCCTTGTTAAACCGCCTGAAAAATCCATTCTCCTCATGCTGCGTATTCTTCAGAATTAAAGCACATAAAGCAGGCGTCAACGTTAAGGCAACAATGCCTGAAATCACGACAGCAATCGCAACGGTAACAGCAAACTGTCGATATAACTGACCAGCAATACCACCTTGGAAAGCAACAGGAATAAACACTGCACAAAGCACTAATACAATGGCAATCACTGCACCTGACACCTGCTTAATAGATTTAACAGCGGCTTGAAATGGATTCAACCCCTCTTCGCGCATAAGCCGCTCAGTATTTTCAAGCACCACAATGGCATCATCAACCACAATACCAATGGATAGAATCATGGCAAATAAAGTGAGTAAGTTAATCGAAAAACCAAACACGTAAAGGCCTGCCAATGTACCAATAATTGAAATAGGTACGGCAATTAACGGAATTAATGTTGCCCGCCAACTTTGCAGAAATAAAAATACGACTAGGATCACTAATATCAATGCTTCACCAAAGGTGTGTATCACTTCTTTAATCGTGGCTGATACAAACTCACTGGTGTCGTAAGGAATCGCGGTTTTCATCCCTTCAGGAAAGCTCGCTTCAAGCTCTGCTACTCTCGCTTTAATAGCAGCAGCCGTATCTAATGAATTCGCGCCACTTTGCAAGAAAGTCACAACCGCAACGCCAGCGTTACCATCTAATGCAGCCTCTACGTTATAAGATTGTGCACCAAGTTCAATACGCGCTACATCTTTTAAATATAAAACACCATTAGGTCCGTTAGCACGAATGATAATATCGCCAAACTGTTCAGGGTCAACCAAGCGGCCTTGCGCTGTCACCGTGTAGACCAATTGCTGGCTTGATGGTGCAGGGTTTTGTCCAATTCTGCCGGCAGCATACTGATTATTTTGTGATTTAATTGCCGAAGCAATATCACTGGTACTGACGCCTAACTGCGCCATACGATCTGGACGCAGCCACACTCTCATGGCGTAATCACGCCCGCCAAACAATGCCGCATCACCAACGCCTTTAATGCGTTTCACCTCATCAACCAGATGCAAGGTAGCATAATTACTTAAGTACAAACGATCATGCGCAGGGTTATCTGATGTCAACATCACAACCAGCAAAATATCATTGGATTTTTTCTGAACAATCACCCCATTACGTCGCACTTCTTCAGGCAGGCGAGGCGTAGCAATATTGACACGATTACTCACATTAAACGTAGCTTGATCAACATCCGTACCCACATCGAAAGTCGCAGTGATGACCAAGGTGCCACTTGAATCTGCGCTAGAATTAAAATACAGTAAATCATCAACACCATTGAGTTGCTCTTCAATCGGCGCAGCCACTGTTTTTGTTAGCGTTTCAGCGCTAGCGCCCGGGTAAGATGCCGTGATTTGCACCGTTGGTGGCGCAATTTGCGGATATTGGGCAATCGGCAATTGCAAGGCCGCGGCCAAACCAGCTAACACAATGATAATGGATAGTACGCCAGCAAAAATGGGGCGTGTAATGAAAAATTTTGTCATTCCCTACCCCTTTGAAGCCGCTGTAGTGGGTGCCAATACCGGCTCACCAAATGGATGTGGGCTGACTTTTGCACCAGGCCTTAGCTTAATAAGGTTATCAACAATCACTTGATCACCTTCAACCAAACCACTGTTAACAACCCAGTCCTTCCCAACCCAATCACCAACCGTGATTGGCTTAGCCACAACCACATCATTTTCATCAACCACATACACATATTTACCTAACTCACCTGATTGCACCGCCGCTTGTGGAATGGTAAACACACCATCTTGGTTGCCAGTTGAAAGGTGCACACGTACAAATTGGCCTGGCATTAAGCGCTTATCCTTGTTGTTAAAGGTCGCGCGTAATTGCTGGGTACCCAGTTGCGGGTTAATCGTACTGGCCGCAAAGTTTAGTTTTCCTTTTTCAGCATAAACCTCACCATTTTGCATGGTGAGTTCAATTGGCTTCACATTATCTTCTGATAGGTGGCCACCTAAGATAGCCAAATCAGTATCTGAAACACTAAACCGGACCCAAATTGGGCTCATTTGACTCACGGTTGTCAGCAAACTGGTATTGGCATTGACTAATGCGCCTTCAGAGAAAGCGAAACGCCCCGCAATCCCAGAAATGGGTGAAGTCACTTTAGTGTAAGAAAGGTTTAATTTTGCCTCGCGTACTTTTGCTTCATATTGAATCAGACCGGCACTTGCCATTGCATAATCTGAAGTTGCATTATCAGCTTCACGCTGACTAATAGATTGCATTTCGAGCAATTTAACCAACCGCGCTGATTCACGTGACGCTTGTACGACTTGTGCTTTCTGCTGTGCTAATTGCGCATTCGCTTGCGACAAAGCGATTTGAAATGGTATAGGATCAATTAAAAACATCGCCTGACCTTTTTTAATTGGCGCGCCCTCTTCAAATAACTTTTTGATTAGTATGCCGCCAACTCTTGGACGAATTTCAACTTCCTTCGCGCCTTCTGTTTGCGCAACAGATTCAACACTAATAGGTATAGAGGTTGGACTCACACTCATGACGCTCACTGGCATAGGTGGCATAGACTGTGGCGCAGCTGATTGCGATTGATCTTCTTTTGAACAACTTGATAGTAGAAAACTAGCAAAACTAATAATCAAGGCTGCTTTGATTTTATTCATGTTAATGCTCATATACTTCCTTGCGTGACATAGACAAGTGCTTCATAACATAAGCACCAGTTACCAATTAATGGTTAAAATTAAATAGAATATGTTGCTTACATACATTCATGAATGTATATTACAGGTGTAGGATCAACAAAACAATCCTATTTCGCATAAATAATGGAAAATAAATGGTCCGTAAAACAAAAGAAGATGCTGAACTAACCCGGCAAAAGATTATAGATGCCGCACGTGAAGTTTTTTTGACAAAAGGTGTCAGCAAAACGAGCTTAGAACAAATTGCCAAGCATGCTGGCTTGACACGTGGCGCAGTTTATTGGCACTTTGAAAATAAAGCGCAAATTATTCATGCCATGCGTGAAGCCGTTTTCTTACCACTCATTGACCGAATGGAAGATACGCTCTTATTGGTGGCTAATAACGAATCAATACCAAATGACTCACTTTCACGGATTGAGCAATTCTTATTAGGCACAATACAAGATCTGAATGACAACCTAAAAAACAGACAAACTTTTATTGTGATGATGACCAAGTGTGAATATGTGGGTGAGTTTGAAATCATACTCAAAGAAATCCTGACTAATTGCGCCCACATTACCAGTAAGTTTAAAGACTGTTATGCACAAGCCAAGCAAAAAGGCATACTTAACAATGAGAGTCTAAGCCCTGATGAACTAGCCATGGATACACATTTATTCTTTACGGGCGTACTGCACATGTGGGTTAAAGATGAAGATGGGGGAAGTATACGCAATAACGCAGAAAACTTAATTAAAAGCCATATTAAGCTACGTAGAAAACACTTGTAAATCAAATACAAACGGACTAGTATTAATAAAACACATGAGGATATTGGTATGAATATTCAAGCAGGTGAAATTTACGGGAAACAAAGGGCTAGCAAGTTCGTGCTGTATTGCGTAATCAAGGTGAAGCGCAATAAACACCTTACCCAAAAACTAGTCACCTTACAGAATATTGATAACCCACTTAGCCTGCTAGAAACAACCGACCAAAACCTCTCACAACTGGGTTATATAAGAGTCAGTCAAACGCCCTACATTTCAAACAACCCCACAAAAAAGAACAAACAGCCTACCCGCTGCCCTCATACCTTAGACTTTGTTGCAGCCCGCGCCGATACTGAAAGGCCTACTGCGCCTGCAACCCTTGCGTTATTTAACTAACACAGATCATGCAGGCATCAATACGCTGTCAATTAATCGTCAGAAGGTGGGCCTGCGTAAAGATCATGACCATCAGCATCGTAAACTTTAACCTCTACAAAATCACCCACACTCAACCCTTCAGCATCATCTAAGTACACAACGCCATCAATTTCAGGGGCATCGGCTTTAGTACGGCCAACCGCCTCAAATGTGCCGTCTTCCATCTCATCAACAGAATCTACTAATACCGTTTGCATAGAGCCAATTTTAGCCTGTAGTTTTGCAGCACTAATCCGCTCTTGTACTTCCATAAAGCGACTTAATCGCTCTTCTTTAATTTCTTGCGGTACTTGGTCAGGGAAAGCATTCGCTTTTGCACCGTCCACTTCTGAATAAGTAAAGGCGCCTACACGGTCTAATTGCGCTTCTTCTAAGAAGTCGAGCAACATTTTAAAGTCATCTTCAGTTTCCCCTGGGAAACCAGTAATAAAGGTACTGCGTACTGTAATATCTGGACAAATATCGCGCCAAGCATTAATACGCGCCAAGTTATTTTCAGCATGTGCTGGTCGCTTCATGGCTTTTAAAATGCGTGGGCTAGCATGTTGAAATGGTACGTCTAAATACGGCAAGATCAACCCTTCTGCCATGAGTGGGATCACTTCATCTACATGTGGATAAGGGTAAACATAATGTAAACGCGTCCACACACCCAACTCACTTAAGCTTTGGCATAATTCAGTCATGCGTGTTTTTACAGGGCGACCATTCCAAAAACCTGGACGATATTTAACATCCACACCGTAAGCAGAAGTATCTTGTGAAATCACTAAAATTTCAGAAACACCTGCATTCACTAAGTTTTCAGCCTCGTTTAACACATCCCCTACTGGGCGACTCACTAAGTTACCGCGCATGCTTGGGATAATACAAAAGCTGCAACGATGATTACACCCTTCAGAAATTTTTAAATACGCATAATGACTTGGCGTTAATCTAACGCCTTGTGGCGGTACTAAGTCTACAAATGGCTCATGCACTTTTGGCAAATTATCATGTAAATGGCCCATCACCTCTTGTAATGCATGCGGCCCAGTAACAGCCAATACATTTGGGTGCGCATTTTCGACCACATCTTTTTTCGCACCTAAACAACCAGTCACAATCACCTTGCCATTCTTATCTAACGCTTCACCAATTGCGTCTAACGACTCTTGAACCGCACTATCAATAAAACCACAGGTATTGACAACAACTAAGTCAGAGTCTTCATAACTTGGTGAAATTTCATAGCCTTCTGCGCGTAATTGGGTCAAAATACGCTCAGAGTCAGATCCAGCCTTTGGACAACCCAAGGATACAAAGCCTACCTTTGGTGTTTTGTTAGCTGAACTGTTTTGCTTAATGTCTGAACTCATGGTTTGGGACTCTTAAAATAATTTAAAGATTAAATATGTATATTATTGCGATTGCTTGGCTTTACGTCACCGTTTTAATGGCGGCAGCTGAATCATCAATTACCGCTGGTGTATTAACATTTACGTTCTACGGGTTAATACCCTGCAGCTTGTTACTTTGGATACTTGGCGTTAAACACCGTCATTATAAACGAGGTTTAAATAAACCTGACAATGATACTGATGAAGCTGAAAGCCTGTTACTCGATGAGAATGTGGACCAACCAGATAGTCGAAACACCAAAGCTAATGAGTAACACTTGCTGAACCGTTGCTTTAATTTCAGTCCGCTTATGTAAGCCTGGGATCAAATCTGCCACTGCCACATAAAGCAAGCTTGAAGCAGCAAGCGCTAATATAACAGGAATCCATTCTTGAACTGTCTGCAATGCATAATAAGCCGTCAAGCCGCCAGCAAGCGTTGCTACACTTGAGACCAAGTTAAAAATCAATGCTTTCTTTTTACTGTAACCAGAATGGAGCAGGATTAAGAAATCCCCTACTTCTTGTGGAATTTCATGTGCGATGATCGCAAGTGCTGTCACCATGCCTAATTTAACATCAGTCATAAAAGCAGCTGCAATCAAAATACCATCAATAAAGTTATGAAAAGTATCACCCACCATCATCATCATGCCACTACGTCCACCATCATGCTCATGATGGTGGTGTCCATGTTGCGTATTGAGTAACTGCTTTTCTGGCTGATTAACCGCACGGTATTTAGCATCCTCATCAACACGTGGTGTTTGTGCATCTGGGCAATTTTCTTCTGAATGCAATGCATGCACTTCACAATGATCGCCATGACAATGACGCCATATCACCAGTTTTTCAAGTACAAAGAACAACAATAAGCCAAATAATAAAGTGGCTGAAACCATTTCAACATTGGCAGCTTCTTCGAATGCGTGCGGTAGTATTTCTAAAAACACTGCACCGAGCATGGCACCAATCGCATAACTAACCAGCATTGGCACCCAATTAGCTTTTAAATTAAGGGCAAATAAAGAGGCCAAGCTCACACTGATAATAGCACCGATAAAACTAGAAATGATAATCCAGTTAAGCACAGATAAAGAATCAGAAAAATTTAAAAAACTCAGCATGGTTAGGTTCGGAAATGGTTGAAGAATTAAAGTAGAAGGCCTGCATTATAAACCAGCAGTTGCTTTCTACTAAATGATTAGTGATTTATTCAGCGGTTAACCAGATTAAACTGGCCATTCGGCCGGTCACATGGTCTCGTCGATAGGAGAAAAAGCGGTCTTCGTCGGTATAAGTACAATAATTTTCATCAATACTGCCACCATAAATAGCATTGACGCCACATGCATTCAATCGTAGTTTTGCAAGCATATATAAGTCTGCCAACCATTTTGCACCTTTTGGTTCAAAAGCGAGCGAAGCTTGACTGTCCTGCTTAACAAATGCTTCACGCACGTCACTACCCACTTCAAAAGCACTTGGCCCGATGGCTGGACCTAACCAAGCCATCAGCTGATTACACGCGACAGGCATTTCATTAACGGTAGATTCAATCACCCCATGACAAAGCCCGCGCCACCCTGCATGAATGGCAGCAACAGCTGTGCCGGCGTTGTCGCAGAGTAATACTGGCAAACAATCAGCAGTCATCGCAGCACACACAACATTCGCTTGTGTTGTGAAGCTAGCATCTGCTTTTTCAATACAGCGGCTTGTGGCGGCATCGATAGCATGCGTGCCATGCACTTGTGTCATCCAAACTGGTTCAGTTGGAACAAGTTGGTTAAGTAGCTGTCGATTTCGCACAACACTGAGCGGATTATCTGATACATGATCACCAACATTCATGCTGCCATAAGGTGCTGCACTCACCCCACCCAACCGTGTTGTTTGATAGGCATGAACGTTTTTTGGTGCAGGCCAGTGAGGGCTAATTAAAGACTGGCTAAGTGTCTGATCCATGATTATTCCACATCTAAATCATCCTCAAGATCATCTTCATCGTCTTCGTCATCCCAATCATCGTCATCATCACCAATGTATAAACCATTTTCATCCACGCCAAAATTGAACGTTTCAGGAATAAGGTTTTTATTCGGGTCAACATAGCGCATCGCATCAAGCAGATCACGCATGTCATCAGGCAGTTCTATTTGCCATTCAATAAATTCTTCGGTTGATGGGTGAATCAACCCAAGTTTAACCGCGTGTAGCGCTTGGCGCTTAAAGCCATCAATGGCCTCACGTAACACATCAGTCATCGCACGCAGTGGCACAATATTACGATAGCCATACACTGGGTCACCAACAAGTGAGGCTTTAATATGCTGCATATGCACACGAATTTGGTGGGTACGCCCTGTTTCCAGGTTGCAACGAACATAAGTATGCACACCAAAACGCTCTAATACTTCATAACGCGTAATTGCATTTTTACCAGATGTTTTATTAATTGCCATACGCGTACGAGAACGTGGGTCACGTCCAATCGGTTGTTTAATAATCCCATTGCGCCACAACTGGCCCCAGACTAAAGCGCGATACTCACGTTTAACGGTACGCGCTTGAAGCTGCCTCACTAAGTGTGTTTGCGCTGGTAAGTTTTTAGCCACCACGAGTAAACCACTCGTTTCTTTATCTAGGCGATGCACAATCCCTGCGCGCGGCACCTCTGCCAAAGCTGGGTCATGGTGTAGCAACGCATTTAACATCGTCCCACTCCAATTGCCCGCTGCTGGGTGAACCACCATCCCAGCAGGTTTATTGACGACAAGAATATGATCATCCTCATAAACAATCTCTAGCGGGATATCTTCAGGCTCGAATGCTTGCGCTTCAGGCTTAGGTTGAACAGCAACAATCACCTGTTCGCCACCCCACACTTTTGTTTTAGCCGTTGTATTTTGACCATCCAAGGTCACTAAGTTAGATTTAATCCAAGCCTGCAAACGTGAGCGTGAGTGCTCAGGTAGCATTTTTTGCAACACAACGTCTAAACGTGAGCCGCCTAATTCATTTGGAATGGTAAGAGATATATCAGTTGTGCCTGTCATCAGTTATAATTGTAGCCTAATTTTAATGGGGTGATTTTTGCATGAAGTATATCTTAATTTTGATGTTCGCTTTGCTTCTTAATGGTTGTGCTATTTTTGGCGACCCAACTGAGGTAGATGATACACGCGGATGGAACGCTGAACGCATCTATAATGAAGCTACTCAGAAGATGAATGACAAAGACTATGTAACAGCCATTACTTACTTTGGTAAGTTAGAGTCTCGTTACCCGAATGGTCGTTATGCTGCACAAGCACAACTTGAAACTGCTTACGCACACTATAAGCAAGGTGACCCAGTCTTATGTGTTGCTGCTGCCGATCGGTTTATCAAATTACACCCTAACCACTCAAATGTTGATTATGCGCATTACTTAAAAGGCTTAGCTGTGTTTACTGAGCGCGGCATCATTGAAAAAATATCAAAACAGGAAATTAGCGACCGCGACCCACGTGCTTTACGTGATTCATTTGCGACTTTCAAAAACTTAGTCAATCGCTACCCAAATAGTCGCTATGTAAAAGATGCAACGCAGCGCATGGTGTATCTAACAAATAGTTTATCTGAGCATGAAATTTTTGTGGCGCGCTATTACATGAAGCGTAAAGCCTATGTCGCTGCAGTGAATCGTGCAAAGCATGTGATTGAGTATTATCCTCAAACCAAAAAAGTAGAAGAAGCCCTAGTGATTATGGTTAGCGCTTATGACTTAATGAAACTACAAGATCTTAGGGATGACACCTTAAGGATTTTAGAGAAAAATTATCCTGAAAGTGCATTTTTAAACCCAAACGCACCAAAAGAAAAACGTCAGTGGTGGAAGTTCTGGGAAAGTTTTTACAGCTAAAATAATTCACATATTAATAGTAATAAAAAAGCCGATTTAATAATCGGCTTTTTTATTGCTTACTTCACATACATTTACTTACTAGCATTTCTTGATTTATGTGTTTGATCCCAAATAATATTCAACTGCTCTTCTTCAACTTTAACAATCGAATCTAATCGCGCAAGTTCAGCATCCATTTGAGAGCGCTCTAACTTTCGCTCTTCAAGTAGCTCACGTGCTGCCGCTAACTTTTTTTCTTGCTTCTGTACACGTTTTGTTTGCTGTTTAATTAACTTAGTTGCATAGTCGTAACTAGACTTTTTAGCATTAAATGCATCTAATGCTCTATCGACCCTATATTGCTGGGTAGTTAGGTTATTCAAACGCTCTTCAGCATTAACCAAATTAATAGACAACATCAAAGACAATACTGCTAAATAACTTAATGGTTTCATTACATTCATACATACCCCCAATATCAACTAATCTCGTTATTAATAATTAACGATTTTTCTTTTCAGCATCTTTTTTTGCCTGCATTTCTGCCCTGAATTCAGTTTTACGGCGTCGCATACTCACGATACCTTCACCGCGCTTACGCTTACCCTCTTCTTCAGCAAAAGGATTGTTACCCTGTTTATATTGTATCCGTAATGGCGTACCAGACAATTGAAACGTTTTTCTAAACGTCTTAGATAAGTATCGAGTATACGCATCTTTAATGCCATCAATATGACTACCATGTACAACAACCACAGGGGGATTACTACCACCTTGGTGCGCATAACGTAGTTTTGGTCGAATACCTTTACTAATTGGCGGCTGATGCTGTTGCATCGCATCACTTAACACACGTGTTAATAATGGCGTTGTTAACTTAGCAAATGCAGACTTATAAGCAATATCAACTGATTTAAATAATTCAGTTAAGCCTTTATTACGTAATGCTGAGATGTAATGAAACTCAGCAAAATCTAAGAAAGTGAGCTTACGGTCAATTTCATTTTTAATCCAATCACGCTCTTCTTCTTTTAAACCATCCCACTTATTAATCGCAACAACCAATGCACGACCAGCCTCTAAAATGTAAGCTGCCACATGTGCATCTTGCTCGGTAATCCCTTCTTTGGCATCGACGACTAATATGACAACATTGGCCTCTTCAATCGACTGAATGGTTTTAATGACAGAGAATTTTTCCACAGCTTCAAATACTTTACCGCGCTTACGCACACCAGCCGTGTCAATTAAGGTATAAGTCTTATCATTTTTCTGTAGGTCAATATGAATAGAATCGCGTGTAGTGCCCGGTTGGTCAAACGCGATCACGCGCTCTTCCCCACACAGGGTATTCACTAAAGTTGACTTACCCACATTTGGCTTACCAACAATCGCTACTTTAGGAATTCTATCGCCCGTGTAATCAAGCGGTGCATCTTCCGTAATTTCTTCAGGAAAGTGACTTAAAGCAAGGTCTACAATATCACGTACACCTTCACCATGTGCAGAAGAAATTGATAAAGGATCACCGATACCTAATTCATAAAAATCAGCACTAACGACCGCCTTTTGCATACCTTCTGTTTTATTCACAGCAAGTAATACAGGGCAATCAACACGGCGTAAACGATTAGCAATCTCCATGTCTTGCGGCGTAATCCCTTGGCGACCATCAACCAAGTAGATAATGATATCGGCTTCATCAATCGCAAGGAGCGTTTGTGATGCCATGGCTTTTAAAATGCCATGATCGGTTAAGGGCTCGAAACCACCGGTATCAACCACCAAATATGGGCGTGAAGCACCTGCACCACGGCCATAATGTCGGTCGCGCGTTAACCCTGGCAGATCTGCCACAAGGGCGTCTCGCGTTTTGGTTAAACGATTAAATAAAGTAGATTTTCCGACATTTGGTCGGCCAACTAAAACAATGGTAGGTAACATTTGCGCCTAAATAACATTCAATAAAAGTAACGTTATTAATATATAAGTGTGATGCTTAATTAAAGAATAATACGTGATTACTATGCGTAATCACGCATCAAAAAATCAAAGCAATTAATTAGTTAACTGGACTGCGAAAACAACGCCATCACGGCTTTGCGCAACCAGCGTTGTATCATCGATTAATGTCATGATTGGCATAATTGGACTTTCCCCAACACGCACGCGTGAATCAATCGCGCCATCATCAATATTTAAATAATGAATATAGCCTTCAACATCACCAACAGCTACTGCTGCATCCATTGGTAAAGGCATCGTTAATTGGCGTCTAAGTAAAGCACCCTGACGCCAGTATGATTTACCTTTTTCATTATCTAATGAATAAACAGACCCTGTTGCGTGGGTAATGTAAAGACGTGAATCTTGAACAGCCATGCCATTTAAGCTAGAAATTTCACGATTCCATGCAATTCGGCCAGTCCTACGGTCTACTGCTGCAACACGACCTTGATAAGCAACGGCATAAATAAGCGGGCCATCAATGACTGGTAAACTCGTAATATCAGAAATGCGTTCAATTTCAGTCACGCCTTTTGGTTGTGCAACACTGGCTTCCCAGAGTAACTTACCGTTATCTGCTCTTACCGCAACTAACTTGCCGCCAGCAAAGCCTGCATAAACAGCGCCGCCATCAACAACCACACCGGCACTACTACGTAATGTTAATGAAGGTCCTGTGCGATCATAAACCCACTTGCGGCTACCATCCTCAGCATTAATGCCGTAAATTTTACTATCGCCTGTACGCACTACCACAATGCCATCAAAATACACAGGCACACTTAAGACTTCACTACTAAGTTTTGATTTCCACTTAACATTACCATCAAGGTCATAAGCGTAAACAGCACCCTTTTGCGTTCCGACCAACACTAAACTGCCGCCAGCACCAACGCCGCCGGAGATTGCTTCACCAACATTAACTTGCCATAATTTAGCACCAGTCACACTATCAAGCTTAGTCAGCTCTCCAGCTGCGCTAGCGGCATACACATAGCCAGCTTCTACTTTTGGTGAAAATTCAAAGTTACCTGCTTCACCAATGTTTGTTTGCCAAAGCACTTTAGCTGTTTTTGTTTTAGCAATTTCATTTAATGGATCAGGCGCATCTGGATCTTCACGCCCAAATAACTTATCAGATATAGTCGACGGCAAACTAGTGACTGTGCTACATCCGCTTAATAGTGAAACAAACAGTAAAAACAAGAAAATTGAAAAAGGTTTAGTTTTAGTCAAATTTAACAACATACAGCTCCAAGCGTTATGAGGTGCTTGATATAAAAATCAAATAATGTGAATGAATTACCCAAGTGAATCGAGTTTCTGCTGGGTAACAATGCGATATTTACCCATTGGCTCTAATTTAGTTAATGCACGCTCGTAAGCTGATTTTGCATCACTTGTTTTGCCCATGCCCGCTAAAATATCACCTTTCAAGTCCCAAAATAAACCATCAAAACCGGCATCATGGTTAGCTTCTAGCAACTTCATGGCTTCTTCAGGCTTATTCTCTTCAACCAACACATTAGCCAATTGCAAACTAGCTAATGCACTAATTGAAGTTTCTTTTGCATTACCAATAGCCCACTCAAGTTGCGCTTTAGCACTTTTAGTGTCTTTTGCTTCATAGTTTATTTTTGCTGCATAAAGTGCCGCACGGCCTGCATATGGTGTTGATGCATACTCATCCATCACGACAGCTGCTTTTGCTTTAATTGCGTTTAAATCATTAGTATCTGTTACCAATAGTTCTTGATAACGAGTAGATCCACCGACTGCATTACTGTGTTGATATGAATTCCAAGCTACAAATGCAGCATAAGCGGCAATACCGACTGTCAATGCAGTCATGACCATCTTGCCGTTTTTAGTCCACCAAGTTTTCAATTCATCAATCTGTTCTTGCTCATCTAAGTCTAAAGCCATTCAATGTTCCTCTATCTATCACTATTAATTATGTAAAACTACTGCATTCAACTATTCACTACCCGCTTACCAGGAATTGAAGCCAACAAGCTACGTGTATAAGCTTGTTGTGGGTTCGCATACACAGCATCAACACTGCCCTGCTCAACGATCTTACCTTTATGCATCACCACAATGTCATCAGCAATATGCCTCACAACACGTAAATCATGCGTAATAAATAAGTAGCTTAAATTCATTTCAGCCTGCAACTCTTTAAGTAGCAACAATATTTGCGCTTGAATCGACACATCTAACGCTGAAACCGGCTCATCACAAACCACTACTTTTGGCTTTAATACTAGCGCCCTGGCAATGCCAATTCTTTGTCGCTGCCCACCTGAAAACTCATGCGGGTATTTTTGCATATCGGCTTCCGTTAAGCCAACGCGCTTTAACATTGCAACCACTTGCTGCTGTTGTTCAGCCGCGCTACCAATACCATGGATCAATAAACCTTCACCAACAATCTGGCCTACGGGCATCCGTGGGTTTAATGATGCAAATGGGTCTTGAAAAACCATCTGCAAATATCGACGCATACTACGCAATTCATTGGCAGGCAGTGTTGCCAAATCCACTAAACCACGCGATGCATCTCCAGCAAATAGTACTTCACCACTGTCAACAGGTTGCAATTGTAACAGACATCTTGCCAAGGTGGATTTACCACTGCCAGATTCACCAACCACTGCCAGTGTTGTACCGGCTGCAAGTGTCACACTAACATCATTTAATGCAGCTATTTTTGTTTGCCCAAATCCAAACTTACCACTACTTTGTGTATAAGTTTTAACTAGGTTTTTAGCCATTAAAATTGGGGCTACATCCATTAGTTGGTTACCGCCGACTCAACATCATTCAACCAACTATAGTCAATTGGCTTCAGCGCTTTTAAACCAGTTGCATCTGGCACACAATCAAGTAAAGCCTTAGTATAGGGATGCTGAGGATCTTTCAGTACATTCATTGCCGGGCCAGATTCAACAATCTCACCTCTAAACATCACAATAACGGTATCCGCTATATCAGCCACCACACCAAAGTCATGCGTAATAAACAGCATACCCATGTTCATGCGTGTTTTTAAATCATCAAGCAACGCTAAAATCTGCGCTTGCACGGTCACATCTAATGCCGTGGGTGGTTCATCCGCAATCAGCATTTTTGGCTCACAAGCAATACTCATTGCAATCATCACCCGTTGGCGCTGGCCACCGGACAATTCATCAGGATAACTATTGGCGCGATCACTTGGAATACCAACTAAGGTTAATAGTTCAGATACTTTTGCTGTTAATGCTTCTTTTTTAAGCCCCAAATGCGTCGTTAAAGGCTCACCTATTTGATAACCAATGGTCAAAACAGGATTTAATGAAGACATCGGCTCTTGAAAGATCATACCGATATTTGAACCACGTATTGTTCTTAATGTTGCTTCATCGGCTTTACTTAAATCAACTTCACCTATTGCGTCTGACTGAAACAACACTTGCCCGCCCGTCACCTGTAATTGCTTAGACAGTAAACCCATCACGGACAATGCAGTTAAACTCTTGCCACTACCAGACTCACCAACAACACAAGTGACTTTACCCGCTTCAACAAGCAAGCTAACATCATTGACTAACAACCGTGACGGTGATTGATTAGGCACGATACTAAGATGATTAATAGAGAGTAATGGTGCAGCCACGTGAGGTCTTCCCAACCAGTGTTAGTTAAAAGATTGTATTAGTTTTATCGCTTCATCAACCGTGCATTGTGTTTGTGCGAATTCAATTGATCGATCAAGCGCTTTCAATGTGACTTGGCCACTTGCAACCTCATCCTCACCAATGATAACGGCAAATTTAGCTTCGCTTTTATCCGCTTTCTTCATTTGCGATTTCAAACTACCGCCAACCGCATGCAACATGACTTTAACGTCGTGACTACGTAGTGTTTCGGCAACACCAAAAGCCATTAATGCAGCGGCATCACCAACATTCACCAAGTATACATCTGATGATGTTTCAGCTTCAACGCCATATTCTTGCATCAACAAGAAGACGCGCTCCAAACCTATGCCAAAACCACATGCAGGTGTTGAAGCACCACCAAGACGCTCGACCAAGCGATCATAACGTCCACCACCGGCAATTGTGCCTTGCGCACCTAATTTAGTCGTCACCCACTCAAACACGGTACGGTTATAATAATCTAAGCCACGCACTAAACGTGGATTAATCACAAAAGCAATACCAGCAGCATCTAGCAGTTTACATAAACCATCAAAATGGGCTCTTGTTTCCTCACCCAAACAATCAATCAATTTAGGTGCCGCCTCACACATTGCCTGCATGTTCGGGTTTTTAGTATCTAAAATGCGTAACGGGTTTGTATGTAAGCGACGCTGCGCATCTTCATCCAACAAGTCCATGTGTTGCTCAAAGTAAGCAATTAAGGTTTCGCGATAAGCCATACGCTCTTCAGCATCACCAATACTATTAATTTGCAATTCGACATCTGCAATGCCTAGCGCTTTCCATAATCGCGCTAATAGTACGATTTGTTCGGCGTCGACTTGTGGGCCATCAAAACCAAAGGCTTCTACACCAATTTGGTGAAACTGGCGTTGACGCCCTTTTTGAACATTCTCATGCCTAAACATAGGCCCACTGTACCAAAGGCGTTGTGCGCCATTATAAGTCAGGTTACTTTGCACAACAGCACGCACACAACCAGCAGTACCTTCTGGGCGTAGCGTTAACTTATCGCCATTAAGCTGATCTTCCCAAGCATACATTTCTTTCTCAACAATATCGGTATGCTCACCAACTGAACGCACAAATAACGCTGTCGGCTCAACTAAAGGCATGCGAATATTATTATAGCCATACTGAGATAAGACTTTTCGTGCAGTATCTTCCAACTTAAACCATAACGGGGTATGTTCTGGCAAGATATCGTAGAAACCTTTAATGCTTTGAAATTTAGTTGCTTTTGCTTTTGTTTTTTGTGTAGTCATTTGAAGTCGTTTAGAGTTGTCGCTAGCCTAAATCCATCTTTAAGCG
>JAWUXH010000067.1:0-9855 GCA_034111445.1 Methylophilaceae bacterium | reverse complement strand
CGTAAAAAAATACTCGTGGTTGATAATGAGCAGGTTGATCGTGAGCTGATTGTGAATATATTAACGCCATTAGGGTTTGAAGTAGCTGAGGCGTCAACAGGGCAAGAATGCCTTGATATTTACCAAACATTTAAGCCTGATGCGATTTTAATGGATTTAGCCATGCCAATTATGGATGGCTGGGAAGCCTCTTATATTATTAAAAAAATACACTTATCAACCATACCAATTGCCATTGTTTCAGCCAATGCATTTGATAAAAACCTAGAAAATTCTGCAGGCATTGCCGCTGATGATTTTATTGTTAAACCTGTCAAT
Organism: Methylophilaceae bacterium; assembly: GCA_034111445.1. Lineage (GTDB taxonomy): Bacteria > Pseudomonadota > Gammaproteobacteria > Burkholderiales > Methylophilaceae > Methylotenera. Next base: position 9,537 of record JAWUXH010000067.1, on the reverse strand, counting down.
GTTGAAGAGTTACTCAATTGGTTTGGCGACAGATTGCAAATTGACTGGGTAACATCCGCTGATTTTCTGGACAAACAATCGACAGATGAGGCTGATGAAACACCGGTAAAAGATCAACTGTTGGCACCCAGTAAGCAAGAGTTGGCATCATTGCTAGCCATGGTGAAAATTGGCTATATCAAAGGGATACATAGGCAATTGGATCAATTGGTCGAGCGTGATCAAAAACTAATTGCTTTTGCTGAGCAAGTGCGCGAGCTATCTAACCAATTCCAACTTAACGAAATGAAGCATTATATTGAAAATTTTACCCATGAATAAACACACACAACAACATGAGCCAACTATATTAATCGTTGATGATGTCATTGATAATCTAGCAGTCTTACATGATGCATTAGATGAATCTGGCTATAGAGTATTAGTTTCTAATGATGGCGAGTCGGCATTAGAGACAGCAAGTAATATGCAGCCTGACCTTATTTTGTTAGATGCCATGATGCCTGAAATGGATGGCTTTGAAGTTTGTGTGAAGCTAAAAGACAACATGGTAACCAGTCAAATCCCAGTGATATTTATGACAGGGCTGACAGAGTCTGAACATGTGGTTAAAGCTTTTCAGTCAGGCGGTACGGATTACATTACCAAACCAATCCGCATCACAGAAGTGTTAGCGCGCATTACATCACACATGCAAACTTCACACATGGTGCATCAAGCAAGGGTTGCATTAGATGCTTTCGGGCAAGCAGCCATTGCATTGTCACCAGAAGCTGAAAAAGTGGTTTGGCAAACGCCGCTTGCAAAACAATTATTGAAAAAATACTTTGAAGATACTTACTCTGAATATAATGCAAAAACACCATTACCATTACTCAATTGGGTTGAAAATATTCGACTCAACAAACAAACACTTGAAAGCTACTTACCACTGGTCATCATCAAAACCCGTAGTCGATTGACGTTTACAATTACTGATACCAATGATGAACAAGTGGTTATATTGTTAAGAGAAGAGTCCGATGAGGCGCAAATTGAAGCCTTAATGAGCATTTTTAAATTAACGAATCGCGAGTCTGAAGTACTCTATTGGGCAACAAAAGGGAAAACCAGTCGTGATATTGGCGATATTTTAGGTTCAAGCCCGCGAACGGTTAACAAGCACTTAGAGCATGTTTTTGTAAAGCTAGGCGTTGAAACACGGACCGCTGCGGCATCAATGGCCGCTGGCAAGTTGCGGATGTTGAATTATTAACCTGAATATATTATTTTATTACGGCTATGATGGTTAATTAACTCTTAACGCCACAATCCAGTTCTCAGTTTTGTTTGAGTTGGTGAGCCAAGATACTAAAGGCCTCACAGTTATGTGAGGCCTTTTTCATATACAATATCTCACGCATTTCTATTAGATACTGCATCTGTGGTATGCTTCTCGCTTCTGGCTCTGCACTACGTCTGTTAAAACGACATAGCACCAACCAACCACACCATTTCTATCGTCGCCACCTAAACCTCGGCTTCAAAAGCTATCTCAACGTAATATTTTAGTTTCCATCCTGTAAGCGTTGTGCTGCACTGTTCTTGCCTGCTGCTAATGCTATGCGGGCAATATATCTATTTACTTAACACTTAATATCACTCAGGGGTGTTTGGTGTCTCTCACTTTGGACCGCTATGACTAATGGCAACATCGAATTTACAGAACCACAACCAACCATCCTTTCATTTGTAAAAGATCTACCAAACATCTGTTCATTGGCCGGGTTAGCTTGCACTATTTTAGCCATCTATTTTAGTGTGCTAGGGATTTACTACGCAGCCATGATTGGCATGATTTGGGCTGTTGCTTTTGACTGGGCGGACGGGCTTATTGCGCGGAAAATGAAAGGACGAACAGGCACTGACCGCGCTTTTGGTGGTCAGCTTGACGTATTAATAGACATAGTCAGTTATGGCGTTGCGCCAGCCGTATTACTGCTGAGCTACGGTCATTTCAACCCATTTTATCTAATAGGCGCTTTCATCATGGTTGCAGCAAGTGCGATTCGTTTGAGTTATTTCAGCACTTTCGGCCTTTCTAGCGAAGCGAAGTACACAGGGTTAGCGCTAGATAACAACAATATCATTTTGGTCTTCATATTTTTATTTGAAAGTGTATTGAATCAGGGCGCTTTTTCAGTGTTGCTTTACGCAAGCGGTGTAGGGCTTGCGATCTTAAATGTTTCCCAAATTAAAACGCCAAAGCTTTCAGGAAACCCCGTCAATGTTTATATGCTTGCGGCTTATACGCTTGGCATCACAGCCATTTATAGTTGGAAGCTGCTATAGCGCGCAACAGTAATGAACAAGAATAATAACGAACATCACTTAATTTCAGAGGTTGAATAGCATCATGGTTATATATACGGTTGGTACTTTTGATTTATTACACGTAGGTCACCTTGCTTTATTAGAATACTGTGCAACATTAGGGGATGTAGTTGCTGTTGGTGTTGCTTCGGACCAAGTGGTGAACTCTTACAAGCCAAATGTCCCTGTTATCCCGCTTGATCAACGGATAGAAATGCTAAGTGCATTAAGTTGTGTTGACATTGTCCGCCCGTACCACGAGCTTGAATATGTTTCAGGCTGTATAGCGTTAAATGCAGATATATTTGTTGTAGGGGAGGATTGGGGTAGTAATTCACACAACCTAGATGTTGAGTTGTATTTAAAAAATGCAGGCAAAAAAATTATTCAAGTTTCTTATAACCCTAGAACCTCGTCTACTAAAATAAAATCAAACACTGTCGCTCAGTCACACAAACAAAATCTGACGGCACTAGGTCTTGCTTAACGTAACGGGCGGGCCAAGGTTTTAAAAAGGGTACTTTTATGAGTACCCTTTTTTTATTCGTAGTGATGCATAGCAAAGATTAATACCTATCTTGGCGCACCTCTTAATCAACCGTGACTGGTTCAATAGACACACCCTCAAGCCATTAATATCAATACGCTTCGCAAATGCCCCCTTGAAACAAACTGTTATGTCACCAAATTGTAATAATGCTCGAGTGCCAATTTATTTAGCGTTAAAATGCAATTGGATTATTTTTGAGTCATTTTTGAATGAATTTGAAGGCTAACTTTACTAGTATGAAATCATTATTCTATCAATGCTTTTTTGCCATTGTCATCAGTACCAGTATCGCTATAAGTAGTGTTGCGGCAAAACAGGTTAAACCATTGACAGTTGGTTTTGTTGAAAAAGTACGTATACAAGATACAGATACTGTCTTTTCCGCGAAGCTGGATACTGGCGCACAAACATCATCAATCAATGCTGTGATTATTGAAGAAAATATTGATTCAGTTGTGTTTGAAATCATGGTCGACAGAAAAAACAAAGAAACCAAAAAATTAAAGAAAAAGATTGAGCGTTACGTCCGTATCAAAAAGAAAAACCATGAAGGTATTATCCGAAGGCCTGTCGTTAAAATGACATTTTGCATTGCGGGTAGGTTGGTAGACGGTGAAGTAAACCTTGCTAACAGAGAGGGCTTTAATTATGGCTTATTGATTGGGCGTAATATGCTCAAAAAAGGCAAGTTAATTGTTGATGCTAGTAGTCGATATGCCAGCATGCCAAATTGTGTGAAACAAATTGACGAAACGTTGTCAGAGTAAATGGCTAAATATTCAGCGCTGTTAGGGAATCGTTAATGAGTAGAACATTAGTAACCAGTATCATTGCTTTGCTATTGGCCGCGCTTGGGCTCGGTATTTTTTACTATAAAACAGGTGTGCTTTCATATCCAGTTAAGCCAAGTGCTACGGTGGATAGTTGGTATGTTGAGTTTTCTGTCAATATTGACAGGCCAAATAAGCGAAGCGCTAACGCTGTCGATTTAACACTCCTTAAACCGCAAGATAACGCGCGTTATGTTGTGACCAACTTACAACTCATTGCGCCTGACTTTGGGGTTGAGAATGATGAAGAGAGTAACCAGTTTATTCTCACCAAGCGCAAGTTGAAAAAACGCGAAACAATATTGCTTCGCTACAATATTTACGCGATTGATAATCCTGCCGCTTCAAAAAAACCTAACATTAAGAAGTATACGACTTACAAAAATGCCAACCGCATTTATAATCCTGATGATAAAACTAGGGTGCTTTATGAAGAAATAGACACGGTTGTAGAGGGTGCTAAGGCGCGTTCAGCAGATTCAATTTCATTCGCAAAGCAGGTGGTTAAAACCTTAAATGAAAAGCGTGATATGACACGGTTTTTCATTAAAGAAATGGAAGTTTCATCTAAAGAGTCTGTCATTGTGCAAATTCTAGGCGCTGCGAATGTAGATGCACGAGTCGCACACGGCTTTGAGTTATTAAACGATGATAACCGTAGCAATGTTGTGAACTGGCTTGAGGTGTACGACTATAAGCGTGAGAAATGGATTCGCATTGGAACGGATTATTTACAGGCAGGTAATTTGAAGAAGTATTTTCTTTGGTCGGTAGGGGATGATAATATTCTTAATGCTGAGGAAAAGATTAAGTACTCTTACAACTTATCAAGCAAAGCCAATACCGATGGTTCTTTAACCCGTGAAATTTGGTTGGAGCAAAACCGCAACCCATTTCTAAGCTTCTTTTCTCTACAAACCTTACCATTAGAGCAGCAATTTGTGGTGCAAATATTATTGCTTATCCCATTGGGCGCGTTAATCGTTTCGTTCTTCCGTCAAATGATCGGCTTTCAAACCATCGGCACATTCATGCCCGTGTTAATTGCGTTGGCATTTCGTGAAACGGGTTTAATTTTTGGTATTGTCTTTTTCTTCTGCATTATTTTGGTCGGCTTATTAGCGCGCGCCATGATTAATAAATTGCACTTATTAATGGTGCCGCGGCTTTCCGTCGTTTTATCCGTCATTGTGCTATTTATTATTTTTTTAATGCTCGTGACCAAAAACCAAAACTTAAGCTTAGGCATATCAGTCGCACTATTTCCAGTTGTGATCATCACCATGTTTATTGAGCGTATTTCAACCATTTTGGATGAAAAAGGCCCAATGGACGCATTTTATGGTTTTGTAGGCAGTATGTTAATTGCCACAGCCATTTATCTTGGCGTGTTAAATGATTACGTGATGCACGTGATATTTGTTTTCCCAGAACTATTATTTGTGGTGATTGCGCTTAGCCTATTACTAGGCCGCTACAACGGTTATAAGCTAATAGAGTTTTGGCGGTTTAGACAAATGCAAAAAGCACACGCGCAATTAAAATAGGGCCATAACACTTGTTTAACTTGCCCAGTTTAAAAAAGATCGGTGTTGTAGGCATTAATGCACGCAACCTAGATTTTATTTTCGAAAAAAATGCGCGTAAGTATTACCCTTATGCCGACAGTAAACTAGCCACCAAGTTATTGGCAGAGCAAGTGGGGGTGCAAACACCAGCCTTAATTGCACAACTTAATTGGCAGTATGAAATTAAAAAGGTGGCTGAGTTACTGGGCGACCAATCACAGTTTGTCATTAAGCCAGACCATGGCTCAGGCGGTGGCGGCATATTAGTGATTAATGGCATGTTGCCCATTGGCTATAAAAAAAGCTCAGGCACTGTTGCTAGCATGCAAGACATAGAATTTCATTGCCAAAACATACTCAGCGGCATGTTTTCATTAGGTGGGCAAAGCGATACAGTCATTATCGAAAGTCTCGTTAAGTTTGACCCAGTATTCGAAGAAGTCTCATTCCAAGGCGTACCTGATATACGCATTATTGTGTCAGAAGGTAAACCAATTATGGGCATGTTGCGCCTACCAACTAAGCGAAGCGATGGTAAAGCCAACTTACACCTTGGCGGCATTGGTGTTGGCATTGATATGGAAACGGGCGTTACAACGCACGCAGTGCAGTTTAATCACTATATTGAGCATCACCCAGAAACAGGACACCTATTTAAAGGGCGCCAAATCCCACAATGGCAAAAAATGCTCGATATTGCAGTACGCATGCAAAAAGCCTCTAAGCTCGGCTATATCGGCGTGGATATCGTATTAGATAAAGAGCTAGGCCCACTTGTATTAGAGATTAATGCACGGCCCGGCATTTCAATTCAAATAGCCAACAACCAAGGCCTAAGAGACTACTTGTAACGTTTTGTTGCGGGTTAAACCCAATCATTAGTATTTTTTGAACAATAAAATAGGCCAAAACCATATTTATTTTCCAACCCACTTAAGTATTTCAGCATGGAAACTTAAATAAATAGAACTAACTGCAAAATAGTGCTCTATTGTAGGTTGACCAATGCCATGCAAATACGTATTATCACGACTTCACCAATTCCTCAATAGCTCAGTTGGTAGAGCAATGGACTGTTAATCCATGTGTCCCTGGTTCGAGCCCAGGTTGAGGAGCCAGATTTAGAAAAAGGGTACTCATATGAGTACCTTTTTTTGTTTTATGCAATCACTTTTTTTCGTATTATCTTAAACCAGCCATTTAAACATTAAACGATTTACCTTTTACTTGAGGGTAGGGCTGGTCTAATGCCATTTGATCATATCAGCGTTGCTAGAGAATTCACTCTTTGCATGATATTCGCCTTATGGCTATTGATCGTTTTAGTGCTTAGCGATAAAGAATCAGTAATATGGTTAATACTCACACCTTTATCAAGCATTTAAAAAATGAGTAGTTCACGTCTAGTTGAGCAGTGGTGCGGTTGTGTTGGTGTGGCAAGATGAAGACTTACATTTAAAAAGGCTAGCATTTACATGCTAGCCTTTTTGACATCTATCAAAGTAAACTTGGCTTAGTTCTTTTTAAAGTCTCTATTGTAGTAATAGTTAGTTGCTTCAACAAAACCATCAATACTGCCGCAATCAAATCGATTACCTTTGAACTTAACCGCAATGACGCGTTTGTCATTGGCTAACCCACGAATGGCATCGGTAATTTGTACTTCACCATTGGCGCCTGGTGCCGTGTTGCGGATGTAGTCAAAAATATCAGGTGTGAGGATGTAACGGCCAATAATACCAAGGTTGCTTGGCGCATCTTCAGGGTTTGGTTTTTCAACCATGTCGGTCACGTCGTAAACGCCATCCTCAATTTCATTGCCTGCAATCACACCGTAGCTACTAATGTTGTCGCCTTCAACTTCTTCAATAGCGATAATGCTGCATTGGTATTTTTCATAAAGCTTAACCAGTTGCGATAGTGCGCGCTCTGGGTTGCCACTTTCAGGCTCTGAACAAAGGTCATCTGCCAAGATAACGCCAAAGGGTTCATTGCCGACAATTGGTTCACCACGTAAAATAGCATGGCCTAAGCCAAGCATTTGACGTTGACGGATAAAGATAAAGTCACAGCTATCCATCACTTCACGAATATCGTCTAATTTTTTCTCTTTGCTTGAGCCTTCAATTTGGTGCTCTAGTTCATAGCTGGTATCAAAATGATCACCAATCGCGCGTTTACCACGGCCAGTAATAAAGCCAACTTCAGTAATGCCAGCTTCAATGGCTTCTTCCACACCATATTGAATGAGTGGTTTAGTAACAATAGGCAGCATTTCTTTAGGCATCGCCTTAGTTGCTGGTAGAAAACGAGTGCCGTAGCCAGCTACTGGAAAAAGGCATTTGCGAATGGTTTGTGACATTAATTATTTCCTTAACAAATTTGATATTAATCGTAATTTAAAAGTGCTTTTAAAGCAAGTTAACGATTGGTAATCCATAGTACTTGGTAGGGTGATAGTGTAAAAGTTTGTGTGTTTTCATCAAACACTTCACCACTGATGATGTCATGCCAATGATCAGTGATAATTAAGTTTAATTCAGCGACCCTTATCTCTTGTGGTTTGTCACTGATATTACTGATACAGAAGATGCTTTGTTTTCTATCAATACTTTGGCGCCAAAAGCCAAATAGCTGTTCACCAAGGTGCAGTGTGAATTGTGTGGCATTAGGGTGAAAAGCTGGTTGTGCTTTACGCAGTGTAATCAGTGATTTTAATAAAGAAGAAACAATGCTTTGTTGCGATGTATCATTGCCTAGTTCCGCTGTAATTTCTGCGTATTGTAACGCTCTGCGGTTAATCGAGCGGTTTTGACCACTCTGCGCTAACCCTTCAGTATCGTTGCCTGTCGCAAGCAGACTATGGATGTAAATGGCAGGGATGCCTTCTAAGGCAAACATAATGACATGAGCACAAATAAAACGCTCTACATTCCACTGATCCTTCCCCTGTGTTGTGCCTTGCAGTGCGTCAAACAATGAGATGTTAATCTCATAAGGTTTTTTCGTCTCATTTTCACCCGCACGCCATGAAATGGCACCACCAAACTGTTGCATGGTGGTAATCAGTGAAGCAATTTCAGACTCCGACAATAGCCCTTCGGCAGGGCGTAACCCAATGCCATCATGTGAGGCGATAAAGTTAAAATAAGTCGTGCCATTTTGCGCGGGCGGCATGCTCATTAACCATTGCTTCAAATACTGACAATTGCCAGTCACTAGCGTGTTAACGAGTAATGGTGGCAATGAAAAGTTGTAAATACAATGCGCCTCATTGGCGTTTCCAAAGTAACTTAGATTTTCACGATTTGGGATATTCGTTTCAGTAATCAGTACGGTGTCTGGGTAAGCGTGCTCGATGAGGTTGCGAATAAGCCTTACCACTTCATGTGTTTCGGGTAAGTTTAAACAATTCGTCCCTAATTTTTTCCATAAAAAAGCCACCGCATCAAGCCTAAAGATGCGGATACCTTTATCTAGATAGAAGCGAATTATTTTGATGAATTCTTTTAATACAGCCGTATTGCGGAAGTCAAAATCAACCTGGGTATGGCTAAACGTACACCATACATATTCCATACCATTGCTTGTTTCAGTTGGTCTCAGTAGTGGACTTGTACGCGGCCTCACGACCTTTTGAATAGAGGCATCACTAGTGGTTGTGTAGAAGTAATCGTGGCCTTCACCGTTACCTTTTATGAAGTTTTGAAACCACTCACTACTACTTGAACCATGATTAATGACTAAGTCCGCCATGATGCGATAATCTTGGCTTAATTTTTCAATATCCTCCCAATCGCCAAGCGCCTCATTGACGGCGTAATAATCTTTGACTGCAAAGCCATCATCAGAGCAGAAGGGGAAGAATGGCAATATATGCACACTATTGATGCTGCCATTTACCTGCTTACCTAAAAAACGATGTAATGTCTTAAGTGGTGCTTCACCCGCTTGCTGAATGCTGTTGCCATAGGTAATCAATACAACGTCATTTTCATCCCAATTGTTTTGGTATGGTGTTGGCGTTTGGTAGTCAGAATCCAAACGCATGATGTGGATGATTTCATCTGCCAGTTCAGTCAGAGGCTGGTTTGGTTCTTCATCTTTATAAATCGTTTCAAGATGATATAAAACCTTGTCGTGAACTGGTTTTAGTTGTGCATTGCTTGGTTTCATTGTTGCTGTTCCTATTTCACGCCGGCTGCTGCAAATTCTGCATGATCTTTTTCGACTGCAT
>JAWUXH010000066.1:0-8644 GCA_034111445.1 Methylophilaceae bacterium | reverse complement strand
TTGATTTTAAACAAAGCTAGGGTGGAATGATTGATATTGAATTTATCGTGCAGTATTTAGCATTAGCGCATGCCACACATTACCCCGCTTTAATTAACAATAGAGGCAATATTAAGATTTTAAATCTGTGTGGGGAGTATGGCTTAATTCCAAGCGCATTAGCTGAATCTGTTGGGGAGGCCTACATTGCATTGCGTAGCAAGCAGCACGCAATGCGTTTACAAGGGGAAGAAGACGCCAAAGAGCCAGAAGCAGCAATGGCCAATATTGTGAATACGGTTAGGGCGTTATGGAAAGTGGTTTTTATTGATGATTAATCACTTTAAATAAACCTTCTAACAATTTGTTATATTTACACTTTCCATCTTAATGCTGCTGTGTGGACTGGGCTATCCCAATGCGTTTTAATTTCATCATCTAATACACAGACTGTGATTGAGGCGCCAGCCATATCCAACGCAGTCGTGGAATTACCTACTAGCGAGCGTTCAACGCTTAAATTTTCGGCCGATAATCTTTTGGCTGCACTATGGTAAATGCCATATAGTTCCATTAACGGGGTTGCGCCAAACCCATTGACCAGTAATAAGATTGCACTGTTTTTTGGTGCGTTTAAGTCCGTTAATATGGCATCAATGCAGTCACTCACAATGCTATCTACTGCACGCATTGGTTCACGTCTACGGCCGGGCTCACCATGAATGCCAACACCCATTTCAATTTCAGTTTCATCAATATCAAAAGTAGGGCGGCCAGCGGCAGGGACTGTGCAGCTTGTGAGTGCTACGCCAATGCTCGCTGTATTGGCGTTCACTTTGTCTCCCAGTGCTTTGCAGGTAGCTAAGTCTGCGCCTGTTTCAGCAAGGCTGCCCACGCATTTTTCAACAATGACTGTACCAGCAACACCGCGGCGGCCTTCAGTGTACGTACTGTTGATCACGGCACAATCGTCACTGGTTAAGACCGTGGCATGTTCGTATTCAAGCATTTCTGCCGCCATTTCAAAGTTCATCACGTCGCCTGCGTAATTTTTCACGATAAACAAAATGCCTTTGTCAGCATGCACCGCTTCTGCTGCGGCCATCATTTGGTCTGGGGTAGGCGAGGTAAATACTTGTCCGGGGCAGGCGGCATCTAACATGCCTTTGCCAATGTAGCCGGCATGTAATGGCTCATGCCCAGCACCACCACCTGAAATAATGGCCACTTTATTTTTGGCTGGTGTTTTGCGTGTTAAATACATTGGGTCTTGTACCAATGTGACTAAATCATCATGGGCTTGTGCAAAACCTTGTAAACTTTCAGTGAGTAGATTATCAACGTTGTTAATGAATTTTTTCATGGCGATTTCCTTAAACTTATTTTGGCTTATGTATTCTTAGCGATGAGTGTGGCGCATGCGGCATGAATCATTACCTCGCAACTTTTAGCGCCAGCATCTAAGTGACCAATCGCGCGTTCACCTAACCCCGCTGCGCGGCCTTTTGTTGCGATTAAATCACGGGTCGCTTCTAACCCTTCTGACGCAACACGTATTAGTGCTTCACAAATTTCGTTATTAGTTTTGCCTGAAGCAGCCATTGTGGTGAATGTGGTTGAAACTGGAATAAGCACATCTAACATGGTTTTTTCACCTTGCTCGGCTTTGCCGCGTTGCATAATGGCTTGTACGCCAGCCGCGAATGCCGCTGCAATTTCAAGCGTACTTTCACCACCATTTTGTTTTAGTGTTTTACCCATACTCATAAAAAAGCTGGCAAATAGTGGCCCAGATGCGCCGCCGATGGTGCTGAGTAACTTCATGCCGATTTTATTTAAAGCATCTGCTGAGTCAAGCGCTTGGAGTTCAACTTGCATATTAGCCACAACGTCGGTGCCGCGCTTCATATTAATGAAATGGTCACCATCACCAATAGCGCGATCTAGTGATTCAATGTCGGCCTCGTTATTGACGATTGCATTGGCGATGACATCAGCCAGTAAAAGAAGGGTACCGGTACGCATAGTTTTGCCTATCGTTATTATTGATAAGTTTAGTGTACGCAAATTTAAGCCGATTTCACATACTGATTTCACTTAAATGCTTAAGCGTTACGCCTGCTCTAAGTTAGTTGAATCAATAATCCAATCTAAGTAAGCCTTATCGCCTTGGGTAATGGGTAGCGCGATTATTTCAGGGCAGTCATAACTAGTTTTCTGTTTAATCACTGTCGATACGGCATCGAATAATGTACTTTTTGTTTTAATCTCAAACTTGATTTCGCTCGCTGACTCAATCTTACCTTGCCAAAGGTAAGTGCTTTTTATTTCACTAGATTGAATGCAAGCAGCTAGTTGTTGTGAGATTAGTGCATGTTGAATATTTTCAGCGACTTGAGCGTTTTCACAACTTGTTTGAATGACGATGCATGTGTTTTGCATATATATTGGCCTGATAGAGAGCTTGTTAAGGGTAAATATAACAAAGTTTGTTAGGCGATCAAATATTTTATTAATTAATGATTTTCAGGCTTGTATGATTGCATCAAACAGCACAAACTGATCACTTAATTAATATCGTATGATCTTTATTATGGGCCTTCGCGTTCGTCTCAATCTATTGGTTGCTTTTTTATCCATCGCTTTTGTAGTGGTGGTTGGCTTTGTGTTGGTTAATGACACGCGTGTGGCGATTCAAGAGCAAGAGGAGGCAGCAGTACGCGTAACGGTACAGTTGCTTGATAATGTTATTTTAAATTCAAACCTTAACCCAAGCCTTGGGCCAACCCATTTGGTGATGCAAAGTTTTTTACGTAATTTAGGCTATGTACGTAGTTGTCATATTGCATTGTATGACCATGTTGATAATGAGCTGTATCAATCTCCAAAATCAAACTTTATGATTGATGTCACACCACCATCGTGGTTTTTGAAGTTAGTGACGCCTGAAAAAGAAGAAATTCAGCGCCAAATTCGATACGGTACTTTGGTGTTGTCATCTAGCCCTGACGGCTCTGTGCGCGAAGCATGGGCTAGCTTTCGACAAATCATGCTAATTGGGTTGGTCTTTTTTATTCTGTTAAATGTGTTGGTCTATGCTTTTATTAGTAAGGCATTACACCCAGTTGATGATATTTTAGACGCGATTAATCGTGTTGAGCAGGGGGATTTGACCACACAATTACCTAAGTTTAAATTGCCTGAGTTTAATAAAATAGGTCAAAGTTTAAATAAAATGGTCTCATCATTAGATGCCGAACGGCAGCTTGAAGAAAACCGCCAGCTAACGCATTTAATTCAGCAGCATATTGAAGAAGAGCGCAGAAGCTTAGCGCGCGAATTGCATGATGAGTTAGGGCAGTATGTCACGGTGATTAAAACGTTTGCAGTGGGCATTGGTAATCAAGCAAAAAAAGATAGTTTGGAGTCGATTGATCAAAGCGCTACTGTCATTGCGTCAGCTGCTAACCAAATATATGATGGCATGCATAATATTATTCGACAGCTGCGCCCGGGCTCTTTGGATAACCTTGGGATTGCTGAAACGTTAAAAGACTTGGTGAGTAATCATCAAAGTCAGCATGCTGATATTCAATTTTCAATTGAGATGAATGCCGTCATTACAGGTGTGAGTGAAATGGTGAGTATTAATTTATACCGCATCGTGCAAGAAGGTTTAAATAATGCCATTAAGTATGCGAATGCAACCCAGATTAAAGTTGAATTGAATAAAGTAATGTCAACCAAGGGTGAAACCTTAGAGTTGAAGATAGTAGATAATGGTGTTGGGATGGATATTGAAGCAGTAGACCAAACGAAACACTTTGGCTTGTTGGGCATGAAAGAGCGTGTGCAAGCACTAGAGGGCGAGTTTAATATGACCGCCGATAATGGTGTGACAATTAGCATTCAAATCCCTAATGCCTAAGTACAGTGTAAAGTTGGAAGCATTAACTTGGCAATAATGAACGTAAAAGGAAAATAATAATGGCTCAAATAAATGTGATGCTTGTAGATGATCATGCCGTCGTGCGTATGGGCTTTAAAATGTTACTAGAAGCTGATGCTGACATTAAGATTGTGGCCGAAGCTGAAAGTGGGGAGCAAGCTATTACGCGCTTTGTTGAGCATCAACCAAACGTTGTGGTGATGGACATTACCATGCCAGGTATTGGTGGTATGGAAGCCATTGAACGTATATTGGCAAAAGACAATGGCGCTAAAATACTAGTGCTTTCAGCGCATGAAGACTCAGTGCACCCAAAGCGCGTATTGAATGCTGGCGCGATGGGGTATTTAACCAAACGTAGTGCGGCTGAAGAGTTGATTAAAGCGATTAGAACCATTGCATCAGGTAAAAAATACATTGAAGCTAGTGTTGCGCAGCAAATGGCGATTCAACAGTTGTCTGGTGATCAAAACCCAGTTGATGTGTTGTCACCACGTGAGTTTGAAGTGTTTATGGCGTTAGCTAAAGGCCATACAACGAAAGAAATTGCTGAGACTTTGTTCTTGAGTGAGCGTACCGTGGGCACGCATTTATATAACATTAAGCAAAAATTAAATGCTAAAAACTCGGCTGAAATTGCATTAATTGCCATGCGTAGTGGCCTGCTAGATGCTTAAAGTAGACTATTAACTATGCTTATTTAGTAGTTGAAATATAAACTATTTATGGCTGGTTAGTGTGTTCACCATGCTGCTAGCAATAATAATGGCGATTGCAATCCATGCTTGTGTGGTGAGCGCTTCTTGCCAAAACAATATTCCAAATAAACTCGCTAGTATTGGCGTGCTGTAGCCTAAGCAGGCCACCACCAACGTGCTACCAGTGCGGTAAGCGCGCGTCATGGCTAATTGCGCAATGGTTGCTGATAGCCCTAACCCAATTAACACTGGAGTATCACCTAGTGCAATGCTGCTCACTGAGGTGAATACCATGCCGATGGCGGCGCCAATGGTGGAAACTAAGGTGAAGTAGTAAACGGTTAGCCAGTCAGGTTCATCGAGTTTACCTAACTGCTTCACTAGTATGTAAGCAATGGCAGCGCCAAAACCCGCGAGTAAGCCGATAATACTCGCAAACCAATTACTTTCTTGTATGTTGGGTTGTAGTAGTAAGCTCACACCAATAAACCCCGTTAGCAGTGTGATGAATGTAATCAGTTTTGGTTTTTCTTTAAGGATAAGAGGGGTTAATAGCCCCAAAAAAAGCGCAGAGGTGTTACTGAGTGTGATGGCCGTTGCTAATGGCAAGTGCGCAATGGCATAAAAGAATAAAATTAATGCTGAAAATCCAACAACACTGCGTGCAATATGCTTGCCGATAAAGTTGGTTTTGGTTGAAAGCTTTTGTTTGTTAATGTAAAACCCAATGAAAACTAAGCCAAAAATGGAGCGGTAAAAAACTAACTCCATACTGGTGAATTTAGTTGCACCTACTTTGACTAACGCGCCCATGGTGGCAAAGCCTAGTGCTGCGATGATCATCCAAAAGCTTTTTAAGTTGGGTAGTTTAAGTAGTGGCAATGCATTCTCTCTAAAGTGGGGTCTATAGTTGAAAAGGCTGCCATTATAGATGACAGTGCAATGTTGCGGTTTAAAATGCAATTTATATTAAGTTGCGTTTAACGGCTTAAAATGATGTTTTGCAAGCTAAATTCTTGCTTAAAAGCCTTATTTGAGCTAATGTTATGGATTGTTTTAAAACACGAATAACAGATTTTCTTGGTAAATAAATTAACTGGGTTGATTGTCATCAACATCAATGTGCGTTAATGGTCTTTTTTACCAGCAACTCCTTCATATTTTTGCGATAGATATAACGGCACAGTTTGCCGTTTTTTGTTTTGATGGAAGCTGTTATTGCACGAAGCACCGAATGTAAAAGAGAAGCGTTATGTCAGATCATTTAATGAATAATTATGCACGGACTCCTATTACCTTTACCAAAGGTGAGGGTGTTTGGTTGTGGGATACCAAAGGCGATCAATACCTTGATGCTTTGGCTGGGATTGCGGTGAATGGCTTGGGGCATGCGCACCCTAAATTAGTTAAAGCGATTAGTGATCAAGCCGCTAAGCTCATTCATGTGTCTAACGTGTACCAAATTGCTGAGCAAGAGGCATTAGCTGATAAATTGGCTGAAATTTCAGGCATGGATAAAGTCTTCTTTTGCAATTCTGGTTGTGAAGCGAATGAAGCCGCGATTAAGTTAGCGCGCTTATATGGCCATAATAAAGAAATTAGCAACCCTGAAATTATTGTGATGGATAAATCGTTTCATGGTAGAACCATGGCGACGTTATCGGCAACGGGTAACCGCAAAGTGCAAGCCGGTTTTGAGCCGCTAGTGAGTGGCTTTAGGCGCGTCCCATTTAATGATGTGGATGCGATTAAACAAATTGCTGAAACTAAAAATAATGTGGTTGCGATTTTAGTTGAGCCAGTACAAGGTGAAGGTGGCGTTAATATCCCTGATGATTCAGCCGACTATTTACAAGCCTTACGTGCTATTTGTGATGAAAATGACTGGTTACTCATGTTAGATGAAGTGCAAACTGGCGTTGGCCGTACTGGTAAATGGTTTGCTTTTCAACATGCTGATGTGCAACCTGATGTGATGGCGCTTGCTAAAGGCTTAGGCTCAGGTATGCCAATTGGCGCATGTTTAGCTTCTGGTAAAGCATCGACCGTATTATCATTGGGTAAGCATGGTTCAACTTTTGGCGGTAACCCGTTAGCGTGTGCCGCCGGTTTAGCAACCATTAGTACAATGGAAGATGAAGCGCTGTTAGCGAATGCTGAAAAAATGGGCGCATTCATACAAAAAGGTTTTGCCGCTAACTTTAGCGAGTCACCTGAAGTGGTGGTGGTGCGAAATGCTGGCTTGATGATCGGGATTGAATTGGATCAACCTTGTGGTGAGTTGGTTAACATGGCGTTAGCTGAAAAATTATTGATTAATGTGGCTGGTGATAAAGTCGTGCGTTTATTACCACCATTGGTCATTAATCAAGCGGAAGCAACAATACTGATTGAAAGGTTATCAAAAGTAATTCATGCTTACATTAAGCAAGACAAAGCAACAGAAGCGTAACTCTAAAAATAGCTGCATAATAATTATAGTGAATGGTTTTAAACGATGACAATTAAACATTTTTTGCAATTTAATGATCTGAAGAAAGCTGAAATTGAGCATATATTCAAACGCGCGCATGTAATCAAAAAGCAATTCAAAGCGTATCAAAAATACTGGCCTTTAGAAGACCGCACATTGGTGATGATTTTTGAAAAGGCGAGTACCCGTACGCGCTTATCGTTTGAGGCTGGCATGCAGCAACTTGGTGGCGCGGCAATTTACTTGAATACACGTGATTCACAATTAGGCCGTGGTGAGCCAGTTGAAGATGCTGCACAAGTCATCTCTCGCATGAGTGATCTTGTGATGATTCGTACTTTTGAGCAAGAAATAATTGAGCGTTTTGCCGCTAATTCTCGCGTACCTGTGATTAACGGGTTAACCAACGAATATCACCCTTGCCAAATATTGGCAGACATTTTTACGTATATTGAGAAAAGAGGTTCAATCCAAGGCAAAACAGTGACTTGGATTGGCGACTCAAACAATATGTGTAATACATTGCTGCAGGCAGCTGAAGTGCTAGATTTTAATGTGCATGTGTCAACGCCACCTGCCTATGAAGTTGAGCCAGAACGCGCTAACTTATATGGCACCGATCATTTTGAAGCGTTTGCTGATCCTATGGAGGCGGCAAAAGGGGCTGACTTGGTGACGACAGATGTGTGGACTAGCATGGGCTTTGAGGCTGAGAATGAAGAGCGCCGTAGAGACTTTGCCGATTGGCAAGTGGATAGCGATATGATGAAAGTGGCGGCTAAAGATGCAATCTTTATGCATTGTTTACCAGCGCATCGTGGTGAAGAAGTATCAGCAGATGTGATGGATGGTGAGCAATCAGTGGTGTGGGAAGAGGCTGAAAATAGATTACACGTACAGAAAGCATTAATGGAGTACCTATTATTGGGTACTGTTGAATAAGGAAAATAATAAGTAATGAGCATGTTAAAGAAAGATGTTAATAAAGTTGTTTTAGCTTACTCTGGCGGTTTAGATACCTCAGTCATTCTAAAATGGTTACAAGATGAATATCAGGCTGAAGTGGTGACCTTTACGGCTGACTTAGGTCAGGGTGAAGAGTTAGAACCTGCACGTTCAAAAGCGAAAGCGGCTGGCGTTAAAGATATTTATATCGATGACTTGCGTGAAGAGTTTGTCCGTGACTTTGTATTTCCAATGTTCCGTGCGAATACGATTTACGAAGGTGAGTACCTATTAGGCACATCAATTGCACGCCCACTAATTTCAAAACGTTTGATTGAAATTGCAGCTGAAACCAATGCTGATGCGATCTCTCACGGTGCAACAGGTAAGGGGAATGACCAAGTGCGTTTTGAGCTAGGTGCTTATGCCTTAAACCCAGACATTCAAGTGATTGCCCCTTGGCGTGAATGGGATTTAATGAGCCGTGAGAAATTAATGGGTTATGCTGAAAAGCATGGTATACCTGTTGAAATGAAGCACAAGCAAGGTGGTAGCCCATATAGTATGGATGCTAACTTACTACATATTTCATATGAAGGC
>JAWUXH010000065.1:0-17630 GCA_034111445.1 Methylophilaceae bacterium | reverse complement strand
CGTCATATCAATACAACATCTGACTCTGAAGTGCTGCTTAATGTACTAGCGCACGAGATCGAGCAAACATCACGTGATGCAGCCCTTAATACTGACATGGCATTTGATGCGGTTTCTGGCGTACATAAACGCTGTAAAGGTGCATACGCAGTAGTGGCAATGATTGCTAACTTCGGTTTACTAGCATTTCGTGACCCTAATGGTATTCGCCCACTAGTGATTGGTAAGCTCGAAACTGAGTTAGGTACTGAGTACGTAGTTGCTTCTGAAAGTGTTGCTTTGGATGTGCTTGGCTTTGAGATGATTCGTGATGTTGACCCAGGTGAGTCAGTGTTCATTGATATGGATGGTAATCTACATTCACGTCAATGTGCTGAGAACGCTAAATTAAACCCATGTATCTTTGAGTATGTTTACTTAGCCCGCCCTGATTCAATGATTGATAATGTATCTGTTTATCAAACACGTTTAGATATGGGCAAGACGCTCGCAGAAAAAGTAAAGCGTGAGTGGACTGATTTGGATGATATTGATGTGGTGATTCCAATTCCTGATACAAGTCGTGCGAGTGCTTTACAGTTAAGTATTACGTTAGGGTTAGATTATCGTGAGGGGTTTATTAAAAACCGTTATATCGGCCGTACTTTTATTATGCCCGGTCAAGCGTTACGTAAAAAATCAGTTCGCCAAAAACTAAACCCGATTGGTATCGAGTTTAAAGGCAAGAATGTATTGCTAGTAGATGATTCAATTGTGCGTGGTACAACCTCACAACAAATCGTCCAAATGGCACGTGATGCTGGCGCCAATAAAGTTTACTTTGCTTCTGCTGCGCCACCTGTTCGTTACCCTAATGTTTATGGTATTGATATGCCTAGCCGTGATGAGTTGTTAGCAACGGATAGAACTGATGCGCAAATTTGTGAAGAAATTGGTGCTGATGGTTTGATCTATCAAGATTTGCCTGACCTTGTGCAAGCAGTAAAAGATAATAATGCTGAGATTGAAAACTTTGATTGTTCATGCTTTGATGGTGTTTATATCACAGGCGATATTGACGAAGCGTATTTAGCTAACATTGAAGCTAAGCGTGGGGATGAAACCTTACTTAAGCCATCTAATGCCATTACGCAATTAGACTTAAATTTGATTGATACAGAGTCAGCTGCTGATTGATTAAGTTGGCTGATCAAAAAGCTTGACCTTTAAGATAGATAGGCATAGCATTGAATTGCGCTGATTTGAGTGACCAAATTTAAACAAAGTCTAACTCAGCTTGCGAGCGCATTATAAATTCTGCTAAAGCGAGATGTTAAAGACCCGTTTTAGCTTAATTTGCTTAAACGGGTTTTTTTATGGTTAATCCATATTCATGTGGTGATATGAGCGACCAAATAATAATGGTGTAATAGGAATTGAAATGAAAGATGTGAACAATAAGCTGCATCCAGAAACGTTGTCGGTGCGTGCAGGTAGTGAAATGTCCAATTATGGTGAGAATTCAGAAGCGATGTTTTTGAATTCAAGCTTTAAATTTCAAAGTGCTGCACAAGCTGCTGCCCGCTTTAGCGGTGAAGAGCCTGGCAATATTTACTCAAGGTTTACCAATCCAACCGTTACCATGTTCCAAAACAAGCTGGCTGCATTAGAAGGCGCAGAGCAATGTGTGGCTACATCAAGTGGCATGTCAGCTATTTTGGCGTGTGTGATGGGTTTATGTTCTACTGGTGATCATATTGTTGTGTCACGTAGTGTGTTTGGTACTAGTGTTCAGTTATTTAGTAATATCTTGAAGCGGTGGGGCTTGGAAGTGACATTCGTATCACTGACAGATCCAGCCCAATGGGATAGCGCGGTGACACCAAACACTAAATTATTTTTTGTAGAAACGCCCTCAAACCCTGTTACTGAAGTGTGTGATATTCAAGTATTAGCTGACATTGCACACAAGCATGCTGCATTATTGGTGGTTGATAATTGCTTCTGTACCCCAGCCATTCAAAAGCCCCTAGCATTAGGGGCTGATGTTGTGATTCACTCGGCAACTAAATTTATCGATGGGCAGGGGCGATGTCTAGGCGGTGCTGTACTGGGTAGCAAAGCGCATATGGAGCCTGTTTATGGCTATTTAAGAACGGCTGGTGTCACGATGAGTGCCTTTAATGCGTGGGTGTTTTTAAAAGGCTTGGAAACATTGTTTGTGCGGATGGAGGCGCATGCGTCACGCGCGCTTGCATTGGCTACTTGGCTGGAAGCGCAGCCTCAGGTTGCGCGAGTACACTACCCAGGGTTGACGTCGCACCCACAGCATGACTTGGCGATGCGCCAACAAAAAAGTGGCGGCGGCATTGTTAGCTTTGAAGTGAAGGCTACTGATCAGCTTTCACAACAAGAGGCAGCGTGGGCGCTAATTGATGCGACAAAAATGATTTCGATTACAGCTAACTTAGGGGATGCTAAAAGTACCATTACGCACCCAGCAACCACGACGCATAGCCGGGTGACGGCTGAAGAGCGCGCTGCTGCTGGCATTTCAGATGGTTTGATTAGAATTGCGGTTGGGTTAGAGCATGCGGATGATTTAATCGCTGATATTAACTTCGCTTAAAGTATTGTATGTTGTCTTTGAAAGGTGGTTCTGGCTGGTTCAGAACCACCTTTTTTTATGGGTGTTGTAACCGTGTTGCGCTGACTGTAAGTTAAAGTCGTTTTAAATGGGTATCAGGCGCATGCTGGCTACCGTTTTGGTCGTAAAATATGCTAAAATGTTATGATAAAAAATCATTAATAAGTAATTTAAAATTATGAGTCAAGAACCAGAGAAGTTCGCCAAAGAAACCCTACCGATTAGCCTTGAAGATGAGATGCGTCGATCCTATCTTGATTATGCGATGAGCGTGATTGTAGGGCGTGCATTACCAGATGTCAGAGATGGTCTAAAACCTGTACATCGTCGCGTGTTATTTGCGATGCATGAGTTGAATAATGACTTTAATAAGCCGTACAAAAAATCTGCACGTATTGTTGGTGATGTCATTGGTAAGTATCACCCTCACGGTGATACGGCTGTTTACGATACCATCGTTCGGATGGCGCAAGATTTTAGTCTGCGTTATATGTTGGTTGATGGTCAAGGTAACTTTGGTTCTGTTGATGGTGATAATGCGGCTGCAATGCGGTATACGGAAATCCGTATGTCAAAAATCGCCCATGAGTTGTTAGCTGATATCGATAAAGAAACGGTTGATTTTGGTCCAAACTATGATGGTAGTGAGCATGAGCCGCTCATCATGCCAGCACGAATTCCAAACCTACTGATTAATGGTAGTTCTGGTATTGCGGTTGGTATGGCAACCAATATCCCGCCACACAACTTAAATGAAGTGTTAGATGCTTGTTTTGCCTTGTTGAAGGACCCTGATCTGGGTGTGGAAGCATTAATCGAATTGATTCCAGCACCAGACTTCCCAACGGCCGGTATTATTTACGGTACGGTTGGCGTTAAAGAGGGTTATCGCACAGGTCGTGGTCGCGTAGTGATGCGTGGTCGTACGCACTTTGAGGACCTGAAAAGCCCTGGTAAGCAAGCGATTATTGTCGATGAGCTGCCATATCAGGTCAATAAAAAAACGTTCGTTGAAAAGATTGCTGAGCTAGTTAACGATAAGAAAATTGAAGGTATTTCTGACTTGCGTGATGAGTCAGATAAATCTGGTATGCGCGTCGTCATTGAACTTAAACGCGGTGAAGTCCCAGAAGTAATCTTAAATAACTTGTACAAGCAAACGCAACTCCAAGATACCTTTGGTATGAATATGGTGGCCTTGATTGATGGTCAACCACGTTTACTCAACTTAAAACAAATTCTCGAGGCATTTCTAAGACACCGCCGTGAAGTGGTAACGCGCCGTACCGTGTTTGAATTGAAGAAAGCACGCGCACGTGGCCATGTGTTAGAAGGGTTAGCTGTAGCGTTGGCTAACGTGGATGAGATGATTGCCATTATTAAAGCAGCACCAACGCCACCAGAGGCAAAAGTGAAGTTGATGGAGAAAGCCTGGAAATCACCAGTGGTGGCTGAAATGTTGCAGCGTGCTGCGATGGAGTCCTCTCGCCCTGAAGGCTTAAGTGTTGACTTTGGCATGAAGCCTGAAGGTTACAAGTTAAGTGATGTACAAGCACAAGAGATTCTACAAATGCGCTTGCAACGCCTAACAGGCCTAGAGCAAGATAAAGTGGTTGGCGAATATAAAGATATTATGGAAGTCATTGCTGATTTGCTTAATATTCTAGCGACACCAGCACGTGTGACAGCCATTATTACCGATGAGTTAATTGCCATCAGAGGGCCATTCGGTGATGAGCGTCGCAGTGAGATTATTGCTAATGCACAAGATTTATCATTAGAAGACTTCATTACACCGCAAGATATGGTGGTGACACTGTCTCATACTGGTTACCTTAAATCACAGCCGCTAGAAGAGTATCGCTCTCAAAAACGTGGTGGTCGAGGTAAGCAAGCGGCGCAAACCAAAGAAGATGACTTTATCGACATGATGTTTGTGGCGAATACGCATGACTACATCCTCTGCTTTAGTAGTACTGGTAATGTGTACTGGCTTAAAGTCTATGAAGTGCCGCAAAGCAGTCGTATGGGTAAAGGTAAGCCGATTGTGAATCTATTCCCGCTTGAAGAGGGCGAGAAAATTAACGCAATATTGCCTGTTAAAGAGTTTGATGAGAATCACTTCATCTTTATGGCAACCTCACAAGGTACGGTTAAAAAGACTTCACTCGCTGATTTCTCTAAACCACGTAAGTCAGGCATTATCGCGATTAAATTAGATGAGGGTGATTATCTCATTGGTGCCAGAATTACCACAGGTGAAAACGATATTATCCTAGTGTCAGATGCGGGTAAGGCTGTTTGGTTTAAAGAGGGTGATGTACGCCCAATGGGCCGTGCAACGCGCGGTGTGCGCGGTATGAAGATTGGTGCTGAGCAACAAGTGCTTTCACTCTTGATTGCCGATAACCCGGAACAAACGGTATTAGTAGCGACTGAAAATGGCTATGGTAAACGCACTAAATTAGGTGATTTCCGTCTATCAGGTCGTGGTACGCAAGGCGTTAAAGCGATTGCTGTGAGTGAACGTAATGGTCAAGTGGTTGCTGCTAAGTTAGTAGATGAAGATGATGACATTATGTTGATCACAACCGGTGGTGTGTTAATTCGTACCCGTGTAAGTGAAATACGCGATATGGGCCGTGTTGCACAGGGCGTTACTTTAATTAACCTAGGTAAAGGTGAAAAACTATCTGGTGTTGAAAAAGTAGTTGAAACTGATGACGAAGATGATGACATACAAGAGGGCGAGATCATTGAAGGTGGTGATGTGAACGCTGAAGAAAAAGTAGAAGGCGATGATGATAGTGCTGCAGATAATGCAGAAGACGCATCATAAAGCTTCGATTAATAATTAAAAGAAAGCATACATAATGAAGCCAATTTATAATTTTTCAGCTGGTCCAGCTGTCATCGCAAAACCAGTACTAGAACGTGCGCAAGCAGAAATGCTTGATTGGCATGGCTGTGGTGTGAGTGTGATGGAAATGTCACACCGCGGACAAGAATTCACCGGTATTTTAGCGAAAACAGAAGCGGATTTTCGCAAATTGCTAGCCATACCAGACAACTACAAAGTCTTGTTTTTACAAGGCGGTGCCATTGCAGAAAATACAATGATTCCCCTTAATTTATTAAATGGAAAATCTGCTGATTATGCCGTGACTGGTTTATGGAGTCAGCGCAGTGTGGCTGATGCCAAAAAAGTGGGCGAGATTAACGTGGCGGCCACTGCTGACCCAGATAGCTTTAATGTTGTACCTGATTTTGATACATGGCAATTAAATAAAGACGCTGCTTATGTCCATTACTGTACTAACGAAACGATTAATGGCGTTGAGTTTCCAAGTGGTGACGACAATGAATTATTAGTGCCAGACACGCAAGGTGTACCAATTGTGGCTGACATGTCATCGCACATCTTGTCACGCACCATTGACGTATCTAAATACGGCGTGATTTACGCTGGAGCACAAAAAAATATTGGCCCAGCGGGCTTATGTTTAATGATTGTACGTGAAGATTTACTAGGCACTGCTGACCCGATCACCCCTGCGGTGTTTAATTGGGAAATGCAGGCTAAAAACAAGAGTATGTCGAATACACCGCCAACTTACAGTATTTATATGGCTGGTTTAGTCTTTGAGTGGTTGTTAGCGCAAGGTGGTGTTGAAGCCATTGAAAAAGTGAATATTGCAAAAGCTAAAATGCTTTACGAGTATATTGATAAGAGTGATTTTTACTATAACAGTATTAATCCAGCGAATCGTTCACGGATGAATATCCCTTTTAGAATGCATAATGAAGCATTAAACGAAGCGTTCTTAACCCAAGCACAAGAGCAAGGCTTAAGACAGTTAAAAGGTCACCGTTTTGTGGGTGGTATGCGCGCAAGTATTTATAATGCAATGCCTATAGAAGGGGTTGAAGCCCTCATTTCATTCATGAAAGAGTTTGAACAGTTAAACGCATGACAGAAAAATTAATAAAACACCGCGATCAAATTGATGCGATTGACGAGGCCATTCTAAAGCTTGTTAATGAGCGTGCTGAATTAGCAACCAAAATTGGGCACCTAAAAGACGATGGGGTCATATACAAGCCTGAGCGAGAAGCACAAGTGCTTAGACGTTTGCAAGCCAATAGTGACGGCCCGTTATCTAGCGAGGCTGTTAGCAATATTTTTCGCGCAGTCGTGGCTAATTGTCGTGCGTTAGAAAAACAGTTGTCTATCGCCTTTTTAGGGCCAATGGGTACTTATAGTGAAGAGGCTGCGCTAAAGCAGTTTGGCCAAGGTGGTACGGCGGTTGTTTGTGGATCAATTGACGAGGTGTTTCGCTCAGTGGAGGCCAAACAAGCGAATTACGGTGTTGTCCCAGTTGAAAATTCTACTGAAGGTGCCGTGAGTCTTACGTTAGATTTATTGCAATCAACTGATTTGAAAATCTGTGGTGAAATCACCTTACCAGTACATCATGCGCTGCTATCTAAACAAACAGATATTCGAAAAATTACCCATGTATTTTCACACTCACAATCATTATCGCAATGTCATGAGTGGATGAATAAAATGCTACCTAGCGTTGAACGTGAGGCTGTAACCAGTAATGCGCGTGCAGCACAAATGATTCATGAGTTGGTTTCAGCGGATGGTACTTTTGCCGCGGCCATTGCAAGTAAACGTGCGGCCGAATTATTTGACTTGAATGTGCTCGCTGAAAATATTGAAGATGACCCAAAAAATACGACGCGCTTCTTAGTCTTAGGCAGCCAAGATGTTGCGGCGTCTGGCCAAGATAAAACATCATTAGTGATGACATCTAAAAATAAACCCGGTGCAATGGTCGATTTGCTTGAGCCGTTATCAAGGCATGGTGTGAGTATGACTAAATTTGAGTCGCGCCCATCAAAGCAAGGCTTATGGGATTACGTATTCTTTGTTGATATTGAAGGCCATCAACACGATACGCAAGTTAAAAAAGCGATTGATGAGTGCCGTGAACGTGCGATGTATTTGAAAGTGCTAGGCTCTTATCCAGTTGCCGTTATTTAACTAAAAAACAACCAATACAAATGGTTATCGCTATTTGTTAATCTAAATTATTCATATTATTGCCCACAGACCCTATGAGTTTACTGCAGTTAGCACCAGAAAATATTCAAAATATCGCCCCTTATCAAGGGGGGAAACCAATTGAAGCGTTAGCACGTGAGTTTGGCTTGCAAGTTGAAGATATTATTAAATTAGCCTCAAATGAAAATCCATTAGGCATTAGTCCAAAAGCGGAAGTCGCAATGGCTGAGGCGCTCATTGATATCGCGCGTTATCCTGATGGTAATAGTTTTGCATTACGTGATGTTGTGGCTGCCAAGTTTGCAGTCGATCATAATCAAATCGTATTTGGTAATGGCTCAAACGATATTTTAGAGTTGTGCGCACGTGCTTTTGTGAAAGCTGGGGATGAAGTCATTTATTCTCAACATGCTTTTGCCGTGTACCCATTGGTTACGCAAGCCGTTGGTGCAAAAGGCGTGGCCGTGCCTGCAATTGATTTTGCTCATGATTTAGATGGTTTTGTAAAAGCGATTACACCTAAAACGAAACTCATCTTTATTGCCAATCCAAATAACCCAACAGGGACCTTAATTGCTAAAGAAGCATTGCTAGCATTTCTAAAAGCAGTGCCTTCACATGTGTTGGTGGTGCTAGACGAGGCTTATGATGAATACCTGCCAAAAGATCATAAATCTCAAGCTATTAGCTGGTTAAATGATTTTAATAATTTAATTGTTTCACGTACATTTTCTAAAGCTTATGGTCTCGCTGGCTTACGCGTTGGTTTTGGTTTGTGCCATGCTGATATTGCAGATTTAATTAACCGTGTACGTCAGCCTTTTAATGTGAATAGTGTTGCCCAAGCAGCCGCGGTAGCAAGCTTACAAGATGAAGATTTTGTTGCAAAAAGCTATGCATTGAATCAAGCAGGTATGTTACAAATGACGCAAGGGCTAACGCAGTTAGGATTAGACTTCATTCCATCATTTGGTAACTTTGTCAGCTTTAAAGTCGATAGTGCAAGTGATGTTAACTTGAAGCTGATGAAGAGTGGTGTGATTGTGAGGCCAGTTGCCAATTACGAAATGCCTGATTATTTGCGTGTTAGTATTGGCCTCTTTAGTGAAAATGCGAAATTTCTTGCGGTGTTGGGTGACATATTAAATGGGACTATCCAATAAGCGCTTAATGCACTAGTGCAATAGACCTGTACTTATCATGTGCAGAATAAATTAACGATCAAATCAAGTTATCAAATGACTGAATCAGAAAAATTAAAATACGAAAAGCTAGCAACTGATGATGTACGCATCCGCGACATCAAACCCTTAACAACACCAGTTGCGCTACTAAGCCGTTTAAAGGCCAGTGCTGAGTCAACCCAAAATATTTTGGCGACACGCCAAGCCATTCATAACGTATTAAGTCGCGAAGATGATCGTTTGTTAGTGATTGTTGGCCCATGTTCAATCCATGACCCAGAAGCGGGGATCGAATATGCAAAAAAATTATTAGCACTACGTGATGAATTATCAGATGATTTACTCATTGTGATGCGGGTTTACTTTGAAAAACCACGCACAACCGTTGGCTGGAAGGGGTTGATTAACGACCCGCAGTTAGATGGTAGTTACGATATTAATACCGGCCTTGAAACAGCACGCCAATTTCTTTTAGATGTGAATGAACTCGGTGTGCCAGCAGGCGCTGAATTTTTAGATACCATTACCCCGCAATACATTGCGGATTTAGTGAGTTGGGGTGCAATTGGGGCACGGACGACTGAGTCACAAGTGCATCGTGAATTAGCTTCTGGTTTATCTTGCCCAGTAGGATTTAAAAACGGTACTAATGGCAATGTAGGTGTCGCGATTGATGCCATTAAAACAGCGAGCAGCCCGCATCACTTCTTATCTTTCACTAAAGCAGGTACGTCAGCTATTTTCTCTACCAACGGTAATGAAGATTGCCATGTCATTTTACGTGGTGGTGCTGAACCTAATTACGCAGCTAACTTTGTGCAAGCCGCTTGTGAAAAACTAACTGCGGCTGGTATCGCGGATAACCTAATGATTGATTGCAGTCATGCGAACAGTCAGAAGCAATTTGAGCGTCAAAAAGAAGTGGCCAAAGACGTAGGTGATCAAATCGCTGGTGGTGATGCCCGTATTGTTGGTTTAATGGTTGAATCACACCTAGTTGAAGGTAAGCAAAAACATGCGCCAGGTTGTGATTTAGTCTATGGGCAGTCAATCACAGATGGTTGTATTGCTTGGGATGATACCGTGACGCTACTCAATGGCTTGGCTCAATCAGTTCGCGCAAGACGCAAAGCATAATACAAGCGTTATAACGTTTCATCATGATATTACGTAGCGCGTAATGGTTATGTTTGCAGTGTTTTAGTTTTCAAAACTAGCGCAAAATAGATCCACGTTGAGACACCTGATGTTTGGTGCAGCAACGAATCTTATTAACATCTCTTAAAGGGGAAATATTATGTGGACTACTCCAGCTGCTACTGAAATGCGTTTCGGTTTTGAAGTAACTATGTACGTAATGAACAAGTAATTGTTTATTGCTACATGAAGGCTGTCGTAAGGCGGCCTTTTTAGGTATTAACGTAAGATTTCAGATTTTAATTCATAAAGTAAAATTATCATGCATATTCACGTATTAGGCTCAGGCGCTGGTGGCGGCTTCCCACAATGGAACTGTAACTGCGAAAACTGTAAAGGCGTTCGCGCAGGCACCATTAAAGCAACCCCACGAACACAATCTTCAATTGCGGTTAGTGCAAATGGTACTGATTGGATTCTATTCAATGCATCCCCTGACATTAAAGTACAACTTGACCACTTTTCAGGGATTCAACCTGCGCGTGAAGTGCGTGATACAGCGATTACAGCGATTGTGATTACTGACTCGCAAATTGATCATGTCACTGGGTTATTAACCTTGCGTGAACACAATAAGCCTTGGGATATTTATTGTACCGATGAAGTGAAAGATGATTTAACCACGGGCTTCCCAGTGTTTAATATTTTGAGCCACTTTCGCGGTGTGAATCACCATAAAATCAACACTGATGAATCAGTGTTTACCATTCCGACTGCCGAAGGCATTGAGTTTACTGCAGTACCATTGTTGAGTAATGCACCCCCATATTCACCACGTCGCGATCATACGGTGCCTGGCGATAATGTAGGCATGAATGTGAAAGACACCAGAACCGGTAAAACAGTTTTTTATGCCCCAGGTTTAGGTGTAGCAGAACCGCATGTATTGGAATATATGCGCAATGCGGATTTGGTCTTAGTCGATGGTACGATGTGGACGGATGATGAAATGGCTAAAGAGGGCATTAGTGATAAGCGTGCGATTGAAATGGGTCACTTAGACCAATCAAGTGATGGCGGTATCATGAGTATTTTGAATAGCATGGAAAAACCACGCAAGGTATTGATTCATATCAATAATACCAACCCTATTTTGAACGAAGATTCACCACAACGAGCTACCTTAAACAAAGCAGGCATTGAGCTGGCTTTTGACGGTATGGATATTGAACTGTAGGACATTAAGATGAGCGAAGATAAAAAAGAATTAGCACCTTGGCCACGCGAGGAGTTTGAAGATAAACTCCGCGAAAAAGGGAAGGGCTACCACATCTATCATCCGTTTCACGTGATGATGTATGAAGGCAAGTTAAGCAAAGAGCAATTACAAAGCTGGGTGGCGAATCGTTTTTACTATCAAATTTCTATCCCAATGAAAGATGGCGCAGTGCTATCGAATTGTGATGATGTTGAAGTGCGTAAACAGTGGGTTGTCCGCATTACCGACCATGACGGTATTGGCGACAATATGGGCGGCATCGAAGCTTGGATTCAATTAGGCCAAGCGGTTGGTTTAACGCGTGAGCAAATTACCAGCTTAGAACTGGTTAGCCCAGGCGTACTTTTTGCCGTTGATGCTTATATCAACTTTGCAAAACAACGTTCATGGCAAGAGTCTGTTTGCTCAAGCCTAACGGAGCTATTTGCACCACATATCCATCAGCAGCGTATTAGCTCATGGCCAACCATGTACCCTTGGATTGATGAAAGTGGCTTAACTTACTTTAGAAAACGCCTGACAGAAGCAAGGCGCGATGTTGAGCACGGTTTAGGTGTGACATTAGATTACTTTAGCCAAACTCGTGAACTACAGATGAAGGCATTAGACATTTTGCAGTTTAAACTGAACGTACTTTGGGTGATTGCTGACTCGATTATGTTAGCTTCAACAGATATTACGACAGAAGGCGTGGCTTATACACGCCAGCCTGTGATTAAGATCGATTAAAAAAATAAGTATTTAAAAAAAGATAAACAATATGGCAGAAGACATTCAACATTCAGACACTTACGACATTGCATTGCATCACCGCTTTCAGTGGGAAGAAGCACAGAGCAGCTATGTGATTTTGTTTCCTGAAGGAATGGTTAAACTACATGGCGGCGCCGGGGAGATACTCAAACGTGTGGACGGTAAAACAACTGTGGGGCAGATTGTGGATGCGCTTAAAACCGCATTTCCAGAAGCTGATAATATTGAAGCTGATATTCTCGGTATGTTTGAGATGGCTTTGGGTAAGGCTTGGATTAGAAAGATAAATTAAATCTAAGCAATTAGGAGTAACAAAATGACACAAAATTCACTTGGTGATTCAGCTGTACAGCAAGACGTGCAAGCACAAACAAAAAACAATGGCGTAGCGGCAAACGTCACGCAAACGCAACCACTTTGGTTGTTAGCAGAAGTCACTTATCGATGCCCATTGCAATGTGCATTTTGTTATAACCCAACCGATTTTGACAAACATACGCAAAACGAGTTAACGACCGAGCAATGGATTACGACCTTACGAGATGCCCGTAAGATGGGTGCCTTGCAACTTGGTATTTCAGGTGGTGAGCCGCTGTTGCGTGATGATATTGAAGATATTGTGATTGAAGCCAAAAAGCTTGGTTATTACAGCAACTTAATTACCTCAGGCGTTGGCTTAACTGAAAAACGCATTAAAGCATTTAAAGAAGGCGGTTTAGACCATATTCAGCTTTCGATGCATGATATTACCGAAGAAATTAATAACTTCATTACCAATACCAAAACATTTAAGCTTAAGCAAAAAGTAGCGGCGATGATTAAAGACCATGGCTACCCGATGGTGCTCAATGTGGTGATTCACCGCTATAACATTGGTCACCTAAAAGAAATTTTAGAAATGGCTGAAGCACTTGGCGCGGATTATATTGAGCTAGCCAATACCCAATACTATGGCTGGTCATTAGTGAATCGTGCGCAATTAATGCCGCAAAAAGAACAAGTGGAAGAAGCTGAGCGTATTACCAATGAGTTCAGAGAAAAGTCTGGTAGTGACATGAAGATATTCTTTGTGGTGCCTGATTACTTTGGCGACCGCCCTAAAAAATGTATGAACGGTTGGGGTGAAGTGTTTATGATTGTGACAGCCAATGGTGATGTACTGCCATGTCACTCAGCACGTGTATTGCCAAACATGGAGTTTCCAAATGTAAAAGCAGATGGCCTCGAATACGCATGGAAAGAGTCGCCAGCATTTAACAAATACCGCGGTAATGACTGGATGAAAGAGCCTTGTCGCAGTTGTTCAGAAAAAGATAATGACTTAGGCGGTTGCCGTTGCCAAGCGTTCTTATTATCAGGTGATGCAGAAAGTGCTGACCCGGTATGTTCAAAGTCGCCTAATCGTCATTTAATTGATCAGGCCATTGAAGATTCAAAAAATCCAACATTAGCTGATAAGCCGATTATTTTTAGAACCAATGCCAACTCTAAAAAGTATGGTGAGGGCGATAAAGAGCGGATTGAAGGCTTCCATGGCGTGCCATAAGACTTGCAACTAAGTTACAATAAAAGGCGCAGATTATGCGCCTTTTTTATTTGATTAATCACATTAAGTTAAATATTTAACTTAATGATTTATAAAAGATAATACTTTGAATAAACAACACTCAATATTTTTAGTTTATGCGTTGGCAGCACTGGCAGCATTAGCCCCTTTTGCAATCGATACTTACCTACCAGCGTTCCATATAATGGGGGTTGAACTAGGGGGTACAGATGTTGAAATTCAGCAAAGCTTAACTTTTTACTTGTTACCTTACGCCGCCATGACCTTATGGCATGGCGCGATCTCAGACTCTATCGGCCGGATTACAACGATTAAATGGGGTTTAGGTATTTTTGTATTAGCCAGTATTGGTTGCGCATTGGCACCCAATGTGGAAACACTTTGGTTTTTTAGGGCCTTACAAGGGGCTAGTGGCGGAGCAGGCAATACCGTTGCTCGTGCCATGGTGCGTGATTTATTTGAAGGCCCACAAGCACAACGCGTGATGGCAACCGTGCAAATGTTATTTGGCATTGCGCCTGCGGTTGCACCGATTATCGGTGGGGTGTTGTTAGGCATTCACTGGCAGGCTATTTTTATTTTTTTAGCGATTTACGCCAGCATCAGCTTATGGGCCGCAGTGAAATTTTTACCTGAAACCATGCCCGTTGAAAAACGCCTCAAGTTATCAGCGGCGAATGTGGCCAACAGCTATAAAAAGATATTTAGTGATTCAGAGTATACAAAAGTCGTGATTGCCATTGGTGCTAATTTTTCAGCGTTTTTCATTTACGTATTGGGTAGCCCCGTCTTTTTAGGTAAGCATTTAGGCCTATCACCACAGCAATATGGTTACTTATTTGTACCAACAGTGATTGGCATGATGATCGGTTCCTATTTAGCCAAACGCGCTGCTGGGGTGATGGCCTCACAAAAAGTCGTTAAGTTGGCTTATGTGTGGATGTCGGTGATTGTGGCACTGAATGTAGTTGTTTGCTATACACAACCAGCGGGACTGATTGCGAATATATTGCCGATTGCATTGTTTAATATTGGTATGGCTTTGTGCATGCCAATATTGTCTTTAGCCGCTTTAAATAAGCACCCTAAAATCCGCGGTACTGCGGCTTCTGGTCAAGCGTTTATGCAAATGCTCTTATCTACAGTTTCAGCTGGTATTGTGGTGCCATTAGTATGGTTTTCACCACTTGGTTTATCGCTTGCGATGGCCGCTTACTTGCTGCTTGGCTTGTTAGTCATTAGCCAAACCCAGTTGTGGAAAGGCAAATAAAAAGCCTTAACGAATCATTCGTTAAGGCTTTAAATATTCTCACTCTTTGCTTTGAAAGAGTATGAGTTTAGTGGTGACCTTCTTCAGCTTCCATTTCTAGCATAAAGGTTGATTGGTGCTTATTAATATAAGTAATTAACACAACTGAGTAGATGAAGGTTGAAAGCATAATCACCCCAATCACAATGGCTTTAAACATTTCTAAATGTTCAAATGTGGCAGGAATCATCGTGAGCATCACAATTGATAACCCGCCTTTAATACCCGCAAATGACAGCACCATTCCCCAACGTAAGTTCACATTGACCATTTTATGGGTTTTGTTAGTAATCACGGCAAAGATGCTCATCATGACAGCGCGAATCACGGTTGTGGCTAAAAACATCACCAGTATTTCAAAGCGATACTTCCAGAGCAAATCTAAGTCAATCATCTCAGCCATGGCCACAAATAAAATGGTATTGGCAACAACGGCTAGCAATTGAATGTCTTCTTTGGTGCGTAAGTGACGGCTACGCTCTTCAACGGTGGCTTTAACACGACGTAATACAGTGCCAATAATGCCTGGCGATGTATTGCGTTTAAGTGCTTCACTATGCAGCGTTATTTCATCGTCGTAAATTTGTTCACTTTCATCATCAATATTTTTATTCATGATGTGGTTGACCGTTAGTGTGGCAAATATGGTCGCCAATATGCCAGATAAATGCATGTGTGAATGGCCACCAAAGAAGTTGAGAAGCACATAAAAATGCTCAGCTAATTCAAACGCACAGTAACCAGAAAGCACAATAATCATCATTTCGGCAATACGGTTTTCAGTGGTTTTAAGTAGCACTAGGCCAATAAAGCCAATGCCAACACCCACAATGAGTGAGCCGAAAATGACAGCTGCACTAATTTCAGCTACATAAGCGGCGGTAATTTCTCCGCCGCCTAAGGCAAATAAACCGATAAAGACAAATACAATTAATGCGGTGGCATCATTAAATAAGCTTTCACCTTCAGCCAACATTTTAAGCCGATGCGGTAAATCAAATTTTGAGAAAATACTCACCACAGATACTGGGTCAGTGGCTAATACCATGGCAAACAACATCACAACCGCAGCGCTGCTTAAGTCATAACCTGCAAATAACCAGTCAGCCATTGAAAGTGCCGTTAAGATTGATAAAGAGACCGCTACGATCGATAAATACAGCAGGCTTAAGCCATGTTCCTTTAAGTCTCTTAATCGTAGCTCTAATGAGTCTGAAATAAGCAGTACAGGTAACAATAAGATCACGAGTGCCGCGAAGCTATTGGCATCACCAGTAATAATTGGTACTTGCTTTGATAAGTAATGCGCTCCAAATGACAGCGCAATTAAACCAAGTGGGGAAGGGACTTTAAATTTTTCTTCAAGTTGCAGGGCTAAAAATAAAATGCCTGCAATCATAATGAGCGTAGTGATCATAACTGTATTGTGTTGTGTTGGTAGCGTAACTAATATTATCGCATACCAAGCGCGCAATAAATGCTTATTAAGTTGAATCAGTCATGGGTTTAGTGATTTTGCCAATATTTGAAAAGACAGATTTAATGCCGCGCCATAGCTTGGGTATCAACCAAAGCATCAACATAATAAAGCCCAGTAACACGCCGATGAATACCGCAGGGTGCATAAGAGCTAACCAACCACCCGCCAAAAACACAGTATCTTCAGCCACTGAGGCGGCGACATTACTGACAGGCTCTGGTGAAGTGTTGATCATTGCGCGGCTGCCTGTTTTAGTAGTATGGGTCATGCCTGTCATCGTGCCACCCAGTAGGGCTGAAACTGTGGCAATCATTGGGTCACTACTGTTGATTGCCCCCATGGCGAGTAGCGCCCCTGCCGGAATACGGATGAAGGTTTGAATGCTATCCCAAGCGCTATCAATATAGGGCACTTTATCCGCTAAAAATTCAATCACAGCTAAAGCACCCGCA
Organism: Methylophilaceae bacterium; assembly: GCA_034111445.1. Taxonomy (GTDB): domain Bacteria; phylum Pseudomonadota; class Gammaproteobacteria; order Burkholderiales; family Methylophilaceae; genus Methylotenera. The sequence continues at coordinate 769 of JAWUXH010000065.1, read as the reverse complement.
AGGGTTAGTACCACTGGGTGTGTCAAAATATCTAAACTGGCAGGTAGCGTCACAAGTTCAAACTTGGCAAGCATACCCACAATAAACACGGTGGCATACAGCCTAAAGCCGCTTGCCCAGCTTAATCCACTGGCTAATGCTAAATTCGAAATTGGATCCATTGTTTAAAGTTAACATAAAAGCTAACGTTGATAAATGTTTGGGTGGCTTGGCGATGGAGAATTTACATTTTAAACCGCGGTATATTGCTGCTCTATAGCTAGCATTTCAAAGCTAGGGATTGCAAAAGGTAGGTTAATGCGCAGTCACGGTGCTATTTTTTTGGCTGGATTAATAAATAATCTTGTTTTCAAAGACTGATTTACGGTCGTTATCCATATACCAATCACCATTATCGTAGTAACCAACAAGGCTACTGTTGGCATATTTTGAAAACCCCATTTGCTTTGGCTTGTACTAAGTTGCGTGAGTTAAGACAAGCCCCTAAATGTTTTTTGATACACAAACCCTAAAATGGTTGAGAGTACAAAAGACAGTAGTAGTGTGAATATGATTGTCCATTCACTGGATATTTCAGTGGACATATGGACCGTAACAAAATCAAACATTAACAACTTCCTTCATATGGTTTTTTATTTTCATAGTAAAAATATGCGCTTAGTTTGTTACTAATGCGGCCTTTTCTTAGTTTTTTTCGTAATTTAAAGCCAACATTTCTGATCTTTTTTATATGTTCGTCTAAAGCCCTAACGGTTTATTGGGGGGGGGG
>JAWUXH010000064.1:0-20571 GCA_034111445.1 Methylophilaceae bacterium | reverse complement strand
CTAATGAGTTAGGTGACTGGGCGTTTCACTGCCATAAATCACACCATACGATGAATGCGATGGGACATGACATTCCTAATATGATTGGCGTGAGTCAAAGCGGGATTGCTGAAGCGTTTTCAACATTAGTGCCCGATTACATGCCGATGGGTAAAACGGGGATGTCTGAAATGAGTGATATGGCAGACATGATGGACATGCCATTGCCAGAAAACACGCTACCGATGATGATGGGTAAAGGGCAGTTTGGCCCGGTTGAAATGGGCGGCATGTTTACGACACTAAAAGTGCGTGAAGCATTAGCCAAACATGATTATCAAGATCCCGGGGACTATCAACACCCAAAAGGGACTGTGGCGAAACAAGTACATGACGATTTACCGCCAGTCAAAGCCGACCCTAACATGACTATGCCGAAAGGCGTTGTGGAGATGAATGTGCGTAAACCAATGGGGAATATGAAACATTGAGTTAATTTTTGATACAAGTGGACATTGGCTTGAATGTCCGCTTCCCACCTCGATTGCGGCCATTGCGACGTTACACATCCCAACTTTTAGAAGCGGTCAAAGGCTACTATGTCTTTGCCGCCTTTGCCTCGTTTATTAACTAAGGTAGTGACACTAATCTTTGTACTGAATAAATGGCGCATTGTTTTGTTAAAACCGGTTGGTGTGAATACATTAGCGGTTTTTTATTGTCGACGAAGAATATTCTACAAAGTGCTTGACTATGTAAATGATAATCATTATCATTTGTACGTCGATGTTAAATATTGCTTAAATAAAGGATACATAATGAAAAAACAGTTAATTAATCAAACGCGCATTGTTCAGCAGGCCGTATTGGCAGGCAATGCAGAGTGCAAGGTACTTTATAACAGTGCTAAAGATATGGTTGAGTTGGAAGTAGGTGGGACATCGTTACGCATTGCGGCAACCAGTTTTTTTATGATGCATGAAATGATGCGTAAAGCGGCAGCCAAATTGGTGATGCAAACTGAATTAAACACGCAATCGCAGCAAGCGGTAGTACAGCAGGATGCATATTTAATGCAAGACAGTCACCTTTTGGCGCAGTTGCAAGTGGCATAAAGCTCGGTTTTTTATTTCATTTATGTAATTAATAGGAATCATTATCATTTTTATTCAAAGGTGTTTGTAGAATGGATAAGCAAAGTAGTCGAGGACTGCCAGTAACGGCAGTGGTTAATGTGGAAGATGTGCGGTCTACGTACGACCCTGAATTGCCTAATGCTAGTGCTGTGCTTGCGGCGTTAAGTTGTGTGAGCGCGCAGTATGCTAAGCAGCCAAGTGTTGAGCTGGCTATTTTGGCGGGTGATTTAGCTTACCAATTGCAAGCACCTGAATATGCTGAGTCACAATTGGTGAGAGATGTTGCTGTGCAGTTAGCGTGGCAGTGGGATGCGATTGTGGACACACATCATGATGCTTTATTAAATGAATCAACAAGTAACAAGGCTTGCCATTAATCACTAAGGTGAAGTGTTGGCAGCACTATTATTAATAAACAATGGAAATGAAATGTCACGATTAACAAGACCAAGACTCAAAATTATGCGTGCACTAGGCGTGGATTTGCCGGGGCTATCGCGCAAGACGATTGAAACAAGACCAACGCCGCCGGGCCAACATGGCCCTAAAGCGTCACGTAAGCGTCGTTCAGATTATGCTGTGAAGCTGCAAGAGAAGCAAAAGCTACGCTTTAATTATGGCTTAACAGAAAGGCAAATGCGACGACTGATTGTTGAAGCTAGAAAAGGTAAAGCGCCAACTGGTGACCAGTTTTTACAGTTGTTAGAGCGCCGTTTAGATAATGTGGTGTTTAGGGCTGGGTTTGCACCAACCATTATTGCGGCACGCCAATTAGTGAACCACCGCCATGTCACGTTAAATGGAAAATCAGTGAATATTGCTTCTATTCGCGTGGATGTTGGTGACACGATTGCATTGAAGCAAGCAAGCTTAGCGATTCCATTGGTACTCAGTACGGTGAAGCAACCCGTGCTAGAAAGACCAGAGTGGCTGCAATGGGCGGAAGATAAAAAGGCTGCCACCATTGCCCATTTACCTGATGCGGACCATGTGCCTTTCCCCATTGATGTGCAACAAGTGGTTGAGTATTACTCAAATCGCGTTTAGTAGTATTTCACTAACTGCTATTAAAGCAGTTGGTGAGTAGAATTTAAGCGTTTATGGTATGCGCTTAAATACCACGCAGTGTTCGGTAATGTGTCGCTGCGTGGTTGTTTTAAACATGGAAACATGTCTCCCTTTGTAGTACTTTTTGATCGCAATGTTGTTGATGCAATGACATGTAAGCCGATCTTTTTTCTTAACTGATTGTAAATGAGGACTGAATTGTGATGAACGAGGCGCAAGCGTGTAAAAGAATTAAGTTGGCAGGCTCTGAAGGGTGTAATGTCATTTATTGTGAAGCGTGTGCGGTGGCAGAAGTCACAATTGGTGCCATGAGTGTGCGTGTAGACCTTGATTCGCTTTATGACTTGCAAGCGGTCCTCACAGAAAGTTTAATGAAATTATCAGTCTTAAAAGCCACCACGGTTTCCCCTGATTTTGACTATAATCAACTGAACTTACAATGATTGGCTTGAATGGTTAATATTTTCTTCATGAATTAGCGGTAGACTATTCATTCACCGTCATGACACAAGCGCCATTAACGCTTTAGGTATAAAGCTTGCTTAGTGATTAACGATAGATGATTTTCTAATCGACTGAATTACGGAGCATAAATTAGCCTGATTCATTGATCGTAATCGTCTTGAATGTTGTTTAATTAACATTAACATTAACTTTAAATTAATTTAATTTAATCGAACTATTCAATTTAAGAGGAAAGCGTAATGAGCGAAATAGTGAATGACAACCCTGCGAGAAAAAACACCAAAAAGCCGGCTACAAAAAAAGCTGCATCTAAAAAAAGATCAATATTCGCAGATAATATTGAAAGTCATCTCATGCGCTCAACGTTTAAAACAGCGCCTGTTGCCACAACGCGTGATTGGTATTCAAGTACTGCGCATGCCGTCCGTGATGAAGTGACACAACGTTGGATTAATACCGTTGAAAAGTATATCGAGAAAGATCCAAAGCGTGTTTATTACCTTTCATTAGAATTTTTAATTGGCCGTATGTTGTCCAATGCGTCACTTAACTTAGGCATTGATGGTGAGGTCAATGAAGGCTTGAATGAACTCGGCCTTAAGATGGAAGATGTGGCTGAAATGGAGCCTGATGCGGCGCTTGGTAACGGTGGTTTAGGCCGTTTAGCGGCTTGCTTTTTAGATTCAATGGCCACCATGGATATTCCAGGTACGGGTTACGGTATTCGTTATGAATACGGTATGTTCCGCCAATCAATCATTAATGGACAGCAAGTTGAAAACCCTGATAACTGGTTACGTTATGGCAATATTTGGGAGTTCCAACGCCCTGAAATTAATTTTGATATTAACTTCTACGGTAAAGTCGTCACCTTTGAAACGGAAGATGGCCCTCAACAAAAATGGGTAGAAGCAGAACCAGTGGTTGCCATGGGTTACGATGTGCCAGTGCCGGGTTACAACACGGAAACGGTGAACAACTTACGCTTATGGTCAGCCAAAGCTAAAAATGATTTTGACTTGTTTAAGTTTAATGATGGTCAATACGATGAAGCCGTTGATGGGCGTCAAGCCTCTGAAAGTATTTCACAAGTGTTGTATCCAAACGATGCTTCAGCCAATGGCCGTGAATTACGCTTGAAGCAGCAATACTTCTTTGTATCAGCTTCAATCCAAGATATTTTAAAACGTTTTTTAGCGTCGCACGATGACTGGAATACATTGCCAGACCAAATTGCGATTCAGTTAAATGATACCCACCCAGCGATTGGTGTGGCTGAAATGATGTACCAATTAGTCGATGTATATCACCTTAAATGGGCCCATGCATGGGAACTAGTGGGTAAAGTATTCTCATACACTAACCATACCTTAATGCCAGAGGCGTTAGAAACATGGAGTGTTGAGTTATTTGAAAAACTCTTACCAAGACACTTGGAAATTATTTACAAAATTAACCATGAATTTATGGAAATGGTGAATCACAAGTTCCCAGGGGAGCATGATTTATTAACCCGTGTTTCTATTATTGATGAAACGCATGGCCGTCGTGTACGCATGGCGCATTTAGCGGTAGTGGGTAGCCATACTGTGAATGGTGTGGCTGCATTACATAGTCAGTTATTAAAAGAGACCTTGTTCTTTGACTTTAACCGTATTTATCCGGGTAAGTTAGTGAACGTGACGAATGGTATTACACCACGTCGTTGGTTAAACCAATGTAACCCAGGCTTAACATCACTCATTACTAAAGTGATTGGTGGTGACTTCCAAAAAGACCTGAAAAACATTAAGAACTTAGAACCACTGGTTGATGATGCTGATTTTAGAGCCGCTTTCCAAACAGTGAAGCAAGAAAATAAAGCACGCTTAGCGAAGAAAATTGAAGACAAAACAGGCATTAAGTTGAATGTGAATAGTATCTTCGATGTGCAAATTAAGCGTATTCATGAATATAAACGTCAGCTACTCAATGTGCTGCATATTATTACTTTATATAACCGCATTCGTAAAGGTGAGGCTGGTGATGCACCAGCGCGCACGATTATTTTTGGTGGTAAAGCCGCACCGGGTTATTGGATGGCGAAACAAATTATCCACCTGATTAATGATGTGGCTAATATTGTGAATAATGACCCAGCGGTGGGCGATAAACTAAAAGTGGTTTACTACCCTAACTATGAGGTTTCAGCGGCTGAATTATTATTCCCGGGTAGTGATTTATCTGAACAAATTTCGACAGCAGGTACTGAAGCAAGTGGTACTGGTAATATGAAAATGGCCTTAAACGGTGCATTAACCATTGGTACATTAGATGGTGCTAACGTTGAAATGCGTGAAGAAGTGGGTGAAGAGAATATCTTTATCTTTGGTTTAACCACACCTGAAGTGGCTGATTTGAAATCACAAGGCTTTAACCCTTATGATTACTACAACGGTAATGCTGAGTTGAAAGAAGTGCTGGATATGATTTCAAGCGGCTTCTTTAATGTAGATCAGCCTGATCGTTATGTGCCAGTGGTTGATAACCTATTACAAAATGGTGATAACTACTTACTATTAGCTGACTATGCGAGCTACATTGAAACGCAAGATGCAGTGGGTGATTTGTATCGTGACCAAGAAGCTTGGACTAAAATGGCGATTTTAAATGTCGCACGAATGGCTAAGTTCTCAAGTGATCGTACGATTGGCGAGTATGCTGAAAAAATCTGGAATGTAAAACCAGTTAAATAGACCTTAATGCAGTCGTGATGACTTCGATCATAAAAGCCTAGCGCAGTTAAATGCGCTAGGCTTTTATTTTGCCATTTTCAATACCAATGATGTTTTGCGTGATTTGGGCGATCTCACTTTTATCATGGCTGATATAAATCATTGGGATATTCACTTCTTGCGTCATGCGGCTGAGAAATGGCAGAATCTGGTCTTTTAAGCGGTTATCTAATGAGGCCAGTGGTTCATCTAACATCAGTAAGCGCGGGTTGCTGAGTATGGCGCGACCCAATGCCACACGTTGCTTTTCACCCCCAGAGAGTTCGTGTGGTTTTTGTGTTAGTAAGGTTTCAATTTCTAATAGTTTGATGACTTCTGTAAAGCCCATGCCTTGCTCTGGTTTTTTAGCCGCATAGGTTAAATTCTGCTCAACCGTTAAGTGTGGGAATAAACGCGCATCTTGAAATACTAAGCCAATATTGCGTTTGTGGATTGGGGTGTAAAGCTTGCGCGATGTATCAAGCAGATACGCATCATTAATCTTAATCAAGCCCGTATCCGGTTTGGTAATGCCTGCAATAATATTAAGTAATGTACTCTTGCCAGATCCTGACGCACCAAAAATAGCGGTGACACGCTCATGGAGTTTGAGATCAACATCAAGCGAAAATTGTGGCCTGCGGAATTGTGCTTGTACTTCAATCATCGCTATTCGATATTTCCCATATTGTTGTTGGCTTTACGCTCTAAGCGGTCACTTATCATCAATGCGCCAAGCGCGAGCAACACACTCAATATCACTAATCTTAGCGCGGGTAAATCACCATCAGGCACTTGGGTATAGGTGTAAATGGCAAGCGGAAGCGTACGTGTTTCGCCTTCAATATTGCCAACAAAGGTAATGGTGGCACCAAATTCGCCTAAGCTGCGGCTGAATGCGAGTATAAGGCCAGTAATGAGGCCGGGTAGGGCGAGTGGTAGTGTGATGGTAAAGAATACTTTTAATGGATGCGCACCGAGTGATTGGGCGGCAATTTCTAAACCACGGTCAATTTGTGAAATAGCTAGGCGGGTAGAGCGCACCATCAGTGGAAAAGCCATGACGGCGGATGCAATGACCGCGCCGACCCAAGTGAATGAGAAGCTAATGCCAAAGTATTCATTCAGGTACTTGCCTATCAAGCCTTGGGCGCCAAACAAGAGTAATAAAATAAAACCAGGAATCACTGGCGGCAATACCATGGGTAAATGCACTAAACCATCAAGCAAGCTTTTACCCCAAAAGTTTTTTCTGGCTAATACCCAAGCAACCGCCACCGCAGGAATGGTAATCACTGCTACACAAAACAAGCTGACTTTAAGTGAAAGCAACACAATGTCTAGCTCGGCTGGTGAGAAATGAAATAGTTCGGCAATCATCTGCTTATTGTAATGTAATGAAGCCGTATTGTTTGAATATTGCGCTTGCTTGGGCTGAATTTAAAAATAGCATAAAGTCTTTAGCTTGCGGGTTTGCATTGTTAACCAATGCCATAGGGTAGCGAATTGGGGTGTGGCTATCCGCAGGGAATCTTGCAATGATCTTTACTTTGTTGGAAATTTTGGCATCTGTTTCATACACAATGCCGGCTTTACATTCACCGCGCTCAACATACACCAATGCTGTTCTGACACTCTGTGCACCAACGAGGCGTGACTTAACGCTGTGCCACCAATTCAAGTGGGTTAATGCTTGCTTGGCGTAAATGCCAACCGGCACTGAGTCCACTTGCCCAGTACATAATTTACCTTTAAATTGGGCAGCAAATGGGTAGCCTGAAACCATCTTAGTATTAAATGATTGTTGGGCGGGTGAGATCAGGACTAAGTGGTTTTTTAATAGGTCTTGTCTACTATTTGGCGTGATGAAACGTTTAGTATGAAGATAGTCCATCCATTGTTGGTCTGCTGATAGATAAATATCGGCAGGTGCACCACGCGTAATTTGTTTGGCTAGCGCAGCGCTAGATGCAAATGACTTTTGAATCTTGATCGCATGTTTGGCCTCATAAGCCTTAGCAATGTCTGTGATTGCATTGGTTAAACTGGCGGCTGCAAATACCACCACTTTGTGATCACTGGCCGCGCTGATGCCGCTAAACGTTGTGATGAATACTATGAGTATTAAAGAATAAATATTTTTAATGGGCATGTTAGAGAGTAAATTTTTGTTATGTTTTACACACGGGGATAAGACATTTAAGTTATTCTAAGTGAATTGTGACCCGATTGATTAAATTAATGGAGAAGATAATGCGTAAATTATTAATGGCACTGGCACTGACTTTGTTTATGACCAGCGCTTATGCGTTAAGTTTAAGTAGCTTGAGTAATTCAGAAGCCGGTAGTGGTTTAAAAGAAGCCTTAATACAAGGTGCGGATAAAGCCGTGAGTTCACTTGGTGCTGCGGATGGATTTTTAGGGAATAAAGAAGTGAAAATTCCATTACCAAAAAGCATGAAGAAAGTTGAAAAAATGATGCGCATGTTTGGCATGGGCAAGCAGGCTGATGCATTGGTGTTGAAAATGAATCGTGCCGCAGAAGCCGCAGTACCTGAAGCAAAAGAATTATTGGTAGACTCAGTTAAAAAAATGAGTGTAGAGGATGCAAAAGGCATACTTTCAGGTGGTGATGATGCTGGTACACAGTACTTCAAAAAGAATACAACTGAAGCGATGCGCGCTAAGTTTTTACCAATTGTTAAAAAAGCGACTGAAAATGTGCACCTAGCACAACAATATAATCAGTTTGCGAAAATGGGTAGTAAATATGGTCTGGTTAAAAATGACCAAGCAAACTTAGAAGAGTATGTCACGCAAAAAACATTAGATGGTGTTTACTTGATGATCGCTAAAGAAGAAGCGGCGATTCGTAAAGACCCAGTAGGTCAAGCAAGCAATTTGCTTAAAAAAGTATTTGGTTCTTTGGGTAATTAAGTTGTTTTAGGTTTTTAAACCTAAACAAAAAAAGCGAGCACCGTGATGGTTGCTCGCTTTTTTATTGTGAGTTGCAATTTTGTAAGGGTTAAATCGTTTCTGCTAACAAAGCAGCATCGGTAATATCCTCATCATCTGTGACGATTGGTAAGTACTTCTCTTCAAACTCTTCAATATGCATAGAAGCGTCATACAAATAGCCTTGGCCATAATCGCAATGACTATGCATAAGTAACGTTTCATGCGCAGGGAATTCAACACCTTCTGCCACCGTGCGAATGTTAAGCGCAGTTGAGAGCGTGGTAATGGCCGCCAGAATGGCTTGTGACTTCTCATTATTGATAATGTCAGAAACAAATGCTTGGTCAATCTTAATGACATCAATCGGTAATTTGTGAATGTAGCTCAGTGACGAGTAGCCTGTACCAAAATCATCAATGGCAATTCTAAAACCAAGCTCTTTAATTTTTTCAAACTTTAAAATCGTCTCGTCGGTTGAGTCGAGCATAATGCCTTCTGTAAACTCAAGTTGAATTTTGCTTGGGTTAATGTCGTAATCGATTAAAAAGGCTGTTAATACATTAATGAAATTGTCTTTATCAAACTGGCGTACTGAAATATTCACTGAAACATAGTGTTGCAAGCCACGTTGTTGCCATAGTTTTGCTTGTTTGAATGCTTGGTTAAGTAAGGAGTCGCCAAGCGTTAAGATTAGGTCGGTTTTTTCCGCTAGCGCAATAAATTCAGATGGCGGTATTTCACCTTTGGTTGGGTGCTTCCACCTTGCTAATACTTCAACGCCCATCATCTCTTTAGTGTTGAGTGAAACAATTGGTTGGTAGTGCAAGCGAATTTGGTCTTTTGCTGCAATGGCTTCTTTTAAATCTGTTTCCATTTCGATGTATTTGCGCAAGGCAATATTCATATTTTCTGTATAGAAAGCATAATTATTCTTACCCGCTTTTTTTGCGGCATACATGGCTGTATCTGCATTTTTGACTAATGTTTCAGAGTCCAAGCCATTTTCTGGATATTTTGCAATCCCAAGGCTGGTACTAATTGTGAGTGCTCGGCCATTTAACACCACCGGTTGTGATGATAATTGCTTGACCGCTTTTGCAGCAAGGTTGCCAATATCAATATGGCCAGGTGCTTTAATATATTCAATAATCACCGTGAACTCATCGCCACCTAAACGTGTGACTAAATCAACGCCGCGGAAAATTTCTTTCAGTTTTTGTGAAATTTGAATCAGTAATTGGTCACCAGCTTCATGGCCCATCGAGTCATTAATGTTCTTGAAGTTATCTAGATCCATAAAAAATAGCGCGAAGCATTTATCATGACGCTCAGATTGTTTGATGATGTTCTGCAAGTAATCCATGAACATACGGCGGTTTGGTAAGCCGGTTAATTTGTCATAGAAAGCCAGTTGATGCAGCGCTTGTTCCATGTCTTTACGAGAGGTGATGTTAGACAGCACAAATAAGTAACTTTGGTTTTCAGTTTCTTCATCAATAATGCTTTCCAGACGCATTTCAACATTAATCGTATGGCCATCTTGACGGGTGAGTAATATGTCTTTGGTGAAGTTGTTACGCATGTTTTCGTGCATGATCACCAGTTCATTTTGAATGTCTAATAAATTGATATTCAGTTGATTGGTGAAGTCAGTAATTGTTGCGTTTTCAACCTCACTTTTATCAAAGCCTGTAATGTCTTTGAGCGCATCATTAGCAAAGACGACTTTAAAGCCACTATCAAATAAGATGAAAGCATCGTTGGTTTGCTCAACAACTTGCGCTAGTTGGAATAAACGTGTTGATTTCTCTTCTAATGCAACCGTCATTTGATTAATGGCTTTACCCAGTATGCCAATTTCACCAATGGAATCTTCTGGTGCACGTGCTGATAATTCACCAAGTGATAATGCTTTTGATGTTTTTTCAACTGCCCGCATTTGAGCGCGAATGGTGCGCGAAGAAATAAAGAATAAAAATAAGCCAACTAGAAATGAACCTAGTAGAAATGAACCGATCGCCCAATAAAATTTGTTCAGTAAGCTAGCGTATACATTTTGACTAAAAGCAATTGTTAATACACCCCAGTATTGACCATTGAAATAAATGGGCTTGTTATAAGTAAATGCGTTATCAATGTTGGTTAAATTAAGTGTTTTGGGTATTTTGGTTTCATTAGTGTCTAATAGTTGCGACTTTTCTTTTGAAAAAGTGAGTGCATGGTAGGGCAACGTTTTGTTCGCGATTAACCATTCTTTATCTGAAATAATCGTTTCTTCACCGGTTGATTTGCTGTACACAATATAGAGCATATTGGGCGTGTCTTTAAGGACGTCCATGCCATAGTTAGCAACCGTCATCAAATCATTTTCTTGGAGGGCTAAATAAGTGGCAGCAAGTGTCGTGTTGGTGACGGTACTACCTTGCTCTATTTTTGTTTTTTTGACCATATGCTCAAAAAGCGGGAGCATCAGTAGGAGCAATAACACGCCAGATAGCGCTTGAATTGCGCTATTTCGGACTAGAAAGTGTCCAAAAATACCGCCAAAAACTTTTGAGAGGAAAGTGTTTTTCATGAGGTGCAATTTTAATTGTTAGGGTTTAGTTTTATCACCTGTAACGAAATCAATAGCGTGCAGTAAGTTTATTTCTCAATACGCACTCTATCATTATTACCGCAGCATCAAAATGATAGGACTATAGAATTTTACAATTGCACCTCCACTAAGGTCGACTGAAAGTCGAAAATTTCATCATGTAAACACATGATGGGTAGTTGCAATTTAAAAACTATGCATGCATCTTAAAGTTAGTATGATGCTTTTCAAGATGAGAATAGCAGGGTAAATGGGTGTTTTATTTGTAATGAAATTGATGCATTAAAAGACATTTAAAATGGATGAAATTAATTCACATTTAATATTAAGTGTTTAGCAGTTTTATATTTTAATATTCCTAGTTTCAGTCTAAGGGGCTTTAAATTTAGAACGCTTTTAGTTGGGAATTAGCGTATTTTGGACTAATTATTTTTGGAAACTTGTCGTAAAGTTAGTGTGTAATATTTACTTTGAATGATTTAGGTCTGATTCTCGGTTGTTACTTGTTAATATCATGTGCGATTTAACCTTTTTTGGATATTTTCCGCGATACTTAGATGATTTTAAAAGAATTTAACTTCATTATTACGTGATTTTGATGCACTTTAAAGGTCTTGGTAGTGGGCCGGTTATCCTAGAAAAACCATTACTTTAAACAGTTTAATTGCGGTTTTAACTTGACCAAAAAGCATAAAAAAGAGACACTTACGCGTATATGAATCAACACATTTCAGTTTAATTGCTAGCTAACAAAGCATCATTAAAAAAAGCATAGCTATCACAGCACGGAGAATCCCCACGCATGGCAACACAAGAGCAACCAAGCAACCCTATTAAAGGCTTGCAAGAAACTGACCCGTTAGAAACCAGAGAATGGTTAGATGCATTAACGTCAGTGATTGAAAATGAGGGCACCGATCGTGCGCACTTTTTACTTGAGGCGATGATTGATAAAGCCCGTCGCTCAGGTAGTAACTTGCCTTATAACGCGACCACTGCTTACGTCAATACGATTCCTACTCACTTGCAAGCAAAGTTGCCGGGTGACCCAGAAATGGAACGTCGTATTCGTGCATTAGTACGTTGGAATGCGATTATGACGGTGCTACGTGCCAATGATAAATCACCAGGTGTTGGTGGACATATTGCTAGCTTCCAATCAGCCGCTACTTTATATGATATTGGTTTTAACCATTTCTTCCGTGCGCCAAATGATAACTTTGGTGGCGATTGTATTTACTTCCAAGGGCACTCATCACCGGGTGTGTATGCGCGTTCATTTCTAGAAGGCCGCTTTACTGAAGAGCAAATGGATAACTTCCGTCAAGAAACTGGCGGCAATGGTTTATCTAGCTACCCACATCCTTGGTTAATGCCTGATTACTGGCAATTCCCTACCGTATCAATGGGTATTGGCCCATTAGCCGGTATTTATCAAGCGCGTTTCTTGAAATATATGCATAACCGCGGTATTGCAGATACGTCAGACCGTAAAGTGTGGGTGTTCTGTGGTGACGGTGAAATGGACGAGCCTGAGTCACAAGGTGCGATTTCATTAGCGGCACGTGAAGGTTTAGATAACCTGATTTTTGTCATTAACTGTAACTTGCAGCGTTTAGATGGGCCAGTGCGTGGTAACGGAAAAATCATTCAAGAATTAGAGTCTAACTTCCGCGGTGCAGGTTGGAATGCACTTAAAGTGGTGTGGGGCTCTTATTGGGACCCACTATTGGCCATGGATAAAGATGGCTTACTCAAAAAACGCATGGAAGAGTGTGTGGATGGTGAGTATCAAAACTTTAAACAAAAAGGTGGCGCTTATACGCGTGAACACTTCTTTGGTAAGTATCCTGAATTAAAAGAAATGGTTGCAGCGATGTCAGATGATGACATTTGGCGCTTAAACCGCGGTGGTCATGACCCACATAAAGTATATGCAGCTTACGAGTCTGCGGTGAACCATAAAGGTCAACCGACTGTGATTTTAGCTAAAACCGTTAAAGGTTATGGCATGGGCGAAGCTGGTGAAGGTCAAAACACGACCCATCAACAAAAAAGTATGGACCTTGAGTCACTTAAAACATTCCGTGACCGCTTTGACCTACCATTAACTGATGAGCAAGTAGAAAGCTACTCTTACTACAAACCAGCTGATGACAGCCCAGAAATGCAATACATGGCTGAGCGTCGTGCGGCAATGGGTGGCCATGTACCACAACGTCGTCGTAAAGGTAATGAACTTAAAACACCTGAATTATCTGCGTTTAGCAAAATGCTTGAAGCAACCGGTGATAGAGAAATCTCCACCACCATGGCGTTTGTCCGTATCTTGTCTACTATCTTGCGTGATAAAGAAGTGGGTAAGTATGTGGTACCTATCGTGCCAGATGAAGCCCGTACTTTTGGTATGGAAGGTATGTTCCGTCAATTAGGTATCTACTCTTCAGTAGGCCAATTGTACGAGCCACAAGATTCTGACCAAGTGATGTACTACAAAGAGTCAAAAACAGGGCAAATTTTAGAAGAAGGCATTAACGAAGCGGGTTCATTCTCTAGCTGGATGGCTGCAGCAACGTCATACAGTGTGACTGGCACGCAAATGATTCCGTTCTATATCTACTACTCAATGTTTGGTTTCCAACGTATTGGTGACTTTGCATGGGCAGCGGGTGATTCACGTGCACGTGGCTTCTTATTAGGTGCAACGGCTGGCCGTACAACACTAAACGGCGAAGGCCTGCAACATGAAGATGGCCATAGCCACTTGATGTCAGCGATGATTCCTAACTGCGTCTCTTACGATCCTACGTTCTCATATGAATTAGCCGTGATTATTCAAGAAGGTATGCGTCGCATGGTGCAGAATCAAGAAGATGTGTATTACTACATCACCTTGATGAATGAAAACTATAGCCATCCTGAAATGCCTAAAGGCGCTGAGGCCGGCATTCTTAAAGGCATGTATAGCTTTAGTCAATCTAAAGCTAAAGGCCATAAAGTACAGTTAATGGGTTCTGGCGTGATTTTACGTGAAGTGATTGCCGCTGGTGAAATGCTAGAAAAAGACTGGGGCGTTTCAGCAGATGTATGGAGCGTAACAAGCTTTACTGAGCTACGTCGTGATGGTATTGAGGCTGAACGTCAAAATATGTTGCACCCAGAAGCGAAACCAACCTTAAGCTATGTTGAGCAATGTTTAGCAAAAGCAGAAGGCCCAGTGGTTGTTTCAACCGATTACATGCGTTCATTTGCTGATCAAATTCGCCCATATGTACCAAATGCCTTTGTGACATTGGGTACAGATGGTTACGGCCGTTCAGATTCACGCGAGGCGTTACGTAACTTCTTTGAGGTTGATCGTTACCATGTTGTATTAGCAACGCTTAAAGCATTGGCTGATGAAGGTACCATTCCTGCATCAAAAGCAACTGAAGCGATTAAGAAATATAAGATTGATGTTAATAGACCTAATCCTGCAACGATTTAAGCTGCATTAGTTAAGTTTAAATCTGCGCAAATAAGGAACATAAAGATATGAGTATTAAAGAAGTATTAGTCCCAGATATTGGTAACTTTGATAGCGTTGATGTGATTGAAGTGCTAGTGAGTGTTGGTGATGTCATTGAAGCTGATGATGCGTTGGTGACTTTAGAGACAGATAAAGCCTCTATGGATATTCCTGCGCCATTTGGTGGCACGGTGAAAGAAGTGAAAGTAGCCGTTGGCGATCAAATTAAAGAGGGTGTATTGATCTTTACGATTGATGCCGCTGCTGCTGATGCACCAGCCGCTGAAAAAACAGCCGCACAACCAACACCGACACCAGTGGTGGCGACAGTCACGGTTGATGATAAACCTGTTGCGATTCCGGAGCCAACACACCCAGTGGCGACGCCACCGCAAGTGGTTGCACCAAAATCAACACCAAACCCTGTTGCAGCAAGCAGTGTTGGTGTTTCAGGTAAGTTGGCGCATGCTAGCCCATCAGTGCGTAAATTTGCACGTGAGTTAGGTGTTGATCTTAACTTAGTCACAGCTACTGGCCCTAAAAACCGCATTGTGCAAAGTGATGTGCAAGGCTATGTTAAAGGTGCATTAGCAAAACCACGTTCTGATAACGCAGGTGCTGGCTTAAGTACATTACCAATGCCAGTGATTGATTTCACACAGTTTGGTGAAGTTGAAACCAAACCGATGTCACGTATTAAGAAGTTGTCTGGTGCTAACTTACACCGTAACTGGGTGACTGCACCGCATGTGACACAGTTTGACCAAGCTGATATTACTGATTTAGAAGATTTCAGAAAATCAATGAAGGCTGAGGCTGAGAAAAAAGGCGTTAAGCTAACCATGCTTGCGTTCTTGATTAAAGCCGTGGTCAATGCATTACGCACTTACCCTAACTTTAATGCATCACTGTCACCTGAAGGCGATAGCCTAATCTTGAAAAATTACTACAACATTGGTTTCGCTTGCGACACACCAGATGGTTTAGTGGTACCAGTGGTGCGCGATGCACACCATAAAGATGTGATGGATATTGCACGCGACCTAATCGACTTATCAACTAGAGCGCGTGAGCGTAAGTTGAAAGTAGAAGAGATGCAGGGCGGTTGCTTTACGATCTCTAGCTTAGGCGGTATTGGCGGTACGATGTTTACGCCAATTATTAACTGTCCTGAAGTGGCGATTTTAGGTGTTTCTCGCTCATCAATGGAGCCTGTTTGGAATAAAGCAACGGGTGAATTTGAGCCGCGCTTAATCTTACCAATGTCATTATCATACGATCACCGTGTGATTGATGGTGCAGATGGCGCACGCTTTACAACGCACCTACGTGCCATGTTAAGTGATGTGAGAAGATTATTGCTCTAAGTTGCTACATACATAAAAAAAGGACGCTTAGGCGTCCTTTTTTTATGTGCGAAAAGCGTGCATAAAAGCGTTAAATCAAATGACCTAAGCGTTTGGCACCAAATATGTGCGATTGCACTTTTAGTGTGCGGATTAGTGATGAGTCCGCGAGGCAATATCCCTCATGAAAAATTGTTCACCTTGTTCACTCACTGTGTAGATGCAGACATGAACACAAACCACATAATCTGTGGTTAACCACTAAACCCTTATATTATCCCGCTGGCAGCTTGATGCTGTCACATGAAAATCCTTCAATACCATGCGAAATGATCAGGACTAAGTACTTTGCAAAGTCTGTCATGTGGGTTGGTATGGCTCTTGCTAAATTAACTATAAGTTAAATTGAATCGCTTTCAAAACGCACCACGCTTGGCGATATTGGAGATTACATGACAAGGGTATTGTTAGCACTACTGTTGATTTGTGTCAGTCATATGACATTGGCGAAAGAGGTGGCGCCAGTTGTATCAAAAATCAGCCAACATCTTGCAAAGGTTAAAGTTGCATTAGCGACTGGCAACGGTTTAGGTTCGGGTGTCATTGTTGCCGATAATAAAGTAGTGACTAATTGTCATGTGGTGGCAGATGCTTTGTCAGTCAAAGTCATGGTTGATGATACAGAAGTGAATGTGACCGGTTTCATCCCAGACTGGCAGCACGATTTATGTATCTTAGTGGTTGATCACTTAAAAGCCCCTGCTGCGACATTGGGTGACAGTGAACGTTTGCATTATGAGCAACCACTGTTTGCACTAGGCTTTGCAGGAGACACACAAAAACCACATGCATCTTATGGCTTTGTAAAAGGATTATATCCGATGGATGACAGTGTGATTGTACGCGCTAGCAACACATTTAATGTCGGCGATAGTGGCGGTGGTGTATTCGATACGGCCGGTCATTTGGTTGCTATTATCGATGTGAAAAGTCCTGGTAAAAAACCCAATTATTACAATCTATCCGTTGCATGGATTAAAAATCTGATGCAGCAGCCAGTGCAACAGGTGGCAAACATGCAAAAAGGTGAATCACCTTTTTGGGCAACAACGCGTGAAAATTGGCCTTATTTTATGCGTGTAGTACATCCATTAAAAACTAAAAACTGGACGAAGTTAAGTAAGCTTGCGGATAAGTGGGCTAGTGCAGAACCAAAAGCAATAGAGGCGACTTATTACCAAGGGTTAGCAGCCTTTAAATTGCATCATTTAAAAGAAGCGCGAGGTTATTTAACGCGTGTGGTTCATCAGAATGCACTGCATACTGAAGCTGTTTATTTGCTTGGGTTGATGACTAAACAAAATGGACGTGCAGTGAAAGCCAAACGATTGTTAGCGATGTTCGAAACGACTAAGGTAACTAAAGCTGAAAGTGTTCAATAAATAATAATACTGGTGGAGTCAGTTGACTATTGATTGAATGAATTGATGGAAAATATATTAAAGGAAGCAATGACTGCTTCCTTTTTTTACGGCTATGCCAATTGGCTGATCAATTTAATATGTGAAAAGTTGTTGTGCCTTTTGGCTAGCGCATGCTCATCCATAAAGCACTAATTGACGATAGTGGGTAGATATTGACTCAAAGCTACCGAAGTGAAGGGTTAAAGATGATACTTTTGAAATTTTACATGGCCATTTAACGATAGAAAACATGTGGTTTTATGGGTCACTTTGTATTTACCGAGTGATCAATATTGTACTGGTTAATCACAAGATAGCCTTTACTATTGAGTAAAAACCCCACTGCCAGCCATATAGCAGGCCATATCATCCCTATTTATGCAATTTATTTTAGCCGTGAATGCTGTAAAGGGAAAATATAAGCACAAGTAATTGGTATGTAAATTGCTAATATTTTATTAACTAATAAAAACGACGTAACTTTTATTGAAGAAACATTGATTTGGAGTGTAATAACATTTAATAATGCATTGATTGGAGATTCACATGACAAGGGTAGTGGTAGTTTTCATTTTTTTATTTGTTGCTCAAATGGCTATGGCTAGTGAAAATACGGCCTTATTTGTATCAAAAATAAGCAAGCATATTGCCAAAGTATATGTCAGTTCACCACGTGGGTTTGGGTTAGGCTCGGGTGTTGTCATTGCCCACGATAAAGTGGTTACTAATTGTCATGTCGTTGCAAATGCCTCATCTGTCAATGTACAAGTTAACGGGGAGTATTTTCAAGCATCAGGTTTAATCCCAGATTGGCATCATGATGTTTGCATTTTGGTTGTTAGTGGCCTAACAACACCTGTTGCTAATCTGGGTAATAGTCATCACCTGCTATATGAACAACCACTTTATTCTATTGGTTTTGCTGGTGGTTCGCCAAAAGCAAATGCAACATTTGGCTTTGTTAAAGGCTTATACCCGATGGACGATAGTGTTGTTATTCGCGCCAGTAACACCTTTAGATTAGGCGATAGCGGTGGCGGTGTATTTGATGAAACTGGTGATTTAGTCGCGATTATTGCGGTTAAAAGCCCCGGTAGAACACCTAACTATTACAATATGTCAGTGGCTTGGGTTAAAGCGCTGATGCGGCAGCCAATGCAAAAATTGACAGCTAAAAGTGAACTGCCTTTTTGGGCGGAAGCACCTGAGAAATGGCCATATTTTATGCGTATCGTTCAGCCATTTAAAACCAATGATTGGGATGCGTTAAGTCGCATTGCTGCCGAATGGGCAGTTGCTGAACCTAATACGCTGGAGGCAAGTTATTACCAAGGCGTTGCTGCTTTTAACTTGCATCAAGTTAAATTAGCGCAAGTGCATTTAAATCGCGTCATTAGTGTGAATAAGTTGCATGTCGATGCTGTTTATTATCTAGGGGTGATTGCTGAGCAAAATGGGCAACATGAAGAAGCGATGGAAATGTTGACGTTGCTAGAAGACATAGATGAAACAACAGCAGAAAACTTACGTGAGTATATTCAGTTGGCTAAATTAGATTAGCAGCTTGCCAATCATTGGTATCAAGAAAAAGGGGGACATAATGCTCCCCTTTTTTTGTTAAGCTAACGTTAACTCAAGATCTGTTATGATTTTCTTCGTTGGCTTTGAAATCCAACCAGCAACAAACCTAACCCAAGCATGGCGTAGGTTGAAGGTTCTGGTACCAGGGAAGCTGAAGATACAATGGCAATCGGTGAAATTTCAATAAAATAGCCACTTGCTGCATCACCTTGAATTAACGTGTTGACAGACCTATCAAAAATGGTTGAAATTTGCGCTGTGGTTAAAGTGGTATCTGAATTACTAGGGTCAATTGTTGGATTGAGTAAATTGTCACGTGCGCTGCTAGTGCCTACGTGCCCTAAGCCGAATAAGTGACTAACCTCATGTGCTATGACGGCACTACCAATTGGATCTGAAACATATTGTGAATCTACAAATGCAAATGAAGCATTATTGTTGTCGAAAACTGAATTGAGTGTTTGGAAATACCTTGCGCCGCAGCCAACTGCATTGCTAGTCGCGCCGCCACAGTAAGAGATATCATCTACAAAAAACATAGCAATACTCTGGCTGGTACTTAAATCACTGCTGAGTGCATTTTCAGTTAAACCTAATAAACCACTTTGACTTTCAGTAACCGTATTAATGTTTAAGTAATCATCATTTGTAATTGATTGGAATGCATTGATACGCACATCAATTGTATTATTACCAAAATTAGATTGTGAAAAGATCAAATCTAAAGCATCTTCATCAATAGTGATCAAGCCAGCATTGGCTGACAGTGGTAGGCACATGAGTACCAGCGATATCACTAACCAATGTAGAGTACTATTAATAATACGTTTTAAAAATCCATCCATTTCACTCTCCATTATTTAGTTTTATATCGCCTTGTCACTATAAGATGTCAGCGATAAATGTAAGAAGTAAATAAAACCTTTTTTATCCCTTAAATAGAATTCTAAATAATGCCTTATCATATAGTTAGAGCAGTTTGTTAGTTAATAGCACTACTCTAAATATGGCTAACAAAATTAGATATGACGGTTTATCTTTTAACAGTTCTAATCAACAGCTAATATTTAAGTGAATTTAATGATAAAATCATAGAAATAGTTATAGCATTTTCTAAAGGAAACGCATGAGTAATTTAGTAGAAGTAATGGTGCCGGATATCGGTAACTTTGATTCAGTTGATGTGATTGAAGTGCACATTAAACCAGGCGATACCATTGAAGTAGAAGAGTCACTGATCACAGTTGAATCAGATAAAGCATCGATGGATATTCCTTCATCTCATGCAGGTGTTGTGAAAGAAGTTAAAGTCAATGTTGGGGACCAAGTGGCTAAAGGTACTGTGTTGTTAGTGATTGATTCAGCCGCTGCCGCAGCGCCAAGTGCACCTGAACAAGCAGCACCAGCAGAGGCTGAAAAGCCAGCCGCTGCCGCACCAGTTGCAGCTGTGCCAACGGGCGATAACGATGTTTCAGCACAAGTGGTTGTATTAGGTTCAGGCCCTGGTGGCTACACGGCTGCCTTTAGAGCAGCAGACTTAGGCTTAAAAGTAGTCTTGATCGAGCGTTACTCAACCCTTGGTGGTGTTTGTTTAAATGTGGGTTGTATTCCATCAAAAGCATTACTGCACACTGCTAAAGTGATTACAGAAGCGGAAGAAACAGAAGCACATGGTTTAAGCTTTGGTAAACCAAACATTGATTTAGATAAGCTACGTA
>JAWUXH010000063.1:0-44202 GCA_034111445.1 Methylophilaceae bacterium | reverse complement strand
AAAAGTGACTGTCTCTATTTTGCACTTATGTCGTACTTGCGCTGTGCGATTATTCCAAGACTATTTGTACGGCATCAGTTAAAATTAGCCTATAA
Organism: Methylophilaceae bacterium; assembly: GCA_034111445.1. Classification (GTDB taxonomy): domain Bacteria; phylum Pseudomonadota; class Gammaproteobacteria; order Burkholderiales; family Methylophilaceae; genus Methylotenera. Next base: position 44,107 of record JAWUXH010000063.1, on the reverse strand, counting down.
AGCATTTGTAGAAATACATGTCTTTAGGCCCTATTATGTTGGATGTGGTTGGCACTGAATTAACCGCTGATGATATCCGTCGTTTACAGCACCCACTGGTTGGTGGCGTGATTTTATTTGCCCGTAATTATGAAAGTTGCGCACAGTTAAAAGCACTCACAGATAGTATTCATGCCGTGCGCCAACCTAAGTTATTGATTGCGGTTGACCATGAAGGTGGCCGCGTACAGCGCTTTAGGGAGGGCTTTACTAAAATACCTGCCATGCGTGCATTTGGCCATGTTTGGGATAAAGACCGTAAAAAGGCCAAAGCCTTAGCGGAAGAAGCGGGTTGGGTAATGGCATCTGAATTGCGCGCCCATGGCGTTGACTTTACCTTTGCGCCCATATTGGATATGGATTATGGCGATAGCTTGGTGATTGGTGATAGGGCTTTTCACTTAGACCCACAAGCGATTAATGATTTAGCTTTTTCAGTGATGCAAGGCCTTAAGCGCGGCGGCATGCCAGCCGTTGGTAAACACTTCCCCGGCCATGGTTATGTGACGGCAGATTCACATGTGAGCATGCCAGTGGATGACAGGCCGTTCGACCAAATTGCGCAAAACGATATGCAGCCTTTTCGTATGTTGATTGATGATCATATCCCTGCGATTATGCCAGCGCATGTGATTTATTCACAAGTGGACGATAAACCCGCTGGCTTTTCAGAGCGTTGGTTGCAAAAAGTATTGCGTGAACGTTTAGGCTTTACGGGCGCCATATTCAGTGATGATTTAAGTATGGAGGCGGCCAGTGCAGGGGGCGATGTGACGACGCGCGCATTAGCCGCATTAAATGCTGGTTGCGATATGGCTTTGCTGTGTAACCAGCCAGACATGGCCGATGAATTGCTTAATAATTTAACATGGGACATGACACCCATGAGTTTAGCGCGTTTAGCCCGTATGCATGGCCAAGGCCCAGCATTAACGCTAAATCACTTGCGTGAAGACGGTGCATTTGTCGATGCCGTGCACCGTGTAGCAGCGGTTGGTGTAAAAGAAGGGGATTTATTGGCTTAACGGTTTAAACCATTATCCGTACTTAACGGTAGTATTTGGGTAGGGCGTTAATGGACGTTGACTTTAAGTGGTTAATTTTTAATGAAGTTTTTCAAAAACACTTGAAACTTTAAGTAAATGTCGCTATCTTAGTTACACAGAATAATAGTTTATAAAGATTATTTTTACTTTAAAAGGAAATAAATTACATGTTAGAAAATAACTCATCAGTATTAGGCCGTTCAGAATCGGCTGTTAGAAGTACGAATAAGGTACTACGTAATACGTATGCTTTATTAGGTATGACCATGATCCCAACCGTGATTGGCGCCGCCATTGGTATGAGCATGAGCTTCTCATTCTTAGCCGCTAGCCCAATTATGGGTATGATCATTATGATGGCAGCCATGTACGGCATGACATTCTTGATTGCTAAAAATGCTAATTCATCTGTAGGCCTGTGGTTATTATTTGCCTTTACTTTCATGATGGGTATTTTGTTAGGCCCAATCTTACAGCACGCACTACACTTTAGTAACGGTACGCAAATGGTTGGCTTAGCGGCTGGCGGTACTGCGGCTTCGTTCCTTACTTTAGCTGCGATTGGTAGCAATACTAAACGTGACTTTAGTAATATGGGTAAATTCTTAACCGTTGGTTTTGTGGTTGTACTATTAGGGATTGTGGCTAATATGTTCTTCCAAATCCCTGCGTTATCATTAACGATTTCAGCAGTGGTTGTATTGCTCATGGCTGGTTTCATTCTTTATGAAATCAACAATGTTGTGCGCGGTGGCCAAACGAACTACATTATGGCGACATTAAGCATCTATATTAGCTTACATAATATGTTCACTAGCTTGCTACACTTGCTAATGGCATTTATGGGTGGTGATGATTAATCGCTACGGCTAACGGTTTTATAAACGTTAGGCATAAAAAAAGCTCACCATTTTGTGGTGAGCTTTTTTATTGGTTGTTACTTTTATAAAGTAATCAACTTAAGTTAACTGCAAACTACCAACCGTAACCAACACCGAATAAGAATGTTGTGTCAGTTGATTTTCTACCAGGTGCAGGCGTTTTAGCGTAATCAACATTTAATTGTGTTGTTGCGCTGATGCTTGGGCTGATAGGGAAACGTAAACCAGTTTGTGTGAAGATTAATGAATCGTTTAAATCTTCAAGACCAAATAAGATTTCGTGGTTGTGGAATGCCACAACGTTGCCACCAAATAGTTTGTGGTTGTAACGTAAAGCCCAACGTGCTGCAGGTGCGTTTGTATCTTCACCAACAAAGTAGTCAGTATTCACGTATGAAATACCTGCTTCAACATCTAATGTCATCACGTCAGTGTTGTATACGTTGTAACCAGCACCAATACCCACGCGTGAGCGTAATTGAATATCTCTAAAGCGATCATACTCAGCAGAACCGTTTACATAGGCATACCATTTTTCAGTTAAGAAATGGTCATACTGCATGTAGCCACGCATGTTCTTTTCAATGTCTTGCTTGTTGCTTTCAGCTTGGTTAGCAACAGCGCCAACAGTGAAACGATTTGTTTTAGAACGTGCAACCGCTTCAGCTGCTAAACGGATCGCGCCGTTATCAGCGTTACCTTTAGTCATAGAACCTGATAGGTTAACGTTACCTGTCCAAACAATACCAACGCCAGATTGAATTGGTGTTGGGTTGATGAATTTGATTTTAGCCAGATCGATATCGCTTGAAGTTTCAAGGTCAGCTGTTTTTAGCTTACCTTTACCTGCTTCAGCTGGTGCGATTGTTGCGTTGATGATTGAGTCATCTTCAAGCATGATGTTGAGTGGCTTGTCAGCGTTGACGCTAGCAATGTCTTTCCATGCAATGCTGATGCTGCCAGCATAACTGGTTTTAACTTGTACTGTGCTGGCACCCTTGTTTAGGATTTCGCCAGTAATAACGTCGCCGTTATTGAGTTTAATTTGGTCTGCAAGAGCAGGTGTGGCAAATAAGGCAGCTGCTAATGCAGTTAAGCCAAATGCGCTTTTCATTGAATTTTTCATTATCTTTTCCCTTAGAAAAATGGTGAAGAACCTTTATGAGGTTCGAGGTGCAATAGAGATTGTTGTGAATAGTGAAGCTTTGAATTGATCTTAGTGATTAAGCTGATTTTGCTCGTGTCAAATTTGGAAACTTACATCAATTAAATTGCAAATGGATTGTAAGGGAAGCTTTGAAGGGATTTGTTACAAAAGTGTAAAGAAATTAAAAAACAGGCTGAGCGCCTGTAAAGAACCGTTAATCAGCCTTTGCTAGCTTTTTTTTAGCACGGCGTTTGCTGAAAAAATCACTTAACAGGTGACTACAGGCTTCACCCATGATGCCAGATTCACTGTTGGTGTGGTGATTGAGTTGGGGGATATCTAATAGGTTAATGACGCTGCCACAAGCGCCTGTTTTGGGGTCAGTTGCGCCGTAGTAAACATGGCTGATGCGGGCATGCATAATCGCGCCGAGGCACATGACACATGGTTCAAGTGTGACGTATAAATCACAATCAACTAGGCGGTAATTGCCTATGTTGGCACCAGCCTCTCGAATGGCGATCATTTCCGCATGGGCAGTAGGGTCGTTATCATTAATAGGACTATTACTGCCTAGCCCAACAATCGCACCATCTTTGACGACCACAGCACCCACAGGCACTTCACCATTGTCGGCGGCTTCGTTTGCCAAGTTAATGGCCATTTGCATAAAGTCGGTATCAGTCATTGGCGTATCACTTGTTTTGTTATTGTGAATGGTTGCACGGTTGATTACTGAGCTGCTATTACTTGGGTTGTTATGTTGAATTACTATGTACCTATTAAACTGTGAGTCTTTACCATTATCTTAATCTTATCTTAGCAGGGCTTCAAGTGGCAGGTCTTTAAAGGCGTTGAGTAACCATTCTTGTGATTTACCCATGATTGCGTTTTGATTGTTTTTCCACGCTAAACAAATGGTGACGCCTTCTCTGGTGCCCGCTATATTTTTAATCACTAGCTCACCTTTGGCCTCATGCCTTTTTGCAAGGTACTCTGGAATGTAGCCGACACCGAGTCCTGCAATTTGCGCGTTTATTTTTGAGGGGATATCTGGCATTGTTAATACTTCTTGGCCCGTTAAAATGCCCGCAGTACGTGGCGGTAAGTTGCGTGAGCTATCAGCTGCTGCAACAGAGCGATAGGCCATAATATCTTCCTTAGTGAGCGGTCTTTCAATACTTGCTAATGGGTGATTGGGGGCAACAGAAAATACAAATGGAATGGACCCAATCAATTGCGTTTCGCATTGTGAGCCAGATGGCGCATCGCCAGGCGCGCCTACGGCAATATCAGCCCTGTTCGATAAAATAGCATCCCAGGCGCCGCCAAATACTTCGCGAATAATTTTCACTTTTGTGCCAAACCCTTGTGCGTAAAACTGGTGTAGTACATTAAAGATTGCTTGGTCTTCATAAAGGTCACTCACCACGATGGTGATGTCTGTTTCTACACCCGTGGCAATACGCTGAACATGCGCTTCTAATTCATGCGCAGCATTGATCAGTATGCGACCTTCTGTTAATAGCGCTTGGCCAGCATCGGTGAGTATTGCTTTATGGCCGCTCCTGTCAAAAATAGTGACGTTTAAGTCTTCTTCGAGTTTTCGCACGGTGTAAGTCAGCGCTGAAGGCACCTTATGAAGCGTGCTTGCCGCTGCGGCAAAGCTGCCTTTTCTGGCAATGGTATCGATAACTTCAATAGCTTCAATGGATAGTTTAGATGGCATAAGAATTATTGTTCAAAAATATTGAATTATTATGCCAGAATAATTCACTTTTTTTTTAGTTTTGCAAATTATATTATAGGGTTTGTCACTTTGTATGGCTTGATTACTTAAGGGCTATTTTAGTTTGTAAGGTTAGAAAGGTTGGTCAAAATGGTTGAATTAAGATCTTCTTCTGAGAGAGGATATACGGAAAAAGGATGGCTGAAAAGCTATCATTCATTTTCATTTGCTGATTATGTTGCGCCTGAACATATTAACTTCTCAGCGTTAAGGGTAATTAATGATGATGTGATTGATGGTGGTGGTGCATTTGATATGCATCCACACAGCGACATGGAAATTATCACTTATATGGTGTCTGGCTCTTTAAGGCACCTAGATGATATGTGCAATGGTAACTTGCTAAAAGCAGGAGATGTCCAGAGGATGACTGCGGGTACTGGTTTAATGCATAGTGAAGTGAATGCTGATCCCAATGAACCAGTGCACATGTTGCAAATTTGGATAATGCCTGAGAGAAATGGCTTGGTGCCAAGCTATGAGGAAAAACATTTTACTGACGAGCAAAAGCAAAATAGATGGGCTTCAATTATTTCAAATAACCCAAATGATGCTGCCATTAAAATAAACCAAGATATGCGGATGTTAGCCAGTGATTTGTCCACAGGTCAAAGCTTGGCATGTGATTTAGATATTAGTCGCTCACATTATTTTTACATTGTGCGTGGTATTGTTAAAGTGGATGGGAAACTACTAAAAAGTGGTGATGCTTTGTTAATTAATGAAGAGCAAACACTTTACTTTACAGCTGAAGAAAATGCTGAAATATTATGGTTTGATTTGCCATAAGCATTTGACTCAATCTAAAGTGATTAATGACTTGTTATCAAAAAGGATTTACCTATGAATAAATGGTTTGTAATGCTAGCGTTGTTTTACTCAGGGGCATCAATTGCTGCTCTGGAAAACTACAAAATTGACAATAAGCATAGCTTTGCTAATTTCAGTATTCGCCATATTGTGGCAAAAACATCGGGTACATTTACGGATATTACCGGTGTCATTAAAGTGGATTCAGATGATTTAAGTCAATCAAGCGTGAATGCTATGATTAAGGTAGCCAGTGTGCAAACTGGCTTGGCCAAGCGCAATGACCATTTGCAAGGCGTTAAGTATTTAGATAGCGCTCACTTTGGTGAAATAACTTTTGTTAGTGATAAAGTGATAGCCAAAACAAGCACGACTGGGGATATGACTGGCAAGTTAACGATTCGCGGTGTGACTAAAACAATAACAATGCCTTTTACGGTATTAGGGTTTGGTGCTGACCCTTGGGGTGGCATACGCGCTGGGTTTGAAGCAAAAACAATCATTAAAGCCTCCGACTTTGGTTTTACATGGATGAAAAAAGCAGGCTCACCAGTTGGTGATGAAATTGCAATCACTTTGTTGATTGAAGGCATTAAAGCCAAATAGTTAAGTTGTAGTCTCACCCTAATATTTAAGGAATAACAGCATGGCAACAGATTTGTTTTCAGCAGGGGTATTGGGTAGCATCCATATTAAGAATCGCATCGTCATGGCACCATTAACAAGAAATCGTGCCGGTGATGGCGGTGTGCCACATGCGTTGAATGCCACTTATTACGCACAACGCGCAACGGCAGGCTTAATTGTGACTGAAGCAACCCCAATTTCCCCAATGGGGCATGGCTACCCAAATTTACCAGGCATTTATACTGATGCACAAGTTGCAGGTTGGAAAACCATAACGGATGCAGTGCATGCGGAGGGTGGGAAAATTGTGATTCAACTTTGGCATGTGGGGCGCATTTCACACCCTAATATGTTGCCAAACGGTGTCGCACCAGTGGCGCCATCTGCCATTAAGCCAGCAGGCCAAGCTTTTACACCAGAAGGCATGATTGACTATGTAGAGCCGCGTGCGTTAGCAGTTGATGAGTTGTCAGCAATTGTGCAAGACTATGTGCATGCTGCTAAATATGCGATTGCCGCAGGGTTTGATGGCGTAGAAATTCATGCTGCAAATGGTTATTTATTGGATCAATTCTTACGTGATGGTAGCAACCAGCGAACGGACAATTATGGCGGCAGATTTGAAAACCGAGCACGCTTGTTAATGGAAGTAACGCAAGCCGTTGTTGGTGAAATTGGCGCAGATAAAACAGGGGTGCGGTTATCACCTGTCAACCCATTTAATGATATGAAAGACAGTGACCCACAAGCTGTGTTTAATTATGTGGCGGAGAATTTGAATCAATTAGACCTAGCTTACTTACATGTGGTTGAAGGCGGGATTCATGGCGGTGGTGAAGCTGACCCGTTTGATTTTGAAACTTTCCGTCAATTGTATAAGGGGCAATACATGGCCAACTTGGGTTATGACAAGGCGCGAGGTAGTGCTGCCATTGCGAGTGGTCATGCCAATGTGATTGCTTACGGCGTACCATTTATTGCAAACCCTGATTTAGTATCACGATTTACAAAAGATGCACCGTTGAATGATGCGGATAGCAACACCTTTTATGGTGGTGGTGAAGAGGGGTATACTGATTACCCTATATTATAACGTTAAGCCTTAATATTGATTGGAACGATTTATGCAAAAACCAGCCACGACCCAAGTACCTGTTGATGAAACTATTGCGAACCGATGGAGTCCACGCGCTTATGATGCTAATAAGCCAGTTACGCAGACCCAGATTACAGCATTACTTGAAGCGGCACGATGGGCGCCGTCATGCTTTGGCGACGAGCCATGGCGCTTTATTGTGTGGGATAAAACGACGGATTTAGCAGCTTGGCAGCAAGCATTTGATTGTCTTGTAGAAGGGAACCAAACATGGGCAAAAGATGCGCCTTTATTAGTGCTGGTGTGTGCAGATGCTTTATTTAGCCATAATCAAAAACCAAACCGATTTGCACAATACGACACTGGCGCGGCAGCAGAAAATTTATGCTTGCAAGCGGCAAGTATGGGGCTAGCTGCCCATCAAATGGGGGGCTATAAGGCTGATGAAGCACGTGCAGCTTTTGCGATTCCTGAACAATATACAACGATGGCAATGATTGCCGTTGGTTACCAAGCGGATGTGAATACGCTGCCTGATGATTTAAAAGAACGTGCGATGGCTGAGCGGAAACGTAAACCATTAGGCGAACTGTTTTTTAATGGGTCTTGGGGTAAGTCTATTTAATCAACATCGAGGTATAGGGCATGCATCAGCAATTTAAATTAGGTGACTTTTCAATTAATCGGATTGGGTTTGGCTCAATGCGGATTACGGGCAAAGGCATTTGGGGTGAACCTGATAACCGTGAAGAATGTATCCGAACGTTAAAGCGTGCGCCAGCCGTTGGGGTGAACTTTATTGATACGGCTGATAGCTATGGCCCAGATGTGAGTGAAAACCTGATTCGCGAAGCGCTTTACCCTTACACCGGTTTAATGATTGCCACTAAAGGTGGTTTAACACGTCACGGCGATAATATTTGGGCACCTTTGGGTCGACCAGAATACCTTAGGCAATGTGTGCTGATGAGTATGCGCCGCTTAGGGGTTGAGCAGATCGACTTGTGGCAGCTGCATCGCATTGATGTCAAAGTACCTAGAGATGAGCAATTTGATGCCGTCGCTAGTTTTCAAAAAGAAGGCTTAATTAAGTATGTAGGCTTGAGTGAAGTGAGTGTGGATGACATTAAAGCCGCGCAGCAATACTTTAAAGTGGATACTGTGCAAAATCAATATAACTTTACCCAGCGCCAATATGAAGATGTATTAGATTATTGTACGGAACAAAATATTGGTTTTATTCCATGGTACCCATTAGCAAAAGGGACTTTGTCTCAGCCAGATTCTGTCTTTGCAACGATTGCTCAACAATACGATGCAACACCAGGTCAAATCGCTTTAGCATGGTTGTTAAAACGCAGTCCTGTGGTGATTCCTATTCCTGGCACTAGCCAACAAAAACATTTGGAAGAAAATGTAAAAGCATTATCTATTGACCTTTCCGATGCAGACTTTGACGCGATTGCGAAAATTAAGTTGTAATGGTCCTTCAATAGCGTGAATAAATTTGAGCCTTGCTTAGCTTTTTTGATGCTGAGTTAAGGTTAATGTTTGTTAAGGGTAGCCCCGCGGCTTTTCTGCCAGTGTAAAAAAGACTATGATTAACGTCATATAAGATTCATTCACCAAGATGAACATTTGCTTATGCTGTAAGACTAATCATCAAACGAATTGCTTTAAGGGGGCACAGTGGCTGATTTAGATATTAATGGACAACTGTTAAGTACGGACTATCCTGAAGATACACCGTTACTTTGGGTGATACGCGATAGCTTGAACATGACCGGTACCAAGTATGGTTGTGGCGCTGGTTTGTGTGGTGTTTGTACTGTGCATGTAGATGGTCAGCCAATTCGATCCTGCCAAACCCCACTATCTTCGATTACGGGTAAAAAAATTACCACCATTGAAGCCGTACATGAAATCAAAGCTGGTGAGGCTGTTCAACAAGCTTGGGAAAATCTAGATGTGGTCCAGTGTGGTTATTGCCAATCAGGACAAATTATGTCGGCAACTGCATTGTTAACCAAAAATACTTACCCCTCTGATGGTGATATTGACGCTGCAATGAGCGGTAATATTTGTCGATGTGCAACCTATGTCCGTATACGGGCCGCTATTCATCAAGCCGCTAAAAATTTGCGGGAGCCATCATGAATAGTATCCATAATGTTTCTCGTCGTAACTTTCTTAAAGCAGGTGTTGGTTTAACGGTAGCCGTCATGCTACCTGCTTGTGATAATCAATCTAACGCGGTTAACAATACCGCTCAATACGCCCAAGAAACATTTACGTTCTTACCGAATGCTTTTGTGCGGATTGGTTCCGATGATACTGTGACTGTAGTGGCCAAACACCTTGAAATGGGGCAGGGCACTTATACTGGTCTAGCTACGATTGTGGCTGAAGAACTGGATGCCCTTTGGTCTCAAGTTGAAGTGGTTGCCGCGCCAGCAGATGCAAAGCGTTACAACAATTTAGAGTGGGGCCCATACCAAGGCACGGGTGGTAGCTCGGCGATTAGTAATGCCTATCAACAAATGCGTGAAGCAGGTGCTACGGCGCGCGCGATGTTAGTACAAGCTGCAGCTAAATTATGGGAAGTGCCAATCGATGAAATTGAAGTCCGAAATGGTGTTTTAAATTATCGCGGTAGAGAGGTGACCTTTGGCGGTGTGGTTGATTTAGCGGCGACATTGGATGTGCCAACGGATATTAAGCTTAAGGACCCTAAAGACTTTAAGTTGATTGGTAAGCATGCTCCGCGTAAAGATAGCCAAGCCAAAACCAATGGACAGGCGATTTTTACGCAAGATATTAAACTGGATAATATGCTAGTGGCCGTTGTGGCACACCCACCAAAATTTGGTGCAACCGTTAAAGCGGTTGATGACAGCCAAGCCAGACTGATGAATGGTGTTGTCGATGTTGTACAAATACCAACAGGTGTCGCGGTTGTGGCCAATAGTTATTGGATGGCAAAAAAAGGACGTGATGCACTTGAAGTTACGTGGGATGAATCAAAAGCCTATCAAGGTAGCTCAGAGCAGATAATCGCTGATTACAAAGTGTTGGCACAAAAGCCAGGCCTAATCGCTAAGCAAGATGGTGATGCACTTGGATTGCTAAAAAAAGCGAAGAAAAACGTCATTACCCATGAGTATACCTTTCCATTTTTAGCGCATGCGGCGATGGAGCCGATGAATTGTGTGATTCAATTTAAAGATGGGCGTTGTGAAGTGTGGAATGGCAATCAACTACATAGTGTTGATCAGTTTGCATTGTCAGCTGTATTTGGCATTAAGCCAGGTAAAGTGAATATCAATACCTTATTTGCGGGTGGCAGTTTTGGTCGCCGTGGTAACTCACAATCTGATTACCAAGTTGAAGCGGCCAATATAGTTAAAGCCTTAAAGACAGAACATCCTGTGAAATTAGTGTGGTCGCGTGAGGATGACATGCGTGCTGGTTACTATCGTCCGATTTACGTACATAAACTTAGCGCAACGCTGGATGCGCAAGGTTTGCCAAAAACTTGGCATCATACAATTGTTGGACAATCGATTGCTGCAGGGACTGCATTTGAGGGCATGATGGTGCAAAAAGGCGTTGATACAACCTCAGTCGAGGGGGCAAATAATCTGCCTTATGCAATACCCAATATGCAGGTAGATTTGCACACGACCAATGCAAGTGTTGGTGTGCCGATATTATGGTGGCGATCAGTTGGTGGTACACATACCGCTTACTCAACGGAGGTGTTTATTGACCAGTTAGCGAAACGCGCGGGTATTCCACCGATTGCGTACCGCTTATCTTTATTAAAAGATAAACCACGTCATGCTGCTGTACTAAAACTGGCATCCGAAAAAGCATCGACCATTGTGAGCCCTGAGGGGACAAAACATGGCCAAGGTGTCGCCGTACATAAATCATTTAATACTTATATTGCACATATTGTTGATGTCACCATTGACGCTGATGGTCATTTGAAAGTCGATCGTGTTGTTTGCGCTGTTGATTGTGGCGTTGCAGTGAACCCTGATGTGATCCGCGCGCAAATTGAGGGTAGTGTTGGCTTTGCGTTAACCGCAGCATTAACAGGTGAAATCACTTTAGAAAATGGTGCAGTGAAGCAAGGTAACTTTGATACTTATCCAGCGCTACGCATCAATGATATGCCAAAAGTTGAAGTGTATATTACGCCATCAGCCGAAAATCCAACCGGGATTGGTGAGCCGGGTGTGCCACCATTTGCACCAGCGCTAGCGAATGCAATCTTTGCAGCAACTGGCAAACACATCACGCAGTTACCAATTGGTGACCAGTTGAAAAACACTTAACCGCAAGCCCAATTGCATGGATAGCCAAGACTTAGCCGTATTAACCGAAGCACGCGATTGGTTGCATGATCATCACCAAGTATTGCTGGTGACGGTTGTCAAAACATGGGGCTCGTCCCCACGGCCTGTTGGCGCGTTATTAGCATTGCGCGACGATGGGCGGGCTGCAGGCTCTATTTCGGGTGGCTGCATTGAGGACGACTTAATGTTTAGGTTGCGACAAGATGGCCTGCCAACTAAGACTGACTTAGTGACCTATGGAGCGACGGCAGAAGAGGCAAGGCGTTTAGGCCTACCTTGTGGTGGCAGTATGCAATTGGTTATAGAGCCGATGCTGAGTGCTGATACGTTAGATCCAATCTTAACCTTATTGAACCAAGGCAAGCTAGTCGCTCGGACAGTGAATATTAAGACTCAACAAAGTCATATTACAGAAGCGACGTCAGAGCAAAATACAGTGTTTAAAGAAAATAGCTTAACCAGTATTTACGGCCCACGCTATCGATTAATATTAATCGGGGCTGGCCAATTGTCGCAATTACTGACTAATATTGCGATGAGTTTAGATTTTGCTGTCACAGTCTGTGACCCCCGTGAAGAATACGCCGATGGTTGGCATGTGCCCGGCAGTCACTTGCGCCGTGATATGCCAGATGATGTAGTGACTGAAATGCAGCCAGATGCACGCACTGCCGTGATTACCCTAACGCATGATCCCAAGTTAGATGACTTAGCATTGATGGAGGCATTAAAGTCCCCTGCGTTTTATGTGGCCGCACTTGGGTCACGTAGTAATAATCGAGAGCGGCGCAAACGTTTACTAGCGTTTGATGTGACAGCTGATCAAGTTGAAAATCTGCGTGGGCCTGCGGGATTATTTATAGGTAGTAAAACACCTAGTGAAATAGCCGTGTCTATTGCGGCAGAGTTGGTTGCAGTTAAAAATGGTGTTGAAGCAAACCGTTTATTTAACGTGAGTGATGCAAAATCCGCCTTAGATATTGCCGAAGATACTTTAAGTAGTTGTAAGTTGTAATGCAGGGTATTTTGTTGGCAGCTGGATTTGGGCGACGCTTTCAAGCCGAACAAAACACTCAGAATGATAAATTATTAGCGCACCTACCGAATCAAACAAATCCCATCCTCTGGCATAGTGCAAATGCATTAATCACAGCGTTACCCAGTAGTATCGCCATTGTTCAACCACATCAAATACAAAGAGCAACCTTACTGCGTAGATTAGGTTTTACCGTTGTAGAAAGTGAGGCCGCAGCATTGGGCATGGGGCATGCGATTGCTGATGCAGTGCAGGCCACTCAATCTGCCCAAGGCTGGTTGATTACATTAGCCGATATGCCTTATGTTAGCGCGGCACTCATCAAAAAAATCAGTGCAAGCGTGAAAACTAGCAACAGTATTGTTGCCCCTGTTTTTGAAGGCAAGCGGGGCCACCCTGTGGCTTTTGGACCAACTTGGTTTTCACACTTAAGTACGTTAAAAGGTGATGCTGGTGCGCGCACATTATTGCAGACAAAAGTGGTTGATTTGATTACATGGCATGACGATAGTATTCATCGTGATATTGATACCATGTCTGATATTGCTTGATGCTTGTTTGAATTTCATTATTTAAGCACTATTCTGTTATGTAACATGCTGTGGATTTAGTGGATGATCTGCTAGAATAATCTTTTATTGAATTTTTTAGGAAAACGCGATGGCAGTGCTCACCTTAACGAAAGAGAATTTTAAAGAGACCATTGAAAAGAATGACTTCGTCATTGTCGATTTTTGGGCACCATGGTGTGACCCTTGTGTGAGCTTTACACCAGTATTTGAAGCCGCTGCTGAAAATAACCCAGATATTGTGTTTGGTATGGTAAACACTGTGGATGATCCAGAAATCAGTGAGTACTTTGAAGTGAAGCAAATTCCTGGTTTGTTGGTGATTAGAGAGCAAGCCGGTATTCATACCCAAATTGGTGAAATTAGCGCACCTGCCTTTGATGAGATTATTAAATGGTCACGTGAAAAAGACATGGCTGCTGTTCGTCAATATTACAAAGATGAAGAAGCTAAAAATAAGAAGTAAAATGATTGCTGCGATATAAAAAAATCCGACTTAAAGTCGGATTTTTTTATATCTGGATAATAGGCTTTAAATTATCGAACAGGTAAGTATTGTCTTGGGTTGATTGATTTACCTTGACGGCGTATCTCAAAATGTAGTTTTGGTCTGCTACTTGCTGTGCTACCTAACTCTGCAATCTTTTGACCTATACTGACTAATTGACCTTCTTTCACATAAATATGGCTGTTATGTGCATAAACCGATAAAAATAAATCATTATGCTTAATAATGACCATGCGTCCATAGCCGCGTAAATCAGAGCCGCTATAAATCACTTTGCCAGCTGCTGCGGCCTTAACTGATTGCCCAACTTTACCAGCAATATCTAAGCCCTTATTAGCGCTGCCAAAGTTTGATATAACCTTGCCACTGTGCGGCCATGCCCAAGTGATCGCTTGTACTGGTGCTGTTTGTACTGTGCGCTCTGGTAAGGGCTGAACGGTTGGCTGACTTGTTGTGCCAAGTGGTAAGTCAGTTGAGCGATTCACCGATTTTTCAATGACAATGGTCGGTGATTCACGGTTGTATGCTTGGTCGCTATAAGGCTCACGAAAGACTTTAGGGGTATTCACGATTGGTGTGGTGTCAGTTTCTGGCGCATTCGATTGCCATACAATCGGTTGGTCACTACCGAGTGGTACGGTTGTGGCTTCTTCTCCAGTTTGATAGACCTGAGGACTAGTTGCCGATTTTCTAGGAATACTCAGTGTTTGTCCTGGTTTAATACTGTATGGCGCAGGGATGCCATTTAATGCGGCAATTTCCCGGTAATCTAATCCAAAGCGCTGACCAATGCTATACATGGTGTCGCTCGTTTGCACAATGTAAGTGTTTGGTCGCCAGTCTGTTTGTTTGGCAGGTTTAGTAACGGTTGTAGGGTTTGTTGCTTCTGAGTTTGGTCTCTCAGTGGGTGCGCGGTCAATCACTGGTGCTCGCGGGTTGCTTGAGCAACCTACAAGCGCAGCCATTAAGATGAGTAGGGTAATGTTAAATTGACGTGCTAAAAACATGAATCAGTCGCTTCCATTAAGTTAATCTATAACGCTCAATAGGTTGATTAAGAGCATGTTAAATTTTACCACTTAATAAAGGGACAAATTTAACCGGCTCAATCGCTGTTTGTTGGAATTTTGTTTCTGACATTCTTTCTACTAAAGTCAGGATTTGTTCATCTGCGCCAACCGGAATGACTAATCGGCCATTAATGGCTAGTTGCGATAATAAGTCTTCTGGAATATGGCTAGCACCAGCTGTGACAATAATGCCATCAAACGGTGCCATTTCAGTTAAGCCAATGTGACCGTCAGCATGACCTAACTTCACATTGGTACACTTTAATTCACGCAGGTGATTACGGGCTTTCATGACAAGAGGGCGGATGCGCTCTACCGAGTACACTTCATTGGCAATGTTGGAAAGAATGGCCGTTTGGTAGCCGCAGCCAGTGCCAACCTCGAGTACTTTGTTGAGCTGTTTGCCTTGACGCAATAGTTCAGACATCTTAGCAACAATATAGGGTTGTGAAATGGTCTGGCTATGTCCAATGGGTAGTGCCGCATCTTCATAAGCACGGACCGATAGTGCATCATCTACAAAGATGTGGCGTGGCACAGCTAACAAGGCGCTCAGGATGATTTCATCTTGTATACCTTGTTCGCGTAGTCGGGTGATTAAACGTTCGCGCGTACGTTGCGAAGTCATGCCTGAGCCAGATTTTGAGGACGATCGATTCATTGCCATTAACGACTATTTTCCTGCATTAAGCCATTGGTTCATCGCATCAAATTGACCACGGTTGGTGAAATCTATCTGTAATGGGGTAATGGATACTTGGTTGTTGGCGATTGCATAAAAGTCAGTGCCTTCACCGCTGTCTTTAGGTTGACCTGCTGCCCCTATCCAGTACAAGGTTTCACCACGAGGGGATTCAAGCGGTATCACCGCTTCAGCTTTATTGCGTTTGCCTAAGCGGGTGATGACCTTACCCTGTAATTGATCGTAGGGGACATCTGGTACATTAACGTTAATTAAAGTTGAAGGTTCAAAAGCATGTTTTTTATATTGCTCAATCAACTCAACCGCTATTTTAGCGGCTGTTTCAAAATGGGTGGCATTGTGTTGTGACATTGAAATAGCAATGGATGGAATACCTAATAAGTGGCCTTCTGTCGCAGCAGCAACTGTGCCAGAGTAAAGCGTATCATCACCCATATTGGCGCCATCATTAATGCCGCTCACTACCATATCGGGTAGTGAATCCATTAAGCCCGATAATGCGACATGCACACAATCGGTTGGTGTGCCATTCACATAGTGAAACCCATTGCTGGCTTGTTTAATGCTTAATGGGCGGTCTAAAGTCAGTGAGTTACTAGCACCACTGCGGTTACTCTCAGGTGCAACGACGGTAATGTCAGCTATTTTGCTAATGTGCTCAGCCAGTACAACTAGGCCTGAGGCTGAATAGCCATCGTCATTTGAAAGTAATATTTTCATGGTGTGTAATCAGTTAATTGAGTGCATTATGTATGCACATTATAGTAGAAGATGATATTTTTGTTGCAAGTATCTGTTTTAAATTAAGATATTCAAATTAATGTTGGATATCTTGTCACGGTATTTATGCGCTTTTTCCAAGTTTTGCGTAGTAAACTGCGCAGCAGAAAAAGATCACGGTAAGGCCGGCTTCAATTAATGCCAGCGTGCTTGATAAGCCAACGTCTGACCAAGCTCGTACAACACCTTCAGTAAAGAAAATTAAAATATACATGCTAGCCCACTGGTAGGTGTAACGTTTGCCGCGCAAAATACCAAATAAAGGCAGCAGTAGTAAGACCGCTTTAAGCACTAACATTGAGCCGCCTGGTTTTGCTGGCGCTAGCACTAGCTCCCAAGCTAGGGACAATAAAATGAGCAGAATTAAACTAATGCTAGCACCTAGTCTTAACTGCTTCATTGTGCCGCTTATTGCTACTGCTGTTTGATTGTCTTGCATTGGTTTGTTGTATACCTAATTGATTTGGCTAATGTTATTTTGGTGTGGTTACTTTAGACATTGCTACTAGTGCTTTCCTTGCTTCACCAGCATCTTGAATTGGTTGCTCAAAATTAAAGCGCAACACTTGCTGTTCTTCGCCATTCATTAGCGCCACATCAAAACCATCTGTATCAATGCCTAACATTTGTGCACTGTCACCAGTCTTACCATGAAAATGTTGGCTATAAGCCAGCATGCTATGGGCGTGGTCTGCATTCATGTGCTCAATAATGCCGGCCTCTTTATCCGCCAGTGGTAGTGGAGCGGCATCAAATGGTGTATTCAACGCATCACCTTCTAACCAGCCCATTTTGCCAAAGCCAGCAATGTAACGTGCTTGCTTAATTTGAATGCGGTAAAAGTTAAAGTCATGCATTTCAAAGTAAGTTTCAGCTTGTGGCTGGTAGCGTAAATATCGTGCACGTAGTAAAGCATCGTCTTTATCAGCCATTACGGCTTCACCAATGAGCGTTAAGCGGGCATTCGCTTGCATATCTGCTTCATCATTGAGCACCATCAGTGAGACTTTTGGGTCTTGGATGATGTTTTTGGTGTGTTCAGCAATGGTGCTGATTAAAATAATCGGCGAGCCAGAATGGTCAACTACAAATGGCGCGACTGAGCCAAAAGGGTAGCCTGCCATTTTGGCTGAGTGGGTTGATAACACACCACGGCGCGTACTTCTTAAAAACTGTTTGGCATCGAGTGCTAATGACATTTTTTTAATGATCCGTTTGCTTTAAGGCTGTTTCTGCTAGGCGTTTACCTAAAGCAATGCACAGTGTTTTTTCATCTTCAGAAATGGCTTGGTCATCCATCGCGCCACCAATGTGGCTAGCGCCATAAGGCGTACCACCTGTTTGTGTACTACTTAGCGCCGGCTCAGAATAAGGCAGGCCAACAATCAGCATGCCATGGTGTAATAAAGGAAGCATCATGGTGAGTAGGGTAGTTTCATTTCCACCATGCATGGATCCGCTAGAGGTGAAAACTGCCGCTGGCTTGTTAATGAGTGCTCCTTTTAACCAAGCACTAGTTGTGCCATCTAAAAAATACTTCATTGGCGCCGCCATATTACCAAAGCGGGTAGGGCTGCCAAGGGCTAGGCCAATACATTCATCCAAATCTTCAAGCTCAACATACGGGTCACCTGTTTCAGGGATGTCTGATTCGGTGGCTTCGGAGTTGGCTGATACTTTTGGCACGGTGCGAATGCGCGCCGTCGCGCCACTCACGCTTTCAATGCCGCGCGCAATGAGCTGTGCCATGTTGCGCACAGCGCCACCTTGAGAGTAATAAAGTACCAGTATGTCAGCCATAGTAGTTTGAATTGAAATAGTCGTTTGAATTAAATGTGCTTAGTCAGTTTAGACGCTTTACCTGTATAGCTTGCAGGTGTCATGTCTAGTAGTAATTGTTTTGCTTCAGCTGGAATTTCAAGCGTTGCAACAAAGGCATGTAGTGACTCTTTATTGATGCCACCTTTACCACGCGTCAGCGCTTTTAATTGCTCGTATGGGTTTTGAATACCATGACGACGCATCACTGTTTGAATTGGCTCTGCTAATACTTCCCAGCTGTTATCTAAATCTTCAGCTAAACGTGCAGGGTTAATTTCTAATTTATTTAAACCACGTAGGCATGAATCGTAACCTAATAGCGCATAACCAAAACCAACACCCATATTACGTAATACCGTTGAGTCAGTTAAGTCACGCTGCCAGCGTGAAATCGGTAGCTTTTCAGCCAAGTGGCGTAAGACAGCATTGGCTAGCCCTAAATTACCTTCACTGTTTTCAAAGTCAATTGGGTTGACTTTATGCGGCATGGTGGATGAACCCACTTCACCTTCTTTTAATTTTTGCTTGAAGTAACCGACTGAAATATAACCCCAAACATCACGGTTGAAGTCAATTAAGATCGTATTGATGCGCGCAATGGTATCGTATAGTTCTGCCATGTAATCATGCGGCTCAATTTGAATGGTCATTGGATTGTAATCTAACCCTAAACCTTCAACGAAGTTTTTCGCAAAGCTTTCCCAGTCAAAGTCAGGATAGGCTGAAAGGTGCGCGTTAAAGTTACCCACCGCGCCATTAATTTTGCCTAATACTTCATTGGCGGCTAATTGTTTTTCTTGACGCTTTAAACGGTGCACCACGTTTGCTAACTCTTTACCCATTGTCGTAGGGGACGCTGTTTGACCATGCGTGCGTGAAAGCATTGGCTGGTCAGCTAAGTCGTGCGCTAGCTCAGTCATGCGGTCAATCACTTTGCCGATAAATGGCAGCATGACACCATCACGCGCGGCTTTTAACATTAATGCGTGAGATAAGTTATTGATGTCTTCTGAGGTGCAAGCAAAGTGAATAAATTCGCTCACTTTTTTAACTTCAGGGTTATGGTCAAATTTCTCTTTTAACCAATACTCTAATGCTTTTACATCATGGTTGGTACGCGCTTCAATCGCTTTTACTTGTGAAGCATCATCTTCTGAAAAGTTGGCAATCACATCGTCAAGTTCTTTAATTGTACCAGCGCTAAAACTAGCGATTTCTGATAATGCAGGCGCAGCGGCTAATGCTTTTAGCCATTCCACTTCGACTAGTGCACGGTGCTTAATGAGCGCGAATTCACTGAAGTGTGGGCGAAGGCTATCTAGTTTGGTTTGGTAACGACCGTCAAGCGGAGAAATTGCGTTTAAATTGGTAAGTGCCATAGATTAAAATGATGTTAATTAAAATAAAGCGTTATTTTACCCTAGACCGCTAACTGAAACAGCTTTTATCGTGAACTAAATACACCATTAGATTTAAGTATTGTTTTTACCTGTCGATCAAGTAGGTGATAGACGTAAATTTGAAGGTAGAGACCATGGCATCATTAACAGAACAAAAAAAAGCGCAATTGGCGAAAAAACGTAACAACTTGATGGATTTGGTATTTGACGCAAAAATGAAACGTGCAAACGAAGTTAGAGTAATTAAAGACTTTGTTAGTGTTGTCACATTCTTAGATCATGAAGATGACCTGCCAGTACTAGATAAATCAGCCGTGAAAAAACAAGTTATCGGACAAAGTAAAGTGCAGCCAAAAGAAATGGTGCTCCCTGTTGTGAAGCAGGCCGTTGAAAGCTCAGCTTTAGCCGAAGTGGAAGAAAAAACTGTAGAAGTGATCGGTAGTGATTATTGGGATAAGAAATATAAGTAACGACGTTAAAATCACCATGGCGGACTTTCATTAGACGAATAATTACTATGACTCAAAATTAGAATGAACTTGAAAATTTATTCTATCTGAGTAGACAATGAAACATTAACTGAAACATTATAGATATGAATACACAATGTATTGTTTACATCACAGATAAAAATTATATTTTCCCGACACTTGTTTCTGCCATGCAGGCAAGGCGATTTTGTCAGGATACAACAGATGTACTCGTTTTGCTCTCTGAAAAAATATCTGATTTTTCTGCTTTAGAAGCTGATATGGGAAAGCATTCGGTTTCCTTAATAGACTACTATGCAGTTTTTAATGAAAGTTTAAATAAGCTAGATGATTCCGGTTTCCAGGGTGAAATCAGCAAAACAGCCATGTGCCGATTATTACTACACAAAACTTTACCAGAAAACTATACGCAAATTATTTATTTGGATGGCGATACACAAGTACTAAATTCACTTGAATCGCTCGAAAATTACCAAGTGCCACCAGGTCGATTTTTAGCGTCATCTGATTATTTAAGTATTACTGATTACCTTAAAGGCGATGTACTGCCACGCCACTTTAATTCTGGAGTACTTAAACTCAACCGAGATGGTTGGATTGGTCAAGCTGCATTTGATCTTTATTTGGAGAAGAAATCACTTCAGTTTCATGATCAAGAAGTGCTCAATGTTGTGGGGAAAGATGCGCTTATCCTCATTTCAAATAATTGGAATTACCCTAAACAATTCTTGTCATTATTACCAGAAGGGGTTAAGCCTTCGATTGTTCACTTCATGGGACACCCAAAACCATGGCACGGGGTGTTCTTCCCTTGGAGTAAAAGTGCGTATGATTGCTATACACAAGCAAGAAAAAACTCACCAATATTAAACAAATATTACAAAGATATTTCTTTGGTTAGAAAGGTTGTTTATCGTTCACGATCAATTCAGCAGCGTTTTCTGCAAGCCGATGTTGAAATTAAAAAGCAGCGATTAAGCAAGTTGTTTATTGGGGAATTTGAAATTTAATCATTGAACATATTTTTTACCCTCAATTCACCTTGCCCTTAAAGTGTCTAGTAGTTTTGATTTACTTTCTTCTAAGCAATCATGAAGCTTTAAAAAATCAATTGAAGCAGTGGAGTAGCGGGAGTACTTGCGCGTATACTTAACTGTGATCAATTTTATGACCGTAAAGTGGCGATAGGCCGACTATAAAATATGAGCAATTCAGCCATTAAACGAAAACCAAGAAAGAATCGCCCAAAAAACCTCAATTTATTCAGCATCCGTTTTCCAGTCAATGCGGTTGTTTCAATCCTGCACCGCGCAAGTGGAATGGCGTTATTTGCGATATTGCCAGTTGTTTTATTAGGGTTTCAGGCTTCATTAGCTAGCCAGCAATCTTTTGATGCGTTAGTCGTTAGCATGCAAGCACCTTATGCAAAGGTTATTTTCATTTTGTTAGCTTGGGCCTTTTTTCATCATTTCTTTGCGGGCTTTAGGCATTTAGGGATGGATGCGCACATGATGACTGATTTGCCGCAAGCACGATTCACCAGCCGTATTGTGATGGCTTTAGGCGTGATTGCGACGCTGATTTTTGCTTATGTTATCTGGTAACGCGTTATATGCTATTTGAATTACTTTCTAAACGGTATCCGGGTATGCGCCAGTGGCTCACGCAGCGATTATCTGCACTAGTATTGGCAGGGTATATTGTGTTGTTTATCGGATTGATTGTGATCAAACAGCCAGCTAGTTTTACTCAGTGGACTGATTTTTTTCAGCCAACTTGGTGGCGAGTATTAACCTTGGTCTTTTTCACCAACTTACTGATCCATGCATGGCTAGGTGTTGGTAATGTGCTTAAAGATTATATTTTCAATGTGAAGTTGCGCGTGTATGTGCAAATGTTGGTGGAAATGCTTGTGGCAGTTGAGTTAGTGTGGATGGTGAAAATTTTATGGCGGATGTAAAAGAAAATATACAAATACATCAGTTTGACGCAGTCATTGTTGGCGGCGGTGGCGCAGGCTTGCGTGCGGCTTTGCAAGTGGCTGAATCAGGTGCAAAAGTAGCCGTGCTATCAAAGGTGTTCCCAACCCGCTCACATACCGTTGCCGCGCAAGGCGGTATTGCTGCGGCATTGGGTAACGTGTCTGAAGATAACTGGTTGTGGCATATGTATGACACGATTAAAGGCTCAGATTACTTAGGTGATCAAGATGCCATTGAATTTATGTGTAAAAATGCGGCAAAAGCGATTATTGAGCTTGAGCATTTTGGGATGCCGTTTGACCGTTTAGATAATGGCCGTATTTTTCAACGCCCATTTGGCGGCATGACAAAAAATTATGGAGAGCAGCCCATTTCACGTACTTGTGCTGTGGCCGATCGCACTGGCCACGCCATGCTACATACGCTTTACCAACGTAATTTACGCGCAAAAACACAGTTTTTAATTGAGTGGTTTGCATTAGACCTGATTCGTAATGCAGCGGGTGATGTATTAGGTGTGGTTGCACTTGAGATTGAAACCGGCGATGTGCATATCCTGCAAGCCAAAACAACCATGCTAGCGACAGGTGGCGCGGGCCGTATTTTTAAAGCCAGCACCAATGCCTTTATTAATACAGGAGACGGTTTGGGGATGGCTGCACGTGCTGGATTACCGTTGCAAGACATGGAATTTTGGCAGTTTCACCCAACAGGCGTATTAAATGCAGGGGTTTTAGTCACAGAGGGCGTACGTGGTGAAGGCGGTTACTTGGTGAATAGTGAAGGTGAGCGCTTTATGGAACGCTACGCACCAACAGCTAAAGACCTTGCAAGCCGCGATGTGATTTCACGCGCCTGTGCGACTGAAATTAAAGAGGGTCGCGGAGTTGGTAAAAATAAAGATGCGGTTTACTTGAAATTAGATCACTTAGGTGAAGATGTGATTAATCAGCGATTACCCGGTATTAGGGAAATCGCCAAAACATTTTGTAGTATCGACCCCGTTGAAGAGCCAATTCCAGTGGTGCCAACTGCACACTATATGATGGGTGGTATTCCAACTAATTTAGATGGTCAAGTAGTGGTTTACGACGGCGAAACAGAAAAACCTGTCAATGGACTTTTTGCAGTGGGTGAGTGTGCGTGTGTCTCAGTACACGGTGCAAATCGTTTGGGCTCAAACTCACTATTAGATTTAGTCGTGTTCGGTAAAGCAGCGGGTGACAAAATGGTGGCTGAAGTCGCTGAAAGTAACGACCATAAGCCACTGCCAGATAATGCTGCGGAGATGACATTGGCGCGTATTGCGCGTTTAGAGAGTGCTGACTCAACTGAAACTGTGACTGATGTGGGGGCTGCAATGCGCCAAACCATGCAAAGTGATTGCGGCGTATTTAGGTTTCCTGATTTATTGGAAGATGGTGTGACTAAAATCAAAGCCATTGCTGAGCGCACCCAAAAGCTTGGTATTAAAGATAAAAGTAAAGTCTTTAACACAGCGCGTGTAGAAGCACTTGAACTTGATAACTTAATGGAAGTCGCGATGGCAACCATGCATGCGGCACATAACCGAAAAGAAAGTCGCGGTGCGCATGCGCGGGAAGATTTTGGTGAGCGTGATGATGAAAATTGGTTAGGCCATTCACTTTATTATAAGCAAGACCAACAATTGCTTTATAAACCAGTGCGCATGAAGCCGCTGACTGTTGAGCCGTTCGAGTTGAAGAAAAGGGTTTACTAGCCAATGAAATTTTCAATTTACCGCTTCAACCCTGATGTTGATCAAAAACCATATATGCAAGATTACGACATTGCGCTAGAAGATAGCGACCAGATGTTGTTAGATGCTTTAGTGCGGATTAAGTCGGAAGATGATTCATTGAGCCTAAGAAAGTCATGCCGTGAAGGTGTGTGTGGCAGTGACTCGATGAATATTAATGGTAAAAATGGCTTGGCCTGTACGACAAAGTTAGCAGAGTTAGAAGAACCTGTCGTGCTAAGACCAATGCCCGGTTTGCCTGTGATTCGTGATTTAGTCGTTGATATGACGCAGTTTTTTGACCATTATGATTCAGTCGAACCTTATCTGAAAAATGATGACCCATTGCCAGAAATAGAGCGTTTGCAAAGCCCTGAAGACCGTGCAAAATTAGATGGCCTATATGAATGTATTATGTGTGGGGCATGTACGACTTCTTGCCCAAGCTTTTGGTGGAATCCTGATAAATTTGTTGGCCCTGCGGGGTTAATGGCTTCCTACCGATTTATGGCTGATTCGCGTGACCAAGCATTGGATGAGCGTTTAGATAATTTAGAAGATCCATACCGTTTGTATCGTTGTCATAACATTATGAATTGTGTGGATGTCTGCCCGAAAAAGCTTAACCCTAATGCAGCCATTGCGAAAATTAAAGACCTTAAGATTGAGGGGGCTAAAAAAGCACCAGCAGACAATAAAACCAAAAAAATATTTGGCATTACGTTTAGACAGTGAGTCCAGTTCATCACATGCACCCAACAACTGAACCGACAATAGAGCAACGCCGCCTCGCATGGCGCTGTCGGCGCGGCATGTTAGAGCTTGATATTGTATTGCAAACGTTTATTGATGAGCATTTTCAAGCATTAACGGGTGAGGAATTAACAGTATTTGATGAAATGTTAGACTTGCCTGATAATGTGTTTTGGGGGCTAGTTGCAGACCCTAGCAAAATCCATGAACATGCGACAGTAGAATCAGTACTCACCAAAATAAGAGCAAAATGAAGCCTATTAAACAAGCAGACTTTATTCAAAGCGTCGCAGATGCTTTGCAATATATTTCCTATTATCACCCTGTTGATTATATTCAGGCGCTAGGCCGCGCCTATGAGGCCGAAGAATCAGCCCCTGCTAAAGATGCTATTGCGCAGATTTTAACTAACTCACGCATGTGCGCTGAAGGTAAACGCCCGCTGTGCCAAGATACTGGCATTGTGGTGGCCTTTGTGAAAATTGGCATGCAAGTGCAGTGGGATGCTGCGCTAACAGTTGAAGAAATGGTGAATGAAGGTGTGCGCCAAGCCTACTTACTACCAGACAATAAATTACGCGCGTCTATCGTGCAAGACCCAGCGGGCAAGCGCCAAAATACAAAAGATAATACCCCTGCAGTTGTGCATGTTTCATTGGTCGCGGGTGATACGGTTGAAGTGAGTATTGCAGCCAAAGGTGGTGGCTCAGAAAATAAAGCCCAATTGGCGATGCTTAACCCTAATGACAGTATTGTGGACTGGATATTAGAGGTAGTGCCAAAAATGGGCGCTGGCTGGTGCCCACCCGGTATGTTGGGCATTGGTATTGGTGGTAGTGCTGAAAAAGCAGTATTGCTAGCCAAAGAATCCTTAATGGCGCCGATTGATATACACGACCTAAAAGAAAAGGGCGCAAGTACTAAAGCTGAGGAATTACGTTTAGAGATTTTTGAAAAAGTGAATCAACTTGGCATTGGCGCACAAGGCCTTGGCGGTTTAGCAACGGTGTTGGATGTGAAGATAATGGAATATCCAACACATGCCGCTAGTTTACCTGTCGCGATTATTCCTAATTGCGCTGCAACCAGACACGTCCATTTTCATTTGGATGGCACAGGTGTGGCTGAATTAACACCGCCGAATTTAGATGACTGGCCTAAAGTAGAATGGCAGCCAGATGATAATGCGTTGCGAGTCGATTTAGATAATATTGGTCAAGCGGATGTCAAAGCATGGCAACCAGGCCAGACGTTATTATTGTCAGGTAAGTTGTTAACTGGCCGCGATGCAGCACATAAACGCATTGCCACGATGCTGGCCAATGGTGAAAAATTGCCAGTTGATTTTACTAACCGCTTTATTTATTACGTTGGCCCTGTTGATGCCGTGCGAGATGAAGCCGTTGGCCCAGCAGGCCCAACCACTGCGACGCGGATGGATAGTTTTACTGATTTAATGCTTAGTAAAACCAACTTGCTTGGTATGGTTGGAAAAGCGGAACGTGGCGAAGAAACGATTAAAGACATTGCTAAGTATGAATCAGTCTACCTAACTGCTGTTGGCGGCGCTGCGTACTTGGTGAGTAAGGCGATTAAAAAGGCAGAAGTCATTGCGTTTGAAGACCTTGGCATGGAAGCGATTTACGAATTTACGGTTGAGGATATGCCTGTCACGGTAGCGGTTGATAGCAAAGGTGAATCAGTGCATACCACTGGCCCCAAACACTGGCGCGAAGAAATTGCCAAAAAACGCGGCATTGAAATTCACTCTGTGCCATAAGTCACCGTGACTTTGGCGCTTTTTATATTAATATAGATCATAGTTAGTAGTATTGTCTTTAATGCATTAATTGGGGAGCGTTGAAAATGAAAGTTAAACAGATGCGTTGCGTTACCTTTAAAAGCTTAATGTTAGTAAGCGGCTTACTCATGGCTGCTTCAGTGCAAGCAACCATGGTTGATGCGTTGACCGATAAAAGCGGTAAATACATTGGCCCGACGGTTGAAGAGAATATTATTGCAATGGATACCGATAAAAACGGATTTGTGGATGTGTTTGAAGTGCGCGCTTTTTTAGAGCTTAAGCATGGTAAAGGTTACAAAAAATCATTGCTTGATCGTTTGGAAGCCAATGCGCAACCTAATAGTTGTGGCACTACTGCTTTTATTGAAGAGCTCGTAGACGTTAAGCAGTAAGCATTAGCCCGACTTAAACACATACCATTTAACGTTCCTTCGTTAAATTTTTGGTATTTCACCTGTAAAAAATAGTCATCTGGTTTTTTTAAGCCGCGCGGCTGGTTTATAATGTTAAGTATTACTACTTAAACACATTATCAAAAGAACCGAGCAAAATATGTTAAAAGCTTATCAAGCACACGTTGCAGAACGTACAGCAGAAAACCTACCACCACTCCCGCTCACAGCAGAGCAAGTTGCTGAGTTGGTTGAGTTACTCAAAAATCCACCAGCTGGTGAAGAAGCGTTATTGCAATCATTACTGGCAGACCGCATTCCAGCAGGGGTTGACCAAGCCGCTTATGTAAAGGCTGCTTTTCTTTCAGCGATTGCTAAAGGCGAAGCAACATCACCATTAGTCTCACCAGAGAAAGCAGTTGAGCTATTAGGCACCATGTTAGGTGGTTATAGTGTGTTAGCTTTGGTTGAATTGCTAGATACACCATTAGCGGAAGCAGTGGTGAAAGCACTATCAAAAACAATCCTCATGTATGACGCGTTTTATGATGTAGAAGCGAAAATGAAAGCGGGTAACAAACACGCGAAAACGCTCATCGAATCATGGGCCAATGCAGAATGGTTTACCAATAAACCAGCGATGCCAGCCGCGTTGAAAGTATCTGTCTTTAAAGTAGACGGTGAAACCAATACCGATGATTTAAG
Organism: Methylophilaceae bacterium; assembly: GCA_034111445.1. GTDB lineage: Bacteria > Pseudomonadota > Gammaproteobacteria > Burkholderiales > Methylophilaceae > Methylotenera. Next base: position 16,535 of record JAWUXH010000063.1, on the reverse strand, counting down.
CCCAGCGCAAGACGCTTGGAGCCGCCCTGACATTCCATTACACGGTAATGCAATGTTAGTGAGCCGCATTCCTGATGGCTTAGACACGATTACTAAATTAAAAGAACGCGGTTTCCCAGTGGCATACGTTGGTGATGTTGTGGGTACTGGTTCTTCACGTAAGTCTGCAATTAATTCAGTGCAATGGTGGATGGGGCAAGATATCCCTAATATCCCAAACAAACGCACGGGTGGTGTGGTGATTGGTAATAATATCGCACCAATTTTCTTTAATACGGCTGAAGATTCAGGCGCGTTTCCAATTCAATGTAATGTTGATCAAATGAATACGGGTGACGAAATCACCATTCAACCTTACGAAGGTAAAGTGCTCAATGCTAAAGGTGACGTGATTTCTGAGTTTGAAATGAACCCGGTGACATTGCCAGATGAAGTGCGTGCTGGTGGACGTATCCCATTGATTATTGGTCGTGGTTTAACCGCAAATGCACGTAAAGCATTAGGCTTGCCTGCAACAGACGTATTTATTAACGCAGCACCAGAACGCAAATCAGATAAAGGCTATACGCTAGCGCAAAAAATGGTTGGCCGTGCTTGTGGTTTGCCTGAAGGTCAAGGCGTTCGCGCAGGTACTTACTGTGAGCCAAAAGCCACAACAGTTGGGTCACAAGACACCACTGGCGGTATGACGCGTGATGAGCTAAAAGAGTTAGCTTGTTTAGGCTTTAGCAGTGATTTAGTGATGCAAAGTTTCTGCCATACAGCGGCTTACCCAAAACCAGTTGATATTAGTTTGCAGCACACATTGCCAGAGTTTATCTCTAGCCGTGGCGGTGTAACATTACGCCCGGGTGACGGTGTGATTCACTCATGGTTAAACCGTATGATTCTGCCTGATACGGTTGGTACAGGTGGTGATTCACATACGCGCTTCCCAATTGGTATTTCATTCCCAGCGGGTTCTGGCTTAGTAGCCTTTGCTGCTGCAACAGGCGCGATGCCTTTAGATATGCCTGAGTCTGTGCTTGTGCGCTTTAAAGGTGAAATGCAGCCGGGCATTACATTGCGTGACTTAGTGAATGCCATTCCTTATGCTGCGATTCAAGAAGGGACATTGACGGTTGCGAAACAAGGTAAGAAAAATGTATTTAACGGCCGTGTATTAGAAATTCAAGGTCTACCAGATTTAAAAGTAGAGCAAGCGTTTGAGTTGTCAGATGCATCTGCTGAGCGTTCAGCCAATGGTTGTACGGTTCAATTGGGTGAAGAATCCGTTAAAGAATTTTTAAACTCAAACATCGTGCTATTACAAAACATGATCGAAAGCGGCTATGAAGATGCCCGCACATTACAACGCCGTATTGAAAGCATGCAAGAGTGGTTAGCAAAACCAAGCTTAATGACTGCCGATGACGATGCAGAATACGCTCACGTGATTGAAATTGATTTAGCAACCATTACAGAGCCATTAGTGGCTTGCCCGAATGACCCTGATGATGTGAAAACATTAACAGCGGTTGCTGGCGACAAGATTGATGAAGTATTTATTGGAAGTTGTATGACCAATATTGGTCATTACCGTGCAGCGGCAAAAGTGCTAGATGGCATGGGCAATGTGCCAACCCGTTTATGGATTGCACCGCCAACCCGTATGGATGAAGCGCAACTTAAAGCAGAAGGCGTGTATTACACCTTTGGCGTAGCAGGCGCGCGGACAGAAATTCCAGGTTGTTCACTCTGTATGGGTAATCAAGCGCGCGTAGGAAATGAAGCAACGGTATTCTCAACATCAACACGTAACTTCGATAACCGTATGGGTAAAGATGCGCGTGTGTATTTAGGGTCTGCTGAGTTAGCAGCGGTTTGTGCTAAATTGGGTAAAATGCCAACACATAAAGAGTATTTAGAGACTGTTGGCGACAAGTTGGCTGATGTTGATAATATTTATAAATACCTAAACTTTAACCAAATGACGGAATACAAAGCGGCTTTAGATACATTAAGCAGCGGTAAGAAAGTGATTCCGATTGTTGAAGGTGCTATGTAGTTTTTAACTTTTAGGTTGAAAAAGTAGAAAATAAAAAAGGCGCTCACTTGAGCGCCTTTTTTAATGCTATATTTTTTGTAGTTTATTTAACTAATATTAAAATCCAATGTGTACTCAGCGCTATCATCTAATGCTAGCGTATCCGTTAGCATCGGCATGCAAGCTTCTAATGTTTTCGGTAGTGTCCACGGTGGGTTCACGATAAACATACCACTGCCAAACATCCCAAAGCCATTTTCATCAGGCTCTTCTACACTTAAGGTGACATTTAACCAGTTACCAACATTGAGCGCTAACAAAGCCTCAAGCATGGCTTGTGGTTCTTCACGCTGGAGTAATGGATACCACACGCAATAAGTACCTGTTGAAAAGCGTTTAACACTGTCTTTAATACTCTTGACGACTCGGTCGTAATCTTCTTTCATTTCATACGGCGGGTCTATTAACGTAATGGCGCGTTTAGTGGCTGGTGGTAAGCAACTTTTTAGGCCAATAAAGCCATCTAATTGTTGAATTTTGGCTTGGCGTTTATTGCGTTTAAAGTTGTCTGACAATAAGTCAAAGTCTTGCGGGTGCAATTCAAATAAACGTAATTTATCATCTGCACGGCTAAAGTATTCCGCAACACTTGGTGAGCCAGGGTAAAAAGAAAGTTTGCCATCAAGGTTGAATGAATTAATCACTTTGCAAAATTCGGCTAGTTCAGGTGGCAAGTCTTCAGCGGCTAATAAGCGCTCAATACCATCTTCAAATTCACCATTTTTTTGCGCAAAATCTTCGTGCAAACCGTACATGCCAGCGCCTGCATGGGTATCGATTACCCAATACGGTTTATCTTTTTGGTTGTAGTAATTTAATACTTGGCTAAACACAAAATGTTTCAGCACATCGGCATGGTTGCCTGCATGGAAGGCGTGACGGTAACTCAGCATGTAAACTCACTTAAATTCAATACTGCATATTATAATTGAGTATGGTGATTTGCTTTTATCTAATTGCTCTCGGCAGATAAATGCTAACTAGTTTTCATATTCTTCTAGCACTTCTAAAAATTCATCCCCATATTTTTCTAATTTTGCTTGACCAACCCCTGTAATATTCGCCATATCATCAATGGAAGCAGGGCGTTGCGTGTGCATTTCTAGTAGCGTGCTGTCATGGAAGATCACATACGGTGGCACACCTTGTTCTTTGGCAAGTTCCATGCGTTTCGCTTTGAGTAATAACCATAATGGGTCATCATGCACTTCTTCATAAGCCTCTTTTGAGCGAGATGTTTTTTCAGCTTTGCTGGCGCGCTTTTCAGGCTCTGCATCGCGACGCAGCCATACTTCCTGTTCCCCTTTGAGGATTGGTCTTGCGCTTTCACCAAGGCGTAATGCGCCGTAACCTTCAACATCAATTTCAATGTAACCAGCTGCGGTGAGTTGACGATAAACACCATTCCATTGGGCTTGTGTCAGTTCTTTACCAATACCAAAAGTACTCACTGTATTGTGTTGAAAGCGTTCAACTTGCGGTGTGCCTTTGCCAAGTAATACGTCAATTAAATGGCCAGCACCAAAGCGTTGCCCTGTGCGGTAAATGCATGATAGCGCCATTTTAGCCGCTTGGGTGCCATCCCAAGTATCAACGGGGCTTAGGCAGTTATCACATTCGCCACAATCGCCAGGGTGTTGCTCACCAAAGTAGCGCAATATCGTTTGGTGGCGGCAATCGGTTGATTCACAAAAGCCGAGTAGGGCGTTGAGTTTGATTTTCTCTACGCGTTTGCGCTCCATGGGCGCGTCGCCATTTTCAAGCATTTGGCGCATTGAAGTGACATCGCCCATGCCATAAGTCATCCATGCGTTGGCAGGCATACCATCACGGCCAGCACGGCCTGTTTCTTGGTAATAACCTTCCATGCTTTTGGGTAAATCTAAATGGGCAACAAAGCGGACATTAGGTTTATCAATCCCCATGCCAAATGCAACTGTTGCGACCATAATCACGCCTTCTTCACGTAGGAATTTGCGTTGATTTTTTTCACGCGTAGTGGCGGCTAGGCCAGCATGGTAGGGGAGTGCCTTCCAACCTTTTTGTGCTAAAAAGTCGGCAGTGGCTTCCACCTTTTTACGCGATAGGCAATAAACAATGCCTGCATCATCTGGGTGTTCACGTTCTAAAAAGTTAAGGAGCTGTTGGCGCGCATTGTTTTTAATCGTGATGTGGTAGCGAATGTTTGGGCGGTCAAAGCTTGAAACGAAATGCGCGGCATCCTCTAACGTGAGTTGCGAGACAATTTCAGCGCGGGTTGGTGCATCGGCTGTTGCTGTTAAGGCAATGCGTGGTACGCCGGGGTAGCGGTCATGCAAAATTGACAATTGACGATACTCTGGTCGGAAATCATGACCCCATTGTGAGACGCAATGCGCTTCATCAATGGCGAATAGCGCTAAACCAATATGATGGTGGACTTCATCCAGTAAGCCTAAAAAACTACTGACTGTCAGTCTTTCGGGTGCCACATATAGCACTTTTAACTCACCTGACAATGCGTGGCTGGTTATGCGAGCGTTATCTTCTGCATTTAAGGTTGAGTTTAAATAAGCCGCATCGACCCCTAATTGTTGCAAAGCATCTACTTGGTCTTGCATCAGCGCAATGAGCGGCGACACGATAATCGCAAGGCCTTCTCGTGCCAATGCCGGAATTTGGTAACACAGCGACTTACCGCCGCCTGTTGGCATTAAGACTAAAGCATCGTTACCTGCAATAACATGATTGACGATGGCTTCTTGTTGGTCACGAAATTGGTTGTAGCCAAAGACTTCTTGTAAGATTTCAATAGGGGTGTTCAATTCACGTAGCTTTGCATTTTAAGGATTGGTAAGATTTTAGCCTACTATTACCAATTAAGAATGTTAAAAGAACTTTTTGTGAATATTTCTATATTTATGGAAATGTTGAATTGACAGTGCTAAAATGTTTGGCATATCAAATATGATTAATTGTTTAAGGAATATGATGGCAAATGCATTAACTGAGGCAGCACCAAAAATCAGTAGTTTTGAGCGTAATCTTACTTGGTGGGTGTTGGGTTGTATTGTGGTTGGTATAACGTTAGGGAAGTTCTTCCCTGGTGTATTTCAAACCATTGCGGGGATTAAAGTGGCAGAGGTTAATTTACCTGTTGCGATTTTGATCTGGTTAATGATTATCCCAATGTTGGTGAAGATTGATTTTGCTGCCATGGGGGAAGTGTTTCAACATGCCAAAGGCATTGGCGTAACCTTGTTTATTAACTGGTTAGTCAAGCCATTTTCAATGGCTTTATTGGCTTGGATTTTTATTCGCCATTTGTTTGCAGATATGTTGCCAGTTGATCAAATTGACAGTTATGTGGCAGGTTTAATTTTGCTGGCTGCTGCACCTTGTACCGCCATGGTGTTTGTATGGAGTAATTTATGTGATGGCGATGCTAAGTTTACATTGTCGCAAGTGGCGATTAATGATGCCATTATGCTATTCGCTTTTGCGCCGATTGTCGCTTTGTTATTGGGCATATCTAGCATTACCGTGCCTTGGGAGACGCTCCTAATTTCTGTGGCGCTATTTATTATTGCACCAGTGATTATTAGCCAAGTCTTAAGGAAAGTATTGGTAAAGCAAGGCGGTGAATCAAAGGTGGATAGTGCACTTAAAGTATTGCAACCTTTTTCATTAGGGGCATTGTTAACAACATTAGTCTTGTTGTTTGCATTCCAAGGTCAGCAAATTCTTGATCAACCAATCATTATTGCATTACTTGCTGTGCCTATTTTAATTCAGGTGTATTTCAATTCATTATTTGCTTATTGGTTGAATAAAAAGTTTAAAGTGGCGCATTGTGTCGCAGGCCCTTCAGCATTAATTGGTGCATCAAACTTTTTTGAATTGGCTGTTGCAACAGCCATTGCATTGTTTGGCTTTAATTCAGGCGCAGCATTAGCGACTGTGGTTGGTGTGTTGGTTGAAGTACCGGTGATGCTCTCTATTGTGGGGATTGTAAACCGCAGTAAAGGTTGGTACGAGGCATCATGAGCGTTAAGGGGTGAGGTAGGTCAACCTATGCAGTATGTGTGGCGTTAATTTTGTGTAATAGTAAATTGCGGTATATGATTACTTAATTGATTAAGGATAAAACATGAAACAAGCATTATTAATAGCAGTAGTATCGCTAAGCTTAGCCTTTACGGCATCAAGCGCTTATGCAGACAAGCATGATGGTCAGCAGCGTGAAATGAAAGCTGATGCAAATGGCGATGGAAAAGTCAGTTTTGAAGAGTTCAAGGCCGCCCATATGGCGCGTATTGAAGCACGTTTTAAGCGTAAAGATATTAATCAGGATGGTTTTATTGATGCTTCAGACATTAAGGTGATTAAGAAAGAACGCCATGCAAAAAAACAAGCCAAAAGGGAAGACGATAAGAAAGCCCTAAGAGAAAAATATATCGAAGAGAAGAAAAAGCGTAAGAAGCATTTTTATAAGTATTAATCTGATTGGTACTTAACAATAAAAAAGCCTAGCGACTTGCTAGGCTTTTTTATTGGCTAATCATTTAATATACCTATGTCGAAAATGGTGCTTATCTAACGGACACTATTGTCTTGCCGATGGGGGCAAGTGCAATGACCGCTAACTTAATATGTTGAATACCAAATGGAATGCCAATGATTGTGACAAAGCAAGCGAGAGCTGATACTAAGTGGCCGATGGCTAGCCAAATACCTGCGATAATAAACCAAAATATATTGCCTATTGAGCCAAAAATACCAGTACCAATGTCTGCTTTTTGATTCACAATTTTACGGTCTACCGCATCTTTACCAAAAGGCCAAAAAGTGAATTGGCCAATAACGAAACAAGCCTTACCCCAAGGGATGCCAATGATAGATAGGTAGGCGAGTAGACCAACCAGCCACCAGCCCAAGCCCATGAGCGCACCACCTAAGATAAACCATAAAATATTACCAATTAAACGCATTTAAGACCCTAGTGTTATTTAAATTGAGTATTTTGATTATAGTGCCAATTGTATATTTACCGAACGGTTGCGACAAAAATGGTTTTTTTTTGTGCATTGCGTTAGCATGACTGATATGAAATATTTTAATACTAAGCAGAAACGATGAGTGGGCATGATCGTCGACATGACGATGTTGAAAATCAACCTAAAAAAAATGCATTTATTATTCCATTTATATTAGTACTCATTTTTGCGATTATAGAGTTTTATACCGGTATATGGGCAAAGTCACTGGCGTTAGTGGGAGATGCTTGGCATATGTTTTCGGATGTGTTTGCGTTGGGCGTTGCAATGGTTGCATCGTTTTTAGCTAGACGTTCTGCACACCATCATGGCAATACAAAAGTTGAAGTGGCAGCCTCAGTGGTGAATGCAGTAGTGATGTTGGTCGTGATTGGCTGGATTGCTTATGAGGCCGTTGAACGTTTCAATCATCCACAAGTGATTGCTGGTGCAAGTGGGGTTGTGATGGTTGTTGCATTCATCGGTTTGGTTGTTAACCTTGTTGTTGCTAAGCAATTACACGCGCATGGGTATGATCACGGTAGCCACGACAACCTTAATCATCGCGCTGCATTATTACATGTGATGGGGGATATTTTAGGCTCTATTGCTGCGCTTATTGCGGGCGCGGTTATCTTCTTCACGGGCTGGTTGCCAATCGATCCGATTCTTTCTATTGTGATATCCATTCTATTATTATTGAGTACGTTAAATTTAATCAAAGATATTAGCAATGCTGGTACAGGGCACACGCATACACATTAAGCGATTAGTTTAATTTTTTTCATTCGCCGGACGTAAAGCGCATTTAAAATTGGCGTAGAATCATTCTTAATCAGCATCCTTTTTGTGCGTGATTGATTGAATGATTCGATCAATATAAGTAGGAGTCGAAATGCGTATAGTTTCAGTCAATGTTGCACAACCAATATTAGTACAAATTAACGGTAAAGACGTGTTGACTGGCATTGATAAAAAGCCAGTGAGTGAACGCGTTTGGTTAGGGTCGTTAACCTTAGATGGTGATGATCAGGCTGACAAAAAAGTGCATGGTGGACCTGACCAAGCCGCTTACTGTTATCCATTTAAGCATTATGCGCATTGGCAACAAGCATTTGCATTAGGTAACCTTCAAAACGGTGCTTTTGGTGAAAACTTCACAGTCACTGAAATAGACGAAGAGTCGGTACATATTGGTGATGTATTACAAATGGGTGAGGCGATAGTACAAGTGACTAAACCGCGTATCCCTTGTTTTAAGCTTGCCCATAAAATAGGCGACATCAATATTGTGAAAGCCTTTTTGCAAAGCGGTTTTAGCGGGTTTTATTTGCGTGTGTTAACTGAAGGTTATGTCAAAGCGGATGATCCGATAACAATCGTTAAGCGTGATCCGCAGGGCATTAGTGTGCGCACAGCACTGGTGTTACAAAAACTTGATGTGAGCGTGTTGGCTGAATCACCAATTGCGTTGTTGCATAAAGCATTAGCGATTGAGTCATTAACGCCAGAACTGCATGAAAGCTATACCAAGCGACTGGCAAAGTTTGTGTAATGGCGTTTGGAGATGAAACCATGGTGCACCGTTGTGATTGGGCAAACAAAAGCCAATCTGAAATTGAATATCATGATGCCGAGTGGGGCGTACCAGTACATGATGATCGACTGTTGTTTGAAATGCTAACGCTAGAAAGTGCGCAATCTGGCTTGAGTTGGTCGACCATTTTAAATAAGCGGGCTGGTTATAAAGCCGCTTTTGATGATTTTGATGTGTACAAAATCGCGCAATACTCAGAAGCTCAAATAAGTACGTTGCTACAAAACCCGAATATTGTGCGCCATAAGTTAAAAGTGAATGCAACAGTCAATAACGCAAAATGTTGTATTGACGTTCAAAACGAGTATGGCAGTTTTGACCAATTTATTTGGTCTTTTGTCGGAGGTAAGCCGATTGTTAATCAATGGAAAACCATGGCAGATGTGCCGGTAACATCACCAGAGTCTGACGCGATGAGTAAAGGGTTAAAAGCCAAAGGCTTTAAGTTTATTGGGTCAACCACTTGTTATGCTTATATGCAAGGCGTTGGCATGGTAAATGATCATTTAATCGATTGTTTTAAACATAAAGACATATAGAAGACTTTACATTTTAGATTTATTTTTCAATATAGAGTTCGTGTACTATTAAATAAATAATTTTGCGCATCGGTTAAGGGCGCAATATTGATTTTTGAGTTAAGCGGAAAATCATTCAACCACTGCCAATCACATACTATCTATACTATTAAAAATTTATATCAATGATCAATAAATATATCCAGTCTATTACCGGTTTTGGTATTTTATTAGTCGTCATTGGGCATGCGGCCGGTGTTTTGCCTGAACGTATTCCAGAAATTGCAGCAACAGATACGATGTACCAGATCTATACCCAGTTACATACTGTCATTTATACATTCCATATGCCGCTGTTCTTTTGTATATCCGGTTTTTTATATTTCCATAGCGGATCTAACTTCAAGTTAGGTTGGCCTGCTTTTTTGCAAAAAAAAACGGCGCGATTACTCATCCCATATGTAGCCATTAGTACCTTTGTGTACCCTCTAAAGGTACTGGTGTCTAGCTTTGCACTTCGACCGCAAACACTTGACCTAGCGACTTATGTCAATGCATTGATTTTTCCATGGCAGAATCCAATTGTCTTTTTTTGGTTTTTACCTACTTTGTTTGTGATGCTTATCTTAGCAAAATGCTTGATAAAAAAAGACAAAACTATCGTCAACGATACGGTGTTATTAGTGGCGGCTTGTGTGATGTTTTTTGTTTTTAAACATCAACAACTCGACGGCGTGTTAGCTTTTATGAATATTGGTGGTGTGCTTCACAATTTCATATTCTTTCTTTTTGGTGTGTATGTTAGTAAATATTGTGATGGATTTGTATTGAAAGAAAAAGTCAGTATGTGGCAAGCACTGCCATTTTTCTTGATCTTGCCATTGGTATCATTGGCTGAAAAAACGCCGATAATATTATTTCTGTTTGCGATTTTTGGTACTTCTTTTAGTTTGTTAATGGTCAAATCCTACCCATTACCTATTTTCGAAACGTTTGGAAAATATGCTTATCAAATTTATTTGCTTAGCTGGTTTCCACAAATATTTATTCGTATTCTATTTGGCCAGATTTGGTTTGTAAGCATATGGCTTAACATCATCTTATCAGTCACCTTTGGCTTGCTAGTGCCGATATTGGTCGTTAAGTTATTAGACAAGTTTCCAATTAAATTCGTTAACAAATGCTTGGCAATTAAATAGCCATTGTTTGGTGATCAATCGGGATTTTTAATCTAATGATTAATTGAATCCTAAAAAAACGACTGACAAATGAACGAATAAAACGTACATTGTTACTATGAAAATCATTTATCGAGCCGCTAATATTATCGAGGCGCATATTGTCGCTGGCATGTTAAAAGCGAATGACATTGAAGCTTATGTTTCAGGGCACTACTTACAAGGCGGTGTCGGAGAGGTATCCGCATCAGACTTTGCCAATGTTTCAGTAGGGAGTGCTGATATTGAAGAAGCTGAGGCTTTTATTGTTGAGTACGAGCGCAGTGAAAGTAGCGCAAGCGAAACGGTGGAAGACTTTGATTATCTTGACGGCTATAAGCCAGTATAATTAGCGCATTACGCTTATCTTAGGGCGCCCGTATTAAATTCAAAGGAATACTTTCTATGTACACAGATGATGATTTATCTGCTGCTGCCAAAGCTGGCATTTTCACCGATGAATCTATTGTTACCTTTCGCACATTTATGGCCAATGGCCAACAGACCACATCAACCACTGCGTTAGTTGATGAAGAGAACTTTCGTTTAATCTCAGGTTTTAATGATTTCTTTGTCGTGTTCGCCTGCTTCTTATTGTTAGGTTCTGTCACTTGGCTAGCCAGCGGCGTGAGTGGTATTGCAGCTGGCCTTGCCGTAGCCGCTACCTCGTGGGGGTTAACAGAGTTTTTTGTACGTAGGCGAAAATTAGCGTTGCCTGGCATTGTGTTATTAATGACGTTTATGGCTGGCATTGCTTGGGTGGCAGGTTATCTATATTTGTCCATCACAAAGGCACCATTCTCAGCGGTGCTCGTTGCAGGTATTGCAGCAGCTATGGCAGCATGGGTGCATTGGTTGCGCTTTCACGTGCCTATTACGGTTGCGCTTGGTGTGGCTGCGCTCATTGCTGGCGTCATTGCAGCACTTACTTATCAAGCACCTGAATTAAGGCAGTGGGCAGATGTGCTGTTTGTCATTGGAGGCTTAACGACATTTGGTTTAGCAATGTTTTGGGATGTACAGGATAGAGTAAGAAAAACAGGCAAAACCGATGTGGCTTTTTGGCTCCATTTGTTGGCAGCGCCACTGATCGTGCATCCTATCTTTTCACAATTAGGGGTGCTAGCTGGCGAAAGCAGCACGCTAGCGGGCATGATTGTGTTTGTACTTTATATTGGATTGGCGGTTGTTTCCATGGCGATTGATCGTCGTGCATTAATGGTTTCTGCATTGGTCTATGTGTTGTTTTCATTTAGCACTTTATTAAGAACCAATGGCTTTGTAAGCTCAGGCTTTGCCATTACTGGCGTCTGCATAGGCTCTTTATTACTGATGCTATCGGCTTATTGGCATGTTGCACGCGGTGCTTTGTTGCAGTATTTGCCACAGGATATTGTGAAATGGTTGCCACCACAAAAGGCATAAGATCAGCGTTGCTAAGGAACCGTTTTTTGGCTTCAAACATGAAATAAAGCGGCTACTAAGCAAACTGTGCGAAAATGTAGGTTAATTCAAATAAGGTTACTGTTTTAAATGGCAAATCAACCACCAAAAAGTCGCAAAAAAAACGCTGGTGCAGCATCTAAACGCGCTGCCGACCCTCAAGCAGAAAGAGAAGCCGTGCGCTATGAAACGCCGATACCAAGCCGCGAGTTGATTCTACAAACAATGGAAGAGCAAGGCGTGCCCGTCCATGCTGTTGAGCTCTATGCACTGCTGCAAATTACTGAAGAAGAACAAGAAATTTTAGATAGGCGTTTACGTGCAATGGAGCGTGAAGGGCAGATTATTCGCAACCGTAAAGGTGCGCTATGCATTTCAGATAAGCTCGAATTAATTGCAGGTTTGGTACAAGGTCATCAAGATGGTTTTGGCTTTTTAATTCCTGACGATAAAACCAAAGGCGCTGAAGATCTATTTTTAGGCCCTAAAGAAATGGCGCAAGTGATGCATGGTGATCGTGCCATTGTGCGTGTGGCCGGGGTCGATCGACGTGGCAGGCCAGAAGGTAAAATTGTTGAAGTATTAGAACGTCGTACTGAAAAATTAGTGGGTCGTGTGATTCGTAGCAATGGTGTGACCATTGTGGCGGCGGAAGATAAACGCATTAGTAAGGATATCTTGATTCCTTACAACTTAGACCTAGATGCAAAAGAAAGCCAAGTGGTGATTGTTGAGCTAACGGCACAACCATCAGCACACGCACAGCCAATGGGTAAAGTGGTTGAGATTTTAGGTGACTATGCTGATAGCGGGATGGAAATTGAAATTGCGCTACGTAAGCACAGCTTGCCGCATGAGTTTCCAAAAGCGGCTTTAAAACAAGCTGAAGACTTTCCTAAATTAGTACAACCAAGTGATTATAAAGACCGCATTGATTTACGTGACATGACCTTGATTACGATCGATGGTGAAACAGCACGTGACTTTGATGATGCTGTGTATGCAGAGCCACAAGGTAAGGGCTGGCGTTTAGTCGTTGCGATTGCTGATGTGAGCTTTTATGTGAAGCCAAAAGATGCTTTAGATAAAGAAGCTTACGATCGTGGTAACTCGGTTTACTTCCCACGACGCGTCATTCCAATGTTGCCAGAAGCATTATCGAATGGTTTATGTTCATTAAACCCAGATGTTGAACGCCTATGCATGGTGTGCGATATGCAAGTTGATGGCAATGGTGTGGTGAAGCAATATAAGTTTTACCCATCTGTCATGCAGTCAAAAGCACGGATGACCTATAACAAGGTTTATGACATCTTGCAAAATCCAGAGGGTGAGCTAGCCAAAGAATATGCTTGGTTAGTGCCAAACTTAAATGATTTATATGCGGTGTATCAGCAAATGCTTGTGCAACGCAAAAAACGTGGCGCCATTGAGTTTGAAACTTCGGATACAGTGATGGAGTTTAACGAAAACGGTAAAATCGAGAAGATCGTGCCAAGTTCACGTAATGAAGCCCATAAAATTATTGAAGAATGTATGTTGGCGGCCAATGTGTGTGCGGCGAATTATTTACATGACAATGAGCATCCGGCCTTATTCCGTATCCACGAAGGACCATCGACTGAAAAATTAGAACTATTACGTGAATTCATGGGTGAGTTTGGCTTTGGTGTTGGCGGCGGTGATAAACCGCATGCAAAAGATTATGGCAAGCTATTAGCCAAGATCCGTGAACGACCAGATGCTGATCTGCTACAAACCGTCTTGTTACGCTCTATGCAGCAAGCAGTCTATAGCCCAGATAATATTGGTCACTTTGGCTTGGCTTATGATGCTTACGCACACTTTACCTCACCGATTCGTCGGTATCCTGATTTATTGATTCACCGTGCGTTAAAAGCGGTGGTGAATGGCGACAAATATAAAGCGGGTAGTTGGAGTGAGTTAGGTGTGCATTGCTCAATGACCGAGCGCCGTGCAGATGAAGCTACACGTGATGTGACTAACTGGCTAAAATGCTTTTACATGCAAGATAAAATTGGTGAAGTGTTTGAAGGCACTGTTTCTGGTGTAACGGGCTTTGGTTTATTTGTGGCATTAGATGATGTGTATGTCGAAGGCTTAGTGCATGTGACCGAGCTTGGCAATGATTACTTCCACCACGATAAAGCGCGGCATGAAATGGTGGGTGAGCGTACTAATAAGCGCTTCCGATTAGGGGATAGATTAACCATTAAAGTGGCACGTGTTGATTTAGAAACGACGAAGATGGATTTCGTCATGGTCGACAGTGCCAGTGCTGATGCGGTTGATAGTAGTATTGGCTTGAATGATGACTCACTATTAAAATCATTAGCGGGCACTAAACCGCCTAAACGTTCCGCGCGTAAAAAAACGGGTGAAGATGGTGAGAATACCTTGAAGCTCAAGTCTGGCCCAAAGTCGGGTAATTCAACAGGGCCAAAATCTAACCGCGCGATTCGCCGTAAGCGTGCAGGCAAACCAAGTACAACGTCTTCACCAGCAGGTAAATCAAAAGCAGGTAAGGCTAGCAAAAAAAAGACTAGTAAGAAAAAATCTAAATGAATAAGAAATTAAGGTAAAACGAATGAGTGATGCAAGAATATTATTTGGCTTTCATGCCGTATTAAGCCGTATGCGCCAACATGGTGCCAGCATACAAGAGCTGCTGATCGATAAAGATCGGATTGACCCACGCATGAAAGACCTATTGAAAATGGCAGAAAGTGCCAATGTGCGTGTAATGCAAGTGGAGCGTAGCCGTTTAGATGGCATGGCTGGCATGAATGGCCGTCATCAAGGCGTGATTGCTCGTGTGGTTGATACACCGATTCCTTATAAAGATATTCACGATATTTTAGAGTCAGATGACTTGAATGAACCACCATTCTTTCTGATTTTAGATGGTGTTGAAGACCCACATAACCTAGGGGCGTGTTTACGTGTCGCCGATGCGATGGGTGTGCATGCTGTGATTGCACCAAAAGACCGTGCGGTTGGTTTAAACGCAACGGTACGTAAAGTAGCGAGTGGCGCTGCAGAAACGGTGCCATTTTTAGCGGTGACTAACTTATCACGTACCATTCGTGAGCTAAAAGAGGCTGGCGTCTTTGTGATTGGCACAACCATGGACGCTCCAGCTTCCCTCATGACGCAGAAGTTAGATGGACCAATAGCGATTGTATTAGGTGCTGAAGGCGATGGTATTCGTCGATTAACCGCTGAAAATTGCGATATGTTAATGACAATCCCAATGTTTGGTTCAGTCGAAAGTATGAACGTGAGCGTTGCTAGTGGTATGTGTTTATATGAAGTGCGTAAGCAACGTGAGATTGCTTCTAAATAAGCGGGTATTACAAAAGTTGCTCATTAAAAAAGCCAGCATGGTAAATGCTGGCTTTTTTAATGGCTGATGACATTACACAAGTTTCAGCGTTTTTAAATTATGCGCGCGTACCGACTTTAATAAGTCGGCATCATCAATGAGTGACTCGCCGTAGCTTGGGATCATGTTTTTTAGTTTGGCTTGCCATTCTGGCGTTGTTACTTGGTCTTTAAAACAAAGTTCAATCACATCGACCATTGCTTTTGTTGCGACAGAGGCACCCGGCGATGCACCGAGTAAGCCAGCGATACTGCCATCTTGCGCACTGACAATTTCAGTACCAAATTCCAACTTTCCGCCTTTTTCACTACAACCTTTAATGACTTGTACGCGTTTACCTGCGTTCTCTAACGTCCAGTCTTCATCTCTGGCTTCTGGCATGAGCTGGCGTAAGGTTGCCATGCGGGCTTTGTGCGTTTGTAATGATTCGTTCACTAAGTACTTAGTTAAATCCATATTGTCACGGCCAACGCTCAGCATGGCTGTTAAGTTGTTAGGTTTAATGGATTTGACTAAATCTAGGAATGAACCTGTTTTTAAAAATTTAGTGGTAAACCCAGCATACGGCCCAAACAGTAGGGCTTTTTTGCCATTAATAATCCGGGTATCTAAATGGGGCACTGACATCGGCGGCGCACCAATAGCGGCTTTGCCGTATACCTTAGATTGGTGTTGTGCGATGACGGCTGGGTTGTGACAAACCAACCATTGCCCACTGACTGGAAAGCCACCATAACCAATGCTTTCCGGAATGCCTGATTTTTGTAGTAATTTGAGCGCGCCACCACCAGCACCTAAAAAGACAAATTGACTTTCAACTAGTGTTGTTTTGTTAGTCTCGCGGTTTGTTAAACTGACTTGCCAGCGACCATTACTCAGTTTTTTAAGTGCTGTTACTTCTGTATTGAGTGTTGCGTTAAACGATGCTTTGGGCTTTAAAGCATCCACTAAACTCCTGGTCAGTGTACCAAAATTAACATCAGTGCCATAGCTCACGCGGGTAGCAGCAACCTGAGCATTGCTTTCACGGCCTTGCATCACCAGCGGCATCCATTCTCGCAGGGTTTCGGCATCTTCAGCGTATTGCATGTCTGAGAATAAATGGTGTGTTTTTAGGTTAAGAAAACGCTCCCGTAAAAAGGCTACATTATCTCTACCTTCAACAAAACTGATGTGCGGGGTAGGGCTAATAAACGTACTTGGATTAGGGATAACGCCTGAATCAACTAAATGTGACCAAAACTGTAGCGAAG
>JAWUXH010000062.1:0-18965 GCA_034111445.1 Methylophilaceae bacterium | reverse complement strand
TGATAATGCGGTAGCAGAAAGTTTCTTCGGTACACTCAAAACTGAGTGGGTTGATGATGAAGATTACCGGACTAGAGAACAAGCCAAGCAGAGCTTGTTTGAATATATTGAAGTGTTCTACAATCGACAACGCAGACATTCATATTTGGGTTATTTAAGCCCAAGTGAATATGAGCGGGCTAATGCCCTTTAATTAACCCATCCGTTTTATTGGGGGAACCTCAGACTGGACTTCCCAGAATATCGTAGACATCATCCCTTAGTTGCTATTTTGTGCATCATCGGTAGATTTCTGAACGTCCGCTTCTCCCCCCATTTCTGACATTCAAAGCGTATTTAGTAACAGTCTAAAATGCCATTAATGTTAACTGTGCGCTTTAACAATCGCATCCAGCTCATCATCCAACACTGGATAATCACCATACCCAACCCCTTCACTCCGCCCATACCAATACCGACTATTCCCCGCATCCCCTTCAATCTTATGCAAAATAGCATGCAACCAATTGGCGATGGGGTCCTTATAACGCTGGGCAATATTGTGCGCACCATCCCAATTGTCGGCTTTAATTAGTGCTACGGCTTGCGTAAGTTCGGCTTGGCTAATCATGCGGCCACCTCTTCATTAAAGAAGCTTAGTTTTTTTTGTCTTGGTAATTTTTTAAGGGCCGCTTCTGCCACGCTGGCGCTTGAGCGGTCTTCATAGGCTTTGCTGGCTAAAATACGTAGCGGTGGGTTGGCTCTGGTGTACTTGGCACCTTTACCGGTTTGGTGTGCTAAAAAACGTGCAGCTAAGTCATTGGTGATGCCCGCGTAGTAGGCACCATTTTTGCACTCCAATAAATAAACACACCAAGCCATTTAATGAGGCTTTACTTAGTAAGTGCCTGCTTGAATAAACTCGACTTTGTAGCCGTCAGGGTCTTCAACAAAGGCAATAACCGTTGTACCGTGCATCATTGGGCCTGCGGCACGAATGACTTTACCACCGGCTTTGGTCACGGCATCACAGGCTTCATAGGCATCTTCTACCTCAATGGCAACATGACCGTAGGCGTTGCCCATGTCGTAAGTTTCAGTGCCGTAGTTATAGGTGAGTTCTAATACGGTGTGGTCGCTTTCATCACCATAACCGACAAAGGCTAGGGTAAATTCACCACCGGGGAAGTCTTCTTGGCGCAGCACTTTCATGCCTAGTACGGTTGTGTAGAATTCAATCGAACGTTCTAAATTACCAACTCTTAACATCGTGTGTAACATGCGCATGGTTTTAATCCCCTTAGTGAATAAAAGTACTACTCAACAGTAGCCTTATATTAATCTTTTTTAAGTGTTAGTTTATAATATTTATCCATGAGTTGCTCTTTTGTTTCCACCACATCTGGGTTGAGTGGTATGCAATCAATCGGGCATACTTCAACGCATTGCGGGGTGTCAAAATGGCCTACACATTCTGTACATAGGTTGTGATCAATCTCATAGATTTCTTCACCTTGGTAAATGGCCTCATTCGGGCATTCAGGCTCGCATACATCACAATTGATGCATTCATCGGTAATTAATAGTGCCATATTATTTCAACTTACGCTTAATGGCGTCCTGCACTGAGGCTGAGACAAATTTATCGACCTCACCACCTAAGCTTGCGACTTCACGCACTAGGCTTGATGAAATAAACATAAATTGCTCTGACGGGGTTAGAAATAAGGTTTCGAATTCTGGGTAAAGCTTACGGTTCATACCGGCTAGTTGAAATTCGTATTCAAAATCGCTCGCCGCACGTAAACCACGGATCACCATCTGGGCTTTTTGCTCTTGCACGAATGCCATTAACAAGCCTGAAAAACCAATCACTTTGACGTTAGGTAAGTTGCTAAACACTTGCTTAGTCATCGCCACCCGCTCATCTAAATTAAACATGGTTTTTTTGGTTGAGCTACCAGCAACGGCAACAGTCACTTCAGGAAACAACTCTGCCGCACGGCGTACTAAATCTTCATGGCCTAACGTCACTGGGTCAAATGTGCCAGGGTAGACGACTCTTAGATTTTGCATAAATAACTTCTACTTAATGATTAACACCCCAATTTTAACAGGCGATATGCAATATCACTAAAGTTACAGGCGAAAAAAAGCCCCGTACTGGGGCTTTTGGTCTATCAGACAGTTAAGCTGTCGATACTTTATGCCTTACGTGCTTTGCTAGTAGCAAAACCTAGTAAGCCTAGACCAGCTAAAAACAATGCATAGGTTTGTGGCTCTGGCACTGCTGAAACTGCAGATGCCGCTGTTTGCACTTGATAGACAGCGCGTTGCGTTGCGTTGCATTATTGTTATCTAAATTAGTCGTTGTCACCAGTGTGCCTGACCCTGTTGCACCATTAAATGCACCAGTACCACCCGTAATGGTTAAGTCAGCGACTGAAAATGATAGTTGCCCAGCATTGGCTAAATTATTGAAGCTATAAGTACCAGTAATGGTATCGCTATTTTTCAATATTTGCGTATATGAACAATTACTTGCAAGAGAACAATTTGGTAAGCCAGTAATTGGGTCAAGGTTCACAGTTGCCATGTTAACCGATGAACTCACTGAGGTTGAAAAGATACTAGTGTCACCAGTAAATATTGTGTGTGAATCTAACGTGAGTGTGAGTATTGAATTTGCATCAGTTGAGAATGTGCCTTCATAGCTTTCATCCACATTGTATACATTGGCATTTACTTGCAATGCACTTAACGTACATAATAAAAGTACTACTTTCAAAAACTGTTTCATTAACTTCCCTTAACCTTCAATTTTAATGTTTGCTTGGGGTTTTTGTTAGCCTGCTTGTTATACATGCGTCGCAATAAACCTGATGGCCGCATTATATAGGAGTTACATCCATCTAAATGGAGGCAAATGTAAAAATTCATCTACTCTATTCAAGCGATTGAAGTAGTTGGTAAAAAACACTGCCGGCTTTGCCTTGCTTAATCACTTCCCATTGGCTGTCTGATTTAACTGCATATTCTGCTTCGATATATAACAAACCATTAGCCGTTAAATGGTTACTTAACATTGGCAGTAGTTTATCTAACCAAGCTTTGTTATATGGCGGGTCACAAAAAATCACATCAAACGTCTGCTTATTTGCTTCTAAAAAGAGGAGCGCATCTTGATTGAGAATCTGACATTGCTCAGCCTTTAGTAAGGCTTTATTTTGTTCCAGCGCTTTAAATGCTGGTCGCGAGTACTCAAGCATTGTGAGGGTTTGTGCATTTCGCGATAATGCCTCAAAGCCCATTACGCCCGTACCCGCAAATAAATCTAAACAATGCTGCCCTGTTAAATCTTGCCCTAACCAGTTAAAGACGGTTTGGCGCACGCGGTCTGGGGTAGGACGCAGTCCTTCAACATCAGGAAATTTAAGTATCCGGCTACGCCACTCACCCGCATTAATACGCACTGTATTTTGTTTTTTTGCTGCCATTACAATCGCTTTCAATTATTTTAAAAATAGACCTTTTATAAAAAAGTGTAAAAATTAATGATGTCTTATTAAACTTATAGTACAAACCTGCCGTATTAATGTGCATATAGGTCAATTATAATAGTTAAGTTAAAGGTTTAAACGAGCATGATAAATAGCATTAAGCAATATTTAAAAGTTGTTGGCGTAAAAGGTTTAGCCATTGCGATTAAAGGCCAGCTAAGCAATACAACCTCCGAGTTTACTAAAACAAGGAAGGATTGCGCGCACCCAATTAATTTACGGTTGCCCGGTGCAGACGTCTATACCTATGAGCAGATATTCATGGATGAAGAGTATAAGTTTAATACACAGCAACACCCAAAAACAATTATTGATGCTGGTGCGAACATAGGCTTAACGGCTATTTACTTTACCAATAAATATCCAAATGCAAAAATCATTGCGATAGAGCCTGAAAAATCCAACTTTGATCTACTCACTAAAAATATCGCTTCGTACCCTAACATTACCGCTATTCAAGCGGCAGTATGGCATAAAAATGAAAAAATTAATTTAGTTGACCCTGGCCTTGGTGAATGGGGCTTTATGACTGAAGACGCAGACTCAGCTGAAAAAATTAAAGCAGCAGCTAGACATGAAGTGGATGCTATGACGATTGACCGCATTATGGAAAAATTCAATTTAGACCATGTGGATATTTTAAAAATTGATGTTGAAGGGGCTGAAAAAGAAGTCTTTGCTGACTCTTCTGCTTGGATTAATAAAGTGGATTCGATTATCGCTGAACTGCATGAGAGAATGAAAACGGGTGCAAACCGTAGCTTTTATAATGGCTCTAATGGGTTTGACAATGAATGGCAACGCGGTGAAAACGTTTATTTATCCCGCAAAAACGGTTTATCTATCGCCAATTAATGCTGATAGCTCGCATTAAAAAAGCCAGTCTGATTGACTGGCTTTTTTTATCGGTAGGCGCTCTTATTGTGCTGCTTTTGCATCACCCACAATCACCGTTACAAAATGTTCAGCATTAAGCTTGCGGTTAAATGCTGCTTTAATTTGGGCGGCTGTCACACTGGCTACTTTATCGTTGTAATCTTCTAGGTAAGTCAGCGGCAATTTATAAAAGCCAATGGTGGCTAGGTAAGCCAGTAACTTTTTGTTGCTATCAATACGCATGGGAAAGCCGCCAATAATATTCGCTTTTGCCGCTTTAAGCTCTTTCTCTGTGACGCCATCTTTTAAAAATGTATTGACTGTTTGATGGACCACTTTAAGCGCTTCTTCAGCTTGTGATTTTTTGGTTTGAAAACCAAGCGTAAACGGGCCTTTTTGCACCATCGGGTTAAAGTAGCTATACACGCTATAGACCAACCCACGCTTTTCACGCACTTCTGCCGTTAAGCGTGACACAAATCCACCCCCACCTAAAATATAGTTACCTAAGTACAGTGGAAATAAATCTGGGTCATCACGTTTAATGGCTGGCACGCCCATCAAAATATGTGATTGTGAAGCAGGATGTGCAAATCGTTTTTCAACTGCTTGCGTAATTGCCTGCACATTAGGCAGCGCTGGTGCTTTCTCTGACTGCGGTAGGCCTTTAGTAATATTGTTAGCAATGGTTTTCGCTTCTGCTGGCGTCATGTCACCAATCATCGCAATCACTGCATTTTTAGCGCCATAGTACCGTTGGTAAAAATCCACCAAGTCTTGGCGCCCAATACTATTCACCGACTCAACCGTACCACTTCCACTAATCGCATAAGGATGGTCACCATACATGGCCTTCATAAAGGCTTCGTGTGAAATGCTATCTGGTTGTGTGGCCGCTTCTTGTAAACCTGCCACAATACGGGCTTTTTCACGGGTTAATACGGCTTCTGGAAAGTCTGGGTGATGGATCACTTTGTTAAATAAAGCCAAACTTTGATTTTTTTCACGATCACTACTTAAGGTGCGTAACGTCATTGATGCACGGTCTAAACTAAATGAGCCGCCCATGCCTGCGCCTACATCAGCAAACTGGTTTGAAATAGCTTCATCCGTTAAGCCTGCGGCCCCTAGCTTCATTAAATATTTAGTAATCCCTGCAACACCAGACTTTTCAGGTTGGTCATAAGCACTACCCGCCACAAAATTCACGCTTAAATCAATAATGGGTAAGTCGTGATTTTCAACAAAATAAACGTCTGTGCCTGTTGCCGTTTGCCAATGTTGAATATCAACAGCAGCATAACTATGGCTGACGACAAAATGACTTAAAACCAAAAATATAAATCCTAATTTATTCACTTTTTTATTCACCTTCAAATACGGTTAACTTCTAAAATTAATGCAAACTGTCTCGTTAAACGCCAACCACAAATAGTGGTTAATGCATATGCGGCTGGCCTTTAGGCTTTGCATTTGGATCTAATGGTTGCGGGTCTAATGTTGCAGCGGTCATATTATCTTTGATTAAATATCGTTTAGCCACAGCCTGCACTTGTGCTGAGGTAACGGCACGAATTTTGGTTGGGTAAATATCTAATATTTCCCATGAGAAACCTGCTGTTTCTACTGTACCCATTTGCATACCCTGATAAAACATGGAATCACGCTGATACACTTCGCTGGCAATCACCCCTGCTTTAACGCGGTTTAACTCCTCTATCGTGACACCTGTCTGTTTAATTTTATCAAGTTCTTCAAATAAGGCTTCTTCCATATCCGCTACGGTTTTACCTTTACTTGGTGTGGCATACAACTCAAATTGCGCTAAACGCCCGCGCGACAAAATACCGTAACCAGCATCAGCACTAATCGCCACTTGTGAAGTACGCACCAAGTTTTGGTTTAACCTTGCTGCAGCATTGCCACTTAATACACCGGCCAATACTTCTAATGCGTATGGTTCCCAATCTGCTTGCGCATTCTTAATGGCTGGCACATGAAAACCAATTTGCAGTGATGGTAATTTAGCTGGTGCTTTCACAACTACACGGCGTTCACCTAATTGTTTAGGTTCAATTTGTGGTTTGCGTATTGGTAGTATTTTTTCTTTTAATGGCCCAAAATATTGCTTGGCTAACTGATACACCTCATTGGCTTTCACATCGCCCACTACAACAACGATCGCATTATTTGGCGCATACCAATCGTTATACCAATTTTGCGCATCTTCGTAAGTCATATTTTCAAGGTCATTCATAAAGCCCACAATTGGTCGGCCATATGGGTGTGCGGTATAGGCTGCCGCTTGATGTGCTTCATTCAACATCGCTTGCGGTTTGTCATCTGTTCGCCAGCGGCGCTCTTCCATCACCACTTTGATTTCTTTTTTAAATTCTTCTTCAGTAATGATTAAGTTCGCCATGCGGTCAGCTTCTAACTTAAACGAGAGTGGTAAATGTGATTTTTCTAACTGCTGAAAATAGCAAGTAAAGTCGGCACTGGTAAAGGCGTTTTCTTTCCCACCCGCGGCTGCAATCATGCGTGAAAATTGGCCACCCGGTACTTTTTTGGTGCCTTTAAACATCATGTGTTCAAGCACATGCGCCACACCCGTTTTACCGTTCACTTCATCCATTGCACCAGCGCGGTACCACACTTGGGAAACAACCACTGGCGAGCGATGGTCTTCTTGCACGATCAGCTTTAAGCCATTATCTAAGTTAAATTCTTTCACCTCGGCAGCTGAAACTGTGGTGGCAAAAAAGTGAGGTATTAAAAAGCAACTTACGAGTATTTTTTTGAGCATCATTTTTCTTAACATTTTATAAAAATAAATATTTAAACCGTATTAAAAGTTAACAATTCGATGTGAATTGATTTAAGGATTTCGTGGCAATTGTGACAAAATGCCAAGGCGATTAGTTCTAATTATTCGCAAATTCTATTCATTACGTGTTTTAGTACGACATTTTACGACATGCTTTCCTAAAGCGAATGAGTTTACGCTAAAATAGTTGTAATCAATTTTGTTACCAAACTATGTTTAATATATTCAAAAAAAAGAAAAAGCCTGAAACACCAGTAGAAGCACCCATTGTCACTGAGGCAGTAGAAACGGTTGAAGCGGCAATTGAAACAACACCAACTGAAGCGCCAGTAGCAATAACAACACCTCAACCAGTTGAAACAACTGAAGTGGCCGAGGTAGTAGCCGTCACAGAAAAACCAAAATTAAGCTTCGCACAGCGTTTAAAGCAAGGCTTAAGTAAAACACGTAAACAATTTGGCAACCAATTAGCTGGCCTTTTTGGCGGCGGTAAAATTGATGAAGATGTTTATGAAGAGTTAGAAACCATTCTGCTCACATCAGATGTGGGTGTCAGCGCAACCATGCGCTTATTAGAGAATTTAAGAAAACGCGTTAAACGCCAAGCACTAGATGATACGTCGCAATTAAAAATCGCACTTAAAGAAGAATTATCAGAGCTATTAACCCCATTACAAGTACCATTAAATACAGGTACAAACAAACCTTTCATCATTATGATGGCTGGCGTGAATGGCGCAGGTAAAACCACCAGCATTGGTAAATTAGCGAACCAATTCCAAGCTGAAGGTAAGTCAGTCTTAATTGCTGCCGGTGATACTTTTAGAGCTGCCGCACGAGAACAACTCCAAGTTTGGGGTGAGCGCAATAATGTACATGTCGTTTCACAAACCAGTGGTGATGCAGCCGCAGTGATGTTTGATGCTATTGAATCAGCTAAAGCCAAAAATATTGATATTGTATTGGCCGATACCGCTGGGCGTTTACCGACGCAAATGCACTTAATGGATGAAATTGCCAAAGTAAAGCGTGTGATGGATAAAGCACTACCAGGTGCACCACATGAAATACTGATCGTATTGGATGCTAACACAGGCCAAAATGCAGTGGCACAGGTTAAAGCCTTTGACGATGCGCTTGGTGTCACAGGCTTAGTATTAAGTAAATTAGATGGCACAGCTAAAGGCGGCGTGATTGCAGCGATTGCCGAAGCAAGACCTATCCCGATTCGCTACATTGGCATAGGCGAAAGTATTGATGACTTAAAACCGTTTGTTGCCAATGATTTTATTGATGCGATGTTTGACGATTAACCCGTTCAACATGCTCATCTCAAAATAAAAAATAAAGAGTTAACTAATCTCATGATCGAATTTGACAAAGTCACAAAACGCTACCCAGGCAGTAATGATGTACTCAAAAATGTGAGCTTACGCATTCCTACTGGGCAGTTTGTTTCCGTTACTGGCCACTCTGGGGCAGGTAAAAGTACATTACTAAAGTTAATTGCTGCCATTGAGCAACCGACCCGCGGCGTAGTGTTAATTGCGAACCAAAATATCAGTGAGCTTAAATTAACTGCACGGCCAATTTTACGCCGCCGATTTGGTCTGGTATTTCAAGACCATAAACTGCTATACGACAGAAACTGTTTTGAAAATGTCGTTTTGCCATTACAAATTAATGGCATGTATGGCGAAGATGCGGCCAGAAGAGTACGTGCTGCACTCGATAAAGTTGGCCTACTAAAGCGTGAAAAATCAATGCCTATTACCCTATCAGGTGGTGAGCAGCAACGTTTAGCCATTGCACGCGCCGTTGTGTGTCGCCCTTCTATTTTGATTGCAGATGAACCAACAGGAAACCTAGATGCTGAATACGCATCAGACATCATGCGCATTTTTCATTCATTTAACCAAGTTGGTGTAACAGTAATTGCCGCCACGCATGACCCGCGCAGCATGGAAGTTAAAAATGATCAAATATTACACCTGCATGAAGGCACTCTGCACAGCATTGCCAATCCCGCCACTGCAACAGCTGGAGGTGTGGCATGAGTATCTGGCTGAAATCACATATACAAGCCATTAAACTAGTGCTTTCACGCATGCGTGCTAATGTAAAATCAACGCTACTGATTGCAATCGCGATTGGTGTCGCTATGTGCTTACCGGGTTTATTTTACTTAACGGTAGATCATGTCAGCCATTTTTCAAACGTCATACAAAGTGAAAATGAAATCAGCGTATTCATTACACTAGGTGCGGATGAAAACGCAGTGGGCGAAGTTGACAAGCAGCTAGCGAACCACCCGCAAATTAAAGCTCACCGTTTAGTATCAAAAGCAGATGCATGGACTGCTATGCAAGCAAAAAGCGATGCTGAATCGGCGGCACTATTAACTGAAAATCCGCTACCCGATGCATTTTATGTACAGGGAAACTCCAATGCACCTGATGCATTAGAGTCGCTTAAAAATGATTTGTCGAACATTCAACATGTTGACCATGTTTCGCTCAATACTGATTGGTCTAAGCGGTTAGCGGTCATCTTACTAATTGCTAAAAAAATCATCTACTTTATTGCACTGTTATTGGCTATTGGCTTGATCGTCATTGTAGGCAATACCATCCGTATGCAAATTATGACCCAACGTGATGAAATTGAAGTGTCTTATTTAATTGGCGCGACCAATAGCTTTATTCGTACACCATTTTTATATGCTGGTGTGTTTTATGGCCTTTTTGGCGGCATCATCAGTATTGCTATTATTGCATTTTGTATTAATCGCTTTAATCATTACGTCAAAGACTTATCCGCGCTATATAGTAGTGACTTAAGCTTAGGTGGCATGCACTTACCGCTACTACTTTGTATGTTGGCTATCGCGATTGTGATTGGGTGGATTGGTTCATATCTTGCTGTAAACCGTGCGCTTTCAAGCATTATTAATTCGACTAAAAGTCATTAAGTGTTCTTAAATAATGGAAAATCACTAACTAATCGCATGCCAGTCAGTGTCAGACACTCAACAACCAGTTAATCACAACATAAGCCTAAAAGAAGCCCTGCTGTACTGGCTGAAATTAGGCTTCATCAGTTTTGGTGGCCCTGCTGGGCAAATTGCGATTATGCATCAAGATTTGGTTGAGAAAAAGCAGTGGATTTCAGAACCCCGATTTTTACATGCATTGAATTTTTGCATGCTCCTACCAGGCCCTGAAGCGCAACAACTCGCCACTTACATTGGGTGGTTAATGCACCGCACTTGGGGTGGTATTATTGCCGGTGTTTTATTCGTGCTACCCTCTTTTTTCATACTATCCGCCCTAGCCTACATTACCTTGGTGTATGGCGATGTACCCGCTGTTGCTGGCGCGCTTGAAGGCATTAAGCCAGCCGTCGTTGCAATTATTCTCACAGCAATAGTTCGCATTGGTTCTCGCACATTAAAAAACCCACTCATGTGGGCAATCGCGATATTCGCTTTCATTGCGATTTATTTCCTAAAGCTACCATTCCCCTTCATTATTTTCACTGCAGCACTCACAGGCTTTATTGGCAGTAAAATAAAACCCAGTTTGTTTGCGCTTGATAAGCAAAAAAAAGAAGCAACATCCAACAAGGTCATGTTTGATCATGGCGTCAACACCCATGCCCATACGATGTTTACATGGCGCAACACCATTAAGGTACTCGCGATTGGTTTTGGTCTATGGTGTACGGCTTTTGCATACCTTGCCGTTAAATTTGGTTGGCAAGGTGCATTCACACAAATGGGTTGGTTCTTTACCAAAGCAGCCTTGCTCACATTTGGGGGTGCTTATGCAGTATTACCCTATGTCCATCAAGGCGCGGTAGAGCATTTTCAATGGTTAAATACTAACCAAATGATGAATGGCTTAGCTTTAGGTGAAACGACGCCAGGCCCACTGATTATGGTTGTAACTTATGTAGGGTTTGTCGCCGGGTGGACCCAACAGGTGTTTGCAAATGCAACGCTTTTATCTGCGATGACTGCGGCAAGCATCGTCACGTTTTTCACCTTTCTACCAAGCTTCATTTTCGTACTGATCGGCGGTCCACTCATTGAGTCAACGCATAATCAACTCAAATTTACAGCGCCGTTAACGGCCATCACTGCCGCAGTGGTTGGAGTCATCTTAAATTTAGCCGTCTTTTTTGCTTCAAATGTACTTTGGAGTCAAACGCCTAATATTAAGCTTAACTGGGAAGCCCTGATCTTGATGCTAGTGGCTTACCTTTTAATCGCGCGCTTGAAAGTGAATATCATCTTCATAATTGTGATATTTGCATGTATTGGCATACTTAAAAAGCTACTTTATTGAAAAATATTATTAATTCGATTTACAAATGCTCTTATGCATTTAATAATGGGGCAATATTAAGTAAATACTTTAAGGTTAAGCTTCATCTTGTTGTTATCAAAAAACTTATTCATCACATTATCCCTTTTCATCATTACCTCTAATATTGGAAAAGCCGAAATAGTTGAGTCGAAGAACCAGACAGCAAGCCATATTTTCTGGGAAAAGGATAACAAAAATGAATTTACTGTACTAAAAAAAAGCTCCAAAAATAATATTGGTTCTGTCAATAATAATCAGATTAGGCCTCGATTTATTTCTTGGTCCAATGACAACCCTACACCATTGATAAACTTAAATAGCACGATAATGACTAATATTTCTGCTGATAAATTTCGAAAACAAGAACTTTACAAGAACGTACTGTCACTAATTAAAGAGAGCAAACCTACAGCACTCAATTCATTACGCCAACTTAGTGCCAAATAGTTTACTTAACATTTCACATTTTATTCAAGCGAAACCATACAAAAAGAAAGTAAATTCACTTAAACCAAGCTCTACTCTGATGCCACTGTCATTTTATCAACCAAGATAGACCCAACCTGTCTTGAGCCCTGGACCAACACATCATTACCAATGGCTTCAATACCTTTAAGCATCTCGGCCATATTACTGGCAATGGTTACGCCTTCTACTGGATAGGCTATCACGCCATTTTCAACCCAGAAGCCTGCTGCTCCACGTGAATAATCACCTGTTACCATGTTCAAACCATGGCCAAGTAACTCAGTCACTAATAGACCAGTGCCCATTGTTTTGAGTAAACTTGCTAAGTCTTGATCACCCGATTCAATAATCAGGTTATGGCTGCCACCTGCATTACCAGTGGTTTGCATACCCAATTTTCTAGCAGAGTAGCTACCTAATAAATAACCTTGCAGCACACCATTTTCAACCAAGGTGCGCTTTTTGGTTTGCACGCCTTCGTTATCAAAAGGGCTACTGGCTAAGCCTTTTAAGACAAATGGATCTTCCACAATGTTGAGTAATGGTGATGCCACTTGCTTACCTAGGCTATCTAACAGAAAAGAAGATTTACGGTATAAGTTACCGCCCGCAATAGCACTAATTAATGATGAAATTAAGCCGCTGGCTAGCGGCGCTTCAAATATCACTGGCACTTGGGCTGTTTTAATTTTTTGTGGGTTTAAGCGGCGAACGGCTCGTTCACCAGCCATTTTCCCGACCACTTCAGCACTGAGTAAGTCTTGCGCATCACGTGCAGTGGTATACCAATAATCACGCTGCATTTCGCCATTCGCTTCTGCAATAATGGCAGCACTCATCCCATGGCGTGTACTGGCGTAACCGCCTGAAAAGCCATTACTGTTGCTGTAAGCAAACATGCCTGAGCCCGTTGAAACACTCGCCCCTTCTGAATTATTAATGCGGCTATCAACTGCGCGCGCGGCATCTTCACAGGCTTTGGCTTGTGCTAATGCATCATCAACAGAGACATCCCAAGGGTGATATAAATCACAATCGATGATGTCTGTTGCTAAAAGGCTGGCATCAGCTAAACCACAAAATGGGTCTTTGGCGGTGTACTTAGCAATATTGCAAGCAGCAAGCACCGTATCTTGCATGGCATTTTTGCTTAAATCAGACGTGCTCGCGTTGCCTTTTTGCTCGCCAAAATACACGGTGACAGACAAACCTTTATCACGATTGTATTCAATGTTTTCAGTTTCACCCAAGCGTACTGATACGCTTTGACCAATGCTTAAGCTCACATCCACCTCAGCAGAGCTTGCGCCTTGCTTTTTAGCAATGCTTAGCATGTCTTGCGACATTGATTTCAATTCATCCAAAGTGTAACTAAATGCGGTTTTTGCCATACTTAAATTCATCTCTCAATTACGTGAAGCGCAATTTTTAACGTCAAAAATGTTATCATACCGTAGCATGGAAAAAAACAAGACAATTAACGAAGATATCGCCGCCCCACGTTGGACAAAAGCAGCACCAGAATTGGATGCAGACGAGCCGATTAGTAAAACGCAGCTCAAAGCAATTGCAGATGAACAGCAAGCGCTAGGTGTGCGTTTACTGACTTTAGGTAAAGACAAGCTAGTCAAGTTGAACTTACCTGAAGCGCTTTTTGAAGCCTTAATGGATTCAAAAAAAATCACCGCTAACGGGGCGATCAAAAGGCATAAACAATATTTGGGCAGATTGATGCGCGATGTTGACCCTGCGCCGATTGAAGAGCAATTAGCCAGCTGGGATGGCAAGAACAATAAGGAAAACGCACGCTTTCACGATATGGAGCGCTGGCGCACCCGCTTATTGAGCGATGAAAAAGACGCATTGTCAGCCTTTATTGAAAAATACCAATTAGCTGATCGCCAACAGATGCGTACGTTAATTAGAAATGCCGCCAAAGAAGAGGAAAAGAATAAACCTCCAAAATCTAGCCGTGAGTTATTCAAGCTTATCCGCACGGCCATTGATGATTTTGATGCTGCAGCCTCTGCCGCAGCCAGTCAAGAATAATCAAAATCCAACCCTAAACCGTCATTACTTTTGCATCCCGTGTGATTGCAATATAATGGACGGTTAATGTAGTTTGAACAATATAATATTAAGGAGACGTTGATGTCAGTCAATCATCACGCCGTTTTAGAAGTACTGGGTGAAGAAAGCCCTATCCCTGTTATCCGCACTAAAGAATCACTCGATGCGTTAAAAGTAGGTGAAGTATTAAAAGTAACCACTGACAAACAAAGTGCAGTGGATAACATTCAAACGTTAGTATCCAACAACCCATTTACTTTACTGAATCAAGCTAAAGAAGATGGCAATTTTGTTTTGTTAATTCAAAAACAATAAAAGTAACGGAATTAATCCTTGAAAAAAACCACATCAATTAACTTCACAAGCTACCTAAGACAGTTTGCCCACCTATTCAACTTAGTTGAAGATAAAGCAGATGACGCCATTATTGACGAAAGTATTCGCGATGGCGTTGAATTAAGAGGCACAAACTTATGGATTTTGATGTTTGCGATCATGATTGCGTCAGTTGGGTTAAATGTTAACTCAACAGCGGTAGTCATTGGTGCCATGCTGATTTCTCCACTCATGGGGCCAATTATGGGTATTGGCTACGGGGTTGGTATTTACGACTCTGAACTCATTAGAAAATCATTTCGTAACCTTGGTTTAGCAACAGGCATCAGTTTAGCGGTTTCATTTGCTTACTTTTACTTGTCTCCACTCTCGTTTGCACAATCTGAATTACTGTCACGTACAACCCCAACTTTATGGGATGTATTAATCGCTTTTTTCGGTGGTCTTGCAGGCATTATTGGTGCGACCCGTAGTGAAAAATCAAACATTATCCCTGGTGTTGCCATTGCAACCGCCTTAATGCCACCACTATGTACGGCTGGTTACGGTCTTGCCCAAGGCAATTGGGAGTTTTTCTTTGGCGCGATGTACTTATATTCAATTAACTGTGTGTTTATTGCTTTTTCAGCGGTGATGATTATTTGGGTAATTCAACCCAAGCACAAAAAGTTTGTTGATGAAAAAACAGAAACCCAAGTACGCCGCACACTATCAGCAGTGGTATTACTAACCGTATTACCAAGTATTTACTTAGCGGTTCACTTGGTTAAACAAGAAGTGTTTTCATCAAAAGCCAAAGACTTCATTAAACAAGAGCTGGTGTTTGCCGACTCATACATTGCCTCAAATACAATTGATACAACCAACCAAGTCATTGAACTCACTGTGATTGGCTCACAAATTGGCCAAGAAAAAATCAAAGAGTTAGAAAAACGCTTGGTTCGTTATGACCTAGCCGATGCATCACTTATTTTGCACCAAGCTAAAGAGCAACATATTGATTTAACTGCGCTAAAATCAAACATTGTGAATGATTTATACAAAGAAAATTTAGCCTTGTTAGAAGAAAAAAATAAGAAAATTGCAGTCCTTGAAAGTGGTTTAGAAGACAACGAAAAGCAAAAAAAGATTTGGTTTGATCTGGCCAACGAAGTGAGCGTGCAATATCCAGAAGTGCGCGATATTTATATTTCAGAAGCAATGCAGTGGTCTAAAGGGCAAGGTAAAGTGGCTGAAAACTTGACGGTATTAAATCTTAAAACAACCACCATCATTCCAGAAGAAACTGTTTATAAAATAACAGAGTGGTTAAAAGTAAGAATAAAATCAGAGAATGTAAAAGTCATTGTTGAGTAATATTTCGGCATCATCATAGCGTTTAAGGTGAGATTATTTTCACTATAATAGATGTTATTAAACATCAATTTCCTTTATACAAACCCAACAAATTAAGAGTCAATGAATAATGAATAAATGGTTATTTTTAGTCCTAAGCATGCTGCTTCCCACCATTGGTTTTGCCAGTGAAACAGGTGGCAGGCTTGATTTAACATCTCACTGGGTAGGCTTTACCGCTATTGGTATTTTTGTATTTTCTTATCTATTAGTCATGAGTGAAGAGTTTATTCACTTAAAAAAATCCAAACCAGTTGTGCTTGCCGCCGGTATTATTTGGGCGCTGATTGCTTGGTTTTACACCACACAAAACATCCCAGACCTTGTTGAACATGCCTTTAGACATAATCTATTAGAATACGCTGAATTGATGCTATTCCTATTAGTTGCTATGACCTTTATTAACGCGTTAGAAGAGCGTCAAGTGTTTGAAGCACTACGCACATGGTTGATTCGTAAAGGCTTTAGCTACCGCGCATTATTCTGGGTAACGGGACTATTAGCATTTTTCATCTCCCCTATTGCAGATAACTTAACCACAGCGTTACTGATGGGTGCAGTAGTATTAGCCGTAGGCGGCAGCAATAAAAAGTTCTCACTACTGGCTTGTATTAACCTAGTGATTGCCGCAAATGCTGGTGGTGCCTTCAGCCCATTTGGTGACATTACCACCTTAATGGTTTGGCAAAAGAATATTGAAGCGACGAATGGTGCGATTACATTCTGGACATTCTTTTCGCTCTTTATTCCGTCACTAGTTAATTGGTTAGTACCTGCTGCCATCATGAGCTTTGCCATCCCAAATGAAAAACCAAAAGGCAATAGTATTCAACTACCAATGCGCCGTGGTGCATTAGTGATTATTGGTTTATTTTTATTCACCATTGCATTAGCGGTTTCAGCACACACCTTCTTACATATGCCGCCCGTACTTGGGATGATGACGGGTTTAGGTGTGCTAAAAATGTTTGCGTACTACTTAAAACAAACGGGTGAAAAAACTAAATTCTCTGACAACCCTAAAGATAACGCTGCGCCAATTCCATATGATATTTTCAGTAAAATTGCGCGTGCAGAGTGGGATACACTATTCTTTTTCTATGGTGTTATTCTAGCGGTAGGTGGTTTAGGATTCTTAGGTTACTTAGCGCTACTTTCACAAACCATGTATGGCGTATGGGGCGCAACAGCAGCTAATATTTCAGTTGGTGTCATGTCTGCCATTATTGATAATATTCCGGTGATGTTTGCCGTGTTAACCATGATGCCTGATATGTCGATTGGTCAATGGATGCTAGTAACATTAACCGCTGGTGTTGGTGGCTCATTATTATCAATTGGTTCAGCTGCCGGTGTTGCACTCATGGGCCAAGCGCACGGAAGCTACACCTTCTTTGGCCATTTAAAATGGACACCTGTGATTGCGCTAGGTTACTTTGCCAGCATTTGGACCCATATGTATGTCAATGGCCACTTATTCTAAAGCCAACTAGCAGATTCAAAAAAAGCGCATATCACTTATGCGCTTTTTTTATATCAACTCAAATGTATTTATTGCTTTGCTATTTTCTTACCAGCGCCACTTGCATTGTCACTTCCTGCTTATCGCGCAGCACGACCACTGGCACTGTTTGTCCTTTATAACGCTTTACCGCACTAAATAAATCTTCTGGTTCATTCATATCAACGGCACCAATTTTAAGTAAGCTATCACTTTTCAACACACCTGCTTTGTTAGCAGCTGAGTCATTAATAACCGCTAATATTTTCAACCCCTTTACAGCGGTTCTTTTCACTTCGTCAGTTTCCGGGTCTTGCATCACTGAAGTTAACTTAATAATATGCACACCAAATGTTGGCATTGGCACTTTAGCCCAGTAGCTTGCATAATAATCATACAACGTTTCTTCATCAACTAAGGTTTCGTCAAAGGCCACACCGTCTTTCTCAGCCTGCTTTTTTAGAATGGCTTTTCGATAAGCCTTCGCTTTAGCTGAACTATATTTAGTGTATACCAACACGGTGTCGGCTTTAATGGCTTTGCCATGCGTTAGTGCAAACTCTGGGGCAACATCAACGCCTGTAAAGCCAGCCGTGCCCATCATGTCGTAACCCTTTTCCAACATTGTAATGTTATCTTCTGTTTTATGGTTACTGACGTACATTTTAGTATCAGGGTTAGCCTCGCGTGATTTAAGCTGATAAGGGTTCTGCTCTTTATAGTTCACCGCATACAAATTTTCACCTGATTGCTCAGCAAAACCAAGTGATGGCAGCACTAACATGACACCGATTAAGCTAAGCAACGTCCAAAACATCACTATCAATTTCCGCCTCGATTTGTCAGCTACCGCAACTGCCGTATTATTGTTGTTTTGCTCGTACGATTTCAACGCCATAATAAAATCCTTATATAATGATATGATGATGCTTTTATAGCTACTTTACTGCATATTTGATACACAGTTAAATTAAGCACTTTTTATACCAAAGCCACTTTGAGACAAACGAATGACAAAAGAATTCATTAAAATCGGATTAGTTTCCATTAGCGACCGCGCCAGCAGTGGTATTTACGAGGATAAAGGCATCCCAGCGCTACAGGATTGGTTAACAAAAGTCGTGATGACACCAACAGAAATGGTTGGCAAATTAATTGCAGATGAACAAGCGACGATTGAGCAAACGCTCATTACATTAGTGGATAACGAAGGTTGTGATTTAATCCTCACCACTGGCGGCACAGGCCCAGCATTGCGTGATGTTACGCCTGAAGCAACGCTTGCTGTGGCAGATAAAGAAATGCCGGGGTTTGGTGAGCAAATGCGCCAAATATCATTAAGCTTTGTGCCAACCGCTATTTTATCGCGCCAAGTGGCGGTGATTCGCAAGCAATGCTTAATAATCAATTTACCTGGTCAACCAAAAGCCATTGCTGAAACTTTAGAAGGCTTGAAAGATGAAACAGGCAAACAGAAAGTACATGGTATTTTTGCTGCAGTGCCCTACTGTTTAGATTTAATTGGCGCACCGTATATCGAAACAAACGAAGCGCTAGTGAAAGCCTTTAGACCAAAATCAGCT
>JAWUXH010000061.1:0-43266 GCA_034111445.1 Methylophilaceae bacterium | reverse complement strand
GTGCAAAATACCGTGGTGACTTTGAAGAGCGCTTAAAAGCAGTGCTAAAAGAGTTATCGCAAGACCCAAACCAAAGCATTGTTTTTATTGATGAAATTCATACCATGGTCGGTGCGGGTAAATCAGAAGGGGCGATGGATGCCGGCAATATGCTTAAACCGGCTTTAGCGCGCGGTGAGTTGCATTGTGTTGGCGCAACAACCTTAGATGAGTACCGGAAATATGTTGAAAAAGATGCGGCTTTAGAGCGACGCTTTCAAAAAGTATTAGTCGATGAGCCAACGGTTGAATCAACCATTGCGATATTGCGTGGCTTGCAAGATAAGTATGAAACGCACCATGGCGTGGAGATTACTGACCCTGCGATTGTGGCAGCGGCACAATTGAGCCATCGTTATATTACTGATCGCTTTTTACCCGATAAAGCGATTGATTTAATTGATGAAGCCGCTTCACGCATCAAAATGGAGATTGATTCTAAACCTGAAGTGCTCGATAAAATGGAACGCCGTTTAATTCAACTTAAAATTGAATTGGAAGCGGTACGCCGTGAAAAAGATGAAGCCAGCTTGAAGCGCTTTGCGTTAATTGAAGAAGAAATTGAAAGTTTAAGTAAAGAATATGCAGATTTAGAAGATATTTGGAAAGCTGAAAAAGCCCAAGTGCAAGGTTCAGCGCATATTAAAGAAGCCATTGAAAAAGTTAAATTTGAAATGGAAACTGCAACACGAGATGGCAACTGGAACAAGGTGTCAGAGTTGCAATATGGTCAGTTGCCTGAGCTTGAAGCGCAATTAAAACAAGCAGCACATAAAGAATCGACATCCACCAATGAAAAGCCGAAAATGCTACGGGTTGAAGTGGGTGCCGATGAAATTGCAGAAGTGGTGAGCCGCGCAACGGGGATTCCTGTGGCTAAAATGATGACGGGTGAACGTGAAAAACTATTAACCATGGAAGATAAATTGCATGAACGCGTGATTGGCCAAGATGAAGCCGTGCGTTTAGTCTCTGACACGATTCGCCGTTCACGTTCAGGATTAAGTGACCCTAATCGCCCATACGGTAGTTTCCTGTTTTTAGGCCCCACTGGTGTTGGTAAAACAGAGCTATGTAAATCACTAGCAAACTTTATGTTTGATTCAGAAGATCACTTAGTACGCATTGATATGAGTGAATTTATGGAAAAACATTCGGTCTCACGTTTAATTGGTGCGCCTCCTGGGTATGTGGGCTATGAAGAGGGTGGTACGCTAACCGAAGCGGTACGCCGTAAACCATATAGCGTGATTTTGTTAGATGAAGTGGAAAAGGCGCACCCTGATGTATTTAATGTGCTGCTACAAATTTTAGATGATGGTCGTTTAACCGATGGCCAAGGGCGTACTGTCGACTTTAAAAATACGGTGATTATTATGACTAGTAATTTAGGGTCGCAAATGATTCAAAGTATGGCTGACAAAGACTATCAAGTCGTGAAGCTTGCAGTAATGGGTGAGGTGAAAGAACACTTTAGACCTGAGTTTATTAACCGTATTGATGAAACAGTGGTGTTTCATAGCTTGGCTGAAGAGAATATTAAAGACATTGCGCGTATTCAATTGCAATATTTACAGGACCGTTTGCAAGCGATGGACATGGATATGGACATCACCGATGCAGCCATTGCAGAGATTGCGAGTGCAGGGTTTGACCCCGTTTATGGGGCAAGGCCGTTGAAACGTGCGATTCAGTCGGAAATTGAAAATCCATTAGCGCGTGATATTTTAGCTGGCACCTTTGCTGCTAAAGATGTGATTGTCATTGACGTTAAACAGGGTAAGCTTGTATTCTCAAAAGCATGAAATTAATAATAATAAGGGTAGGCATGAAAAAGTGGTTGGTTAATCAGGTGGGGTCGGTGGCACTCATGTTATTGAGCACACTCAGTTATGCAAATGCAACTTCAAGCGTTGAAACGTTTGAACATGAACCACCACTTGTGCGTAACTTATTACAGCAGGCGGTGAATGCCATTGCCGTGAATGCTGATAGAGAGGCTACATGGAAAGCCGCTAACTTTTATTGCGAGGCTTCGCGTTATGGCAGTTCAGAGGCGCGCTATCGACTTGGTATGCTGTATGCCTTTGGCCAAGGCGTGCCTGAAAACTTAGAGTATGCGGCAAGCTTGTTTAAGTCATCTTCAATGCATGGTCATTTTGAATCGCAAAAGATGCTGGAAACGATTCCGCTAAAATCACGCGTAGAGCCGCCTTGTATTGCGCAAGTTGTTTTACCTGCCAAGAACCCAAAATTACTGGTGGTTGAAACACATGAAAATACACAAAATCGTCATGTTGGTATTGATGATTTAATTGACAATTTACCTAGTAGCAAACGTTGGTTAATTGATGTGGTCGAGAAAGTATCAGCTAAATATGAAATTGACCCGAAATTGGTGTTCACTATTATTTCAGTTGAATCTAACTTTAAAACCTCAGCTTTATCAAATAAAGCAGCGCAGGGTTTAATGCAGTTAATTCCGGCGACAGCTAAACGTTTTAATGTAAAGAATGCTTATAACGCTAGCCAAAATATTAGGGGTGGAGTAGCTTATATAAGGTGGTTGTTAGCCTATTTTCAGGGCGACGTTGCATTGGCTGTAGCAGCATACAATGCAGGAGAGGGTGCTGTGAATAAGTACAAAGGGATTCCACCCTACCGCGAAACACAAAAGTACGTTAAAAAGATTCAAAAGCGTTACCCATTTGAAACACACCCTTATGATGACACTGTAACCGCGCCATCACCAGTATTTGCATACAAAACGAATAAGCGGAGTATGTAATTGCGATGATTGGCTAAAGGAATAGGCCAAAAAATGAAGAAAATATTACTCATCATTGCGTTCACTAGCTTAGCTGGTTGCGCAACCGTTGGTGCTGAAAAAGCACCACAAAAAGTGCAAAAAATTGATCGTCTTTCTGAAGAGCAACTTGCTCAAATTTTACCTACCCCAGTTTCACAATTAAGCTTTGAAGCATTGGTTGCGATGAGCCAAGAAGGCTTACCAGCACAAGCTGTTATTGGCCAATTGAAAGAGACTGATACCGCTTATGATTTAACACCAAGCCAAATGTTAGACCTGAATCAAAAAGGGGTCGATATAAAGGTGTTGGATTACTTGCATGAAAGCCGTATGAATACCTTGCGTAATAAGTTAACAGATGTTGTCAGTGAGCGAGATAAAAAGAAGAATAACCAAATTACACTCCTAAAAAGAGAGCTTCGTTTTCAATCAATGATGGCGGATCCATTTTGCCGCAGTGGCTTTCCAAGAGTGTATCCATATGGCATTAATGGACGTATTAGATTAGGTAATCCTTGGTATTATTAAGCTTTACAATTAACAATAATGAATCACTATGCAACAATTTACCGAACAGCTAAGCGTTAATACTAAGGGCCGCCAGTTTTACGACATCACGCCACAGGTTAAAAGCTGGGTCAGGGATTGTGGTTTAACAACCGGATTATTAACGCTATATATTCAACATACTTCCGCTAGTTTGTTAATAAATGAAAATTATGACAGTGATGTTTTGGTCGATTTAGAGTCATTTTTTAACCGTTTAGTACCGGATGGTGACCCATTATTTATCCATACTATTGAAGGGCCTGATGATATGCCAGCACATGTGCGTACTGCCCTGACACAAACACATCTATCGATTCCAGTCATGGATGGACAAGCTGCGCTCGGTCAATGGCAAGGTATATTCTTGTATGAGCATCGTCATATGCCAGCACAAAGGCGCGTGATTACACACCTTATTGGTACGTAAAACATGTCAAAATCAGTACGCTCACTATCAAATGATGAGCGGCAACAATTTAACCCTTTTTTCGAAAAATCCACCTTAGATAAAGCCCAAATTATTGAAGGATATGTGCCATTTTGGCTACGTAAGCGGATGTGTGCTGTCGTGATCGGGCGACGCATCTATTTTCGCGCTGGTGTTTATCAAGAAAATACCAGACAAGGGGTAACTTTGCTCGCGCATGAACTAACCCATGTTGAGCAATTTTTAACGGGTATGACTATCATAAAATACTTGTGGGCCTCACGTCAGGGATATGAAAATAATCCTTATGAATTAGAAGCTTATAGAAAAGGGGATGCTGTTTGTAAGCAAGTATTTGGTGTGGGTGCCACCGACAGTCTATCGGTATGAAATGTAAATTTACGCATGTTCGCTTGACAAGTATTTACATAAGGTTGTAAATTGGGTTTAACGATGCGTAACAAAGCACTTTGTGCTTGGGTTTAAGTATCGAGAATCATGTCAATGTTGGCAATTAATTAGGGGGCAGTAAAATGGGAATGTTTTCTTTTATTAAAAATGCAGGTGAAAAATTATTTGGTATTGGTGAGGCTAAAGCAGCTGAAGCCGCACCTACACCTGTTGATGTAGATGCTGCAAATGAAGCAGCTGCAAACGCAATTGCTGGTTATGTTGCTAAAATGGATTTAACAGCTGAGGGTTTGGACATTGGCTTTGATGGTGCTTCTGGTACTGTAATCGTTCAAGGTATGGCGCAAACACAGGAAATTAAAGAGAAAATCTTGTTATGTTGTGGTAATGTAGCAGGTGTTGAAGCAGTTCAAGATCAACTGGGTGTGATTGAGCCAGCTGTAGAGCCGGTTTTTCATACAGTGGTTAGTGGTGATTCATTATCTAAAATTGCAAAAACACATTATGGTAATGCAATGGATTATCCAAAGATATTTGAAGCTAACAAACCAATGTTAACGCATCCAGATAAGATTTATCCTGGACAAGTTTTACGTATTCCTGCTTAATTTAGGCAGTTTGGTTTAAATTTTTTAGAAGTATAAAAATTATTAATTTTAAAAAAGGGGAGTGGATATGAGTGCGATCTTACGTTCAATTTTATTAGCAAGTTTTGTTGGTGCTTTACTAACTGGTTGTGGCGCTGCTGAAAATGCAGCTGACTCAGCGGCTGAAATGGCTTCTGACGCAACTGAAATGGCTACAGGTGCTGTTGAAGCAGCTGGTGATGCTGTTGAGGCTACTGCTGAAGCAGTTACTTCAGGCCCAGGTGGTTATGTACCAACTGACGACGAGCGTATTCCAGGTATTACTGAGTAATAAGCTGGTTTAATAAAAAAGCACGCATTTATGCGTGCTTTTTTTTGTCCTTATTTCTATATATTACCGCTTAAATTCAACTATTCATTACTTAAGCTTGCTCCACTTCAATGGGTCAAAGGGTTTGGTTTTTTTACGTAGTTCATAGTACAAACCATTGGTTTTATTACCGCCAGTATTTCCCACGGAAGCAATGGTTTCGCCAGCTTTAACCTTGTTGCCCTCAGACTTTAATATGGCTTGATTGTTACCGTACAAGCTCATGTAACCACCGCCGTGGTCAACAATAATTAAATTACCAAAGCCACGCATCCAGTCGGCAAACACAATTACCCCATTAGCGACGGTTTTAACATTGGCCCCTTCTGCTGCTTTAATAAATAGGCCTTTCCATGAAATACCCGTATCTTTACGATTTTGACCAAAACGATTTAACACACGGCCTTTTACTGGTAGCCTTAATTTACCTTTCAGCTTGGCAAACGCTTTGCCTGATAATGCGCTGCTGGGCTCAAACTTGTTTTCAGCAACAACTTTGTCACCTTTAGGTGA
Source organism: Methylophilaceae bacterium (assembly GCA_034111445.1). Classification (GTDB taxonomy): domain Bacteria; phylum Pseudomonadota; class Gammaproteobacteria; order Burkholderiales; family Methylophilaceae; genus Methylotenera. The sequence continues at coordinate 37,561 of JAWUXH010000061.1, read as the reverse complement.
TTTAGGCGATTTTTTTGTCTTGGCTAGCGCTAATTTTTTGGCTTTTTCTTTCGCACGGGCTAGTTTTGCGAGCTTTTTAACAAGACTTGCTAAACTTTTTTCATCTCTTTTTAGTTTTGTAATTTTACTTTCATGTGCTTTTATTTTTGTTGAAAGTGAAGCAACCACTTTAGACTTATTATTTTTTTGTTTACTTAATGCTTTGTGTTCTTTCACTTTTGCTTGTTTAAGTGCAGACACTTTTTGTAAAGTCTCTTCTGCGTCAACGTTAAGCTGCTGTAGTAAAGCCAAATTGTCCTGCATTTTTACAATGGCATCCGCACGTGCTTTTGCAATGTAAGTGTAGTATTGAATGTCACGTGTAATGGTATTTTGCTGGTTTTGTTGCAGCATTAATTGAATGGCACTTTGCTTGCCTTGTGTATATTGTGCGTAGAACTGTTTACCCAATAGCGATTGTTGTTTTGATAGCTGCAACGTCGTTTCTTCAGTTTCAGCATTTAACTGTGCGAGTTTTTGCTGACTTTTCTTTTCTTGTTCGGTAATTTCGTATAGTTTTTTATTGGTGTCGCTAATCGCTACTTCACTTTCTTTTAAGGCATCCGTTGCATCTTTATGTTTTGATTGTGCGTTATTAAGCGCTTTCTTCAGTGACTTAATTTGTTTTTTTAATTCAGATAATGATTGTTTAGATTCATCGATCTTCTGCTCAGCCAGCGCTGAGGTAGTAAAGCCTAATAGGCATGCGATGAATACATGCAAGATTAGGCTTTTTGAGTAAGCTAGTTTTTTTAATAGTCGATTCATTAATTTAGTGTGTTTACGCGTTAGTTAGGTGAATGATACTAGATTTTCACCTGTCATTTCTGCTGGTTGCTCGACACCCATTAAATGCAATAGGGTTGGCGCTAAATCAGAGAGGGAACCATTTTCCCTTAAGGTTGCTTTCCGGCCAACATAAATAATTGGTACTAAGTTAGTGGTATGTTGCGTGTGTGCTTGTTCGTTTTTTGAATCAAACATCATTTCGGCATTACCGTGGTCAGCGGTAATAATCACTTCTCCACCAATTGCTTGCATGGCTTCAACCACGCGGCCAATACATACATCTAATGCCTCAATGGCTTTCACTGTCGCCGCTAAATTGCCTGTATGGCCAACCATATCGCCATTGGCATAATTGCAAACAATGGCATTGTATTTTTTAGCCTCAATCGCGCCAACTAATTTATCAGTTAGTTCAAAGGCACTCATTTCTGGCTGTAAATCATAAGTAGCCACTTTAGGTGATGGTACAAGGATGCGATCTTCACCTTTAAATATTTTCTCTTCACCACCATTAAAAAAGAAAGTCACATGTGGGTATTTTTCAGTTTCAGCAATGCGTAGTTGTGTTAACCCGAGGTTTGATAAATGTTCACCAAACGTTTTGGTGATTTGATTTGGTGGGAAAATGGCCGTGGCTTTTTTCTCTTTTTGGTCGTACATGGTTAATGTGAAGTAGGCAGATAGTGCTGGTATGCGATTTCTTGTAAAGCCAGTAAAACCACCTTCAAGTAAAGCACTAGTCATTTGTCTTGCGCGGTCTGACCTGAAATTCATGTAGACGACAGTATCGCCATCATCCAGTATGACAGGCGCTTCATTCGCTTGGCGGATAGCGGTTGCTTTTACAAACTCATCGTTTTCTTCACGTGCATAAGCCGCGTTTAGCGCTTCACTGGTAGTAGGGTGAGTAAACTCGCCAACGCCTTCTGTTAATACGCGGTAAGCTGGTTCAATACGTTCCCAGCGTTTATCTCTATCCATGCTGTAAAAACGGCCAGTAACAGAAGCCACTTTACCCACGCCAATTTTTTGTATGTGCGCTTCTAATGCTTCAAGGTAAGGTGCGGCACTCACTGGCGGTGTATCACGGCCATCTAATGAAGCATGGACGTATATTTTTTGTAAACCAATTTCAGCGGCCATGGTTAGCATCGCGTGAATGTGTGATTGATGACTATGTACGCCGCCATCAGACAATAAACCTAAAATATGCAGCGCTTTATTATTTTCTTTTAACGCAAGCAAGTTGGCTTTTAATTCAGCATGTTTAAAAAAGTCACCCGTTTCAACGCTGTTATTAATGCGCTCAAATTCTTGAAATACCACACGGCCCGCACCAATATTTAAATGCCCCACTTCAGAGTTACCCATTTGCCCAGTGGGCAAACCAACACGTTTTTCAGAGGCGTGGATGAGCGTATTCGGTTTTGTTTTTAATAATGCATCTAGGTTGGGTTTGTGTGCTTGTCCAATCGCGTTGTCAGTTAATTCTTCACGATAACCAAAGCCATCTAAAATAAGTAAGCAAACAGGGGTAGGGGTAAGTGACATAATTGTAGACTTTCAATATTCAAAAAAATCAAATGCATGTTGCTGGCATTGTTAGGGAATTGCTAATATTTATTTTTATACAATAACAGTTCGCTATTTTACTGTATTTACCAGTAGAATTAGCGTCAAATTAAGAGGTAATCGTTGAGTATGTTGTTATTTTAGGCTGAAAGCTTGAATATTAGCGCTTATGTCACCATATTAATATTGAGCAAAAAAGGAAGTGTTGTGGAATTTATTCAAGAAAATTTATTGTTACTTGGTTTAGCCATTGGTTCGGCCGTGATGTTGTTAATGCATTCAATGAAGAAAAATGCGAATGGCGTACCTAACCTAAAAACCAGTGATGCGATTACATTAATTAATCGCTCGCATGCAGTGGTGTTAGATGTACGTAATGCAAATGAATTTGCTGAAGGGCATATTGCCGAGGCTAAAAATATCTCATTAGATGACTTACCAAACCGATTAAAAGAATTGAATAAGTATAAAAATAAAGCCATTTTGGTTAATTGCCAAAAGGGTGCGCGTGGTGCAAAAGCTTGTGCCATATTAAAAGCGGCTGAATTTACCGAAGTGCATCACTTAGAAGGCGGCCTAGATGCTTGGTTAAGTGCAAGCCTACCAGTAGTGAAAAGTTAAAATAGTCTTTAAATTACACGAATAATAAAAAAGGAAAAATGATGGCGAATGTATTAATGTATACCAGCGCATATTGCCCTTTCTGTACAAATGCTGAGCGTTTGTTAAACAGTAAAGGCGTGACTGAGATTAATAAGATTAAAGTCGATGAAGCACCAGAGTTAAAAGTGGCGATGATGGAAAAAACAGGTAGACGTACTGTGCCACAAATCTATATTGGCGATACGCACGTTGGCGGTTTTGATGAATTACGTGCACTAGATGTAGCGGGTGAATTGGATGCTTTACTAGCGGCATAACTGTCGTAAAAACAGGGCTAATGAAGGAAATTTAATAGACTTCATGTTAATATGGTCGTGTTAAAAGTTAGCAGTTTGAAATAATTAGTTAAATCAATCATTAATTTAAATAGATAAGGCTTTAGAGTAATCATGGCAGAAGATAATAGCGCAGCACAAACAGAAGAAAACGCACCAGCATTTAGCATTGAAAAAGTATATGTTAAAGATGCTTCATTAGAAATTCCAAATGCACCAGCTATCTTTACTGAGCGTGCACAACCACAAATTAGTGTTGAACTCAGCAACACTGGGCAATTGGTTGAAGATGGTATTTTTGAAGTGGCTTTAAAAGTAACAGTGACTTCTAAAATTGAAGATAAAACTGCATTTTTAGTTGAAGTAACACAAGCTGGTATCTTCTCAATCCGTAACGTACCTGAAGAAAACATGGAAATGATTATCGGCATTACTTGCCCTAACATCTTATTCCCATATGCGCGTGAAGCGGTTTCAGATTTAGTGGTACGTGCTGGCTTCCCATCAGTATTATTAAACCCAGTTAACTTTGAGGCGCTATTTGCACAGCAAAAAGAGCAACAAGCTTCTGGTGAAAAACCAAACTAAATTCACATTTATTCATAATGAGAAACCTAATGTCAGGCAAGTTTTTAATTAGTCTGTCTTTAATGCTAATGCCAGTCTTTGCACTGGCATTAGACTTTAAATCAGTCGCAGAACCTAAAGCAATTCTTTACGATGGCCCATCAGCGGCCGCTAATAAGCGCTTTATCGTCAGCCAATTTTACCCTGTTGAAGTGGTTGTTAAATTAAGCAACTGGGTTAAAGTGCGTGATGCAGAAGGTGGTTTGTTTTGGATTGAATCTAAAGCACTATCAAACCTACGCACCGTACTCATTCAATCTGAGACGGCTGAACTCCATCAAACACCTAGCGCCACATCAACCGTGCTGGCCCTTGTTGAAAAGCAAGTGGTGTTCATTTTAGAAGATGAAAATGCAACCAATGGTTGGTTAAAGGTAAGAACGGTGCAGGGTGATTTAGGCTATCTACCAATTAATGCAGTGTGGGGATTTTAGTGGCAAACAATACCAAAGGTAAAGTCGCTGTATTGGGCGCGGGTGCTTGGGGCACAGCGCTGGCAATGAATATTAGTGAACGCCATGAAGTCTCATTATGGGCGCGTAATGCTGGGCATGTGTCTGGTATGCGTAAAGCACGCGCAAACCCAATGTATTTAGGTGACTTTATATTTAACGAGCAGTTAACGGTAGAAGAAGGCTTAGCTAAAGCAATTGATGGTGCAGATTTGATTTTATCTGTCGTACCCACAGCTGGCTTTAGAGCGATTCTAAAAGACCTAAAAGCATTAGGCAGTAAACAACCCATTATTTGGGCGAATAAAGGTTTAGAACCAAAAACAGCCAAACTACCTTACGATGTTGCATTAGAAGAATTAGGTGACCCTGCCATAACAGGTCAGCATTGGGGTGCATTATCTGGCCCTAGTTTTGCCGCTGAATTAGTCCGAGGTTTACCAACTGCGGTCACTCTGGCGGCAACGGATGAAGCCTTCGCGAATGAAGCGGCCAAAATGTTTCATGGCGGTAATTTACGTGTTTACCATACTTCCGATGTGATCGGTGCATCAGTAGGCGGCGCGGTTAAAAATGTGATGGCCATTGCAGCGGGTATTAGTGATGGTATGGGCTTTGGTAATAATGCGCGTGCCGCATTAATCACCCGAGGTTTAGCTGAAATGACACGCTTTGGTGTGGCATTAGGCGCTAAACATGATACGTTTATGGGCTTAGCTGGTTCGGGCGATTTAATTTTAACCTGTACTGGTCAATATTCACGTAACCGTGAAGTGGGCTTGCAGTTGGCGACAGGTAAATCATTATCTGACATTTTAGATGGTTTAGGCCATGTTGCTGAAGGCGTGAATACAACCGCTGAAGTGATGCGTAAAGCCGCGGCTTTAGGTGTTGATATGCCGATTACTTATGAAGTGAATGAAGCATTATTCAATGGTAAAAGTGCTAAAGATGCTGTCATGGATTTACTCGGTCGTGATCAACGACCAGAAGGTATTTAATCCCTTCTAACCGTTTCATTTTTACCATTTTCTACAGAATTAATAGAGTCTTCTATGTTTAATATTGCGCTATTTGAGCCAAACATCCCACAAAACACAGGTAACATTATCCGCCTTGCGGCAAATAATGGTTGTAATCTACATTTGATAGAGCCACTTGGTTTTGATCTTGAAGATAAAAATTTAAGGCGCGCTGGTTTAGATTATTTTGATTTAGCGAATGTCACACGCCATGCCAATTATGCCGCCTTTGCTGAGGCAATGAAAGATAACCGTATTTTTGCCATTACCATTAAAGGTGAGCGGTATCACCACGAGATTGAGTATCAAGCTGGTGATGTATTTTTGTTTGGGTCTGAAACAGCAGGCTTAACACCAGAAGTGCACGACATGATTCCTGGCGATCATAAACTAAGGTTGCCGATGATGCCAAATAACCGTTGTATGAATTTATCGAATACGGTCGCTATTTTGACTTATGAAGCATGGCGACAACATGGGTTTGTTGATGGCTTGTAGTTGCGTAAGTCAGTGAAAATTGCTTTAGGATTTGATTAGATCTATAAATTCCACTCGATCAGGAATTGATCATAGAAACTTAATGATTCTGGTGCTGCGCCATGAATCCCGCAAATGGCACTAGCAAATTGATTAGCGCGTGCTAACGTTTTCTCAATTGGCCACTCATATAAAATACCAAGTAGGTAAACCGATGCAAATGCATCACCAGCCCCAACAGCATCTACAAACACACTAGGCCTAAAAGCCTTTTGCTTTGTCAGTATGCCTTTATTATCGATTACCCAGCTTCCATCATCACCACAAGTGACAATGATTTGCGACAATGAAAATTGTGCTTGTATCGCTTGCGCTAAGGCTTCATTGGTTTTCCCTTTAACCTGTAATAGCGCAGCGGTGATCCTTAATTCCGCTTCATTCATCTTCGCATATTGGCAACGTTCTAATGAATGTTCAATAATGTGAGGGGTATACCAAGGTTCACGTAGATTAAGGTCTAAAAAAGTAGGACAAGGTTTGTCGTGGATAAAGGTATCTAATGCTAAACGTGCGTGTAATGATCGCTGCACCAACGTACCAAAGTACTTAATTTCAGGCGTGATAACCATCATGGCTAAGTGCGTCATACCAGCATGAATGTGGTCGTAAGCTTGGTCATCTAAAATGTCGTAACTTGGCTGACCGTCTTCGAGTGAAACCATCACCTGGCCTGTCGGTTTTGATGGGTCACATTGCACGCCAATAGGGTCTAGCTGTTTGCTACTTAATTCATCTAAGATGATTTTTTTTAAGGCATCATTGCCTATTCTGGAGATGATGGTGGGATGTGTGCGAAATGCATTCAAGTGACGTGCAACATTAAATGGTGCGCCACCGATGATGGTTTTGTCTGGAAATACGTCTGCCAGTATCTCTCCAAAGACACTAATATTTGTTTTCAATTGTATGGTTTCTTCTTGCAAAAAGTAACCTTCCATTAGGAAATGAATTGGTATAACCGATTAGTACAATAACCCAACTTAATAGTACTGTGCAATAAATTTACATGTCTTTACGCTGGCACTGTTTTAAAGCGAAATATTACGTTATTTAATGAAATTATTTAAGATAGCGGTGTTCTAGCCATTACCCAGCAAATGACGGCCTTTGCACCGGATTTTTTTAGTGCTGTTGCAAGTGCATCCATACTCGCACCGGTTGTCATCACATCATCAACAATGGCAATAGTCTTACCACTTAAATCGGCAGTACATTCAAATACACCTTGCATGTTTTTAACACGTTCTTTTAACGTAAGGCTGGCTTGTGGCGGGTTATTTTTAACACGTTGGCAGCTTTTGTAGTCTAAAGTGATATTCAATTTTTTTGAGAGGATGCGTGCAATTTCAAGTGACTGATTAAAACCACGTTCTTTTAAGCGCGCAGGGTGTAATGGCATGGGAATAAGGACATCAATTGACTCATCTATCGTTAACTTTTCTAAAAATAACGTTGCAAAAAAATGCGCCAGTGGTAGCCGGTGCTGATATTTGTAACTTTGCAATACTGCATCGATAGGGAATGTATAGCTAAATAGCGCGTAGGTTGACATAAAGTGGGGAGGTGACTTTAAACACCGCCCACAAATGACATTTGAACGCTGCCGATTAGCGCCATTAGGTAAACCGCATTGCGGGCAGTGCATCACAGTTTGCCAAGGTAAGTCAGTATTGCATGCATCACAAAGGCCAAGGGTGCCACCATGACTGGCAGCACATAATACGCAAGCCTGTTGCATGGTTAGTCCACCGCTTATCTGCTTAAAATTTAATCTATTGTTCAATGTTTGTATAGTGTTTGATTGACAAGGTATAATGCCGCCTATAAAAGATCTATCCCATTAGATCATATTAAGACACTAAAAATACTAAAAGGGCCACTTAAATGCTTGAAACGCCAACACCGTCATCTGAAATTGATACTAGCCAATTACATAAAAACATCAAGCCATCTTGCGAGACTAATACCGTTGAACGCTGGAGTGTAGATGAAATTGTTGCGCTATATGATATGCCGTTTAGCGATTTAATGAATAAAGCGCAGCAAGTGCACCGTGAAAATCACGATCCTAACGCTGTGCAAGTGAGTACTTTATTATCAATTAAAACCGGTGGTTGTTCTGAAGATTGCGGCTATTGCCCGCAAGCTGCGCGCTATCATACAGAAGTTGAAGCTGAGCCTATTATGCCACTTGATGAAGTGCTGGCGGCAGCAAAAGCGGCTAAAGACAGTGGTGCAAGCAGTTTTTGTATGGGTGCTGCATGGCGTAGCCCTAAGCAGCGTGAGTTAGAGCCAGTGCTTAAAATGATTTCTGAAGTGAAAGCAATGGGCTTAGAGACTTGTGCCACCTTGGGTATGTTAAAAGAAGGCATGGCAGACCAGTTAAAAGATGCTGGTTTAGATTATTACAACCATAACCTCGATACGGCACCTGAAAATTACGGTGATGTGATTACAACGCGTACTTATCAAGACCGTTTAGATACTTTAGACAGCGTACGTGGGGCAGACATTAATGTGTGTAGCGGCGGTATTATTGGTATGGGTGAATCACGCAACCAGCGTGCTGGCTTAATTGCGCAGTTTGCCAATATGGAACGCCCACCAGAAAGCGTACCAATTAACTTATTAACGCAAGTTGAAGGTACGCCTTTACATGGCACTGAAGAGTTAGATCCTTTTGAATTCGTCCGTACCATTGCGGCAGCACGCATTACCATGCCTAAGAGCTTTGTGCGTTTGTCAGCTGGCCGTCAAAGTATGCATGAAGGGATTCAAGCACTATGCTTTATGGCTGGTGCCAATAGTATTTTTTACGGTGAAAAGCTATTGACGACAGGCAACCCAGAAGCCGAAACAGATAAGAAATTATTTACCAAGCTTGGTATTCACGCTATTTAATCGGTGATAATGCAATACACCATTTTGATATTGGTTAGGTGAGATACACATGCTTCAGGCATTACAAGAAAAACTAGATAAGCGGCAAGCGGATGGCTTAATGCGACAGCGACGTTTGCTCGACTCGCCGCAGGCCGAGCATATTGTTGCCAATGACAAACAGTTTTTATCATTTTGCAGTAACGATTATTTAGGTTTAGCAAACCACCCAGCATTGATTAGCGCCATGCAAACTGCTGCTGGTGCTGCAGGGGTTGGTAGTGGTGCATCTAATTTGATCACTGGCCACCATCGTTATCATGATGATTTGGAAAAGCAGTTAGCAACATTTGTTGGCCTGCCAGCAGCACTGTTGTTTTCAACAGGTTATATGGCGAATACGGGTGTATTAGGTGCTTTAGTTGGGCGCCATGATGCGATATTTGCCGATAAGTTGAACCATGCCTGTTTGAATGATGGGAGTTATTATTCACAAGCTGAATTTCACCGCTTCCCACATAATGATGTGGCCGCTTTGGAAACCATGCTAAAAGCCAGTGATGCTAAAGTGAAAATGATTGCGGCAGATGCTGTGTTTAGTATGGATGGCGATATTGCGCCTATTCCTGAATACTTAGCGCTTTGTGAAAAATACGATGCTTACCTTTATATTGATGATGCGCATGGCTTTGGCATATTAGGCGAGCATGGTGCCGGTAGTTTGAACCACTTTAATATTAAATCGCCACGCGTATTGATGATGGCAACATTAGGTAAGGCCGCAGGTGTTGCTGGCGCTTTTGTGGCAGGGCAACAAGTGGTGATTGATTACTTAATTCAAACGGCAAAAAGTTATGTGTATTCAACCCCAGCGCCACCAGCATTGTCAGCAACGTTGGCAGCATCAGTGCGTGAAATTGAAAAGGGCGATGATTTACGCCAGGATTTACAGACATTAATTGCTTATTTTAAAGCAAATTTAACGTTGAAAAAGTGGCATTTAATGCCATCAGATACAACGATACAACCACTGGTGGTTGGCGGTAATTTTGAAGCGTTACGCTTAAGTGAAGTATTGCAAAGCCAAGGCATTTTAGTGCCAGCGATTCGGCCGCCAACCGTGCCTGTGAATACAGCAAGGTTACGGATTTCATTCTCTGCGGCACATCGTTTAGATGATATTAAACAGTTGATTACAGCTATTCAAGAAGCTGAACATCACTTAGCTTAAGGTTTATTAGAAGGTACTAGATTGATTATTACACCATCAAAAATTAATATTGAAGTGATTGGCGCAGGACCTAACCTTGTTTTAATACATGGTTGGGGGATGAATAGCGCGGTATGGAAACCTTTAGTTAAAAAACTGAGTAAGACGCATACGCTGCATTTAATTGACTTGCCAGGCATGGGTTATAGCCAAACCATTCTGCCTTATCATTTATACTCAATTGCTGAGCAGATTTCAGAATTGCTCCCTAACGACACTGATATGGTTGGGTGGTCATTAGGTGGGCAGGTCGCCATGCGTATTGCATTAGATCAACCTGAGGTAGTTAAAAAATTAGTGCTAGTTGGATCAACCCCTTGCTTTGTGAATGTGAGTGGCATTACGACACAAACGCATTGGCAACATGGTATTGATCAAGATGTGTTCGAGCAGTTCTCAGACAATGTGGCTAAAGACTACCAAAAAACAATCATCAATTTCTTAACATTGCAGTGTATGGGTAGTCGATCTGCGGGTAGTACGATTCGTTTTTTACGAGGTGAATTTGCAACGCAACCAGAACCTGTGAATCAAGTGTTGCAGAGCGCCTTGAATATATTGCTTGAAACCGATTTACGTAAAGAAATCAGTAGTATTGATAAACCAACATTGATTATTCATGGTGATAAAGACACATTAGCACCTGTGCAAGCCGCTAATTGGATGGCACAACAACTTCCAGAAGCATTGTTAAGAGTCATTTCAGGTGCATCACATGCGCCCTTCTTATCGCATGAGAAAGAGTTCACCGATGCATTACTAAGCTTCTTACGCTCTGATGTGGTCGGTTGATCATGGAAGACCAATACTTTATTGATAAATCGCGCGCGCGTGCTTCTTTTGGGCGTGCAGCCTCGGCTTATGATGCCAATGCTATTTTGCAAGCAGAAGTCCGTGAAGAAATGCTTAGCCGCTTGGACTTGGTTAAGTTAGACCCGAAAATGATCTTGGATGCTGGCTGTGGCACTGGCTTGGGTAGTTTGGCGCTACGTAAACGATTTACAAACGCCAGTGTGTTATCACTTGATTTTGCATTACCAATGCTCGCGTTAACCAAGCAGAATGCAAAAAACATCAGCGTGTTAAGTAGCATTAAATCAATATTTAAAGCTAACCAACAGCATTTACTATGTGCAGATATTGAACAATTACCAGTGGCTGATGCAAGTGTAGATTTGGTTTGGTCAAACGTTGCCATTCAATGGTGTAATGATTTAGATAAAGTATTCCAACATTTTCACCGCGTATTGCAGCCTGAAGGCTTATTGATGTTTAGTACCTTTGGCCCAGATACGCTCAAAGAGTTGCGCGCTTCAAACCCAAATACGAGTACCAGTGTGAGCCGCTTTATTGACATGCACGACATTGGCGATGCATTGGTTAGGGCTGGTTTTAACGCGCCTGTACTAGATGTCGAACGCTTTACACTGACTTATGATGCAGTAAAAGACGTGATGCGAGATTTAAAAAGCATTGGTGCGCATAATGCAACTGAAGGGCGTTCGCGTGGGCTGCAAGGTCGTGGCTTCTTAAAAACATTAGCTGAAAATTACGAACAGTTTCGCCAAGCCGATGGCAAATTACCTGCAACCTTCGAGGTGGTGTACGGACATGCTTGGCGCAGTGCAGATAAGCCGGAAATGCCAGAAGGTGTTTCACCGATTGAATTTAGGCCAAGAGCTAAATAATCATCAATATGGAACTACAGCCGCAATCCTATTTCATTACTGGTACCGATACCGATGTTGGTAAAACCTATATTGCCAGTCAAATTATTAAAAATTTCGTACAGGCCGGCCATAAAACAATTGGGATGAAACCGGTTGCGGCAGGCTGTGAGGTCAGTGCAGATGGCCGTTTATTGAATGACGATGTCACAGCGTTATGTGAGGCCAGTAATGTGAGTGCGCCTGCTGAATTGATTAATCCTTACCTCTTTGAGCCTGCCATCGCGCCGCATATTGCCGCAGCACATAAGCAGGTTGACGTTCAATTATCGACGATAGTCAGTGCTTATCAGGTCTTAGCCAAAAGCGCTGAACTCGTGATTGTAGAAGGGGCGGGTGGTTTTTTAGTGCCACTGAATAACACACAATCAATAGCCGATTTGGCTGCAGCGATTAATTTACCCATTATCTTAGTGGTTGGGATGAAGCTGGGCTGCATTAATCATGCGCTGTTAACAGTAGAAGCGATTCGCGCAAAAGGACTTATATTGGCAGGTTGGGTGGCAAACCAAATTGACCCAGATATGGCAATGGTTGAAGAGAACTTGCAAACACTAAAAAAACGGATTGATGCACCATTGATCATGCATATGCCTTGGGGCGGATGAATATAAAATGCTGCTTAAATTGGCATTAGCATAGCGCTAATACATAAAGGAGATTAATGCAATGGGTATATTGTTTAGGTTACTGATATTAATGATGTTATTGAGTACATCGGCTTGTAGCGTGTTAAGCGTAGCAGATGCCGCTGTTTCAGTAGTTGCAACAGGCGTAAAGGTAACAGCTAAAACCGTTGGTGTTGTGGCCGACGTCATCATCCCTGATGGCGATGATGAAGACGACGAATAAACCAACACTTAAACTACTGTGCTAATTCAGCACCCTCAACCACCACTTTAAATAGGCGTGCTTCTTGCTCCGTTTTAACACGCACACCACTGACTGCAATTTCACCCGTTTTATTTGAAGCAATCATTTTGCGAATCTTCATTGGTCTGCTTTGACCAAGTGCACGGCCTGTTCTAGCATCATATTTCACAACACGGACTACAACATTTTCAACGCTTAACGGCGTTGGGTTTTGCACAACAGCATAAAGCTGGCCATTATTATCGGCTTGCGCTGCTGTTCTAAGGTACTTCTCAGGGTGGTTAGGGAAGTCTAAGCGTAAATACTCTTCTGTGGACTGTTTGCCAATATCTGATTTTGAATCTGCTGCCACTGCATAGTTTTTGAGTGCTGCTTGTGTATCACCACGTTCTGCCGCTATTTTCCCAAGTAAATAGTGGCTTGGTGCTGTCGGTAATAACGTATTACTTTTCTTTAAGTAGGCTTCTGCTTCTGCTTTACGGCCTAACTTAAATAACGCAATGCCACCTTGTACATGCGGTTTGAAGTACTCAGGCTGCATTTTGATTGATTTATTGTAGTAGCTAAGCGCGAGTTTTGCATTTTTCTCAAACATCGCGGCGTCACCTAGTAAGTCTTGAAAGCGGGCTTCTCTTGGTTCACCTCTTATGGCTTGCTTGGCTAGTTTTCTAGCTTTAGCCACATCTTTTTCTCTTAATGCTTTAACGCCTTCATCATAAGCTTTGTAAGCCGCTTGGGTTGATTTAAGCTTGGCTACTTTTTGAGCATAGACATCTTCGCCCCAGTAACCACCAGCGCCCATTTTAGTTAAAGTCACTTTGTTATCTGCCACACGTTTTTGTGATGGCGGGTGACTGGCAAATAAACCATCAATGAAGGTGCTTTTTCGGTCTGCACTTAAGCGAACAAAAGTTTCTTGCAGTGTCACTGCAGCAGCTGGGTCATATCCGGCTGCTTTCATATACTTCATGCCGTAAAGGTCAGATTCACTTTCTGCATCACGACCATATTTACTGTTGGCTAATTGCGCGCCAATTTGTGCACCACCCACGATTAAGTTTGCGTAATCGCTGCTTTGTGCGCCGATACCAATCGCAATCATAGCGCCTTGCATCAGCATGCCGCGTTCCATGCCCTTAGCGCCGTGGCGTGCCGCTGCATGGACTAATTCATGCCCCATTACCGCTGCAAGTTCAGCCTCAGAGCTTAATTCGTAAAGTAGACCACGGTTGAATGCAATTTTCCCGCCTGGCATGGCCCATGCATTAGGTGTTGAGTCATTGATCACCACAAATTCGTACGGTAATTGTCTATCAGCAACGACCGCTAGCTTTTTACCAATGCCTTGCACATAAGCAGTTAGTTCAGGGTCAAGGATGTAGTCGCCCCCTTGCGATTGGCGTGCGGGGCTGTAGTTTTGTTTACCAATTGAAATTTCTTGCGCTTCTGAAACAAATTGAAACTCACGTTTTTTAGTCACCGGGTTGGTGCCGCAAGCCGTAATAATGACTGCCGTTAATGTAATGACAAGTACATTTTTCATTTGTTTAAACATGACTAATCCCCATAAAAAAGCTATTTTATTTATGCATCAAGCATAGCCTAAATAAACAAGTCATGCAAAGTATGGACTTGGAATAATTGTTAAAAATTAACTAAGGTAGAATTGTTTGGTATTAATGGTATCAATCACGCTTTGTGGCGTTAAGTAGCGAAGAGACTGCTGCTTGTTGACGCGTGCGCGAATGTCGGTCGATGAAATGGTGAGTGGTGTGACTGCTTGCATATGCACAAAGCCGTTTGGCGTGTCTTTTAAAGCAGTGGGGTCGTCTGAATAATATTCACTTAAAAACTGCTCTAATACTTTAGATAGTTTAGGTTGCTGTGTTTCAGTGGGGGCTTGTGGCCTTTGCACTAATACAATATTGCAATACTCGATAATGGCTTCCCAGTGTTGCCAAGATTCTAAGTGAACAAAAGCATCACTACCCATGATTAAGTTGAGCGATGTCGTTTTGCCTAACTGCTCACGTAGGCTGATTAGCGTATCAATCGTATAAGAGGCACCCGTGCGTTCAAGCTCAATCGTGTCGAGTTTGAATAAGGGATTATCCTCAATGGCCACTTTAACCATGTGTGCACGGTCTGTGGCTGATGTTTTGGGCTCAATCTTATGCGGTGGATTTGCTGATGGAATAAAACGCACTTCATCAAATTGAAGGCTTTCAGCTAATGCTTCCGCCATACGTAAATGCCCAAAATGAATGGGGTTAAACGTACCGCCTAAAATGCCAATATTACTTGCCATTAGCTACGAATTTGACCATCGCCAAGCACAACATATTTCACCGAAGTTAACCCATTTAATCCGACTGGGCCGCGCGCGTGTAGTTTATCGGTTGAAATGCCAATTTCAGCACCTAAGCCATATTCAAAGCCATCGGCAAAACGTGTTGAGGCATTCACCATTACACTGCTTGAATCAACTTCACGTAAAAATCGACGTGCTTTTGAGTAGTTTTCAGTAATGATTGACTCAGTATGCTGAGAAGAATGTTCATTAATATGAGCGATGGCTTCATCTAAATCATCAACGACTTTGCAAGAAATAATGGCGGCTAAGTACTCAGTGTAATAGTCTTCATCAGTGGCTGATTTTGCCTCAGGTACTAGTTTACATGTTTCAGTACAGCCGCGGATTTCAACACCATGCGCTAATAATTGTTCTGCAATTTTTGGTAGAATAATGTCAGCAACAGACTTTGCAACCAGTAAAGATTCAGCCGTGTTGCAAGTGCCTAAACGTTGCGTTTTACTGTTCACAACCACATCTAGTGCCTTTTGAAAGTCCGCTTCATCATCTACATACACATGGCAGTTGCCATCTAAATGCTTAATCACAGGGACGCGTGCTTCATTCGTAATGCGTTCAATTAAGCCTTTGCCACCACGCGGTACGATTACATCAACATATTCTTTCATGGTGATCAGTTCACCCACTGCAGCGCGGTCGGTTGTTTCAACCACTTGTACTGCACTGGTTGGTAAGCCTGCCGCCGCTAAGCCTTCATGGACTAATTTAGCCAGCGCCTGATTACAATGAATGGCTTCAGAGCCACCACGTAAAATAGTTGCGTTGCCTGATTTAATGCAAAGACCTGCAGCATCAGCAGTCACGTTTGGGCGCGCTTCGTAAATAATACCAATGACCCCTAAAGGCACACGCATATTGCCAATTTGAATACCACTTGGACGATACTTAAAATCCGTCATTTCACCAATTGGGTCAGCAAGGCTTGCAATTTGCATTAAGCCTTCAGCCATGCTGGCAATGGTTTTTTCAGAAATGGTTAGGCGGTCTAGCATGGCAGCTTCTAGGCCGTTTTCTTTTGCTGCGGCTAAGTCTTTAGCATTGGCTGCAAGCAACACATCTTTTTCTCGTAAAATGGCATTCGCAATAGACGTTAAGGCAAGGTTCTTGGTGTTGGTTTCGGCGCTGGCCATTTGGCGAGATGCTGCTCTAGCATTGACACCGATGTTTTGCATGTAGTCTTGAATGTTCATGTTTTGCGTTCACTTTATGATTAGTTTTGACTGATGATTACTTTAATGACAATTATGACATTTCAACGTATTTAGTCAAAGGGGAGCGCTATTTAGCGCGCACATAGTTTTGATAAGCCAAAGCAGAGCCGTGAAATTTCTAACCAAGGGTCACCTTGCATCACGCCTTTTGCGGTTTGGTCGATCTCAGCCAGCTTTTGTAAAGTGGCTTCAATTTGTCTTAAACTTAATTTCGATAGCGCCCGTTTAACTAATGCTTGTTTTGAACCAAAAATACGTGCTTGGGTCATGGCTTGGTCCAAACGTTCACCGCGTGTTTGTGCAAGTTTGAGTTGTGCCAGTGGTTTAAAACTCCAAAGCAACGGGTTCATGACGGCTAAAGGTTGCTCACCTTCATCTTGTAAGCCTTGAAGTACACGTACTGTGCGTGGTGTATCACCAGACAAGACCGCTTCACCCAATTGAAATGCGTCGTAGCGCGATACACTCAATACAGCATCTTTGACTTGTTCGTTACTTAAACGACCTTCTGGATATAACAGTCCCAGCTTTTGAATTTCTTGGTTTGCTGCGAGTAAATTACCTTCAACTTGGTTGGCTAAAAATAGCAATGTTTCTTCATCGGCAGATTGTTTTTGCTCTGTTAAGCGTCCTGCAATCCATTTAGGTAGAGCATTTGGGGCTACTTCATTGAGTGCAATGACGACTGCAGTTTTTTCTAAGCTAGTAAACCAAGCACTATTTTTAGTATCTCGCTCTAAGGTCGGCAAGATAATGATGACAGTTGTATCTGGAATTGGTTGGTTGGCTAATGCCTTTAAGGCTTTGCCCCCATCTACACCAGGTTTGCCTGTTGGGATTTGAATTTCAAGTAAGCGTAAGGTGGCAAATAGTGAGATAGATTGCCCATAGTGTTCTAGCTGTTGCCAGTTGAAGTAACGCTCCGCAGTTAAGGTTGTGCGTTCTTCATAACCTTGTTGCCTCGCTGCTAAGCGAATCGCATCTAAAGTCTCACGCTTGGCTAGTGGCTCGTTTCCAACCAGCACATATAATGGCTGTAAGCCTTTTGTTAAATGTGGTGTAAGTTGAGATTGATTTAAGCGCATAGCAAACCTGTGCGCTTATTTTGGCGCAATTTGAATAGCACTTAAGCGACGAATAATCTCACGTACCGCATCGGTATGCATATCTTCATTTAATCGCGCTTCTTCATCGGCTTTACCTAATATGGCATCATCGTTGTAAGAGTAATCACGACGTAACTGTACGGTTTGCACAGGACCCCATTCAGGGTTTGATGGCTCACGTGTGCTAAAGTTAACTTGATAATAAAGCTCAAATTCACGCACCACACCCGTACCACTTAATGATTGAATGCGTTTGCTACTAGATTCATTAATCAGTTTAACGACTAAGTCAGCTTCAGTTTCAGAGCCAGTAAGCGTAATGTCATTGGCTTTGATATTGCGTTTTAACTCACGTGAAATACTGAGTGTAGCACCTTGTAAATTTAATGCTTTAAAGCTTAAGCTTGAAACACCTCTTAACTCAAAGCCGCAACTCGTTAGCAGCATGCTCATCAATAGTAATGTACTAACGAATAAGTGCGCTGGGGTTAACTTAAAGGTGTTTAGCATGATTTATCCCACTACAATATTAATGAGTTTATTTGGCACTACAATGACTTTTCTCACCGTTGTGTCTTCAAGGTATTTTAATACGCTAGGTTGCGTTAATGCTAACTTTTCTAAATTTTCTTTTGTTTCAGATTTAGCGACTGTCATTTTGCCACGTAACTTACCGTTCACTTGTAGCATGTAGTCGATATCGTCTTTCACCATCGCTGCTTTATCCGCGATAGGCCAGCTTGCTTCATGCATTGGGACAGTAGGGCAAAGCTCAGCCCAAACCGCTTCACAAATGTGCGGCACAATTGGTGAAAGTAGTAACGCAATACTTTGCAATGTTTCTTGGCGGACTGCTTGGTAAAGTGGTGTTAATGCTTCATCTTTACATTCAGTTTTCATCAATAAGTTCATTAACTCCATGACTGATGCAATGGCCGTATTGAAACTATGGCGACGACTAATATCATCGGTTACTTTTTCAACCGTTGTATGTAGTTGTAAGCGTAACGCTTTTAAGTCTTCAGTTAGTTCAGCTTTATCGTTAGGCGAGTATGGGGCGACGATGCCTGCTTGCACATGTTCGAATGCGGCTTTCCAAATACGTCGTAAAAATCGGTTTGAGCCTTCAACACCAGCATCACTCCACTCTAAGCTTTGCTCAGGTGGGGCTGCAAACATCATGAATAAGCGCGCAGTATCTGCACCGTAGTTATCAATTAAGCCTTGCGGGTCAACGGTGTTGCCTTTTGACTTACTCATTTTAGTGCCATCTTTTAGCACCATGCCTTGCGTTAGCAGGTTTTTAAAAGGCTCATCAGTAGTAATTAAGCCAACATCACGCATCAGTTTATTAAAGAAGCGCGCGTAGAGTAAATGCAGAATCGCATGCTCAATACCACCAATATATTGGTCAACTGGCAACCAATAGTTTGCGCGCTCATCCACCATTTTAGAGTGGCTATCATGGCTTGCATAACGGGCGTAATACCAAGAGGACTCAAAGAATGTATCTAATGTATCTGTCTCGCGAGTGGCTTTACCATTGCACGTTGGGCAAGTCGTTTCATAAAAGCTAGGGTCTTTCTTAATTGGATTGCTAACACCATCTAGTGTGACATTTTCAGGCAACACCACTGGTAATTGATCTTCTGGCACAGGTACTTCACCACAAGCTTCACAATTAATAATTGGGATTGGGCAACCCCAATAACGTTGACGTGAGACACCCCAATCGCGTAAGCGATATTGAGTACGACGTTGACCAAGTTTTTTAGTTGATAATGATTCTGCAATAGCCTTTGATGCTTCATCAAAATTTAGACCATCAAATTCACCTGAATCAAATAGCACACCGTGTTCGGTCATTGGTAAATCAGGGTGGTCATCATGCTTAATGACGGCTTTAACAGGTAAGTTGTATTTGTTTGCAAATTCAAAGTCACGATCATCATGCGCAGGTACGGCCATCACAGCGCCTTCACCGTAGCTCGCTAACACATAGTTAGCAACCCACACTGGCAATTGCTCACCATTTAATGGGTGTGTGACGAATAAGCCTGTCGCCATCCCTTTTTTCTCTGCCGTCGCTAAATCAGCTTCTGCCACGCTACCGCTTTTGCACTCTGCAATAAAGGCAGTTAACTCAGGGTTATTTTCAGACGCTTGTGTGGCAAGTGCATGCTCAGCTGCAACGGCTACATAAGTAGCACCCATCAAGGTGTCAGGGCGCGTTGTGTAAACTTTTAAATTGCTATCTTGCCCTACAACCGGAAATTCCACTTCACAACCAAAACTTTTACCAATCCAATTACGTTGCATGGTTTTAACTTGCTCAGGCCAACCATCAAGCGTGTCTAAGTCAGATAACAACTCTTCCGCATAATCGGTGATTTTCATGAAGTATTGCGGAATATCACGCTTTTCAATGAGCGCGCCACTACGCCAGCCGCGGCCGTCAATCACTTGCTCGTTTGCTAGGGTCGTACCATCAACTGGGTCCCAATTCACGGTTGCTGTTTTTTTGTAGATAATGCCTTTTTTGAATAACTCAGTAAATAACCATTGTTCCCAACGGTAATATTCTGGTGTACAAGTTGCAATTTCGCGGCTCCAATCAACCCCCAAGCCTAATTGCTTAAGCTGTGTTTTCATGTGTTCAATATTGCTATAAGTCCAAGCGGCAGGTGCCGTTTCATGCTTAATAGCCGCATTTTCTGCAGGCAAACCAAATGCATCCCAACCCATTGGT
This sequence comes from Methylophilaceae bacterium, assembly GCA_034111445.1. Taxonomy (GTDB): domain Bacteria; phylum Pseudomonadota; class Gammaproteobacteria; order Burkholderiales; family Methylophilaceae; genus Methylotenera. The sequence continues at coordinate 17,395 of JAWUXH010000061.1, read as the reverse complement.
TGCATCACATTAAAACCGTTCATGCGATGAAAACGGCTTAATACATCACCAATGGTGTAGTTGCGAACATGGCCCATATGTAAGCGACCACTAGGGTACGGGAACATTGATAAGCAGTAATATTTTGGCTTATCAGAATCCTCGCTGGCTAGGAAAGATTGGTTCTCTTCCCAGTTTTTTTGGCTAGATTGTTCGATTTCTTTAAATGGGTACTGCTCTTGCATAATGTTCAATTCTTTTATGTCGGTTAGTTGGCAATTTGCATTGCATCAATAGGGTTGAAATTATACATTGATGTGTTGTATTTTGCTTTGTTGTTTGGCCTGACTTTGCAATAACGGTGCTGAAATAAAAAAAACGCCTTCTATTTAGAAGGCGTTTCGATGAGTACATAAAAGCAATGTAATGCTTAATCTAGTTGTTCCGTTTTCTCGCTTGGAAGCCTAGTAGCAATAAACCAGCAAACAGCATTGCCCATGTGTTAGGTTCTGGAACAGCTGATACAGCCGTAATCGTTACACCATCAAGCGCAAAGTAGGCTCTATTTTGAGTTGCAATCGAGGTTAAGCTAAACTGCAGCCTTTGTGTCCCAGCTTGCGCTACTTGAAATTGAAATCCTCTTTGATGCCATGTGTTGCTGACATCAATAAAGTTACTGTTACTAAATGTTTGGGTTTGGTTGACGATGAAGTTACCTTGGTTAGCATCCCAATTGCCTAGTGTTGCTTGAATTTTATTGCTGCCACCAAAGCCAACAGTATCCATATCAACAGCTTCAAAACCAAAGTTGCCTTCTTCCCATGCGATAAAATAAGTACCTGCATTCGCAAAAGTAATGTCTTGGTATACGCCTTCATCTTGAAGGAACGCCCCATTAGCGGTATTACTAATACCAATACCAAGCCAAGTTTCTCCATCTTGTGACGCACCCACATTATCAGCTAAAAATGGAACGACTGTATCAGTAAAGCCAACGTTATGGTTAATATCATTGATATCAGGTGTCGTAACTGCATTGTTACCATAGACACTACTCATAATCTCCCAGTCAGGGATTTGTACGAGACTATTGCCTACGCTGCTCTCGAAAGACCCGTTTGTCACTAGGTTTCCAGCCGTATTATTGGCTTGAGCAGCCTGTGCTGTTGTTATGTTTAAAATAAAATGACATGCAATCAATCCGATTAGCAGTAATTTTTGTTTGCTTAGCAACATTTTGTTGTCCTTTTAACTTTCTATATAGGCAATATTATATCATAGTTATCCCTATATACATAGTAATTTAATGTAAGTCAATAGTAAATTAAGTGTAGCGGTTATTTACTATTAACCTACATTGTATATTTATTGACATAATCCCAATGAATGAAATAAGAGCTTAGAAAGCCCTTAAATTTAATTCAGCATTGAAAAAATTTCATCTCTAATGCTGTTCATTTCACCAATACCATTCACAAAGACATGCTGCGGCGCATTTGCGCTACCATTATTAGCCCAATCCACATAGTATTTAACAAGCGGTTTTGTTTGACTGTGATAAACGTCGAGTCTTTTCTTAACGGTTGTTTCTTCGTCGTCAACACGTTGTACTAATGCCTCACCTGTTTCATCATCCTTACCTTCTACTTTAGGTGGGTTGTACTTGATATGGTAAGTACGGCCACTAGCAGGGTGTGATCGACGGCCACTCATGCGCTCAACAATGGCTTCGTCTGGTACGTCAATTTCGACTACATAGTCAATATCAACGCCTGCATTTTTCATAGCTTCAGCTTGAGGAATCGTGCGAGGAAAGCCATCGAATAAAAATCCGTTTGCACAATCAGCTTCTTTAATACGCTCTGTGACTAAACCAATAATCACTGTGTCTGGCACAAGTCCGCCGCTATCCATATAAGATTTTGCTTCTAGGCCTAATGGTGTGCCGGCTTTAACTGCGGCTCTTAACATATCACCAGTTGATATTTGTGGGATGCTGTATTTTTCACGTAAAAAAGTAGCTTGTGTGCCTTTGCCTGCGCCTGGTGCGCCTAAAAGAATAATTCTCAAAATACATCCCTTAATTGATAGTTTGTTGTAAATTGCTGCTAACTTCCCAGCAATGCGATGAATAATTAGCCAGCATTATAGCAGGCTAGGGCGCTTCCGATAAATGATTTGCGATAGCAACGAAGTCTTTAACATGTAGATTTTCTGCGCGTAATGTTGGTTCTATATTGAGTGCGATAAAGCCTTCATCGTCCAGTAAGCCCTTTAAAGTATTACGTAATGTTTTACGGCGTTGGCCAAATGCGGCTAATACGATTTTAGAAAATAGTGCTTCATCTTTTGCGACATAAGGCATCACGGCATGTGGGATGCATCTTACAAAAGCTGATTCGACTTTTGGTGCGGGGTTGAATGCATGAGGCGGTACGGTTATTAAGTACTCCATACTGAGTTTGTATTGCAACATCACACTGAGCCTGCCATAAGCTGAATTGGATGGTTCTGAAACCATGCGTTCAACCACTTCTTTTTGCAACATAAAGTGCATGTCGGTAATGTGTGAAAGATTGTCGAGTAAATGAAATAAAATAGGCGTTGAAATATTGTAAGGCAGGTTGCCGGTGACTCTTAAATTCTCACCTAAGCTCGTGAAATCAAATTTTAGTGCATCTGAACTATGAATTTCAATTGATTCGTCGACATACTCTTTTTTCATCCATGCAATAATGTCGCGATCAACCTCGACCACATGTAGTTTTTCCAGCTTTTTTAATAAAGGCTTGGTCATGGCGCCAAGACCCGGTCCAATCTCTACGAGTAGGTCATCTGTTTGTGGCGAAATGGCGTAGATTAAACTATCAATCACTGATTGATCAGTCAGGAAGTTTTGGCCAAAGCGTTTTTTTGCGACATGTTTCATTAATGATTACTTTTTTTGTTTGCGAGGAGTATAGCGAGTTCGATAGCTGCGACCATGCTACCAATTTCAATATTACCGTTGCCAGCTAAGTCTAAGGCAGTGCCATGATCTACCGAGGTGCGAAGGATAGGAAGTCCTAGCGTCACGTTAACACCAGAGCCAAAACTAGCATGTTTTAAAACGGGTAACCCTTGATCATGGTACATCGCTAATACAGCATCTGCTTTTGCCAAGTGGTGCTGTGCAAATAAAGTATCTGCAGGGAGTGCATCACTGAGATCCATACCACTTTGACGTAGCTTTGCGAGTACTGGGTTAATAATTTCAATTTCTTCCATGCCTAAATGACCGTCTTCTCCAGCATGTGGGTTAAGGCCCGCGACTAAGATACGAGGATTATCAATGCCAAATTGATGAGTAAGGTCGTGATGCAGAATTCGGATTGTAGACTCAACGTTCTCTTTGGTAATCGCAGCTGGTACTGCTTTTAATGGCAAATGCGTGGTGACCAATGCAACTCGCATATCGCCTCCGACCAACATCATGACCACTTTTGGTGTTTCGGTGAGGTTTGCAAAGAATTCTGTATGACCAGTGAAGCTGATGCCTGCATCATTAATGATGCCTTTATGTACTGGCGCTGTTACAACACCATCAAACGTTTTATCAATGCAACCGTATGCTGCAGTGCTTAGTGTGTTTAAAACATATTGGCCGTTGGCTGCATTTAGCTCGCCAGGTTTTGAAGGGGCTGCTAACGGTGTATGAAGTACAGTAATAGTGCCATCACCATTATGTTTTTGTGTTGCATTGGTGTCGAATGGTCTCATGACCATATGCAACCCCAATTGTTTTGCTCTTGCTGCTAATAGCTGCTGATCTGCAATGATGACTAGGTTAGCGTTAAATGCTTTGGATGCGATCAGTGCGCAAATGTCAGGGCCAATGCCTGCGGGTTCACCAGCAGTAATGGCAATGGTAGGGGTATACATTAATTATTATTTTCTAAAATTCATCTTCAAGTTTCATATCAACATAAGCACGGTCACGTAGTTCGCTCAGCCAATCTTGGTAGGCCTCATCTGCTTTTCTACTGCGAATTTCTTGGCGCGCTTTGAGGCGTTGAGATTCTTTAGTCATGTCTTGTGAGCGGCGTTCGATCACTTGGATAATATGCCAGCCAAAACGACTTTTGACTGGTGCGCTAATCTCGTTTGGTGCCAATGCATTCATTGCTTGCTCAAAATTTGGCACAGTATCACCAGGATTTATCCAACCTAAATCACCACCGTTTGATGATGAACCATCATCAGAGTATTGGCGAGCGAGTGTTTTAAAATCTTCATTGTTGTCTAAGCGGACTTTAATACCATCAATTTTATGTTTAGCCTCTTTCTCAGACATAATCTCTGACAATTTCACTAAAATATGACGGGCATGTGTCTGGTCAATGACTAAGGGGGCGCTATTACCGCGTTTATCTGTTAGTTTTAAAATGTGATAACCATTTGGGCTGCGAAGCACTTCAGTAATGCTGCCTGCTGCGAGTGGTTTTAACGCATTTAAAAATAGCCCAGGAATCTGCCCGCTTTTTTTCCAACCCAGTTGGCCACCTTCCAGCGCGTTTGGTGCGTCAGAATAAGTGGCTGATACTTTGTCAAAGCTTAGGCCTGATTGCAGAGCGGAGAGTGCTTCAGAGACTTTTTCTTTTGCTGCTTTTACATCTTCAGGCGCTGCTTCTTCAGGGGTGCGAATTAAAATATGTGAAATTTCGTATTCGTCTTGCGCATCAGGCGTTGCACTTTGAGTGGTTAATAAATTATCGATTTCTGTTTCTGTCACTGTAACGCGACTCATTATTTCACGTTCGCGTAAGCGGCCAATGGTCATTTCGTTTTGAATGTCAGCTTTAAACTTGTCAACGCTAATGCCATCTTTATTCAATGCTTCACTAAATTCAGTAATCGTTAAATTGTTTTGCTCAGCAATACGTTCAAAAGCTAGGTCTACCTGGTTGCCACCTATCTTGATACCTGTTCTGGCCGCATGTTGCATTTGAAGACTATCTGAAATAAGGCGTTCTAACACTTGGCGGCGTAAAGTATTGTCTGGCGGAAGGTCTTTTCCAGCTTTAGCAAATTGTTTGGCGACGGACACCATTCTTGCATCCAGTTCTTGTTCAGTGACGACGCCTTGATTAACAACTGCAACGATGCGATCTAATTTAACAATATCGGCAGCATGAATCTGTACGGAGGTTGAAAGTGCGAGGATTGCACAAAACAATGTAAATATAGGGTTTAATAAAGTACGCAAAATAGTTACTCGTAATAAGGTTGTTGAATCGCATCCGGGATGCGGCTTGAGCTAACGAAACCAGGTATGTTGCGCTTAATGACGCTCATTGGATTAGCACCAATTGAAGCTAAGCCACCTAATTCCAGTTGAAAAAATAGTGCATAGTTAGCGTCTGACGTCGCAGTGCTAACCCGTTGTAATACAGTTCTGGCTAACCAGCAACCTGCATCGTATTCTAATCCAGCTAAAGATTCAATTGAACGTTTTTCTTTAAATGAATAGTTCATGCGGCCCATACCATACCAACCATTACCTAGAGGCCATTGACCTGAAATGTCAAACTGGTCAATTAAATCGGCACGATAACTATAACTTAGGTTCAGTGATTTGCCTGGTTCTGGTGTGTATCGGCTGGTAATCGTTGATCTAACAGATTTGTCGTCATTCGTATTGTATTGCCAAAAACCACTGAGTGTTAAGTCAGACTGTAAGTTGGCTGTTACGCCAGCTAGAATGTCGGAGCTGTTATTTTGCCTTGCAGTAATACCTGGCAGTGTAACCACTTGATCCGCATAATAGTAGCGCTGACCAATCGATGCAGATAAACGTTGAAAGCCTGTTTTTTCATCAATAAATCTTGTTGAAAGGCCAAAACTTAATTGTTTGGCGTTATTAATACGGTCATTACCCGTAAATTGATTTTCGTTAAATAATGACGTGAAATTCAAATCCATTTCACTAGTATCAAAAATTGGAATGTCATCTTGTTCTTTGTCTGGAATATAGACATAAAACATGCGAGGCTCTAGGGTTTGTACAAAACTATTACCACGGAAATTAACTTTACGATCAAAATACAGTCCGCCATCTAAGCTGAGGATGGGTAACGTTCGTGTTTGAGACTCTAAATTCTTAGCCACATTATTTAAATTGTAGTTAGTGTAATGCAAGCCGATTTTAGGCTTTAAATAACCGTAAGGTTTTGTTAACTCATAACTAATGCTTGGGTATAAGGTTGTTCTGACTCCGTCAGCTAATTTTACGTTTGGGTTTGATGAATCAAATGCAACCACTTGTGAGTATAAGTTAGCATGCCAGTCGCCGTAGTATTTGTTGCCCGTTAAGGTCAACTGAGGGAGCCTTTCATATGGATATGAAACATCATCCAATGTTTGATACTTTTGCGCTAATCCGTTGAAGTTCCAGACAGCGTCATTATAGTTGACATAAAATTGTTGCGGTAACAGTACGCGACTGGTTGTCACAATACGGGTTGATAAGTCTGAAAAGTATTGGTCATCAGACACTTTCTCAATGCCATAGCCACCAGACCAACCGCCACCAAAGTTATGTTGATGTTTGAAGTTCGCAAAGTAGCGGTTATCGTTGCTACGATCTTCCTCTCCCGTTACCCGGTTTGATTCATTGTCGCCTGGTAAGTACTCTACACTGGCAATGCCAGAGTAGTTTTCTGTTAGGTACCTAAACTCACCTTGCAGTTGTACGCCACGCTTACTCAGCACTCTAGCAGCTAATGTTGCATCCATGTTTGGTGAAATGTTCCAGTAGTAAGGGACTAGTAATTCAAAGCCACTACTACTGGTTGTGCCGTAAGTTGGCGCTAATAAGCCGCTTTTTCGTTGATTATTATATGAAAAGCTCATCCAAGGTGTATATAAAAAAGGGACACCTTTAAACTCAATGGTAGCGTTGGTTGCCACCCCAGATTCGGATCGATCATTTAAGGTTAAATCTTTTGCTTTAATGTACCAATCATCTACGCCGACTTCACAAGTCGTATAGCGGACATTTTTTAATCGTTTTTTATCTTGCCCTTCAAATAGTACTAATTCTGCATCGGCACGACTTTTAGTGATCTCAGCCTTTGACTTAACTTGGGTAGGGCGGGCAATTGAGTAACCGCTTTTCCCACCAATTTGTTGGTTTTGTAAGTTACCAAGAGATTGTGAAAATTGCTCAGAACTCAATGGCGAGTTGTTGATCGATTTGGCAATCGGGTTGTTTGTGAGTTGTACGGATGCATCTTTCATCTCGCCGACATTATCATCTAAGCTCATCGATAACTCAGGGCCAGTAATTTTACCGTCACCTAGCGAAATATTGGCATTACCTTTGACGTTCAACTCATCATTTTGCAAATCGTAAATGATGTTGTCTCCTGATACCGTTTGCTTGCCACGTTTGATCATGGCGTTGCCAGTTGCATTTAAATTTCGGTCAAGCTCAAACTCTAATTGATCAGCTTCGATGATGAGCATTTCAGCACCAGCTAAGTTTTGAACTGAAATGCCTTTTACATTTTCTGTTTTTGGCTTGGTGTCGACGACGGTCTTTAACGCATTAACGGAGTCAATGGCGATGCCGCGCGCATTATTCACCACTTCGCCTGCTTGCACAAAAGAGCTGTAGGCAAACAGAGCCATAATGCAATGTTGAATGACAGATTTTTTTAACATGTCGCGGCCGTAAGATGGTCTAACTGCCTATTGCTAGTGTAAGCCGTTATTTTGTTTAGTGTTTTTAATTTTATCAATGATAAAATCCCACGAATGATGGTGTTTGGTCGTAAATTATACATTTAGCCTTGAAACTTAGCTGTTAAGTGTATCTAAAATTGCTGACCATTGTACTGTAAAATGATAATGAACGAATAGATTGCACGCAATAATTTTAAATTAGAGAATGGATATAAACGTGGATACCAGACAAGATGAATTAAAGAAGTGGCTAGAAAAAGTACTCAAGAAAACAAATTTCACGTTAACGTCAGCATCTAGCGATGCCAGCTTTAGGCGCTACTTTAGAATTAACTTTCCTGATGCTACTTTTATAGCGATGGATGCGCCGCCAGCAGAGGAAGATTGTGCACCATTTGTAAAGATTGCCGAACACCTGCTGACGATTGGCCTGAATATTCCGCAAGTCATTGCCCAAGACTTAAAACAAGGTTTTTTGGTATTGAAAGATTTAGGAGACGATACTTATTTTTCAAAATTGAATAAGGAAAATGCACCGGATCTTTATTTAGATGCTACTAACGCATTGATAAAAATACAATTGGCAAAAGCGCCAGATGATTTACCGCTTTACGATGAGGCGTTGTTATTACGTGAAATGCAGCTTTTTCCAGACTGGTACGTGAAAAAACATTTAGGCGTCACGCTGACAGAAAAGCAACAAGCAGTATTAGATACGGCGTTTAAAATATTGAATACCAATATTTTGGCGCAGCCAACCGTGATGGTGCATCGTGATTATCACTCTCGTAATTTAATGGTTACTGAAATGGATAATCCAGGTATTTTGGATTTTCAAGATGCAGTGTTAGGGCCGATTACTTATGATTTAGTTTCATTGTTGAAAGATGCCTATGTTGAATGGGAAGAGCCGAACTTGATCGACTGGGCAGTGCGTTATTGGCAGCCGGCAAGGTCTGCAGGATTACCGGTTTCAGATGATTTTAGTGAGTTTTATCGTGACTATGAATGGATGGGCGCACAGCGCCATATTAAAGTCCTTGGCATATTTGCACGATTAAGCCATCGTGACGGTAAAGATGCTTATATAAAAGACATTCCATTGGTCATGTACCACTTAAGAAAAGTATGTGAACGTTATATTGAGTTGCGCCCAATGTTCCACTTACTTAATGAGCTTGAACAAATTAAACCGCAAACGGGGTACACATTCTAATGCGCGCCATGATTTTAGCGGCTGGACGAGGGCAGCGTATGCGGCCACTGACCGACCATACCCCTAAGCCATTATTAAAAGTGGGCGGAAAGTCTTTGATTGTCTGGCATTTGCTGCGTTTGAGCCAAGCCGGTTTTACAGAAGTAGTGATTAACCATGCTTACCTTGGTGCGCAAATTGAATCTGCCTTAGGGGATGGTAGCCAATGGGGCTTGCATATTAGATACAGTGCAGAAACCCAAGCCCTTGAAACAGCAGGTGGTATTGCGAATGCCTTGCCATTATTGCAATCGGATGGACATGAGAATGCACCATTCTTGGTGGTCAATGGAGACGTGTTTACTGAAATTAACTTTGCTCAGTTGGCAATCTCCCCAGGCGACTGGGCGCATTTAGTCTTAGTGGATAACCCACCTCAGCACTCAAACGGTGATTTTGCAATTCAAAATGGCCGTTTAGAAAATGAAGGCGAAGAAATGCTGACCTTCTCTGGTGTTGGCATTTATCATCCAGCCTTATTCAATAGCATTGAAAAAGGGCAGCCAGCAAAACTAGCGCCGTTATTGCGCCAAGCGATTGTTGATCGTAAAGCGACTGCTGCACACTTTAATGGGGTTTGGCATGATATTGGCACGCCTGAGCGTTTAGCCGCGTTAGATAGTGCTTTATTGAACCCTTAAGCGCGCAAAAAAGCACAACATTTTCACGTTGTGCTTAAGGTTAATAATATAGTTTTTTCTTTATTGTTTTTGACGAGACATGAAGCCTAATAAACCTAAACCAGCTAAAAACATAATATAAGTATTTGGTTCAGGTACTGAGGAAACGCTAACATCAGGAGTAGCAGTTGTTAAGCTGCTTAATGTTAAATTACTCGACACCTCAATTTGAGCGCCATTCAGATCATAAGCAACAAATCGTGACCCACCATCGTACCCACCTCTATAGTAGAACTGGCTTAAACTTGTACCATTAGTTAATGGCGTAGAGGCGCCACTGGACGATGACGGTTTAGCCGCATTGTTCCAATAAAAGTTCGCACCAACAGTCGCGTCTGGAAAATTCTCATCGAATGTTTCACTAAATGTTGTTTCAAATGAGCCAAGGTGATCTTCTTCTAAGAGACTAGGTGAATTATCGTCAAAGACACCTGTATACCACTTACTTTGGTTATCAAAGGTGATGACGTGCCCTCTGCTCTTCCATTGGTTTGAACTAATGGTAACGCCAGACCAGCCACTTTCATCTGTAGTGGTTGTAACATTGCTGGCGTCTTTATTATAGATGGCAAAGCCGAAAATTTGACTACCGCTATTATTGATGATTTGGTAGAACGATTGCTGCTCGTCAATAGGTGCACCATCAACCGCTGCTTCATTGATGCAAATTTGACCAGAGGCACATGTGGTGGCGCCAATCGCCCATTGAGGGGCAGCAACCGCAAAGGTTGCTAGCACTACACTGAATACTTGGTAAGTATGTTTATTACTGAACATAGATGCGACCTAGAAAATATATTTAATAACATGCATTATGTCAAACTTAGGTAGGTTCTCTTCTTAAGAAAACAATGACTTTTTGGCTCTAATTTAAGTTGTTAGCTTAATTCGTAAAACGTATTAAGTATTTAACCTTATTGCATTAAATATTGCGTAATCTTCATATGCGAATATTAAAGTCACTTTCATTCGAATCACTTTTGCTTGAACAATCCGTGTAAAATTATGCCCAACTGAATATAAACAGTCTTAAAGGCAGTTAAAGCATGTTCGACAGAGATGAATTTAAACAGCGTAGAGAACAATTACTTCAAACGATGGGTGAAGGGGTTGCCGTCATTCCAACGGCACCAGAAGCCGCGCGTAATCGCGACTCACATTACCCTTATCGCTTTGATAGTTACTTTTATTATTTAACTGGCTTTCAAGAGCCAGAATCTATTTTATTTTTAATCGCAGGAGCAGAACCTAAGGCGATTCTATTTTGCCGTGATAAAGACATGGAGCGCGAAATCTGGGATGGTTTTCGTCATGGGCCAGCAGGCGCTGTAGAAACATTTGGTGTTGATGAGGCTTATAGCCTGTCAGAGCTAGAGACTAAAGCACCATTATTGATTGGTAACCAAGATATTTTGTTTTATAGCTTGGGGGCCGACGCTTCATGGGATACAAGAGTCGCTAAATGGCTGACGCAGTTGCGTGAAGGTGCGCGTAGTGGAGTCACTGCGCCAGAAGCTGTGGTAGATGTGCGTAAAGCTATTGATAAAATGCGCTTAGTTAAATCACCTTTTGAAATTAAGCTCATGCAAAAATCAGCACAAATTGCAGCTGCAGCGCATAATCGCGCCATGAAGTATTTAGGCGTTAAAAAGTCAAAACGTAAAAAAATGGAATATGAGGTTGAAGCCGAATTTTTACACGAATTCTACCGAAAAGGCGCGCAAGCACCAGCCTACACTAGTATTGTTGCGGGTGGCGCTAATGCTTGCACGTTGCATTACAACGCCAATAACAGCCAGTTAAATGAGGGAGATTTATTATTGATTGATGCTGGTTGCGAGTTAGATGGCTATGCCTCAGATATTACCCGTACCTTTCCTGTCAACGGTACCTTTAGTGCGGTACAAAAAGATGTGTATGAGTTAGTGCTGGCGGCGCAAATGGCTGCGATTGAAAAAGTGAATACACAAAATCACTGGAATGCACCACATGAAGCTGCTTTAGATGTATTAGTACAAGGCTTGATTGATTTTGGCCTGTGTAAAGGCTCTAAAGAGGCGGTCATTGAAAAAGGGTCATACCGCCAGTTTTATATGCACCGTACTGGCCATTGGTTAGGCTTAGATGTGCATGATGCCGGGGAATATAAAACTAAAAATGGTGATTGGCGTATGTTAGAAGCGGGTAATGCACTGACGGTAGAGCCCGGTTGTTATATTCGCCCAGCAGATAATGTGCCAGAGGCATTTTGGAATATTGGTATTCGGATTGAAGATGATGTGTTGGTGACGCAAGCAGGCCATGAAGTGCTAACAAAAGATGCGATCAAAACGGTTGCTGATATTGAAGCATTAATGAAATAAGCAATGGCACAAGTAAACGAAACAGATTCAGTTGTCATTGTTGGTGGCGGGCCAGTTGGCGCAACGCTTGCGCTTTTATTAGGCCAACAGGGCGTTGCGGTGACGATGCTCGAAGCGCGCCCTAAAGGCGCCGCTTATCAAGAGTCGCGTGCATTGGCTTTGTCGTATGGTAGCCGACGGATTTTGGAAAAGCTAGGCGCATGGCAAGCCTTAACCGCAGCTAAAGCAACCAATGCAACAACCATCAAACATATTCATGTATCTCAGCAAGGCAGCCTTGGCCGTTCTATTTTAAAAGCAGAAGATTATGATCAAGACGCGTTAGGCTATGTAGTCTCATATGGCGCCCTCAGTGAAGCTTTAGATGACGGTTTGGCCGAGTGTCAATCAGTCACGGTGCAGTATGGTTGTAGTGCGCAGCGGATTACTTACGATGCACAACTGGCCTCAGTTGATTACCTGCAAGATACACAGGAAGGTAATTTAAGTAGCCGTTTAGTCGTATTGGCCGATGGGGGCCGTAGTCTAGAAGATATTGCTGGTTTAACAAAAGAAACCAAAGAATATGGTCATGATGCCTTAATTTCAAAAGTGAGTGCTGAACTGCCTCATAACAATATTGCCTATGAACGCTTTACGCCACATGGGCCAATTGCATTGCTCCCTAATGGTGAGCGAGACTTCTCATTGGTTTGGACTGGAAAAAAAGAGTATGTTGAGCCGTTGTTAGCACTATCAGATGCAGACTTTTTAGCGCAATTTCATACGCAATTTGGCGACCGTGTCGGGCAGTTTTTAACGGTTGAAAAACGCATGGCTTTTCCGCTAAAACTTTCAAAATTAACCAGTACTGACTTGCAGCACTTAGTGGTCATTGGTAATGCAGCGCAAACCATGCACCCAGTGGCAGGGCAGGGTTTTAATGTTGGCTTGCGCGATGCGGAATCATTGGCAGAAATTATTGCGCAAACGAATGCTGTGCAGCTTGGTAGTCAAGCGATGTTAACGAGTTACCGAGAAACACGCGAAAAAGATACAAAAAATGGCCTGATGTTTACGGACTTTTTAGTGAATATATTCACGGTTGACTTGATTGGTGTGAATCACTTAAGAGGCGCTGGTTTAGGTCTGTTTGATCTAATTAAGCCAATTAAAGCGCATTTGGTACGCAAAATGAGTTACGGAAAATAATGGCAACAGACGATCATTTAAAAGCAGAAATTGCGATTGTTGGCGCCGGTCTTGTTGGCTTGGCCGCCGCCGTTGCCATGCATCAAGCTGGGCACTCAGTGGTAGTGGTTGACCGTAATGCCGCATTAAAAAAAACCACTAAAAAAACAAACAATGCCATATGGGATGCGCGTATTTATGCAATTAGCCCTAATAATGTTGCGTGGTTAGAAAGTTTAGGGGTTTGGCAAAAGTTAGACCAAACTAGGGTTTCACCCATGCATGGCATGGCACTTTGGGGTGATGCGACAGAAGCACCATTAACATTGGCAGCGGATGATATTCATGCCGATGGCCTTGGCGTAATTGTGGAAGCTGGTAAATTAATGGATGCCTTGCTGGAGTGCGTAAAAGCGCTAGACATTAAAACGGTTTTTGGCGTTGAATGTGAAAGTGTGCTGACCACAAAAGCGTACTCTGAAATCACATTAACTAAAAAAACAGCTGGCATTAAAACGATTACAGCAGGTTTACTACTGGCTGCAGATGGTAGTCAATCGTGGGTGCGTGGCCAGTTAAACATTACACTTAAACACCAAGCTTACGAACACGTTGGCGTTGTTGCCAATTTTAAAGCAGAAAAATCACATCAAAATATTGCCAGACAGTGGTTTAAGCCAAACAGTGAAGCGGGTTTGGAAATATTAGCTTGGTTGCCACTACCAGACAATATGATCTCTATTGTGTGGTCAGTGCCGCCAAACGTTGCTAATCGTTTAATGGCATTAGAACCTGAGACATTGTCGCAAACAGTGGCAAGTGCGGGTGGTAACCGATTAGGTGCATTGTCATTAGTGACTGAGCCAGCAAGCTTCCCATTAAACTTAAGCACTGTTGCAACCCCAGTAGTGGAAACAGTCGTGCTGTTAGGGGATGCCGCGCACCAAGTGCACCCAATGGCTGGGCAAGGCGTTAACTTAGGTTTTAGAGATGTGGTTAGTTTGCTAGCAGTGCTTGATCAAAAGCATGCCTATCAAACCATAAGCGATAGGCAGTTATTGAAGCAATATGAACGACTTAGAAAAATTGATGTCTTAAAAATGGTTCTTTTAACCGATGGCCTCTACCAATTGTTTAGTCATGAATCAACAACAGTTAAAAAAGTAAGGCGCTGGGGATTTGAGACGACTAAGCAACAGTTCTTGAAAAATTTACTGGTCAAACAAGCCATTAATATGTAACTTACGAGTCGGTTTAAGGAATAAGAATAATGATGAAAAGGAATATGAATGTTTAAAAGATTAATCGGTATCGCTTTATTAACGAGTATTTTTGCCTCTATCGCAGTCGCGAACGAAGCCAGTTTGAAAAAATCAATTGAAGCTGCTTACCCAAAATTCACCGTAGATAGTGTGACTAAAACGCCTTTCCCTGGATTGTATGAGGTGTTTATGGGTGGCCAAATTCTTTATACCGATGAAAAAATGAACTTCTTAATTGCAGAAGGCCGTTTGGTTGACCCTAAAACAAGACAAGATTTGACTGCAGAGCGTTTAGAAGAATTAACCAGAATAGACTTTTCAACGTTACCGTTAAGTGAAGCCATTAAAGTGGTTAAAGGTAATGGTAGCCGCCAATTAGTTGTTTTTTCAGATGTGGATTGTCCTTATTGCAAACGCTTAGAGCGTAACGAGTTAAGTAAAATTGACGATGTGACCATTTATACATTCTTATATCCAATTGCGCAGTTACACCCTGATGCGGCGACAAAGTCTAAGTCAATTTGGTGTGCAAAAAATCGTGTGCAAGCGTGGAATAACTGGATATTAAATGATAAATTACCACCAGCTGCGCGTAATTGTGATGCGCCATTAGAAAAAGTAGGTGATTTAGCGAGGCAGCTTGGTATTGTGAGTACGCCGACACTGGTGTTTGCCGATGGAAAACGAATGTTAGGCGCGCAGTCTTACAAGTTAATTGAAGATAGCATGGTGAAAGCAACTAAGAAGTAATGGCTTGTTATACTTTTGCTTAGCACATAAAAAAAGTGCATCAAGTAAAAATACCTGATGCACCTAGGGGGGGGGTAGTAAGCCATCTTACTGACTTCAGTATATAAACAATGCATTAATTCAATTGAGTAGTAAGAAGGGTTTTTACCCCTTAATTAATTTGATGATAAAATTAATACAAAAAAACCATCTATACAAAATAGATGGTTTTTTTGTTTAACTAACGCCTACCAAGGACTAGTTTGGTTTCATGCTAGACATTTAATCTGTTTTTATACGACAGAACCCATTTTGAAAATAGGCATGTACATGGCAACCACCAGTCCGCCAATAATCGTTCCTAATACCACCATAATGACGGGCTCCATTAGGCTTGATAAAGCTGCAACAGCGTCATCTACTTCACCTTCAAAAATATCAGCGACTTTATTGAGCATTGCATCTAATGAGCCGGACTCTTCACCAATCGCTGTCATTTGAAGTGCCATATTAGGGAATACATTAGTGTTTTGCATGGCGACCGTTAAGCTCGTACCGGTACTGACTTCGCTTTGAATGCGTTTAGTGGCTTCATAGTACAGCCTATTGCCACAAGCACCTGCCACTGATTCAAGCGCCTCAACTAATGGCACACCAGCCGCAAACATGGTTGAAAGCGTGCGGGTGAACCTTGCAATGGTCGCTTTACGAATAATCGGGCCAACGATTGGTAGTTTTAGTAGGATTTTATCCATTTTTGCTTGCATGGTTACCGAGCGCTTCCATGTGTAAAAGAAGAACCAGCCAGCACCGCCGAGTATGCCAAAGATTGCCCACCAATAAGAGACAAAGAAATCAGAAATGGCCATGACAATCAATGTTGGCGTCGGTAAGTCAGCACCAAAGCTTGAAAATAGCTCTTTAAACGCAGGAATAACAAAAATCATAATGACGACAACGATGACGAATGCAACGACAATAATTGAGATTGGATAAAACAATGCCGATTTAATTTTAGATTTAATGGCTTGAATCTTTTCTTTATAGTCCGCGAGTCTATCTAGTAGTGAATCCAAAATACCGGCTTGCTCACCAGCCTCAACTAAGTTGCAATATAACGCGTCAAAGTAAAGTGGATATTTTTTAAATGCGGCACTTAGACTACTACCAGTTTCAACGTCGGTTTTGATGTCGCTAAATAGTTTCACAACCGCAGGGTTGGTATTGCCTTTACCCACAATATCAAATGTTTGTAAGAGGGGTACGCCCGACTTCATCATAGTGGCAAGTTGGCGGGTGAATAACGTGATGTCTTTATCGGTAATTTTCCCTTTGCTGACTAAGCTGCTTTGCTTTTTAACTTTAGTCACAATGACGCCTTGTCGGCGTAAAGTGGCGCGTACAAAGGCTTCACCTGAAGCATTTAATTGCCCTTTAAGTAACTTACCTTTTTTGTCTTTGCCTTCCCAAGCAAAGAGCATATTTTTAGCGCTTTTAGCAGTTGTTGCCATAATTTAGATCCGTGTTGATATTGTTACCACATTGGTTATTCATTAGTACAAGACTCGACTTCTTCAATCGATGTTAAGCCTTGTTTTACTTTTAGTAAGCCTGAACGACGTAAATCATTCACGCCTTCTTTAATTGCTTGATCTTCAATGTCATGCGCGGTGCCATTTTGCATAATAATGCGGCTAATTTCGTCTGTAATTGGCATCACTTGATAAATGCCCACGCGTCCTTTGTAACCTTTGTTGCATGCATCACAGCCATCTTTATTTGGCCCATATAGCTGCCAAGGTTCATGTAAGTCTGCTTCCTTGAAGCCGACTTCAAGTAAAGCTTCTTTAGGAAGTTCAAGCGGTACTTTGCAAGATTTACATAAACGCCTTGCAAGGCGTTGCGCAGTGATCAGTGAAACAGCCGAAGCAATGTTAAATGGTGCTACCCCCATATTAATTAAGCGGGTAAGCGTTGATGGCGCATCATTTGTATGTAGTGTTGAAAGCACCATGTGACCTGTAGACGCAGCTTTAATAGCCATGTCAGCCGTTTCTAAGTCACGAATCTCACCAATCATAATAATGTCAGGGTCTTGACGTAAAAATGACTTCAAAGCGGCAGCAAAGGTTAAGCCTTGCTTGTCATTCACATTCACTTGATTAATGCCTGCTAATGGAATTTCACAAGGATCTTCTGCCGTTGCAATATTGACTGAATCACTATTTAAAA
>JAWUXH010000060.1:0-7202 GCA_034111445.1 Methylophilaceae bacterium | reverse complement strand
TGATGCAAATATGCCAGATGGTATCGGTGGAACAGTGGTATCAGTCAGTGCAGCAGGTTCATTCAACTTCGCTGAAACTGATCAAGCTGGTGATCAACAAATCGTACTAGAAGGGATTGATATTACTGCAGGCAACACAATTAGTGATATTCAAATCATCACTAACTTGTTAGCTAACAATCAATTAGTAACTGATATTGTTTAAGGTTATTCATTGAATAAGTGTCTAGGTTGTTAACGGTAAGTTAGTAGCAACCAATTAACATTCACTCTAAAACCCTTTAGGCTTCTGGCCTAAAGGGTTTTTTTATTGACCACTCAACCGTTTTAAATCAAGCAAAATTTCTTGTGAGTGTTGGTCAGCATCAACATTTGTATACACTTTTGAAATAAACCCATTTGGGTCAATTAAAAACGTATGTCGTTTGGCTAGCTTAACAATTGCAAGATCTGTTAATGCACCATAATTCGCAGCAACTAAGCCATCCTCATCTGATAATAATGGAAAAGGAAGGCGATATTTTTTAGTGAAATCAGCATGAGACGATGCATCATCGACACTAATCCCTACAACCTTTGCACCAATTTCTTCAAAGTGGCTGCTGTCATCTCTAAAGTGACAAGCCTCTTTAGTACAGCCAGGCGTGTCATCCTTCGGGTAAAAATATAAGACTAACCAAGCGCCTTTGAAATCAGATAAAGCATGCATTTTGCGAGTTGAGTCTGGCAGATTAAATGGAGGCGCTTCAGCGCCAATCACTAATGTTTTTGAATTTTGTGTATTTTTTAAAAAAAAGAAGGCCAGTCCAAGACTTAAAAAAATGAGAATTAATTTCATATTGATCCTATAGGTTTAAAGTATCTAAAAATTATGTCGATAGTAAAGCACTTACTCTTATATGGTAATTAATAATAGTTAACAAACCCTAGAATAGAACACTTTAACTAATCTGTATATAATATTGATTATAAAGAGTATTTATTAAAACTTAATAATAACCATAAATATGAAAATGCAACTAATTAAAGAAATGTTAGGCTTCGCGAAAAAAGAGAAAGACTCTACCGACTTTCTTGAAAGCTCTCCTATCATTGAGCAAGTTGAATATGAAAGAATGGTTTATCTTGAAACTTTTGCCAAAGAGCTGGAAAGCCTAGACCATCGTCATTTTGAATATAGAACTGAAGTCGTTGTTAACCTAGGCAACAAGAAAAAAATTGAACCTTTCAAACTCATCCGAATAGATGCTATTCATCATGATGGCGACAACACGCGCCATGAAGAAGCAAATATTGCTAACCCTGCAGGATTCGAACCGATAAAAGAGTTGTGGGATGATATTGAAGTCACCCTACACCCCATTGTTTGGAATGCCGTCGACTTTAATGTAACAGGTGATTTTCCAAATGTTGAGCAATTAGAAAATTGGTATAAAAAGTGGTTTGATATTAAAGGTAGACACAAACCTGATGATAAAAAACTACATCAAGTTGTGCATAAAATGACAATGCCAGTTAAAACCGAAGATGGCTGGACACTGACCGTAGATTTTGGCTCAGCTGATATGGAAGCATTTATTGCTTTATTTAAGCAATGCCGTTTTAACTGGGCTTCAGCCATTGAAATATCATCTAAGCAATACTTCAGCCAACTTTCAGAAGCTTATAGTTTGACGAACAATACGAATAACGTCACGGTTATTACTGACGCCCAACCGATGTAGTCAACATACTTTTTAAGTTTTGATTCCATTGCTGGGCCGCCCCACTTCATTAAGCCAGCCACTAAGAAAAAGCGCAAACCGCGGCCAATAAATGAAGCGATGATAAATGGCACAACTGCCATCCCTATCGCACCAGCACTAATCGTGAATACTTTGTAAGGGATTGGTGAAAACCCCGCAATAAAGATCGCCCAAAATCCGTACTCTGCAAACCATACTTTAGTGGTTTCAAAATGATGCCAATAATGGGTGGTTTGCAGGTATGGTTCAACCATATCAAAAGCGGTCACACCAATCACATAACCGAGTATGCCGCCGAATACAGAAGCCAGTGTTGTAATCAACGCGTAATGCCAAGCCTTATTAGGTGCAGATAAACACATCGGCGCCAACATCACATCTGGTGGAATTGGGAAAAAAGAGGATTCAGAAAAACTTAATAACCCTAAATACCACTTTGCATTTGGCAAACGTGACCATGCCATGACTTTGTCATACAACACTGAAAATAACTTCATTACCGCTCTCTTTAAATTCTTAAAATACACTGCTAACCATACTAGCGTTAATCGCACTAGAACATACAAGCAATTTGATTATAATAATTAGCCTTGTTTATCACTTACGCGTTAATCAACGACTTGCAACCGTCCAATACTCACAAATAAAATTGCCTTTTTAATGGGTAATTTTTCGTCATAAAATAATGTCGCATAACCAGCTAACTGTTCGGCATATTCATTCGTTTCTGCCGTTGCTTTAAGAGCTTCATCTGTCATATCAGGTGGCAACGGCATGGATTTGTAATCAATAATCCAACGTGTTTTCTCTGTTCCATTTTGGGCAATGAAGGTGCGATCAACAATGAAATCTTTGGCTTCTAAATCACGTAATTGGGTCATCGCCATTTCAGCGCTTGCGCCATCATGTTGTTTTAGCACCCATTGGCCATCAGCGGACTGTAGTGTTGTCCGCAATAAAGTTTGTACTTTAGTTGCTGCTTCTTCTGCAACACTAGCCTTAAACCCTTCTTTTTCAAACCAACGCGTCATCGGCATTTTTAAACCATCGACTTTAGCATCATGCCATTGAGCAAGGTCTTGCTGGCTAATCAGCTCTAAATACTTATGCGTCAATATACCAACACTACGCTCAATTGAGCCTGCATCCCCTTCACTATGATTGGTCTGATTAAGCTGTTGCTGGTGATTTACTTTCACCTTAGTAGTATCAACTGAAAGCGTTTTAGGGATATGCGGATCGACCAAACGGAATAATTTAGGCACAAATGCTGTAATCGATATCGGTTCTTCCACCGAATCATTCTCCATCACAGCACTTAAATCATGCGTGGCATAAGTAGCTGATGCAACAGACCAAAGTAAACCTAAATAGGTGTTTTTGGTTGCATTAATTTCTTCTTTTTGGTTCTGGCTCGCAATACCAACCAAGTGTAATTTACGCTCTGTACGTGTGGCTGCTACATATAAAATACGCGCATCTTCATTACTATCTCGCTCTTTTTCTAATGCATTTAAGTAGTCATAAGGGCTAACGTCTTTTTGCTTTAAACCCTTAGGCACAATGGGCGCTGCCAGCAATGAAACGGTTTGCTGGATCGAATCGCCTGCACCAGCCAATGCCACTTCTTCCCACAATACAATGGGTTTATCATCATTGCCGCCAGTACTATTACCAAGGCCAGGCAAAATCACCACATCAAATTCTAAACCTTTTGATTTGTGGATAGACATCATCTGCAATGCTTCACCTTTTGCGTCTGGCGCTGCAAAAAGCTTAGTAATTTCAGCTTCCATTTTCGCGAGTGAGAATTGATTCGCACGATCTAACTTGGCAATACAATCAAAAAAAGCTTGTACATCAACCACATCACTTTCGGCCCATAAGCAATTTGCACCACCTAACATAAGCCAAACACCACGCACCCACCGGCTGGTATTCACCCGGCCCTTACTGGCAAAAGCCTCAGCAAATATATCGCGTACATGCGTTAATCGTTTCTGCCCTTCTGCAGACAAGGCTAAATCATCACGCTGCATCAATGACCAAATCGTACTGTAATGATCAGCACCTGCAAGCGCATGTAAATCATCTAGCGTTAATCCGCACCAAGGGGCGCGCAACGTTGCCAACCAATTGACGCGATCAGCGCGGTGATATAAAGCGCGTGTAAGCGAGAGTAAATCTTGCACAATTTGACGGTTGGCCAATGATTGAATTTCAACTGCCTGAAATGGTATATCAGGATGGTGGCGACGCAACTCAGACACAATGCCCTGTAGGTGTGACTTAGCACGGACTAAAATCGCAATTTTTACCTCAGGGTTTTGTGCGCGCTCTTTTACAATAATATCAATGACTGCTTGCGCCTCACGCGCTTTTGCAGTGTCATTCGACTCATCACTCGTTTTAATGATCGGGTGAATATCAACCCCTTCATTGTCTTGCCCTGAGCGCGTGGCAATAAATGGTCGATACGTAATCGCCCCTTTAGCCGTATTATCAACCGCAGGGAAAATATTGTTAAACGTGCTGTTAATCCAATTCACCACTGCTGGGCATGAGCGGTTATTACGGTATAAACGCAATGATTCAAGTGCAACATCACCAATGCCCTGCTGCGCCGCATTCAAAAACAAACCAACATTCGCTTTTCTAAACCGATAAATGGACTGCATTGGATCACCCACTAAAAACAAGGTGCGCCCATCTTCAGCCTGCCAACCTTGTGTGAGCTTTTCTAATAAGCTAATTTGACTTGGGCTAGTGTCTTGAAATTCATCAACCAGCATATGCTTTACTTGATAATCCAGTCGCAATGCCAAGTCAGTCGGTGCGTCATGCTCGCCTGCTAACGCACTAATCGCGCGTTGTGATACTTCAACAAAATCAACTTCTCGTGCATAACTAAAGACCAGCCACAATTGTGCTGCCGCAATATTGAGCAATTGCGAAAGCGTTGCAATCATCTCCCATGAGGCTTCATGATTGGCCATACTTGGTAATACACGAATACGCTGCAAGGTCGCTTCAATCCGCGGATCTTCTCGCAAATTATTCAGTAGTGCTAAAAAGGCCTGTTTTTGATCTTTACCCGTTGCAGGAAAACCATCCTTAACGGTAACCGTTTTACGTAATTTATTAGACCCAGTGAGTAATAAGTCGGCTATTGCCTGCCACAACACAATACTGTTTGGCTCGGTTGGTAAGTATTCATCCCACTCATTGAGTAATGCCACAGGGCACTCACAAGATAAATTACTGGCTGCATATTGTGCCAATGGCATGAGTGCATGCTGAATCGGTGCATTGATCACTTGTGAGATTGCCCTCAACTCTTCACTCACCACAAAACTTAACGTATCTTGTAATGCTTCAGTTGAAACCGTTTGCTGCGCATGGTGTAACCATTGGTCACGTTGCGCCAACATGCGCGTCAATAACTTTTTAAGTTGGCTTGTATCGTTATCTAAATAACGCAAAGCATCAATCACAACCGCATTAAGGTCATCGTCATCAATCATTTCCAGTGTTTTATCAACGGCTTGCGCATAGTAAACGTTTGGATCTTCTGCAATATTGGGTTGTGACCCAAATGAACTCATCAATGGCATTTGCCTTGCTAAATAAGCACATAAACCATCAATGGTAAAAATACGCAGTCGCGCTGGGTTATCCAGTAACGCCCATTCATTCTCAGTTGACTTTGCAATTGCAGCAAGGCTTAACTCATAGGTTTTCACCTTATGCGGCTGTGTTGGCACAATGCCAGCTGCCGCATTCATTAAGCTATCTAAAATACGCGTGCGCATTTCAGCAGCAGCTTTATTGGTAAAGGTAATGGCAATAATTTCTTCAGGCTCATCCACCACCTGCAATAGCTTTAAAAAGCGTTGCGTCAATAACTCAGTTTTACCGGCACCAGCAGGTGCTTCCACAATAAATGAGGTGAGGTCTAATGCCCTAATGCGGCTTTGCGCATCTTCCGCAAGTTCAAGTGTGAAATCAGTCATTGTTTTTTTGCCCATCGTAAAAACTACCATTAGTGTTGCTTAACTGCCGTTCAAACTGGAGTTGCCGTTCAGGCAATCGTAATAGTGGCAACACTTCGCAATACAACATGTCAGATGCATTCTCAAAAACCACAGGTGCTTCACCCTTTTTAATTTCTAATACAATATTTTCAATACTCGTTTTCCAGAAAGTTTTTAAACTTTCCCAATCTTCAAATGCGCGAATAAAGGCTGGCTTACGTTTTTCAGGTTCAGCCTCAAAATTCACAGCTGATATCCCTGTGTAATTATGGTCTTTGGTTTTCACCATCCCAAACTGCACGCCGGCCACTTCATTTTCAAAGTCTTCATAAAAAACAGCATAAATCGGTAATTGTGGCTCAGTAATTCTATCTTCACCCCAACTCTTCATCTTAGGTACTTGGCCTGTTTTATAGTCAACAATTTCCAAACCACCATTCTCTAGCGCATGAATACGGTCAATTTTCAACGTCACTTCAATGCCATTAATATTGACCTGCTTTTCAGCTTCACACTGGTCTAGCGTAAATTTAACTTCACGCGTTTTTTCAAAGCTCAACCAGTCTGATAATAAACTTGTTAGTCGCTCATGCTCCAAAATTAAAGTATTTTCTGAAAAAACATCACCATGTGATTGTTTAAAATCAGCAATACTAATATTAGCCGCCTCACTAATCGCTGCCGATAACGCTTCTTCAGACATTTGAACCAAGTCAGCATAATGCCTAAAAGTCTCTTCATGTAGCCAGAAGGCCTCTAGTGCGCCATGGACTAATTGGCCTCGTTCGGCCGCATCCAACCCACTTTTAGGCACGCGTAATGCTTTAGCGCCCAACCTAAACTGGTGAAATGCCCACGCAGGACAAACCGCTTGTGCACGAATCAAACCCGTTCCACCGCGAACATGCTCCCCTTCTTTGACTGCTGGAGCCGTGTGATCATCCAACCATTCAACTGCTTGCTGCTCTACTTTTGCAAATACTTCAGCTAGCGTATCAGCAGGTAAATAATCGGTTGTAGCCACTGGAATACTTTGCATCATAGGCGATACACGTAAGCCCTTTTCACCAGACTGCAAACTACTAGAAAATATAATGGTGTTAGCTGAGTGAATTAACCGTTGGTGAATGGCATTGGCAAACTCTGTTTGCACAGCACTATCTGAGTTAGCTACCCGGGCAGAGCGCTGAATATGCGCTGGTAATAATGGATTTGGCCTTGCGGGCATTGGCCAATGTGAATCATTCATCCCCATGCACCACATGGCATCAACTGGCTCACTTAATGCCTCCATAATACCCAGTACATGCAAGCTTGGTTCACCTGGCGTTTCTGGCTGAAATACTTGCTCTTGGCAGATTTGCTGTAGTAATGCGCAAGCACCACTGGCGGTCATTTTATCGCCTAAAAAGTCTAGCTGACT
>JAWUXH010000059.1:0-9303 GCA_034111445.1 Methylophilaceae bacterium | reverse complement strand
GCAAGAGTTGGAAGTCCTACAATTTCTTTTTGAGGGGTGTCAGATTTATAAACATGCTTAGCTTTTGCTAAACGACTATTAACCTCTTCATCACCAACCACATCAAAGCGCAACATCATGGCATGGTCTTCATGGATCACGTTATGACAATGCATGACATATTTGCCGTTAAAGTCTCTAAAACGAATGAAAATTTCCATTTTCATGCCAGGCTGTAAGTCATACACGTCTTTGCGACCACGCATATGCGGTGGCGGTGTTTTGCCATCAATTGATAGTATGCGCCCTTCTTCCATATGGATATGGATCGGATGCGCCCATCCACCAGAATGATTCCTCAACCTCCAAATTTCAGGATCACCTTTTCTAAAAGTGACTTCTGGTTTGAAAACATCAAATATTTTGTCATTAATCACCCAAACACCGCCAGTTCTTGTAAAGTCAAATGGCTGATGTAGCAACAGCAGTTGCACCAAGGCTTGAGAGAATTTGACGACGTGTATACATAACAACCCCAATTGATATCAATAATATGTTGGGTTTGTTTTATTTTAGTAATGGCAAAGCTTTAATTTTTGTTTACATTTGGATTGCTGTATATAGCCCGAATGGGCTATTGCGGAATTTTCAATTCAAGCGATAAAAGTTATAACTTATAACTAGGCTTTTGAAACTTGATGATGTGGAACCTGAATAAAAAATGCCGACAATAAATGCCGGCATTTGTGAACTGATACTAACAACAATCGTTAGGGGTTCAATTAACGGTTGTTAAAGAAAGCCACGTTCATTACACGTCCGTTTACAAAAGTGATTTCAGTTTCTTTGTAAGTGCGTTTTCCATCATAAGTCACGTTATGTTTGTAGTACCACATTTCAACTTTAACTGGCTTAGATTTATCTTCTTTACCTTTACCAACCATAAATGATGATGCGCCGGTTGGCTTAACTGATTGACTCTTTTTAAAAGGCTTGCCTAATGCTTCCATCAGTACTTTTTGTGATTTACCACTGAAGGCATCTAAAAATTCATTTTCAGTATATTTCTTGTCTGCCGCCACTGCGTTGAATGATGCCATCATGCATAATGCGATGGCAAATGTGATCAGTGACGCTAATTTGTTTTTGTAGCTAAATTGCATTGTTTTCTCCGAGCTAAAAGGTAAGTGTTTTTTGTTTTAATACCATCATAACGTTTATCGTTTCGTTTTAGATGACATCTATTTTTAATCCATCATAACCAACATAGATATTGTTTGGTAACTGAGTACTCAATTCTGCGTACTCTAATTCATGGGTCATGTGAATCATATAAGTTGCTTTTGCCCCTATACGACCCGCATAGGCTAGACTTTGTTCCAAATTAATATGCGTAAAGTGTGGTTTGTGACGTAAACAGTCTAAGAATAGCACTTCTAACCCTTCTAATAAAGGAAAGGTCTCTTCTGGAATGTGAGATACATCTGTAAGGTAGGCAAAATTTTGAATACGATAGCCTAAAATATCACCATTGCCATGTTTAATCGGTAATGGTGTAATGACTTCGCCAAACAATTCAAATGGTCCGCTAATGGTATTGGCTTTTAATACGGGTAGGTCCCAAAAGTCACAGGCTTCGCTAATGGTGTAACCAAACTTTTCTTGAATATGATCCGTCGTGAACTGGCTGCCATATAACGGTATCTGACAGCGGTTTATTTGGCAAAAAGCCCTTAGGTCATCAATGCCGTGTAAATGGTCTGCATGGGTATGCGTATACAGTACCGCATCAACTTTGGTGAGCCCTTCTCTCAACGCTTGTTGTCGTAAATCAGGGCCAGTATCAATTAGAATATTTTGTCCGTTATCTAACGTGATTAGGCTAGAGCAGCGTGTGCGCGTGTTTTTAACATCATGAGATAAGCAAGTGGCACAAGTGCAGCCCAGCACGGGTGTGCCGCTACTTGAACCTACCCCTAACATAGTAATTTTCATGCGTTTAAATCGCTACTGTTTAGCATGTTTGAATAGTGTGAAGAAGTTCTCAGTGGTTGCTTTTGCCACTTCTTCAAACGGTATGTTACGTAAATGTGCAATTTCTTCTGCTACATGTTTCACGTAACTAGGTTGGTTGGTTTTACCACGATATGGCGTTGGTGCTAAGTATGGGGAATCTGTTTCAACCAGCATGCGATCTAAAGGAATATGCGTCGCAACCTCTTTAATCGCTTTCGCATTTTTAAAAGTCACAATGCCTGAAAACGAGATGTAGAAGCCCATATCCATTGCTTGCTTTGCTACTTCAAGGTTCTCAACAAAGCAGTGCATCACCCCGCCCACTTTTTGCGCATTTTCTTCGCGCATGATGCGGATGGTATCTTCTGATGCGTTACGGGTATGAATGACTAATGGTTTTTGTGTTTCGATGGCTGCACGAATATGGGTGCGAAAACGTTCGCGCTGCCATTCTAAATCACCAGTGAGTCTAAAGTAATCTAAACCTGTTTCGCCAATCGCTACAATTTTTTCGTGTTGAGATAACTCAATTAAGCCATCAACGGTTGGTTCTTCAATGTCTTCATAATCTGGGTGTACACCAACTGAGGCGTAAAAGTTGTCATACGTTTTAGCCAGTTCAAGTACTTGCGGGAAATCTGGCAATGTAACGGATATGCATAGTGCATGCGTGACGGCATTTTCAGCCATGGCTTGGCGCATATCGGCCATGTTTTCTACTAAACCGGGGAAATTAAGGTGGCAATGTGAATCAACTAACATAATGGAGGTAAAACCTAACTAAACTAAACAAGTTAAACAATACCAGAATAATGTACTTACATGGTATGCGTTGGGCGGGATGATTTAAGCGCTTGGCCTAAAATGTTCTCAATTTTAGTTTTAGCCTCAATGCCACCATTGGCATCACTAAATTGAACACCAACACCTTGAGGTTTGCCCGGTTGTGTGCGATTAGTTACCCATACAATGTGGCCCATTACTTTGAGTTTTTCTGGATCTTTAATTAAACTCAGCAGTAAGAAGACTTCCTCACCTACTTTAAAGGGTTTTTTCGTTGGAATAAACAAGCCGCCGCCTTTAATGAAAGGCATATATGCAGTATATAGAGAGGCACGCTCCTTAATCGCAAGCGATAAGACACTGGGTTTACTGGTTGTTTTTAATGGTGTTTCTTCAGCCATTCAATAAGCCTTAAATAATCATGTTAGCAATTGTCACGGTTTTACAGAAATATCTTTGTATATTCTAGCAACAAAACTTCTAATTGCAGTTCATGATTTAAGGGGTGAGTTGCCAGCTTTCTTAAGGATTCGATTTTTTTCTGCAAATCAAATAATGCCGTTAAGTTCACTTTACTTGCCAGTCCTTGCAACTGCTTTAATTCAGACTGATGGTAACGGACATCGCCTGTATTCTTAAGCGCAACGATGTCGTAAAGCCATTTTTGAAAAGTAATTAAGCCTGCATCAACTGATTGCGCAATCAGTTTGTTGGCCGTGACTGCTGGCTCTAACTGTTTACCTTTGCCTAATAACTGCCAGCACGCTTGTAGTGCAGGGAAGTTGATCGCTTCATCGCGTACACGCATTGGTGAGTTGGCGTAATAAGCCAATTGCGCTTTTGCATGATCAACACCCTGATCAGTTAACCAACTCACTGATTCCTCAGCGGTTGGCATTGGCATCGCAATTTTATGGCAACGACTTAAAATAGTCGGTAGTAAGCGTTGTAGTTGATGGCTGACTAAAATGAAAATAGCATTATTAGCCGGCTCTTCTAACATTTTAAGTAATGCATTGGCTGAAGCGACATTGAGCGTTTCAGCCGGTTGGATCAAAATGATGCGTAAGCCTTGTTCATTATGGCTAGTTAAATTAACAAAGTCACTGAGCGCCCTAACCTGCGCAATGCTAATATTTTGCTTCTTTTTAGTTTTCTTTTTACTGCTTGTTGCTTCATCAGCACTGCCCTCTTCTGGGCTTAAAACACGGAAGTCTGGATGCGCTTCATCCTTAAACCAATGGCAACTATTACAGGTTTGGCAGGCGTGCCCTTCAGGTGTAGGTGTCTTGCAAAGCAGCGCTTGACTGAGTGTTTTAGCAAATTCCACTTTACCAATGCCAGATTGCCCATAAAAAAGAATCGCATGTGGTAAGCGCGCACGTGATTGCTGCACCTGCTGCCAAGTGCTTTTTTGCCAAGTGTATAAATTACTCATTGTTTAATATCAATTAGAATGTCGAAACAATGTTGTGTACACATTGTTTCACATACTCAAAAGGTTGGTTGCTATCAATAATGTGAAAGCGTGTCGGAAATTGCTTTGCGCGGGCTAAATAACTTTCACGAATTTTAATAAAGAAGTCTGCTTGCTCACGCTCAAATTTATCTGGTTCGCGTGCATTCGCAAGGCGTGCCATGCTCACCTCTACTGGTACATCAAACAATAACGTATGGTCTGGTTGTAAATGCGCATGCACCCAATCTTCAAGCGATTCTAATTTGGCTTTGTTAACCCCTTTAGCGCCAGATTGGTAAGCAAATGATGCATCGGTAAACCTATCAGAAACAACGGTCTCACCGCGCGCTAATGCAGGCTCAATCACGCAAGCAATGTGTTCTCTACGTGCAGCAAACATTAATAATGTTTCAGTTTCGGCGTGCATTTCTTCATGCAGCAATAATGCGCGCAATTTTTCACCTAGTGGCGTGCCACCAGGCTCTCTTGTTGAGGTTACTTGATGTTGGTTATGCTGCAAAATTTCAATGATGGCTGGAATGTGCGAGCTTTTTCCTGCGCCATCCACCCCTTCTAAGGTGATGAATTTACCTTTTTTGATTGGTGTTGTCATTGTCGATTATTGGCCAAGTTGGTATTTTTTAACGGCGTTGTTATGCTCTTTGTAAGTTCGGCTAAAGTAGTGACTACCATCGCCTTTGCCTACAAAGTATAGTGCTTTTGTTTTTGCTGGGTGTAAGGCCGCTTCAATCGCGGCTAAGCCTGGCATTGCAATTGGTGTTGGCGTTAACCCAGCTCTTGTATACGTGTTGTACGGCGTATCAGTACGTAAATGTTTTTTTCTAATGTTACCTTTATAAGCATCACCAATGCCATAAATAACCGTAGGATCTGTTTGTAGTAGCATGCCGATTCTTAAACGGTTCACAAATACGCCTGCAATGGTTGGTCGCTCTGATGCTTTGCCCGTTTCTTTTTCAATGATAGAGGCCATTGTGAGTGCCTCATAGGCATTTTTATAAGGTAAATCAGCCTCGCGCCCATCCCAAGCTTTTGCGAGCTTAGACTGCATTGCATCATAACTACGTTTAAGTATTTTTAAATCGGTTGTATCGCGGTCAAAATAAAATGTATCTGGGAAAAACAGACCTTCCCCTTTGTCGTATGGAGCGTCGATTAACTGCAGAATTTTCTTTTCTGAAATTTTGTTTAAGGTTTGTTTGATCGCCGGGTTTTTGGCTAACCTTGCACGCATTTGTTTAAAGGTATGCCCTTCAATAAAGGTAATGCTCGCTTGGGTAGTTTTGCCATTATTGAGTGAAAATAATAACTGATAAGGCGAAACATTGCTGTTAAGCGTGTAGTTGCCAGACTGAAGGCTGGCTTCTTTATTGAATATTTTGGCTAGCACAATAAATTTCATTGGCTCTGCAAGCACGCCCTGCGCCACTAGCTGGTTTGCCACACTACGTAAGCTGCTGCCTTGTGCTATTTCAATTTTTTGATTTTTAGATGGAATGTTGAGAGGCGTGACCGCATAATAAGCGACCCAAGCAGCCACTGCCATACCAGCTAAAATAGCGAGTAGTACTACTAGTTTTATTTTTTTAATCATATTTCATTATACTTCTTAGATTGCTTGCAAGTGCTTGTGGTGACCATGCGTTTTCAGCTATATGGCTCACTTGAAAAGCGCCATATAAGCTATTGCAAACCACTATCTCATTTGCCAAGACTAATTGTTCAAGTGTTAAGGTGGCTTCTTTAACCGACAATGTTAATGGTTTTGAAAGTGCTAAAATTTGCTGTCTAGTAATACCTGCCACGCCGCATTGTGACAATGATGGCGTCAGTAACTCATCGCCAAAACGTGCAAAAATATTACTCATCGTGCATTCAATTACATTGTTAGATTCATCAAACATAATGCCATCAAAAATAGTTTCATCGCGCCACTCCATGCGTGCCATCACATTTTCAAGACGATTCAAATGCTTTACCCCTGCGAATTTAGTTTGTTTTGATAAACACGTTTCGCAGCATGTTAAGCGCACACCTTCATTGTAATAGCTTGCATGGTATTTGGGTAAGTCACTTTTGATCAATACACGTAGTGGAAAAGTAATGGCTGGTGTTGCATACCCACGCTCACCTTCCCCTCTTGTGACAATAATTTTTGCAACGCTTATTTCGTCTTGCAATGCATCATGTATGAAAAGTGTTTGAAAGTCTTCCATAAAGACTTCTGCACTAGGGCATACAATGCCTATGGCGGCACAGTCAGCTACTAGCTTTTGGTAATGTAGCGGCCAATTTATCGGAATGCCACCTTGTACGCGCATCGTGCGAAATACCCCATCACCATAGGCAAAGCCACGGTCTAATGGAGAAATAGTTTGGTTGAAGTCACCATTAATTAGGTATGAATGTGTCGACATAATGCGTCATTAAACCATAGCTAAAAGCATTTAACCATTGGTTTTAAGGGTGAATAGTTAATTGTTGTGCTCTAGTAGTTTCTTGACTGGGCCGTAACTTTTACGATGAATGGGAGAAACTCCATGTTCATTTAAACGTGCAATATGCAAAGCAGTTGGGTAACCTTTATGCTTGGCTAGCGCATATTGAGGATAAACCTTATCCAATTCATATAAGTTGGCATCGCGTGCAGTTTTAGCTAGGATAGAAGCTGCTGAGATGGCTGCCACTTTGCTATCTCCCTTGACAATTGCTTCACACGGTAAGCTTATGTTGGGACATTTATTACCATCTACTTGTACTAAATCAGGGGTGAGATTAAAGGACTGCTGTAATAACTCAATGGCACGCTTCATCGCAAGCATGCTCGCTTGCAAAATATTAATATCATCAATCTCTTCAACACTACTAGTCGCAATAGCCCAAGCTAATGCATGAGCTTTGATCTCAACGGCTAAAGCATCACGTTTTTTTTCAGATATTTTTTTTGAGTCTGCAAGACCAGCAATAGAGTGGTTAGGGTCAAGTACAACAACCGCAGCATAAACAGCCCCTGCTAAAGGGCCTCGCCCTGCTTCATCAACCCCACAGATTAATTGAATGTTTGGCGGCATGGCTGAATTTAAGTTTTTGAAACCAATCTTAAAATAACATCAGCTGCTTTAGCGGCTGAGTTGTTTTTTAAACTATGGTGCATCGTTAAAAATTCTTGCTTAATACTGTTTGCATAAGCGTCATCATGCGACATTTTTAATACTGCCGCTGAAATTTTTTCAGGTGTTGCATCTGTTTGTAACAGCTCAGGCACTACGAATCGTTCAGCCAGTATATTTGGTAAGCCAACATAAGGTTGTAAGCGCTTGCGTTTAAGGATTTCCCAACTTAACCATGGCATACGGTAAGTAATGACCATTGGTTTTTTGAGTAGTGCTGCTTCAAGCGTTGCGGTGCCAGAGGCAACGACGACGACATCAGCGGCCTCCATTGCATCGTGAGAGTGACCAAATAAAAGTTGAATGGGCAGTGACTCATGTTTAAGTGTTTCGTTAACTGCTTGCACTGATTTTTCAAAAATCTCTCTTGTTTTACGCGTAATTAACGGCACTAAAAAGAGTGAATTTGGATGGTCGGCATGAATTTTTTTAGCCGTTTCAATAAACAATTCAGCATGTT
This sequence comes from Methylophilaceae bacterium, assembly GCA_034111445.1. Classification (GTDB taxonomy): domain Bacteria; phylum Pseudomonadota; class Gammaproteobacteria; order Burkholderiales; family Methylophilaceae; genus Methylotenera. The sequence goes on along the minus strand of JAWUXH010000059.1, from coordinate 1,415 downwards.
GTTCGACTTCACTTTGGCGACTGCCTGGCAGCATGGCAATAACTAACGGATTACCTTCAATTTTAAGGGTTTTACGTGCTGCTAATGTATTTGGCGCTAGTGGAATCATTTCAGCTAGCGGATGCCCAACAAAAGTGACTGGAACACCAACTTCTTCGTAATAGCGTGGCTCAAATGGAAATAGCGCCAGCATGTGATCAACACATTTTTTGATCTTATGGATGCGGTCTTGTCGCCAAGCCCATATTGATGGGCTTACATAGTGGACTGTTTTAATGCCCTTTGCTTTAAGTTTGCGCTCTAGCCAAAAATTGAAGTCTGGTGCATCAACGCCAACGAATATATCAATTTTTTCTTTAAGTAAGGTTTTGAATAATTGTTTCCGAAGCTTCATTAAACCCCGCAAGTGCTTAATGACTTCGATATACCCGCGAATGGATAAGCGCTCCATTGGATAAAGGCTCTTAACACCCAGCGACATCATCTTTGGCCCAGCAATGCCAATAAACTCTATCTGAGGGTGTTTTCTTTTGAGTGAGTCTACGAGTTGACTGCCAAGTAGGTCACCAGAAGCTTCACCTGCAACAATACCAACCTTAATCTTCATATGAAACTCTAAGTTACCTGACAATGCCGCGGTCAGCGATCGATAGGAATTGGGCTAGCAAGTCAATTTCAGGCGTTGTTTTTGCCATGGCTGATAATTCTACTTTAGCCTGCTCTAGTGTAAGGCCTTTGCGGTAAAGTGTTTTGTAAGCGCGTTTAATTTGTAAAATACACTCTGGGCTAAAGCCGCGGCGTTTTAAGCCTTCAGAATTAATGCCATGGGGTTTTGCATCGTATCCGGCAGCTGTCACGTATGGCGGGATATCTTTAAAAACAACGGTATTAACAGCGGTAATAACGTGTGAGCCCACCTTGCAGAATTGGTGTACTAATGTAAAGCCACCTAAAATAGCATAATCGTGAACATCTACATGACCAGCTAATGTAGAGTTGTTCGCTAAAATGGTATTGTTCCCGACAACACAGTCATGCGCGATATGCACATAAGCCATAATCCAATTGTCATTACCAACCACCGTTGTGTTTTTATCTTGAATCGTGCCACGATTGAAGGTGCAAAACTCACGAATCACATTGCGATCACCAATTTCTAAACGTGTTGGCTCATTGTCATATTTTTTATCTTGCGGTGCTTCACCTAAGCAAGAGTATTGAAATATCTGATTATCTTCACCAATGGTCGTAGGGCCACTAATCGTGACATGATTTAACACCTTTGTACGAGCGCCAATTTTGACGTTGGCACCAATGACACAATACGCACCAATTTCAACAGATGGATCTAACTCTGCGCTTGGATCAATAATGGCGGTTGGATGAATGTTGGTTGATTGCATGTTTTAATTCTT
>JAWUXH010000058.1:0-11110 GCA_034111445.1 Methylophilaceae bacterium | reverse complement strand
TGGAGATCGAAGCTTTCCACCTTCAGCGTAATTTTTTTGTACATAGGTTTCAACAAGGGCTTGAAACTCTTGGGCAATATGGTCACCTTTTAAAGTAACCGTTTTTTCACCATCGACAAAAACAGGTGCTACAGGGGTTTCACCAGTACCGGGCAAGCTAATGCCAATATTTGCCAGTTTAGATTCTCCTGGCCCGTTAACCACACACCCCATCACAGCCACATTTAAATCTTCTACGCCGGGGTAATCATTTCGCCAGATAGGCATTTGATTACGCAGGTAGGCTTGAATGCTCATGGCCAATTCTTGAAAATACGTTGAAGTGGTTCGCCCACAACCAGGACAAGCCGTCACAAGCGGTGTAAATGAACGAATACCCATGGTTTGTAAAATTTCTTGCGCCACTATCACTTCTTTTGTCCGAGATTCATTTGGCTCAGGCGTGAGTGAAATACGGATTGTATTGCCAATGCCCTGCTGCAATAGAATAGAAAGTGCTGCGGTTGAAGCAACCACCCCTTTTGAACCCATGCCAGCTTCAGTTAAGCCTAAATGCAAAGGAAAATCACAACGATCAGACAACTGCATATAGACTTTAATTAAGTCTTGTACATTACTTACTTTACAAGAGATGATAATTTGGTTCGCAGACAAACCAATATCCATGGCTTGCGCTGCACTTTCTAAAGCAGACTGCATCAACGCTTCTTGCATCAACGCATCAGCAGATAATGGCTCCGCCAACTTTGCGTTATCGTCCATCATTTGCGCCATTTTAACCTGATCTAAACTACCCCAATTAACGCCAATACGCACTGCTTTTTTATACTTAATGGCTGCTTCAATCATGGAAGCGAACTGCTCATCACGCTTGGCGCCTTTACCTACATTACCAGGGTTAATACGGTATTTAGCTAAGGCTTGTGCGCAATCTGGGTATTGCGCCAATAATTTATGGCCGTTGTAATGAAAGTCACCAACTAAGGGGACATTGCACCCCAATGCATCCAAGCCATTTCTAATATTAGCCACTTGTGCAGCAGCTTCTGGTGAATTAACGGTAATGCGGACCACTTCTGAACCCGCTTTCCATAAATCATATACTTGCGCAATCGTACCCTTAGCATCGGCGGTATCAGTATTAGTCATACTTTGCACAACCACTGGGCTTGCAATCGTCCCATTCAACCCACCACCAACAGGCACATGCCCTACCATCACCTGTACTGTATTACGCATTTGAGATTTCAATGACATCCTTAAATTACTCCACCTTCATACGCGCAACGTTATGCTGTGTCGATGGCGCCAAATCAACATCAAGCCCCTCATATTGTACTTTTACATTAATTGCATTACCAATCGTCAATTTAAATGGCTTCTTAATCGTGATTTTCTTTTCACTACCCGGCACCATTAATTTTTTAAACACCGTATTGCCATATTGATCACGAACATTCAACCAGCTTTCTTCTGGGAACTGCATGACTAACAGGTCAACCGTATCAACAAAACTGTTGGTAACATCGGGTTTAGTTTCAGCCGCAATTAATGGGGCTTGAGTGGCATCAAGTTTTTGTTCAGAAACCACTGCATCAACAGGCGCACTCGCTACTACTGGCACGTCAGGGGTAGCTTCCACCTTCAGGGATTCTGCTGCCAAGGTACCAACAGGATTCACCTCTATAGGTAAACTATTATTATCAGTTTCGCTTACAACCACTTCATCAGCATTGTCGGCATCTTGTGCTGGCACATGGTCCATATAATAAAACCAAGCCACCAAAAATAATAAAGTTAAGATGCTACCTAAAATATACATCAACCAAGGCTGCTGTTGTTCATCCGTCATCACAGCATTAACATTAGCATCAACGATGAGTGATGCATTACCCTGATCAGGAACCTGCTCACGGTAATTTTCGAGCAAAGGGTCAGAGTCTATTTCTAAAAATTTAGCATAGTTACGGATAAAGCCGCGGGTAATCATTGGCCCAGGCAACAATGAAAACATATTGGTTTCTAATGCGCCAACCTGTTTAGGACTCAAATGAATGACATCACAAACATCTTGAATACTGACCCCTTTAGCTTCACGGGCTTGTTTTAAAACATTACCTAGTTTCATTGTTACTTTTCCCACTGTTTAACCACCAATAAAATTCGATGCATTAATGCCCGACCATACCACTTTTAAGTGCTGCAGCTTGCTTAGAGTTCGGATACTTCCTAAACAACTGAACACGATATTCATTTTCCTCACGCTGCAATGCTAACGCATTTGTAATTTGCACAGCTAGATATAAAGCATCAGCTGAAGGGTTATTAACCAATGCGTTTGATAAGGTAATGAAAGCGCGCTGGGCATCATTGCGTTTAAATTGCAATGATGCAAGTTGATATGCAGCCACTTTAGAAAGCGGCTTAACCTGTAATGCTTTAGCAAAATAAATTTCTGCGCTTTTTGTGTCATTGCCACGTACCGAGCAAATACCGGCATTGGTATAGGCTGCGGCTGGTGTTGTATAAACAGGGTTTTCAACCGCAATTAAATATTCATCAATTGAAGCCTTGTACTTCCCTCTCGAGCATAAAAAATTGCCATAATTATTATGCGCTTCTGAGTTTTTAGAATCCAAAGCAATGGCTTTTTTGAATGCCGCATCTGCAGATTCATCTTGGCCTAAAGCTGCATTCACCAAACCAAGTCCGTTATAAGCAAAACCAAATTCAGGGTCTATCTTAGCCGCCAGACTAAACTCTTCTAATGCAATATTTAATTTTTTCTGCTGAAAGTATGCTGCGCCTAAATCAGTATGCGCTCGTGCACGTGCACGCACGGCATCACTGGTAGGACTACCCGAAGTGGCGCACCCAGAGACTAAAGTCACGAGTAGGACACTCATTAGCATCATTGAAAATGCACTTAACTGCTTCATGAATCAACCACCTCAATTGGAATGCGCTTAGCGGTACGCTTTGTTTTATCAAGCACCTTACCAGCTAGTTGCCCACAAGCCGCATCAATATCATCACCACGTGTTTTACGTACCGTTACAATATAACCTGCATCGGTTAATACTTTTCTAAAAGCATGAATTTGTGTTTGCTTAGAAGTTTCATAATCACTGTTAGGGAATGGGTTAAATGGAATCAAATTAAACTTACAATTAACATGCTGAACCAATGCCAGCAATTCATAGGCATGATCAATCAAGTCATTCACGCCATCTAACATCACATATTCAAACGTAACAAAATCACGCGGCGCTTTTTCAAGGTAGCGGTTACACGCAGCCATCAATTCTTTAAGCGGGTATTTTTTATTAATTGGTACAAGCACATCGCGCAATGCGTCGTTTGGTGCATGTAAGCTGACGGCCAAAGCAACTGGGCAATCCTCTTTCAATCTATCCATTGCTGGCACTAATCCACTGGTTGACAATGTCACACGGCGGCGGCTTAGGCCATAACCATGATCATCCAACATAATTTGCATAGCAGCCACGACATTATCGTAATTGGCTAACGGCTCACCCATACCCATCATGACCACATTACTAATAATGCGTTCAGATGCTGGCAGCATATCGTAACCAGCCTCTTGGCGGATTGACTGGTTAGCAATCGCCAACTGCCCAATAATCTCTGAAACACTCAAGTTGCGGTTAAAGCCTTGCGCGCCAGTACTACAAAAAGTACATTCTAATGCGCAACCCACTTGGCTTGAAATACATAAAGTACCGCGATCATCTTCGGGGATGAAAACGGTTTCAATACTATTTGAAGTGTCAGCGCCAATAAGCCACTTACGTGTGCCATCGGTAGAGACTTGCTCCAACTGAACAGTTGGTAGTGTAAGTTCTGCCTCACCAACTAATTTCTGGCGGAGGACTTTGGCAATATCCGTCATTTCTTCAAAATCATACACACCGTAATGGTGCATCCAGCGCATCACTTGCTTGGCGCGAAATGGCTTCTCGCCAAAGTCTTCAAACCATTTAGCTAATTGTGGCTGATTATAATTAAGTAAGTTGACCAAAATATTTCCTATTTAATACGAATAGCTATCATTTTATAATGTTAGCTTAATACTTAAAGAACAAACATCGTTCTCACCATTAATGAGAACGATGTATCAATGTTCAATACGTTGCTAAGCAACGCTCATACGATTACTTACCGAAGAAGTAAGCGATCTCGATCGCTGCATTTTCTTCTGAATCTGAACCGTGTACCGCATTAGCATCAATGCTTTCTGCGAAATCAGCACGGATAGTACCTGCTTCAGCTTCTTTAGGGTTTGTAGCGCCCATTAAGTCGCGGTTTTTCAATACAGCGCCTTCGCCCTCTAGTGCTTGAATCATCACAGGACCAGAAATCATGAATTTCACTAAGTCTGCAAAGAAAGGACGCTCTTTATGTACAGCGTAAAAACCTTCAGCTTCAGCTTGTGTTAATTGCGCCATTTTAGCTTCAACAATCGTTAAGCCTGCATCTTCAAAACGTGTGTAGATTTTGCCAATTACATTTTTTGCAACTGCATCAGGTTTGATAATAGAAAGTGTGCGTTGAACTGCCATAAAAACTCCATAAAAGTGATCTGTTTAATAAGACCAATAAAATAACATTTTTAAGGCCTAAAATAAACTAAAGAATGTATTTAGTTACCAATAATATTGCATCTCTTAGATTCAGTAATTAAAAACAATTCACTTTAACTAACCCCATCAAATAGCTAACTAAAAAGGTAATACCGCTTGATATTCAAGAAACGCTCCATTTAGGGTTATAATTATTTTTTAGCTTACTCACTCACTGATTACGATTGCAAATACTTAATTAGTACAGCACTTAAGTATAGTGACAAACAAAGCCTACTTTACATTTCTATTGACGACTTACTATGATCATAAGTCACTTTAAAATGTAACTAAATGTTAATGCCTAGATACTGCATTAATCACCATTTACAGAGATAGTAAAGAACAAGAGAATATCAATGGAAATAATAGCAACATGCCCGGCCTGCGGTCTTATGTGTGATGATGTACCCATTAATGTACAAATGAACACTACCTCTAGCCGCTGTAAGAAAGCAGTTAACTTCTTTAACAACGCGCTCTCTGCCAATAAGGTTCAACCATTAATTAATGGGCATCCCAGCGATGTAGACCAAGCCATTGCGCAAGCCGCAGCTATCTTCAACAACAGCCAACAACCCCTATTTTCTGGTTTAGGCACTGAAGTTAAAGGCATGCGTGCGATAATCGATCTCGCCAAAAAAACAAATGCTACCTTAGATCATATGCACTCTGAGGGCACCGTTAACAACACGCTCTCCATTCAAAACATTGGCTACCAAACAACCACCATGACAGAGGTCAAAAATCGCGCAGATGTGATTTTGGTTATTGGCACAGAAATGAGCGAAAGCCACCCTGCTTTTTTTGAGAAACTAGTGTGGAATAAAGAGAGCATGTTTGAGAAACCAACGCCACAAGTCATGTACGTTGGTTTACCAAAAGAAACTCCATCAGATAATTTACAATCCAGCACATCACCAGATGGTAAAGCCCCACTAGTGGTGAATAGTGAACAATCTCACTTACCTGAATTAATGAATGTGCTTCATGCTTTAGTCAGCAGCAAAAGCCCATTACATAAAAAATCTGACGACACACTCATAGCAGGCGTCACCTTGAACACACTTAAAAAAGTGGTTGCCACCATGCAAGCGGCGCAATATGGTGTGGTCGTTTGGTCTACAAGCAGCTTGAAAAGCATCCCACATTCTGAGCTAGTCATTCAAAGCATTATTCAATTTATTAATAAGCTCAATGAAACCAACCGCGTAGCAGGTTTACCGTTAAATTCTGGTGATGGCGATACCACTGTCAATAACACCAGTACATGGGTAACAGGCTACCCAACCAGAAATAGATTTGTGAATGGCAAGCCAAGCTTCGATGCGCGCGCATTTTCAACAGAAAACCAATTGTCGCAATGTGACAGCTTATTGTGGGTGAGTAGCTTCAATCCAATCACCCCACCATCATGCGGCGCACCAACGGTTGCCATCGGCCATCCAAACACACAATTTGAAACCATGCCCGACGTGTTCATTCCAGTCGCAGTACCCGGTGTCCACGCCTCTGGCACCATGTTTAGAATGGACAGCTCTGTGACATTGCCATTAAAAAAATTAGCCGAAAGTGAATTACCAACACTTGCATCGGTATTAAAAAGAATTGAAGGTTTACTCGCATGATTACACGCTTAAAAAATGGAAAGATTTACGACCCTGCACACCAAAAAGATGGTGTTGTGCAGGACATTTATCTGCGTGATGGTCGGATTATCGACAAACCAAGCAGCACTGAAAAAATTGACGAGACCTACGACCTCACTGGAAAAGTAATCATGGCTGGTGCGATTGATATGCACAGTCATATTGGTGGCGGCAAAATGAATATTGCCCGTATGATGCTCCCAGAGTATCAAGAAACCATGCAATATCATGAGCCTGAAGCGCATATTTGCGGCCCACACTGCAGTCACAACGCAACGCCTAATACCGTTGATACCGGCTTTAGATACATTGAAATGGGCTATACCGCAGCCTTTGAGCCAGCGATCTTACCTGTGAATGCACGTCAAGCACACCTTGAAATGGCTGATACGCCAATGATCGATAAAGGTGGTTATGCGATGCTGGGTAATGACGATTTCTTCTTACGCATGTTAGCGCAAGGGCGAGATCAAAAAGCCATTAATGATTATGTCGCATGGACACTGAACGCCACGCAAGCGATTGGCATTAAAGTCGTGAATCCGGGTGGTATAAATGCGTTTAAATTCAATCAACGTCGCCAAGACTTGGATGAAAAACAACAACATTATCAAATTACACCACGTGAGATATTAAAAAGCTTAAGTACCGCGGTAAATGAAATTGGCATTGCCAAACCGCTGCATGTGCATTGTAATAACTTAGGGGTGGCAGGCAATTTCCAAACCACTTTAGATACGATGGGGGCCAGTGAAGGCATCCCAATGCACCTGACGCACATTCAGTTCCATAGTTACGCGGCTGAAGGCGATAAGAAGTTTTCATCTGCTGCAGCGCAAATATCAGAAGCCATTAACACCAACAAACACATTACAGCTGATGTTGGCCAAATCTTATTCGGCCAAACAGTGACGGCATCGGGCGACAACATGATGCAGCATCTGAATGCTGGTCTTGCGAGCCCTAAAAAATCTGTGATTATGGATATTGAATGTGACGCAGGCTGCGGCGTGGTGCCATTTAGATACAAAGATGACACTTATGTAAATGCACTGCAATGGGCCATTGGTTTAGAAATATTTTTATCTGTCGATGACCCTTGGCGCGTCTTTTTAACGACAGACCATCCAAATGGCGCACCATTTACTAGCTACCCTCACCTCATCCGCTTACTCATGGATAAATCATTCAGAGACGAAGCGTTTGACAAGTTGAACTTAGATGCACAAGCCATGAGCAACTTAAAAAATATAGAACGCGAATACAGTTTGTATGAAATTGCCATTATGACGCGTGCCGGTGCAAGTAAATTAATTGGCTTAAACAATACTGGTCACTTAGGTGCTGGGGCGAACGGTGACATTACCGTGTATACCGACCAATCAGATCGTGAAGCCATGTTTGCAAAACCAGATTATGTATTCAAAAATGGTGAACTAGTTGTTAAACATGGTGAAGTAGTCAAAGTCGTTTGGGGTAAAACACAAACCGCCAAACCAGCCTACGACAACAGCATTGAAACTGAACTAAAATCATACTTCGATAAATATCACACCATGAGTGTTGATAACTTCAAAATTGATAATGATGAAATTGCTGAAGATGGTCGCGGCAAAGTGGTTGTGAATACAAACGATTAATTAGAACATTAAAATAAAGATAAACACTTATGTTAATTAACGGCATACAAATAGACGACACCTTTGCTGAAGCATTTAATATGCGCGGCACGAGAGTGATCATTACCGGTCAAAATCACAAGTGGGCTTACAATGCCGCCAACGCAATGACAGGCTTTGCAACCTCAGTGATTGGTTGCGGGGTTGAAGCCGGCATTGAGCGCGAATTGTCAGAAGATGAGACACCTGATGGCAGACCTGGGGTCAGCATACTGATGTTCGCTATGGGTAGTAAAGTGTTAATGGCGCAACTAGAAAACCGCATGGGGCAATGTATTTTAACCTGCCCTACTGCTGCTGCATTTTCAGGTATCGAGAGCGAAGATCAAATTAGCCTAGGTAAGCACTTGCGCTTCTTTGGCGACGGCTTTCAAACATCAAAACAATTTACCAATGCAGAAGGTAACTTAAAACGTTACTGGCGTGTACCAGTGATGGATGGCGAATTTTTATGCGAAGAAACAACCGGCATGGTGCGTGCGATTGGCGGCGGTAACTTTTTAATCCTAGCCACTTCTCAACCAGAAGCACTAGCGGCTTCAGAAGCTGCTATTGAAGCCATGAAAAAACTCCCAAATGTCATCATGCCATTTCCGGGTGGCGTTGTACGCTCAGGCTCAAAAGTGGGTAGTAAATATAAAACTATGTTTGCTTCAACCAATGATGCATTCTGCCCTACGCTAAAAGGTGCAACTAATACCGAACTATCAGATGATATTGAAAGCGTCATGGAAATTGTCATTGATGGACTCACCTTTGAAGACATTGCAGAATCGATGCGTGTTGGCATTCAAGCCATTTGTGACCTTGGTGAAAGCAGTGGTGTTAAACGCATTTCAGCAGGTAATTATGGCGGAAAACTCGGCCCACATTTATTTAACTTGCATGAAATTATGCAACCAAAAACGGATTCATGATGATGAGCGCATTAACCCTAACACTCAAACATTCACTGCAATTTACGCTGAATTGCGCACCACTTAATCCGACGAAATTAAACGGGTTAAAAGTGAGTGATATTGCAAAAATCAAACTAATTTACGGTAATAAGCAAGTGCCGGCTTTGCAGATGTTTGAAATAACGGGAGATGACACCCAGCATATTATTTTCAAAAACACCTCTACGATGATGGACTACTTAGGTGCAAACACCAACCAAGGTAGCGTCACTATTGAAGGCAACACGGGCGACTATTGTGGCTATCAACTTAAAAATGCAATCATTACCATCAACGGCAACACAGGTAACTTTACCGCTTGTAATATGAGAAGTGGCACCATGACCGTAAATGGTCATGTGGGCGACTTTTTAGGGGGTGCATCGTCAGGCCTTAAAAAAGGCATGCGTGGCGGCACTATTATTGTTAAAGGCAATGCAGGTGATCGTACTGGTGACCAAATGCGTCGCGGGTTAATCCTGATAGAAGGCGATGTGGGTGATTATTGCGCTAGCCGTATGATTGCAGGCACCATTGGGGTGTTTGGCCAACTTGGCGACTATACCGGTTTTAATATGAAGCGCGGTACGGTATTAGTCCAACATTTACCAAACTTACATACAACAATGGTCGACTGTGGTGAACACACCCTACCATTCTTAAATATTATGTTTAAATCATTTAAACGATTGAACACCCAATTTTCATCATTAGAAACCAAACGCGTACAACGCTATGTAGGTGATGCAGGCAATCAAGGCAATGGTGAAATATTGCACCTTTTGCCATCAAGCTAAATAAACTATTTTAAACATCACCGTAAAAACCCTTAAATGGTTATGGTGATGTTAAAATAGCTTTATTGAAATCAAATTGCAAAAAAGCATCATGTCAGATACAACCAGCACGCAAACAGCTTCATCCAAATACTTAACAGCTGCCCTCTACCTATTTGTTAGCCTACCAGACTTTAAAGCGTTACAAGCACCATTGCTTGAAGCATGTAAACTCAATAACATCAAAGGTACCTTACTACTAGCGGCTGAAGGCATCAACGGCACCATTGCTGGCGAACCCGAAAACATTCGCACTATTTTAAAGTTCTTACGCACCGCGACCATTTTTGAAGGTCGTCTTGCAGCCTTGGAGCACAAAGAGTCTTGGTCAGAAACCCACCCTTTTTACCGTATGAAGGTCAAACTTAAAAAAGAGATTGTCACCTTAGGCGTGCCCGGTGTTAGCCCGACCAATAAGGTTGGCACCTATGTTAAGCCAGAAGATTGGAATGCATTAATTTCAGACCCTGATGTGGTATTAATCGATACACGTAATGATTACGAAGTAGATATCGGCACCTTTAAAGGTGCAATTGACCCTAAAACAGATACATTTCGTGAATTTCCACAATACGTTACGGACAATTTTGACAAAACAAAACATAAAAAAGTAGCCATGTTTTGTACCGGTGGCATTCGCTGTGAAAAAGCCTCCTCTTACATGATGGATCAAGGCTTTGAAGAGGTTTACCATTTAGAAGGCGGCATTTTAAAATACCTAGAAACCGTGCCACAGGAAGACAGTATGTGGGAAGGTGAATGCTTTGTCTTTGACCAACGTGTTGCGGTAAAACATGACCTAGAAGTGGGTAGTTTTGATCAATGCTATGCTTGTCGTTATCCATTATCAGAAGCAGAAATGGCCAGTGAGCAATATACACCTGGCATTTCATGCCCGCATTGCTTTGACAGCCTCACTGAAGAGAAACGTGCTCGACTCACTGAACGCCAAAAACAAGTGATTCTCGCTAAGCAACGCGGTGAAGCGCATATTGGTGAAGACCACAAAAAGAAATAAACGCCACTTTGCAAAACACGCAAACCAACGCAAGCCCTTTACGCCAACTAACAACACAATTCCCACATACAGGTTTACTAGAAAATATCTACTTACGCCCTAGCAAAGGGGCTACTTGCATTGAAGCCACTCAAGTAGAGGCTATTGATAACTTAGGGCTGATGGGTGACAGAGCCTCACAATCCCCCTCACGCAATCCATTAGGCTCAAAACGACAAGTTACTTTGATTCAAGCCGAGCATTTACCTGTCATCGAAGCTTTCCTAAAGCATCAAATTGACCCAAAGGCATTAAGGCGTAATTTAGTTATCTCTGGCCTCAACCTACTCTCAGCAAAAAATCTATTC
>JAWUXH010000057.1:0-14091 GCA_034111445.1 Methylophilaceae bacterium | reverse complement strand
GATAAGCTACGTAGCTGGAAATCAGATGACGTAGTTGGTAAGTTAACTGGTGGTTTAGCGCAAATGGCAAAAGGCCGCGGCGTGACAGTTGTGACTGGTGTTGGTAGCTTTACTGGTGCCAACCAAATTGCAGTGACTGCCGAAGATGGAAAAATCACTAAAGTTGGTTTTGAAAATGCCATTATTGCAGCAGGTTCGCAAGCGACTAAATTCCCAGGTTTAGATGAAGCGACTGCTAATGACCCACGTGTGATGGACTCAACCGGTGCATTAGCATTAGAGGACATTCCTAAAAGCATGTTGGTGATTGGTGGCGGTATTATCGGCCTTGAAATGGGTACGGTATACGATGCCATGGGCACTAAAGTAAGCGTTGTTGAATTTATGGATGGGCTAGTGCAAGGTTGTGACCGTGATTTAGTGCGACCATTACAAAAACGCATGAGCAAGCGTTTTGAAAGTATTATGCTTTCAACCAAAGTGGCTGGCATAGAAGCTAAAAAAGACGGCATTCACGTGAGTTTTGAAGGGAAAGATGCACCAGAAGGTGTTGTTGTTTACGACCGTGTGTTAGTTTCAATTGGTCGTCGCCCCAATGGAAAAAATATTGGCGCTGAAAACGCTGGCGTAGCCGTCGATGACCGCGGCTTTATTGCAGTTGATAAACAAATGCGTACCAACGTACCAAACATCTTTGCGATTGGCGATATTGTTGGCCAACCAATGTTGGCGCATAAAGCCACGCATGAAGCAAAAGTAGCTGCTGAAGTGATTGCTGGCCATAAAACAGAGTTCGTGGCGAGTGTGATCCCGAGTGTTGCTTATACTGACCCTGAAATTGCATGGGTTGGCGTGACAGAAACTGAAGCAAAAGAAAAGGGTCTGGATTTTGATAAAGCGTCATTCCCGTGGGCGGCTAGTGGCCGAGCCATTTCAGTGGCGCGTACTGAGGGTGCAACCAAGTTGATTTTTGATAAGCAAACGCATCGATTAATTGGTGCTGGTATTGTGGGCGTTAACGCTGGTGAGTTACTAGCAGAAGCTTGCTTAGCCATTGAAATGGGCGCTGATGCACATGATCTTGGTTTAACCATTCATGCGCATCCAACCTTATCAGAAACAATCTGCTTTGCAGCTGAATTAAAAGAGGGCACCATTACCGATATGATGCCACCAAAAAAACGTTAAGTAGATATTACTCGCAGTATCAAAAAGCCACAGTTTTTCTGTGGCTTTTTTTATGTACATTTTAGTTGAATTTAAACCAAATGAAAGTATGTAAAAGCCCTTTTGCTTAAACATTGAAATCAACCGTTTTATTGGTTTACTAAGCGTTCAACTTGTAAATAATAAATGAAGGTAAAAAATGGTATTTAGTAAACATCTTATTGCAGTATTCGGTCTTAGTCTTTTGTCAGGTTGTGCATCTATTACTAAAGATTCACATCAACCGATTAAAATTGAAACATACTCAAAAGATAATCAAGTGATTGAGGATGTAACGTGTACTGCGAAAAATAAGAGAGGTGAGTGGTCAGCAGAAGTGCCAGGTGTGATTTTAGCGCACAGGTCTGGTGATAATTTAGCTGTGAAATGTGAAAAAGAAAATGTTGAAATTGGTTATGGCACTTTAATTTCACGGGCTACTGCGGGTATGTTTGGAAATATCTTATTTGGTGGGGGCATTGGTGCAATTATTGATCATAGTTCAGGGAAGGCTTATAGCTACCCTGATTGGGTAAGAATTATTATGGGTGAAAATTTAGTTTTTGATAGAAGAGGTAGTAAAGATAATGAAGTGACTACTGGTAAAGCTGCAAATGCAGAAGAAATTAAGAAGATTCAAGAAGAAAAAGTGAAGTATGAAGAAGCAGCAAGAAAAGCTGCTGCCGAAAAACAAGAGACAAAATAATGATGCTTTAAGTTTGATTGCAAAAAAGCCACAGTATTTACTGTGGTTTTTTTGTGTTTGGTGATCGCTGTTTTACTAAAGGCAGCTCACTGTTTTTAAATTTGTTTTTGGGTAAGACGATTGTTGAGCACTGAGTTTGGCAAACTTTTGAGAGGATACTTTGTTAATGCGTAAGCTATAACTGGTAACGCCTTCACCACGGGTTTTTTTAACGGCCTTAATGCCTTTTGAATTTAAATCTTTTAGTAATTTGTTGGCCAGTTGTTCATCACCAAACACACCAAATGAAATGGCATGACGTGATTTATTGCCTTGCAGTACAAATAACTCACTAATGCCGCTTGCTTTTAACTCAGCCGCTTTTTTTTTAGCCGCTTCCGCATTTTTTAATGGAGGTAAGTAAACCCAATAGCGCTTTTTGCCTTTTGCGCTATGTTCTTTAGTATTCGGTTTTAACGCTAATTTTTCAACAAAGCTTCTCGCTTTATTGATGTTGCTATTGGTAAAGGTACCCCATACATAGCATTTACTTGCTTCCACCTTTGCAACCGCTGCCACTGGTTTAGCGGCTATCTTATCTGCAATATCTGGTTTGGTTTTAACGACTTTAGGTAACTTTGATAATTGATGCGGCGTCAGTAGGTGCATTTTGTCCGGATCAATTTCTTCATTACCAGTTGATGAATTCGCGTTATAAAATAAATCTTGGTTAAAAATCGTCCAAACGCCAATATTGATAAAAACTAAAATAATGACTAAAAATCTCATAGTGTTCCGCTTTGCTTTAAATGCTTATTTGTTTTGTTAGATTGTGCATCATTATGCAAACTAAATAAACCCAATAATACTAGATTATTCATAATGGTGATTGGGTTTGTTGTGCTTTCAACATTAAAAACGTGTTCATAGTGGTTAGCAATGACGCTTGCATCACCCCCACTTAGTAAAATGGCCGCTGACTTTTTTGTTTTGGTATTCAGCGCATCATGTGCATTTTTAATTGCACCAATAATGGCACTTAAAGCACCCATTTGAATCGCATCTTTTGTATTGGTGGCTACCGTTTCATTATAACGCTGCATCTCAATCTGGCGACTAAAGTCTGGTAATTGGGATGTATTGTTATGTAAAGATTTTTGCATCACGGTTAGCCCAGGCAAAATCATTCCACCAATAAAAGTGGCGCCTTGTGCGTCAGCTACAACCGTATCAATCGTGACTGAGGTGCCTGCATTCACCACAATGCAACTAGCCTGTTGATTTAACCATGCCGCAACAATAGCCGCCCAGCGGTCAGAACCTAATGTTTCAGGTGTGTCATAACCGTTTGTAATGCCTAGCACTTGTGGTTGAGATTGCACCCAGTTGATTGATGAAGCAGTTGATAATTTTTCTTTAAGTTGCTTTGCAACACCTTCACCAGCTACATTGGAAATAATTACATGGTTGCAATTGGGTAGGGTAGTTTTAGATAAATCAGCGTGAACGCAAGCACCATCAGATTGCACGACGCCATGCGCATCAAATAATGCCCATTTAACACGGGTATTACCTGCATCAATGGTGAGTAGCATTAAACGTGCTCCCATTCATTGGTACTCAGTACGGCTATATGATGTGTGATTAGTGATAATTGCATTGTGATGCTGATATTAACATTACTAAGACATTAATTGGCTGTACGCAAACTAATCTCGCCAGAATTAAACCGTTTTGTTTCATGATCGGTCGATACTAATAGCGCACCATCATCGTCAATATCTGCGATTAAGCCTAAGGTTTCAGTGCCATCTGGGTGAATAAGCTTCACCATTTCATCGGTATACGCGTTTTGCACTAGCCATTCACTTTTTAATGCAGCAAAACCATTCTGTTCGAAGGCCATTAAAATAGCTTCTAACTCGGTTACGATTAAGCCTAGTAACTGGTTAGGGTTAATGTCACCTGCCGCAATGCTAGCAATGTCAGTCGCGGGTTGATCAATATTAGCCTTTAATAAATCCGATAATGTTAAGTTAATGCCAATGCCAATCACCGCGGCACTAGGGCCTTCCATATCGCCTTGCAGTTCAATCAATATGCCCGCTAATTTTTCTATGCTTGGTTTGCCTGCATCATGGTTTTTTACCACAATATCATTTGGCCACTTTAGTTTAGCTTGTACTAGCCCTAGTTGATGTAGTGCGCGAATAATGGCAACGCCCACCGCAAGGCTTAACCCTGATAAACCTGCAGCCCCACATTCAAAACGCCAAAGTAATGAAAACGTTAAGCTCTCACCCAAGCCAGCCTGCCATGTGCGACCACGTCTGCCGCGGCCTTTGGTTTGTAAATTGGTGGTAACACATCTTTTATTGGTTAATGGGTTGCTAATGCTTTGCATTAAATAAGTATTGGTTGAGTCTAAATGGTCATGCACCTCAACGCTAATGGTTGAATTCGCAGACTTCAACCTGCTTTCAATCAATGCTTGATCTAACAGGGTGACTGCTTGCGCTAGCTTGTAGCCGCGACCACGCACTGAAAAGATTGAAACACCTAAGGCCTCCGCTTCTTGAATGGCATTCCATACAGTAGCGCGAGAAACCTTAAAGCGTTTAGCAATGGTTTCACCTGAGTGAAATTTACCATCTGAAAGGTGTTTAATAATAGGGAAAATTAACTGATTCATCACTTTGCGGAGTTTAGCATAAGCCGTTGATACATGCTTTTATTACGACCCAACAAACGGCTTAATCAGTATGAAATGCAAGCAGTGGCGAATACAAGTATAAAAGCCATGTTGATTACGCGACCAATAACAGGCAATCATGGCGCCAAGCGTGTAAAATACGAAACTTATTTCAATTACATCGATTTAATTCACATGTCATCAAAAAAAGCACCACCACCAGCCTCAAACTTTATCCGCGGCATTATTGACCGCGATTTAGCGGCTAACAAATTTGAAACTAAAAAATGGGCAGGTAGCCCAGGTGATGCTGCGCACCAGCAAGCAGGCCAAGTGGACTTTGCTAAAATCCGTACACGCTTTCCGCCAGAGCCAAATGGTTACTTGCATATTGGGCATGCTAAATCGATCTTCTTAAACTTTGGCATCGTTAAAGACTATGACGGAGTTTGTCACTTACGTTTTGATGACACCAACCCAGAAAAAGAAAGCCAAGAATACGTTGATAGCATTACTGAGATGGTGCAATGGCTAGGCTTTGATTGGCAAAATAATGAAGAAGAAAATCTCTACTTTGCCTCTAACTACTTTGATGATATGTACAACGCAGCAGAGCTGTTAATCAAACATGACTTTGCCTATGTAGACTCACAATCAGCAGAAGACATGCGCGCTAACCGCGGCACGTTAACCGAGCCGGGTGTTGATTCACCTTTCCGTACACGTACGGTTGAAGAGAATCTAACATTATTCCGTGAAATGCGTGATGGTAAACACCCAGATGGCAGCCACATATTGCGCGCAAAAATCAACATGGCCTCACCAAACTTTAATCTGCGTGACCCAGCTATTTATCGTATTCGCCGAGCACATCATCACAATACGGGTGATAAATGGTGTATTTACCCAATGTACACCTTTGCGCACCCAATTGAAGATGCGCTTGAGCGTATTACCCACTCATTATGTACGCTAGAGTTTGAAGACCAGAAACCATTTTATGATTGGTTGATGAAAAAACTAGTGGAAGCCGGCATGCTAGAACAGCCTGCACCAAAACAACATGAGTTTGCAAGGTTGAATCTGACTTACGTGATTTTATCTAAACGTAAATTGATTCAATTGGTAGAAGAAAAACACGTAGCAGGGTGGGATGATCCGCGCTTACCAAGCTTAGCAGGTGCGCGCCGCCGTGGTTATACACCAGCAGGCTTTAAATTATTTACCGATAGAATCGGCGTTGCAAAATCAGACTCTTGGATTGAGTACGTGATTTTTGAAGACTGCATGCGTGAAGTCCTAAACCAAGACGCAGAGCGCCGCATTGCCGTATTAGACCCAATTAAATTAGTGATTGATAACTATGAAGCCGGTCAATCAGAAGATTGCTTTGCGCCGAACCATCCGCTTAAAGAAGAATTAGGGAAACGTACCGTTCAACTATCTAAAGAGTTATGGATAGAGCGCGAAGACTTTATGGAAGAGCCTGCGCCTAAGTACTTTAGATTATTCCCGGGCAACATGGTGCGTTTACGTTATGGCTATGTGGTTAAGTGTACTAGCTTTGAAAAAGATGCCAATGGCAATGTGACCGTGGTGTATTGTGACTACTTACCAGACACTAAATCAGGCACTGATGGCGCCAATAGCGTAAAAGTAAAAGGCAATATTCACTGGGTAAGTGCTAACCATGCGTATGAAGCAGAAGTACGCCTTTACGACCGTTTATTTAAAGCGGCAAACCCGGGTAGTGGTAAAAATGAAGATGGCACTGATCGCGACTTTTTAGATGATATTAATGAAGATTCAATTACGACCATTACAGCGCAGTTAGAAGCTAGCTTACAGGATGTGAAGCCTAGTGACACTTTCCAGTTTGAGCGTCATGGATATTTTGTGGCGGATAGGGTTGATAGTGAAGCGGGTAAGCCTGTGTTTAATCGGACGGTGACTTTAAGGGATAATTGGCAGAAGTAGTTGTCGGTTGTTTTGTGAAATTGAAAAAAGCCATCGCAATTGCGGTGGCTTTTTTACTGTAGCTAGACCAGAAGTCGGTCAAGGAGGCATACAATCTCTAAAGCTACACTTATAGTATAAAAGAACTATTTACAGTGATGACGTATTTTTATAATATAAGGTTACATTTGTAAAACTATTTTAAAGTGCCCCAATGAACTTCAAATTATTAACACTTCTTGTTATCACTATTTTTTCTACCAATCTTAATGCAGCAGTTTTCGATGGAGGTAACTTCGTCCAAGATACTAATACGCAATTAGACTGGTTGAAAGTAAGCTTCACACAGGGTAAAAGCTTCGATGAAGTATCTTCATTAATTGCTAATGATTCTTTTTACTCCGGATACCAGTTAGCAGGTAGAGAGCAAGTTAAAACACTTTTTAATAATTACTATGGTGAGCTTGCAATTGGTTCAGGATCTTCTATTGACATTCTAAATTACAATAAAACTTTTGGCTTTGTTAACCTTTTGGGCCTTACAAGAGAAATTCAAGACAGTAATATTATTGTACTACCTGTTAGTGTCGATCGATACTTCACTACAGGTTATGTTGCTGAGCCATATGTTAATAATAAGCATCGTATCGCGGAGTTTGTAGCAAGAGATTATTTTGTTTCTGTAGGTGCTACACAAGATAGTGGTAAGTTTTCTTATAAAGCGAGTCCTTATGACGATGATGAGGCGAATGAGTTAATAAGTTCTTTTTTAGTTAGATCATCTGTTGTTAGCCTAGAACCAGAACCTTCTACTTACGCAATGATGGTGTTAGGTTTATTTGGTATTGCAGGAATGAATCGACGTAACAAGCAAGCGTAAGACATATAATAAATAGGCCGTCTCATTTGAGGTGCTTTTCGCTTCTCAGCGAGTGTCTTTCTTTTACGTAGCCAAAAGAAAGAAACCAAAGAATACCCGCAAGGGGCATCCCCAATCTCGCTAAGTGCTAAAGCACTAAGTCGATTGTGAAAGGCTAACCCTCTGCGCTTATTTCCTGTGTTGCTCAATTCGATTGGCAGTAAACGGTAACCGCAAGGGTCATCCCCATCTCAACGAATTGCTAAAGCAATTGTTCCGGTGTGAAAACTCGGCATTACAATGCCTCAAACAACCGATCACTGAATGCCCCAATCAAACCTGCGCTACTCGGCGCACACAAAGGGGATTGAAAAGCGATGGCGTTTGAATCGTTTTAAGTTTGAATGACTCCGACTAGTACAAAGTCCAATCCTCTCCCGAACCTGCTATCAGAGATTGAAATATAGCCTTAATTAGTGATTGTTAAGAAATGCTAATTGAGAGGGGTTTTAATCGTTTTCCTTGCCTGATTGAAACTTTCAAACGTCAATATAATCCATACCTGAAATCGAAACTGATTAAATAAGTCCTTTTGCAGTCATGCGAATACGATACTGTTTGGTTGCTTTCGTTTTCGTTTTTACTTCCCCTGTAATACCCCTTTTGGGCCATCTTTTGATGGCCCTTTTTTTTGCCGACTTGTTACGCATTTGCAATGGCTTGTAAATGAATTGTTAACCATTAAAAGCGTTCTCTCGAGCGGCGTGGGGTTTTTACGTTAAATCGTTAATAAAACCTTAAAAAACTATTACTTATCATTAACTTACTATTACTGTTGGTTAACAATCTATTCTAAAAAAGCCGATATAATTCATCTCAAGTTAATTCAGATGTATTTCCTTTTTGTTTAACTTGTTTTTTAAAGTTTAGTGTTAGATGTGTGTGACGATCATGAAGCATAGCAAGTGAACACATTTAATTACGCTTAATTTATTTATCTCCCAGTAGTATATTTTCGCCATCTATCTTTGATGGCCATTTTTTTGCCTATTACTTTTGGAATGGTCTAGTTAAGCGTCTTTAATTAGGTGCTGATATTTCATTCTAATTTTCTGTGCTTTAGGGGCTGCTACCGCTAAGCAGTATGGTTGCGATGGGTTCTTGGCAAAATAGTATTGGTGATAGTCTTCACCGTCGTGAAATGTTTGGGCCCCATTAATCTCAGTCACAATCGGTGCGTCAAAAATACCCTGAGCGTTGAGGTTGTTAATAGTTTGTTCGGCAATGGCTTTTTGATCATCATCTTGGCAAAAAATGGCTGATCGATATTGCGTGCCAATATCATTGCCTTGTCTATTAGGGGTCGTTGGGTCGTGTGAGATGAAAAATAGCTCTAATCGTGTTGCAAAGTTAATGACATCTGCATCAAACGTAATTTTAATGCCTTCTGCATGACCAGTATCACCATTGCTAATGGTTTTGTAAGTGGGCTCAGCTGTGTGGCCGCCAACATAACCTGACACTACTTCTGAGACGCCTTTGAGTTGGCTAAATACTGGCTCAGTGCACCAAAAGCAGCCGCCTGCCAAAATTGCTGTTTGTTGTTTCATGGGGAATTTCTCCTAATTATTTTGTTTGTTACGGTTGGTTAACAAAACCAACTGATTTTTCAGGCCAGTTTTCGGGTAAAATATCGCTTTATTTTTAGCCATTCTAGCTCATATCTATGATCAGTATCCGCGGTAGTGTT
This sequence comes from Methylophilaceae bacterium, assembly GCA_034111445.1. Lineage (GTDB taxonomy): Bacteria > Pseudomonadota > Gammaproteobacteria > Burkholderiales > Methylophilaceae > Methylotenera. Next base: position 4,943 of record JAWUXH010000057.1, on the reverse strand, counting down.
GCAGTCTCTCCTTTTCGTCTTGAAAAAATCTTAAACGCTTTAAAACAAAGTGTGCCTAATGTTGCGAACATTAGTACTGAGTTTTGGCACTTTGCTTGGTCTAGTGAGCCGTTAAATAGTGCACAGACGGCTACGTTAGAGAAAATTTTAACGTACGGCCCATCATCAAGCGCTGCAAAAGCCAGTGGTGAATTGCTATTGGTGATTCCACGTATTGGTACGATTTCACCTTGGGCATCACGCGCAACGGATATTGCGAAGCATTGTGGTTTAGAAACAATCGACCGTATTGAACGCGGTGTGGCTTACACCATTGCAACACGTGATTGCAAAGCACTTTCGGCAGATGAAAAAGTGGCGGTTAAAGCCGCGATTCATGACCGTATGACAGAAACGGTAGTGGCTAGCTTGGATGATGCGGCGAAGTTGTATCACAAAGCGGAACCAGCGCCTTTAGATACGGTTGATATTCTAACCGGTGGTACGGATGCGTTAAATACTGCAAACTCAGATTTAGGCCTAGCCCTTTCACCTGATGAGGTGGAATACTTGGTTGATAACTTTAAGCGTATAAACCGTAACCCAACTGATGTTGAGTTAATGATGTTTGCACAAGCGAACTCTGAGCATTGCCGCCATAAAATATTCAATGCGGATTGGGTGATTGATGGTGAAGCGCAAGCGCAATCATTATTCGCGATGATTCGTAATACGCACAAATTAAACCCGGGTAAAACCGTTGTGGCATATTCTGATAACTCATCGATTGTTTCAGTCGGTGATCAGGGTGAAACCACTAAACGCTTCTACCCGCAAGAGAATGGCGCGTATGGCTTCATTGAGGAGGAAACACATTACTTAATGAAGGTGGAAACGCATAACCACCCAACGGCTATTTCACCTTTTGCGGGTGCTGCAACGGGTGCAGGTGGTGAAATTCGTGATGAGGGTGCCACTGGTATTGGTTCAAAACCAAAAGCGGGCTTAACTGGTTTTTCAGTATCTAACTTACAAATTCCAAACTTTGGTCAACCTTGGGAGAGTGATTACGGCAAGCCTGCGCGTATTGCCTCACCATTCCAAATTATGATGGATGCGCCATTAGGTGGCGCGGCGTATAACAATGAATTTGGTCGCCCAAACATTGCGGGTTACTTCCGTACGTTTGAGTTGGAAAACGCGGGTGAAGTGCGTGGCTACCATAAGCCAATTATGTTGGCCGGTGGTGTGGGTAATATTTCAGCTAAACATTCATTTAAAAGCAAAATTCCTGATGGCGCAGCCCTTGTGCAATTAGGTGGCCCTGCGATGTTAATTGGTTTGGGTGGTAGTGCGGCATCTAGTATGGATACTGGCTCAAACACTGAGAACTTAGACTTTGATTCAGTGCAACGGGGTAACCCAGAGCTTGAAAGACGTGCACAAGAAGTGATCGACCGTTGCTGGCAGTTAGGTGATGACAACCCAATTGTGAGTATTCATGATGTGGGTGCAGGTGGTATTTCAAATGCGTTCCCAGAGTTGGTGAACGATGCAGAAGTGGGCGCGATTTTCCAATTGCGTGATGTGAATAATGAAGAGCCGGGCATGAGCCCACGTGAGATTTGGAGTAATGAATCTCAAGAGCGTTATGTGATGGCGATTAGCCAAGCAGACCTCCCACGCTTTAAAGCCATTTGTGAGCGTGAACGCTGCCCATTTGCGGTGGTTGGTAATGCCACCACTGAGCGTCATTTAACGGTTGAAGATAGTCATTTTGAGAATAAACCAGTGGATATGGATATGTCTGTATTGCTGGGTAAGCCACCTAAAATGACGCGTGATGTGAAAACCGTTGCGCCAACAGTGACTGCATTTGATACAACGAATATTGATTTAAAAGATGCGGCAACACGCGTATTACATTTACCGGGTGTGGCTGATAAAACATTCTTAATTACCATTGGTGATCGTTCAGTGACTGGTTTAGTGGCACGTGAGCAAATGGTTGGCCCTTGGCAGATTCCAGTATCAGACGTTGCTGTGACATTGGGTGGCTTTGAGACATATAAAGGTGAAGTATTCGCCATTGGTGAGAAAGCACCGTTAGCACTGATTAATGCACCAGCATCTGGCCGTATGGCGATTGGTGAATCAATCACTAATATTGCTGCTAGCTTAATCGGTGATATTTCGATTCTAAAATTATCAGCTAACTGGATGGCGCCAGCAGGGCACACAGGTGAAGATGCTGCCTTGTTTGAAACTGTGAAAACAGTGGGTATGGAAATTTGCCCAGCCTTAGGTGTGAGTATTCCAGTAGGCAAAGATTCGATGAGTATGAAGTCTGTTTGGAATGACGATGGCGTTGATAAGTCAGTCACTTCACCCATTTCATTAGTGGTCACCGCATTTGCTGAAACAAACGATGCGCGTAAAACACTGACGCCGCAGTTGCAAATGGATAAAGGTGAGACACAATTAATTGCGATTGATTTAGGGGCAGGACAAAACCGCATGGGCGGCTCAAGCCTTGCACAAGTGTATGGTGCAGTGGGTGATGTTGCGCCAGACGTCGATAACCCAGCACATTTAAAAACATTCTTTGAGCAAATTCAACAGCTCAACCAAGATGACAAACTATTGGCTTACCATGACCGTTCAGATGGCGGTTTATTTGGCACAATGGCTGAAATGGCGTTTGCCGGTCACTGTGGTGTAAATGCAGATGTATCTGCCATGGTTGGCAATGCAGATATTGCTAGCGTACTTTATAATGAAGAGTTAGGTGCAGTGGTGCAAGTATTAGCCACGGATGCTGAAGCAATCGTTGCACAACTTAATAATGCCTTTGGTGCAACATTGGCTTATACCATTGCTGATGTGGTTGCGGGTGAAAGCTTTGTGATTACTGCCAATGGCAAAGAAGTGTTTAACGATACACGCATTCACTTGCATCGCATGTGGTCTGAAACGACTTACCAAATGCAAAGCATGCGTGACAACCCAGCTTGTGCACAACAAGAGTACGACCGTATTTTAGATGCCAATGATCGTGGTTTATTCACTGACTTAACATTTGATGTGAATGAAAATATTGCGGCACCTTATATTGCCACTGGCGCACGCCCGAAAATGGCGGTGTTACGTGAGCAAGGTGTGAACGGCCATACCGAAATGGCAGCTTCATTTGACCGTGCAGGGTTTAACACCTTTGATGTACACATGAGTGACATTATTGCTGGCCGCGTGAGCTTGCAGGACTTTGCGGGTGTAGTGGCTTGTGGCGGTTTCTCATACGGTGATGTATTAGGTGCGGGTGAAGGCTGGGCTAAGTCTATTCTATTCAATAGCCGTGCACGTGATGAGTTTGAAGCCTTCTTTAACCGCAATGACAGCATTGCCTTAGGCGTGTGTAACGGTTGCCAAATGATGAGTAACTTGCGCGAGCTGATTCCTGGTGCGGCACATTGGCCACATTTTGTGAAAAATCAATCTGAGCAGTTTGAGGCTCGCTTGGCAATGGTTGAAGTAATGGAGTCATCATCACTGTTCTTTAATGGCATGGCTGGCAGTAAAATGCCAATCGCTGTGGCGCATGGTGAAGGATTTACTGAATTTTCTAACGAAAGTGCTGTCAACAAAGTGTTAGCGGATAAATTGGTCACGTTACGTTATGTTGACAATGCGTCAACGCCAACCACGCGTTACCCGTTTAATCCTAATGGGTCGCCAGAAGGCATTACTGGCTTAACCAGTGTTGATGGTCGTTTTAGTATTATGATGCCGCATCCTGAGCGTGTGATTCGCCAAGTCCAAAATACATGGCAGCCATGTGGGCCTGATGAAGATGGTGCTTGGATGCGTATGTTCAGAAATGCTAGAAAAGCCATTGATTGATCGGTAAATTGCAACACTGTGACTATTGTCACTTTCTTAATGGTTTTACTTAGACATAATGCACTGCATCAGTGCTAGAGTAACGCTTAGTTATTTTAACAATAAGAGTTTTGGAGAATGAGTAACATGAAATTTATTCAAGTAGCATTAACAGCACTGATCTTTGCTTTGTCAATGCAAGTTGTGGCAGCAGACGTAGAATATAAAAACCTAAACGATGAAGAGTTGTCAGAGTTTACGGATGCCATTGGTAAGGGCAATATGGAAGTCATTAAGAAGTTTGTTGGGCAAAATATTGACTTGAACGATGGTTCAGAAATGTTTGCATGGCCACCACTTTTAATGGCATCAGGTAAAAATCAAACTGAAGCAGCGATTTATTTTGCGGAAAAAGGTGCTGATTTAGACTATGTGCATCCAGCAACTAAATGGTCTGCATTTATGCATGCCGCTTACTTTGGTAATGAAAAGTTGGCTAAATACCTTGCTAAAAAAGGTGCTAACGTGAACCTTCAAACTAAAGGTGGTATGTCTATCATTCGTGTTGTTAAAGAAGAAGGCAACCAAAAAATGGTTGATTTACTACTATCATTAGGTGTTAAAGAAGATGGTTGCCAAACTAAAGAATGCTTTTAATTCAATAAAGTGAAATTATGATTAATCATTTACGTCTAGCAGGTGCATTAATCAGTACAATCATCGGGTGTTCATACTCGATGATTGCTTTAGCAGACACATCAAGCAATGTGCACATTCGAAGCTTAGCGGCTTCATGTGCAGCTTGTCACGGTACACAAGGTAATACGTTAAATGTACCCGGCCAACAAAACCTTTCAGGTAAACCAGCCAAATTAGCAGGCATGAACGCTGACTACTTATCACAACAATTATTTGATTTTCGATCAGGTAAGCGCACTGGTACAGTCATGAACCATCATGCAAATGGTTTAAATGATGTAGAGATTAAAGCATTAGGTCTATACTTCTCATCACAAAAACATCACAGCGTGACCCTTCCAAGACAAACCATACAAAAAACAAAGGCGCATTAATATGATGAACCG
>JAWUXH010000056.1:0-9956 GCA_034111445.1 Methylophilaceae bacterium | reverse complement strand
TGTCTTTCTTTTGCGTAGCCAAAAGAAAGAAACCAAAGAATACCCGCAAGGGGCATCCCCAATCTCGCTAAGTGCTAAAGCACTAAGTCGATTGTGAAAGGCTACCCCATCCCGCTTATTTCCTGTGCTGCTCAGTTTCATGGGCGGTAATCGGAAACTCGCTATCGTTCAAACAGCCGGTTACCGAATTCCCCATGAATCCTGCGCTGCTCGGTGCGGGATAAAGGGGGATTTAAAATCAATGGTGTTTGATACGCTTTTAGTTTAAATTAACTACGATTCAAGTTGCGCGTACATTCCCTTTCTATCATGCTGAGTAGCGGAGGTTTGATTGGAGGTTTCAGTGAATGGCTGTTTGAGGCAATTGATTGCCGAGTTTCCATTTGCTGCCAATTAAAATTGAGCAACGCAAGGTAGTCGTAGACCATGATGGTAGGGTGCCGTTTTCTTTGGTGACTTTTGGCGCCAAGGTCGCTGTATAACAGCGGGCACTTGGCGGACATGCCCCTTGCGGGTACTTTTCAGGCAGTTAAAAGAAAGACACTAGCTTTCGGGCTACCCCCGAACTGGTACTTAAATACTGAAATCTTACCGCTAACGCTATCACTCACCATCTACATTTTTATCTTTTGCCGCTTTTGCTTTTAACACCGCAATCCCAGCCACCAATGCCGCACCCCCTAATATTTTAAACATCTTAGGGTTTTCAATCAGCGCCGCTACCGCCGCACCGCCAACCAAAGCACCACCAAGCCCTGCATTCACTTGTTTTGAAGATACCTTTAACCCAGAACCCCATTTAACAAAGTGCTCGCAATTGTTGTTGGTTGCTGAATACACCCACTTGCCAATTTGGGATCGGGCATCGCTTAGTATTTCTGGTGTGGATTTATCAGTTTCAGTCACTGCAACATAGTTATGTTTACCTTGCGTTACCGCGTCCCATGTTTCTTCTTGCACCGTACCCGTTCTTTTAGTGGCAGAAATCAGCATGTTTTTGCCCTGTGCGCATAATTTATCTGAGACTAATGACCAATGTTGGTATAAACCAAACTGGGTAACGACGACATCACCTGCTTGTACTGCTAAGTTATTCATTTATTCACTCCTTTTAAACCAAGCCATAAAACAACGTAAGTAAGCTGGTTGTCGAATACATAAATACACCATCACTAAGGCATTCAATATGGCGGTGGCTAAAAATAGCTGCGGAATGCTAAAGCCAGCATTAAAAATCAATAGTGAAAACCCTGCTGACACCACCATGAATAAGGCATTCATAATATTGTTTGCCGCAATCACGCGGGATTGGTAACCAGCTTGCGCTTCTGTTTGCAGTAATACATACAGTGGCACGATGTAAAAGCCGCCAAAGAGACCAATAAAGGCGATGTCGGCCAATAAACGCCAGTGGCTAAGCGTTGATGCAAAGCTTAAGTAATTTTGCGTGACTGCGCTACCAGCGGCTTGTATGCTGGTACTGCTGCTATATAAATCAAACCCAAAAACACTCAAGCCAATGGCACCTATTAGTACTAGGCCTAATGCGGATTTTCCATGGGATAGTTTTTCACACAGTAATGAGCCTAAACCAATGCCTAGTGAAAAGACAAATAGTAAGGTGATGAATAAACTCTCATCACCATGCAATACATCTTTTGCAAGGTTAGGGAATTGCGCTAATAAAGTTGCGCCATAAAACCAAAACCATGAAATGGCGATAATGGCTAACCAGATGGTTTGTTGCTCCCACATTTGCTTCAAGCTACGCATTGTTTCACTGAGTGGGTTCCAGTTAATTTGAATGCTGGCATCAGAAGCGGGTGAATGCGGAATACTACGGCTATGCCAGTAACCAATGGTGGCAATGAGTAAAATGGCAATGCTGGTAAGTAAGGCGTGGCCAGATTGGGTAATAAGCCAAGCACCGAGTATTTGGCCTAATAAAATAGCAATAAACGTCCCCATCTCTATCATGCCATTACCGCCCACCAGTTCATCTTTTTTAAGGTGTTGCGGTAGGTAGGAGTATTTCACAGGACCAAAAAAAGCGGAGTGCATGCCCATCATAAAGAGTGATGTGACCAGTAGCCAAATTTGGCTTAAAAAGAAACCTGCACTGGCAATGAGCATAATGCCAATTTCACAGGCTTTGATTATGCGAATGAGTTTCGACTTTTCAAACTTATCGGCAATTTGCCCAGCGGTGGCTGAAAATAAGAAAAACGGTAGGATGAATATGCCGGGCAATACGGTGGCTAGCATGCTGCCATCCATATCCGTCAGGCTGGCGGTTTGAAAAGCCACTAAAGCAATCAACGCGGTTTTAAACACATTGTCGTTAAACGCACCAAAAAACTGCGTGAAGAAAAAAGGGCGGTAGCGCTGCGCTTTTAATAACTGAAATTGCTTACTCATATTGGTTGCCCCTAATGGTAATGAAATGGTTATTAAAAGGATTAATCAAGCTGCGTTTTGATCAAAAAATGCTTTAGTTTCAAACACGCTTCGGTTGAACTGATTACCGTTATAGCTAATCAAGCGCTTCGCTGCAAAATCAAACAACAAGGCATTATGTTTTTTTACGTCTTGTAAAAACAGCATGGCGGTTTCATCAATTAAACCGAGTGCTTTTAATTGTTTAGTATTAATCAGTGGGAATACGCTAGGCAATGGGTAGTCCGTACCGTTGAGTAAGCGGTGGTGCCAATCGGTACGGGCTAATAGTGGTTTAATAGCCCACGCATGGTTGAACAATGTCAGTGCAGAAATCTCACCAAATATCACTCCCTCATATTCGGGGTTATCCATTAAGCGGGCAAATAAATCAAAACTTTTAGCGGTTTTTCCAGCGTGGTCAAGGTCTTCATCTTCACCATCACTGGCGCAATGAGCGACCACTACGCGTACACCATGGTCTAATGCGCGGCGGACTCTTAATGGGTTGCCATGGGCTTGGTCGCCACCTTGTACGGCAGCCTCATGCCCGCCATGCGTAATAATGGGTAGGTTGAGTGCTGCGGCTTTTTTATAAAAGGCATCGCATTTTGCATCTGCTGGGTCTATGCCCATGCCTGAAGGCAACCATTTAATCGCCTTGGCGCCTTTTTCAAACACTTCATCTAATTGATCAACCGCATCTTTGCGGTAGGGGTGAATAGAGGCGACCCATTCAAATTGTGCTGGGTGCGCTTTTGCCATGCTGGCAGCGTAATCATTCGGAATATGAAATATAGACTGGCTTTTAATTGCATTGCCGTGTGCATCTCTAAACCAATCAAAGGCGAATAGCATCGATTTATAGCCAATTGGCATGCCTTGGTGGAGTTGCAGCATGCGCGATACCACACTGGTATCAACGCTTTCAGGGTCTGCACACGCACCATTCATGTAAAAGTACTTTTGTAATTTTAAGGTTGGGTGCATCAGGCTATCCATGTTTGGGTTAAACCAAACGCCACTGTCAGAATCGCCCGTGCCAATGAGGTGTGCATGGCTATCCCACACATTGCTAGGTGTAATGTCAGACCAAATTTGATGCATAAACGGGTGTTGTATTAACGCCGATGGTATATTAGCTAAACAAGGATTTTTAAAGCCAATGTCAGGCCAAAAGTCAAAACCAGCATTCGCAATGCTTGAAACCCCTAAGGCGCTTGCCCCTAGTAAGAATTGTCTACGATTCATTATGCATTCTCCGCCATGGTTTTTAAGCTGACATAGTCTGTTTTACCCGTGCCAAGCAATGGAATGTCATCTACTTTGATAATTTTTCTTGGCATGGCTATTTCTGGGCTGCCCAGTGTTTTGATGGTATTTTGTAAAGCTTCACGGTTTAAGTCAGGGTCTGTTGTAAATAGCACAATATTCTCACCGCGTTTTATATCAGCTTGCGTACTGGCTGCGTGCGCATGTTCAGGTGAGGCCGTCACCGCTATTTTTTCAACCACTTCTAGTGACACCATTTCCCCCGCAACTTTGGCAAAGCGTTTCACGCGGCCTTTAATGTGAATAAAGCCTTGGCTATCCACTTCAACAATATCGCCAGTGTTATACCAACCATCTGCGGGTGGTACGAGTGTGGCAGGGTTGTCGTGTAAAAAGTAGCCTTTCATCACGTTTTTGCCTTTTACATGCAATATGCCGCCATCATCAATACCCGGCACTGGTTCCAGCTTATGGGCTAAGCCCGGTACAAATTGCCCAACAGAGCCATTCAAATTGGCCATCGGTGTATTGGCTGATAGTACAGGCGCACATTCGGTTGCCCCATAACCTTCTAATATGCGAATGCCAAATTTTTCTTGGTAAGTTTTACGCACTTCTTCATTGAGTTTTTCAGCGCCAGCAATCACATAACGTAATTTATAAAAGTCGTAAGGGTGGGCAAACTTGGCATAACTACCTAAGAAAGTACTGGTTGAAAACAATACCGTACAACCTCTATCGTAAATCACTTCTGGAATGACTTTATACATGAGTGGAGACGTGAATATAAACATCGGTACACCATTTAATAACGGCAATAGTGAGCCTGTAAAACCAAAGGCATGAAACACGGGTAGCACCATCATGAATTTATCACTCGGTGTGAAGTCTAGTATGGCATTGATTTGCGCCACGTTCGCTAAAATATTGGTGTGTGAATGCACAACCCCTTTTGGCTTACCTTCAGAGCCGGAGGTAAATAAAATGACAGCGTTGTCATCAGGCGCTGCTTTTGTCATCGCGCAACGCGGGAAGTGCAGGGCGTAAGCCATGAGCCATATTTTATCGAACAAGCTAAAGTCTTTACGCATGTCTTCCAAATACACCATTTGAATACCTTCAAGCTTTTCAATCACGCTTTCTAACTTAGCCACTTGAATAAATTTGCGTGAGCTAATAATGGTTTTAATATTAGCCGTCGTACACGCACTTTGAATACCAGCACTACCAGCCGTGTAATTCAACATGGCAGGGGTGCGCGCAAAAGCCGACATGCCGAAAATCAAAGCAAGGGTATTGGTCACATTTGGCATGAGTACACCAATATTGTCTTGTGGTTCACTTACCTTACAAGCAAGGCGGCCTAATGCCAGTGATTTTTTTAATAAGTCTTGATAGCTTTCGGGTGTTTCATTGGTGTCTTCAATAATGTCCGTTTTGCTGCCATATAAATCAATGGTGTCGATAAAACGTTCAAATAGCGTTTGCTGTTTTTGCGTTTCAAATAGTAAATTTTGCATGATCAAACGCATGCTTTCGCCGGCTAATTTGCGGCGTTGTCTTGCGCGCATGGGCGGTTCTGTTGGCGCTAAGGCGATGTCGGTCGTTGGTAAAACGGTCAGGGTGACTTTAGGGAATAACTTTCTTGGGTGCGCATTAGGTAAACGGCCAAAGTAAGATTGTGCTGCACCATCAATGCGTACCGGTAAAATGGTGGCGCCCGTTTTTGCGGCAATAAAACCCGGCCCGTCATACACTTTCATCAGTGAACCGGTGAGCGTAATACGCCCTTCAGGGAATATCACCACATTGTTGCCGGCATTGAGTGATTTAATCACTTTTTTAATGGCGAGTGGGTTGGTTGGGTTCACCGCTAAGTGGGCTGTTAGTTTTAAAAACTGCCTAAAAAACCAGCTTTTTAATACGCCAGTATGCACCACAAAAGTAGCGCGCTTAGGTAAAAATAAGCCGAGTAATAAGCCATCTAAAAATGAGGCATGGTTAGCGATAATCAGTAAACGGTCTTGAGTAGGTACGTGTTGCAGCCCTTTGACTTCAACGCGGAATAGTATTTTGCAAATGGCTTTTAATAAGATTGCTAACATATTCATTCCTTATTCATGATGCTTAATGAAATCAAGCACGGCGGTTAGTTTGTCTATCATATGGGTTTTATTCACCCAAAAGAACACTTCTTTTCCAACTTTTTCACTATTTAACGCACCACTTTGTTTAAGTAGCTTTAAATGGTGCGTCACCGCTGTACGGCTGAGTTTAGAGTTGGCGACAATTTGCATAATATTCATGCGCTCACCTTTTTCAAACGTCAATAAAATGCGTTGACGCTGTTCGTCACCTAGGGCGATGAATAAGTCAGAGGTGTCTTGCCACTCATGCGGAATCGTTGTGATTTCTTTCATAACTACATAATTAGTTATTTAGTTATGTTTGTCAAGTGTTTTACTACGGTTGGTTTTGTAGATGTGATATTTTTGATCGGATATTGATGCGAAGACAGGGACTAAAAGTTATTCAACCATTGAATGCCGATAATACGATTAAAGCATACGTTTTAAAATATTAATATGATGCACAACATAGTGCTGAACGACAGCAGCAACATGCATGACGACTAAGCCCGCCAGTGCAATACAACTAATTCGATGAATTAAAAAGAAGAATTCAGTGGCTTCACCTGCATGAAAAGGCGTTGGGATGGTAAGCAGCCAAAAGAATGAATAGCTATCAGGAATCATTAAGTAGCCTGTGGCCAATACGGCAAAAATAAGCATGTAAATGAGAGAGTGCGCAAATACTGCAATGGCATGCTGCTGTGAACTGGTGCCTTTAACTGGTGGAAGCGCTTTACGAAAGAACGCCCAAATCACGCGGATAGGGAAAAACAAACACAAAACAGTGGCTAAAGAGACATTAACAGTCGAAATGAAACGATGCAAAGCGTGGTTAGTAATAATGTGTAAGGCATAACCTGAAAGGGTGATATAGATAATACTGATGGCAAAAAACCAGTGTAATGCTTTAGTGAAATCGTCGTAGCTAACATTTTCTAATTTCACTTTAATGGGTTTAATCCATTTTTTAGAGGTACGATACAGATAATCGTAATTATTGTTAAGTTTCTGATTTCTATACATATAGTTACCTTTTAGAGCAGTTAGACATTTTTTGGGTCTAAATGAAAGACTTATTCATTTTATTGTTAATATAATAGGGTTTAACTACAGATGCATACATGGCCCATAGGGGCTATATTTGGGTAAAGTTATGTAAGGGTGGCGGGGTGTTAGATAGGCAATAAAAAAGGCTGATCAATGATCAGCCTTTTTTATTCAGTAGTGATTTTAATGATGATTAATCAAAAAAGTCTTTTACTTTATTCATCCAAGATTTATTGCGTGGACTATGCTTGTCCGAGTTTTTTTGCGTACTTGCTTCAAAATCACTTAATAAATCTTTTTGTTTCTGCGTTAATTTAACTGGCGTTTCAACCACCACATGGACTAACAAATCACCATTAGCTGATTGTCTGAGTGGTTTAATGCCTTTTCCACGCAACCTAAAAGTAGCACCTGTTTGTGTTTCAGCAGGTACTTTCATTTTAGCTGAGCCTTCTAAGGTAGGTACTTCAATTTCACCACCTAAAGCCGCTGTTGAAAAGCTAATTGGCATCTCCGTATGCAAGTTGCCACCATCACGGGTGAAAATTTCATGCTCTTTTAAGTGAATCACAACATATAAGTCGCCAGTAGGGCCGCCATTAACGCCAGCTTCACCTTCACCACTTAAACGAATACGATCGCCTTCATCCACACCAGCTGGAATTTTAACTGAGAGTGTTTTGTTTTCTTTCACACGGCCTTGGCCTGCACAGCTTGGACATTTGTCCTTAATCATTTTGCCTTCGCCACTACATTTAGGACAAGTTTGCTGTACTGAGAAAAAGCCTTGCTGCATACGCACTTGACCATGGCCACCACAAGTCGTACAAGTGACTGGTTTTGTGCCAGGACGTGCGCCATCCCCTTTACAAGTTTCGCAAGTCGCTTGTACAGGGATGCGAATTTTGGTTTCAGTACCGTTAGCCGCTTCTTCTAGCTCAACTTCCATGTTGTAGCGTAAGTCAGCACCACGATAGACATTGTTACGTTGGCCACCACCACGCGTGCCGCCAGCGCCACCAAAGATGTCGCCGAAAATGTCACCAAAGGCATCGCCGAATCCTGCGCCACCACCTTGGAAACCACCGCCACCCATGCCGCCTTGCTCCATGCCTGCATGGCCGTATTGGTCATAGACAGAGCGTTTTTGGTCATCGGATAGCACTTCATAAGCTTCTTTAGCGTCTTTAAACTTCTCTTCCGCTTTTGGGTCATCTGGGTTGCGATCAGGGTGGAATTTCATCGCAAGTTTGCGATAAGATTTTTTAATCTCATCTGCAGAAGCGTCTTTACTAACGCCTAGTAATTCATAGTAATCTGTTTTGGCTGCCATAAATGTTCTTTAAATTCGTTATCAATTTTATTACGCTATTTTATAGCAAAAATCGTTAGCACCTGATGATGCTAACGATTTCTGACGCTAAACCATGTTATTTAGGCCTTTTGGCTTAAATTAAATTGGTATTAGTCTTCTTTCTTCACTTCTTCAAACTCAGCATCAACCACTTCAGCGTCTACTGTTTTTTCTTGTGGCTCGCCTTCTGGCTGTGCACTTTCAGTATTCGCTTCAGCTTGTTGCTCAGCATACATTTTTTCACCTAATTTCTGAGATGCTTCAGTTAATGCAGTTGTTTTAGCTTCGATGTCGTCTTTGTCGTCACCTTTCATGGCTTCTTCAACGGCAACAATCGCAGTTTCAATCGCTTCTTTTTCAGCCGCTTCTAACTTGTCACCATGCTCAGTTAATGATTTTTTCACTGAGTGAACCATGCCGTCAGCCGCGTTACGTGCATCCACTAGTTCGCGTAGTTTTTTATCTTCGTCTGCGTATTTAGCTGCGTCTTCTTCCATTTTTTGGATTTCTTCGTCAGATAAACCAGAGTTCGCTTTAATGGTAATTTTATTTTCTTTACCAGTCGCTTTTACTTTAGCAGATACGTGCAAGATACCATTCGCATCAATATCAAAAGTCACTTCAATTTGCGGTGTGCCACGTGGTGCTGGTGGAATTTCGCTTAGGTTAAATTGGCCTAATGATTTGTTGCCGGCAGCCATTTCACGCTCACCTTGCATTACTTGAATCGTCACAGCATTTTGATTATCTTCTGCTGTTGAGAACACTTGTGAAGCTTTAGTCGGAATGGTCGTGTTTTTCTTGATGAGTTTAGTCATCACGCCGCCCATGGTTTCAATACCGAGTGATAATGGTGAAACGTCTAATAATAGAACGTCTTTCACATCACCTTGTAATACGCCACCTTGAATCGCAGCACCAACAGCAACCGCTTCGTCAGGGTTTACATCTTTACGTGGCTCTTTACCGAAGATTTCCTGTACTTTTTCTTGTACTTTAGGCATACGGCTTTGACCACCAACTAAAATCACGTCAGTAATTTCGTCAGCTGAAACGCCAGCATCTTTCATTGCTGTTTGGCAAGGGCCTGCTGTACGTTCGATTAAGTCTTCAACTAATGACTCTAATTTAGCACGTGTAATTTTTACCACTAAATGTTTAGGGCCTGTTGCATCCGCTGTAATATAAGGCAAGTTTACTTCAGTTTGTGATGCACCTGAAAGCTCAATTTTTGCTTTCTCTGCTGCTTCTTTCAAACGTTGTTTTGCAAGCAAGTCTTTACGCAAGTCCATGCTATTTTCTTTTTCAAACTCGTCAGCAAGATAATCGATCACGCGGTTATCAAAGTCTTCACCACCAAGGAATGTATCACCGTTGGTTGAAAGCACTTCAAATTGATGTTCGCCATCAATGCTTGAAATTTCAATGATTGATACGTCAAATGTACCACCACCCAAGTCATACACAGCAATCTTACGATCGCCTTCTTGTTTGTCTAAACCAAACGCAAGTGCAGCAGCAGTCGGCTCATTAATAATACGTTTTACTTCAAGGCCAGCAATCTTACCAGCATCTTTAGTCGCTTGACGTTGTGAGTCATTAAAGTAAGCAGGTACTGTAATCACAGCTTCTGTTACTTCTTCGCCTAAGTAGTCTTCGGCTGTTTTTTTCATTTTACGTAAAATTTCAGCTGAAATTTGTGGTGGTGCTAATTT
>JAWUXH010000055.1:0-7255 GCA_034111445.1 Methylophilaceae bacterium | reverse complement strand
ATATGAGCGGCCTTGGTACAGTTCAACTTCTCCCGGTGCTTCTTCAGTACCAGCAAACATACCACCTAGCATGACGCAGTTAGCGCCAGCGGCAATCGCTTTTGAAATATCGCCAGAGAATCGAATACCACCATCTGCAATAAATGGGGTGCCTGATTTTGCTAATGCTTCTGCCACATTACTAATGGCTGTAATTTGCGGCACACCAACACCAGCCACAATACGTGTCGTACAAATTGAACCTGGGCCAATACCCACTTTGACACAATCTGCGCCGTGGTCAACTAACGCTAAAGCAGCATCTGCTGTGGCAATGTTGCCACCAATCACTTGTAAATCTGGGTAAGTTGTTTTTGCCCACTTCACGCGATCTAATACGCCTTGTGAGTGTCCGTGTGCGGTATCAACCACAATTGCATCCACACCAGCTTCAACTAATGCAGCAATACGGTCTTGGGTATCACCACCAACACCAACAGCAGCACCAACTCTTAAGCGGCCTTTTGTATCTTTACAGGCGAGTGGATAGTCAGATGACTTTTGAATATCTTTAACGGTGATCAAACCTTTTAGCTCTTGGTTTTCACCAATGACTAATAAACGCTCTAAACGATGCTGATGCAGCAGCGCCATAATCTCTTCACGGCTAGCACCTTCTTTAACGGTCACTAGACGTTCTTTATCTGTCATCACGTTGCTGACAGCTTGATCTAAGTTCATTTCAAAACGCAAATCACGATTGGTCACGATACCAACGACTTTACCGTTATCTAACACAGGTAAACCTGAAATTTTATGGTGTTGCGTCAATGCGATCACTTCTTTAATCGACATTTGAGGGTGAACTGTTACCGGGTCGATGACCACGCCAGACTCAAAACGCTTTACGCGTGAAACGCGTGAAGCTTGCATTTCAAGCGACATATTCTTATGAATAATACCCATGCCACCGACTTGCGCTAAGGCAATTGCTAGGCGAGCTTCTGTCACAGTATCCATCGCAGCTGATAGCAGCGGAATGTTTAATTTAATTTTTTTAGTAAGCTGTGTTGATAAGTCTACTTCTTTTGGCAGGACATTTGAATGTGCTGGTACTAGCAGTACATCATCAAATGTGAGTGCTTGTTGCAATAACCGCATGCGTTAATCCTTCTAAGCAAAACGAAATTATACAGATTTCAGCGTTGTGAAGCGAGTGTCATGCCAACAAATAATCATAAATAATTGAAGTTTATGCGTCTATTGCCGTTTATAATGCGTAAGGTGCATTTTTTCGGCGCCACTTTTTCAATATTTACGAAAGTTAGTATGTCTAATTTTGTACGGATTATTACGCTATTTACACTGTTTATTTCAGTCTCTTTTCTGAGCCACGCGCAAGTGTACAAGTGGAAAGATGCTGAGGGTAAATGGCGATACAGTGACATTAAGCCAATGAAGGTGAAGGATGTCACGCTGTTGCATGCTAAAAAAGCAAAAAATCCAAAAGTGAGTGATGAACAAAAAGCGGATGAAGTTAGCGCAGAAAAGAATAAAGAGGTTAAGGCCGAAGGGCAGCCGCAACAACTGGTGGTTGAAAAAGAAAACTTGGCAATTAAAAAACAAAACTGTGCTGGCGCCAAGTCTAATTTGACGGTTTACAGTAATGGTGGCCGTATTAGGCGCGCTAATGCAAAGGGTGAAATGGTGTTTTTATCAGATGCAAATATTGCTAAAATGAAAGCCAAAGCCCAGCAAGATGTTAACGAGTATTGTAGTTAAGACTTATTCTTCAGGTAAATCACCACCACCTTTTTTCATGATCTTACCTTCCGCCGCACGCTGCTTGCGTACCTCTTTTGGGTCGGCGATTAGTGGGCGGTAAATCTCAATGCGGTCTAAATGTCTTAACTCGGTAGAAAGTTTTGTAAGCTTGCCAAATATCCCGATTTGATTTGTTTTTAAATCAATTTCCGGGAACTTGCCTAAAATACCTGAATTAATAATCGCTTCTTCTGCTGTTACGCCTGCCAATAGTTTGATCGGTATGATCAACTGTTCAGCAGGTAGGGCGTAAGCTACTTCTACAATAATTTCTGATGCGTCTTGACTCATGTTTAGTGTGTCGCTTTCTGTTAATTTAACTTGAATATTCGGTTAGATTGAATTGTGTTTAACTTTATTTGTATACGTCATCAGCTCGCTTTACAAAGCCATCCACAAAAGTATCGGCAATGTGGCTAAAGACTGGCGCAATGATCTTTTCTAAAATGACACTTGAAAATTCGTAGTGCAGCATAAACTCAATTTTACAGGCGCTTTCATTGAGTGCGGTAAATTGCCATAAGCCATCAAAGGTTTTAAAAGGCCCGTCTTTTAAATTCATTGTCATGACCGTTGGCCTAGTCTTCTCATTCTCAGTGGTGAACTTTTGTTTCAGGCCATGAAAATCAATGTGGATCGTCGCCATGGTTGAATCATCATCTTGCTTATGCACTTCAACGCCACCACACCACGGTAAAAATTCTGTGTAGCGATTCACATCATCCACTAAATCAAACATCTGTTCTGCGGTATGTAATACCAGCACGGTTTTTTTTACTTTTGCCATTAACTAAACGGTTGTCCACTTAAAACTTCAACGAATTAACGGCTATTTTAACAGTCATTTGCTATTGGTGAAGCATCAAGCGTTGAACTGGAGTAAAATGCCTCTTTTTACATACTTAAGTAATCAATATTTGTATGAGCATTGCACAAAACAAAAAAGCATTTTTTGACTTCTTTATCGAAGATAAATTCGAAGCTGGTGTTGTATTAGAAGGCTGGGAAGTTAAAGCGATTCGCGATAATCGCGTGAACATTAAAGAGGCCTATGTGGTCATTATGCATGGTGAGCTATTCCTCATTGGTTGCCACATTACGCCATTAGGCGCGGCATCAACCCATGTGCGCCCAGACTCAATTAGAACGCGTAAGTTGCTATTGCACGGCACAGAGATTGCAAAGTTGATCGGCAAGGTTGAGCGTTCAGGCTATACCATCGTGCCGCTTGATATGCACTTTAGTAAAGGGATGATTAAAGTACAAATTGGCTTAGCGAAAGGTAAGAAGCAGCACGACAAGCGTAATACTGAAAAAGAAAAAGATTGGGAAAGAGAAAAGGGTCGTATTATGCGCTCCCACAATAAGTAAGCTGTTAAGTTTGCTGATTAAAGTAGCTACTTTAATTAAAAAGCGTATAATTACGGTTATGTATTTGGGGCTGACCAGGTTTCGACGTTGGTAACAAAGCATGCAGGGCATACCGAGGATCAGAATACCTCGTAAATCCATCTGAAAAAAGTTATAGTCGCAAACGACAAAACTTACTCTCTAGCAGCTTAGTTCTGTTAGACACTGCACCACTTCTCCCGTGGGGTGGATGGCGTTAAAACCATCGCAGTGTCATATACACGGGATACGTGTCGTATTGGGTAACTTAATACGGCATTAACCTTAAGGTTACTCGTCTGTACAGTGCTTGTCCGTTGGTGGGGTGCAGATCAAATTTAAACAACACGACTAAGTATGTAGAACTGTCTGTGGAGGATTAGCGGACGCGGGTTCGATTCCCGCCAGCTCCACCAAAACAAATAGTCCTTAGTGATACTAAGGATGATAAAAACCTAGATAATTAACTGTCTAGGTTTTTTTTCGCTTATCAAAATGAATCTGGCTGATACTTTGATGCTCTCCCCGTCAGTGCATGTTGTGCACTAGGATGATCGAAATAAGCGCGTAAAAAACATGACAAATCAAGAGTATGATGTGCTTGATAATCCCTTAAAGTATTAACTATCAAATATGAGATTTAAATAAATGGATATTCTACAAGCAATTATCTTAGGAATCGTTGAAGGCATTACCGAGTTTTTGCCAATATCATCAACAGGTCATTTGATTGTTGTGAGTGAATGGCTGGGGATTGAGGCAAACGAAACCAATAAAGCCTTCGAAGTGATTATTCAGCTATCGGCTATTTTGGCCGTTGTGGCTAATTACCGTGACAAGTTTTCATTCAAACATACTCAATTGTGGATGAAAGTGACACTGAGTTTTTTACCGCTGGCCCTCATTGGCTTTTTGTTCCATCAACAAATTAAAGAGTATTTTACCGTAGCAGTTGTGGGTGTGATGTTTATTGTTGGCGGCATTGTGTTCTTAATTTATGAATACTTTGATAAAGGCGATGCTGGTAAAGAAACCAATATTGAAAAAATCACCTACAAGCAGGCGGCATGGATTGGGTTTGCACAAGTCTTTGCGTTAATTCCCGGTACTAGCCGTGCTGGCGCATCGATTATTGGCGCATTGACCACTGGTTTAAGTAGAAAAGCCAGTGCAGAATATTCTTTCCTTTTAGCATTGCCTGTATTGGCCGCGGCTTCTGGGTTTGATTTATTGAAGCATTACGAAGATTTTAGCCAAAGTGGATTAACCACATTGTTGGTAGGCTTTATTGTTTCATTCATCGTGGCCTATTTAACCATGAAGTTGTTTTTAAGCTTCTTAGATAAATTCACTTTCGTCAGCTTTGGTATTTACCGCATTATCTTTGGTGTAGTGCTTTTATGGCTTTTATAAGGTTGGTCGCTTTCAGGGCGGTCTGTAGAGGGGTGGCCGACGCAGGTTCGATTCCCGCCAGCCTCACAAAAATAAATAGTCCTTAGTCGTTTGAGGATACAAAAGCCTAGATAGTTAATTGTTTAGGCTTTTTTCGTCTATGTCTGGCTTAACTTGTATATAAAATGCTAAGGTAATTCATTGATCTTGCTTATTCATGAAAGACATTATATTAGACGCAACAAAAATACAGTTTCGTAAGGGTGTTCAAGATATTTCATTAAGTTTAGTCACTGGATGGGGCTAAAATATACGAAACAATCTGAAAATTTAAGTGACTCTTTATTTAGATCGTTAGATCTTAGACTTAGGTAAATTGATATTGTGCCCAGAAAAGTCCTGGTATCTAGCAAGCTCCCAAAAAATTAACAGTTAATGTCGGAGATGGGCTATATAAAATAGATCTATAAGCTTCAAGTGGCAATGGAAGTAAACCCATATAAACCTAAGGGGGGCTTGTACGGTTTAATAATGCTAGTGCTAATCAAAAAAAAAGATTTTCTATGGGCTGATTCGGTCGTTGAACAACTTATTGATAAGTAAACTGCTGAAAATTAAGCGTGCAGACGTGTTTATTTCTAGGATATTATCCTTTTCGCCCTTCAGCGAGTGTCTTTCTTTTGCATAGCCAAAAGAAAGGCACCAAAGAAAAGGCTACCCCTCTGTGCTTATTTCCTGCGTTGCTCAATTTGATTGGCAGTAACCGGAAACTCGGCATAAGATGCCTCAAACAGCCATTCACTGAAATCCCCAATCAAATCACCGCTACTCGGCGCACAGAAAGGGGATTGGAAATCACGGAAATTGAAATGCTTTTAGTTTGAATTGAAAACATTTCAAAGGGCTACCAAATTCCCTTTCTATCATGCTTAGTAACGGAGGGAAGCCGTAGGTCCATGATAGTAGGGTGCATTTCACAATCGATTGAGTGCTTTAGCACTTAGCGAGATTGGGGATGCCCCTTGCGGGTATTCTTTTATGCCTTTCTTTCAGGCATTTAAAAGAAAGACACTAGCTTTCGGGTTATTCTCGAACTGTTACTTAGAAACAATAGCTGTTTCTGTAGAAGAGTTCCCGAATTCAGGACTATTTGTTTGGTGGCGCTGGCGGGAATCGAACCAGCGTCCGGTTGAGGTCAACATTCCCTTAGTTAATCAGCTTGACGGTTTGTATTATGAAAAAGTCAGACAATAAAAAAGCCACTCAATCGAGCGGCCTTTTTATTGTTTTATGTTGAATTACTAGCTTATTTCTTTAGCTGATATTTTAAATACGTGCTCAGCATGTTGTGCTTGGTTGGCTTTTAGGTAGTCAAGCGTTCCTAATGCATCAAGCGCTTGATCACTAGCGTCTTTCAATGCAAATGGTGAGGTGAAAATGGCAATTTCACGGTTCACGATATTGAGTTCTTCATGGTCGCTATCATCAATTACCCCACGAATTTTATCGTAAATGTTTTCGCTAAATGGGGTGTATGGGAAAATGATCCAAAAGTCGGTACCATTTCGCGCAATTAAGTCTGCTTTTCTAAATGCTTTTTGTAGCGCACTTGTTAATGAGGAAAGTTGTTTTGAGGCCTCTTGCGCACCATAAGCGTCCCCAAGCTCATTGTTGTCACCATATGCAATTTTAACGAGCGCGAAGTTAAAGTGTTCTGAATAGCGTGCTGTTACAGCGAGCAACCACTGTAAGGTGTTTATAAAATTGCTGCGTGAATCTACGTCATTGATATTCATAAAAGACAATTTTGATTTTGTGAAATTAATGATTAGCTTATATCAGTATGATGTATTTTATTTTGATAAATAACTGGGGTTTAAATGGTTTAATTGGTTGTTACGTTGTGATTTAGCGTATTACATTTATTCAGGGCTTTAAGATTAAAGTTGTATAATTTTAAGTTTCGTTAAGAGAGTTGTCGTCAAGACAATAGGTGGTGTAGGGTAGTTAACTATGTGTTTTTATGGCAAGTTGTAAATATATAAAGATTGATTGAGAAGCTAATCGATTTATTCAATATATGTTGTTAAGTAATTGCTTGAATAGCCGTTAAAAACGTTCGTACTTGAGCTTATTCGAAAGTAAGCTGAGCATTTATTATTTATGTTGGAAGAGTAGGTGCTGAGTTTATATTGGCATTTTGGTTGAGGGATATATGGAAATAAGAGCGATTTTCGCTATTGAGCATGTTTCGAGTGGATGGTTTTGATGAAAATACTTTTATTTGGGCAGGGTGGTCAAGTTGGATGGGAGCTGGAGCGCAGCCTCTCTGTGCTTGGTGATGTGACGGTTGTGGGGTCTAAAAGCACCCACTTGTGTGGAAACCTTGAGAATTTAGCTGGCATTGCCGAGACCGTGCGTTCGGTCAAGCCTGATGTTATTGTGAATGCGGCTGCAAAAACGGCTGTTGACCAAGTTGAAAGTGAGGTTGAGTCAGCGCGCTTGGTTAATGCGTTGGCACCTCAAGTTTTGGCGGAAGAGGCTAAAGCAATTGGTGCACTTTTGGGCATTAGGTATAGAGGAGCAGGTTGAGTTATTTTTTCCACTTACGTTCTAGCTTATTTATAAAGTACTAGGTCAACGCTTTCTCCTTGCTTCAGTAATATTAATA
>JAWUXH010000054.1:0-9457 GCA_034111445.1 Methylophilaceae bacterium | reverse complement strand
TAAGAATGCGTCTTCGTTATCAATACTATGGTCTGATGAAAACACACCAATTATGGCATCAGGATTGGTTTTGAAAATTTTGTTAACGCCCCACGCAATGGCTGGCAAAGTGTTACGCGCACTAGGCTCACCCAACACACCGGCAATGGCATTAGGGTAAATTTCAGCCAACTGCCCTTTCACCTCAAATCGATGACTATCGTGTGTGACAGTCACTAAGTTCTCTTCTGGTAAGTGTTTGCAAATACGCTTTGCAGTTTGCTGCAGCAAGGTGTCTTCACCATTAAGTGGTAACAATTGCTTTGGTTTCAACTTACGTGAAAGTGGCCAAAGTCGTGTACCAGAACCACCACATAAAATGATTGCGTATCTATTGTTCATGCAAAACCTCTTTTAAGTCGATTTCCATATTTATTTAGATGATTAGTAAATCATTATAAAATATCAAAATCTTTGGATAATATTTGAATAGCTTAATGATAAGGATTGCAAGCGACTTCCAAACGATTAAATACACTGTAAAGCACCATTTAATTCAATCTTATACAAAGCAGCGGCCTCAGTATCATTAATCATTTATTCGTAATTAATGCCCGTAAATTTTTTAATCTCGCGCAATTGCCTTTTGGTTGGGCGGCC
This sequence comes from Methylophilaceae bacterium, assembly GCA_034111445.1. GTDB lineage: Bacteria > Pseudomonadota > Gammaproteobacteria > Burkholderiales > Methylophilaceae > Methylotenera. The sequence continues at coordinate 8,818 of JAWUXH010000054.1, read as the reverse complement.
AGCACCTTGATCTCTTCTTGCGAAATCAGCCGCGCGCGTCGCTTTCTCATTTTCACGCTTAAGCACACTATCAGGTGTTTCCTTAAAGAGCATGGCGGCATCTTGCGCACCACGGCGCGTATTTGATAAGCCTCTTACCGTCACTTCAATTTCAAAATCTTTGTTGCGAATGTGAATAACCTGCCCAAGCTGTACATCTTTTGCAGGCTTTGCGCGATCACCATTCACATGTACTTTGCTTGAGTCAACCGCAGCCGATGCCAAGCTACGTGTTTTAAACAATCGTGCGGCCCAAAGCCATTTATCTAAACGGCATTTTTCATCGATGATTTGCTTTAAATTGGCCATAGTTTGATTAACACATTATTTCTTAAACGTTTCAACTGGGCGATTTGACTCAATAATCGCTTTAAACTGCTGCAATCTTGCTGCAGCATGCTGATTAATGCTTTCCATAAAGTCTTGCATTAAATACATTAAACCTTCTTCAACACGGGCCATTGTCGCAATGTAAAAATCACCTTTTTCAACCGCCTGAATGATTTCATCGCTCAATACCAAGTGTCGCTGATTCTTCTTAGGGATCAACACGCCCTGCTTTCCAGTTAACCCAATGTCTTTACAAACGCGATAATAGCCTTCAATTTTGTCATTAATACCGCCAACGGGCAATACTTCGCCATGCTGATTAAGCGCACCTGTCACGGCAATGCTTTGATTAATGGGTAACCGCGTTAATGCCGACATCAGCGCAAACAACTCAGCACAAGAAGCTGAATCACCATCGACCCCACTATATTCCTGCTCAAACACCAATGAAGCGGTAAAGTTAAGTGGATTAAACTCACCAAAATGCTGTTGCAGCCAACTTTGCATGATCATCACCCCTTTATCGTGTGTTGGGCCACTCATCGTCACTTCCCGCGCAATATTCAGCACACCGCGTGAGCCAGCATAACAATTAGCTGAAATACGAACTGGTGATCCAAAACTAGCGTCAGCCAAGTCAATATGCGTTAAGCCATTAATCTGCCCAACTGCCTGCCCATCAACGTTAATCATTAACTCTTGATCGACAATAGACTCGCGCATATGCCCTTCAATATAACCATGACGCTTGTAGCGGCGCGTAATCGCAGCCTTTACATGATTCAGCTCAACCAATGGGCTTTTATCAAGAGTAGCCACAGCTGCACTTTCAACGATCAACTTTTCAAGCAATGCTAATTCAGTGCTAAGCCTTGTTTGATCTTCCTCCAAGCGGTGCATCGCTTGTAACAAGCCAGTCACGGCTGCAGCACTAAAGTGCAAACCATCTAAATCAGCGCATTTATTTGCCACAAACAAAGCAAATGCATCGTAATGTGCTTGCGTAGCGTTAACCGCTTCTGCGAACTCAACTTTAATAGCAAAAAAACTAAAGAAGTCTGCTTTATCCTCCAGCATTTCATAATAATCTTCACGCGTTGCCACCAACACAAGCTTCACTTGTACCGGGATTGGCGCTTGCGCATTCACCACACTTGCACCTTGGCCTGCACCAGACAAATCTTCAATCAACAAATTACCATTACGGCAAAAACGGTGCAGCTTCTCTAAAATCTGTGGTCCATTTTGCTCATCTGATAATATGTCGCGCAAATTCAGCAACAGTACACCACCATCCGCCTTAAGCAAGTTGCCCGCGCGCAAGCGCATAAATTCTGGAGTACTGCTCGAGTCTCCAGCGCTTTCAATGCCACCGAATAATGATTGAAGGCTCGGGTCATAATCGACCAATGCAGGGCTAGTTGCATTTTCAGCATGGCTTACCAGCACGTTGACACGGTAACGCCCAATAAATGCCTCATTCAACATCACTTCAAGGTGGGCATCACCATCTGCCGACGCACTGGGTTGCCAAGCATTTAAGTAATCCAACAATTCACTTTTCAGCGCTTTAAAATGGTTAACCAACACTGGCGTTGATGCAATCACAACAAGTTGCTTTTGAATCTCTGCAAGCGCTACTTCAATCATAGTCTTTACTGGCACCAACAATGCCTCTTCGACTTTTTCATCCAATAAGTTAGCGATTGCCTTTGTGAGCTTTCTGACAAAGCCATCCATGGCTTGCTTAAGCGCAGCGCCATCACCAGCAGCTAATGTTAAAAATACCGGGTTACCCGTTGCACCAAATTGATGCAACACAATCAAATCATTAAGTACGCTAGGCTGTCGTTTTGCATGCTCACGCATAGCATTAAGCATGAGCGTTGAACGCCCTATCCCAGGCTCACCCAGCGCTAAAATATTAAAGCCTTTTTGCAAAATACTCAGCCCAAACTCAGCGGCCTGCTAGCTTCTGCCTGCAACAACCAAGCTGGGTTCTCATCATCACCATCAAGCTGATGACTCACTTTATGCGCGGCAAGCAATGTCTTTGTGTTTTCAAAAGAAAATGTATCTGCTGGGAATGCTTTTGTCAGCTGTGCTGGAGACAAAAAAGCGGCCTCCATTAATGTATTATTGCTATCTGGGCTTGTGTGCTTATCCATGTGTAATTGTTATCGCTCTTTTATACTTCTAATTTTTATAGTATTTATGACCATCGTTCTTTTGCAGCATCATCACTGTCTTTAGCATCAACCCATCGCTCACCATCGGCTGTCACTTCTTTTTTCCAAAATGGCGCTTCGGTTTTTAAGTAATCCATGACAAATTCGCAAGCAGCAAACGCATCACCGCGGTGCGCACTAGCAATGACCACTAATACAATTTGATCTGTTGGGTTTAATGTACCCACGCGATGAATCACAGTAGCATCAATCAAATCCCAACGCGCTTGGGCGGCTGTCACGATGTTAGCCAACTCCTTCTCCGTCAGCTCTGGGTAATGCTCTAGTGTCAATTGTGACACCTCAGCGCCCAAGTTTAAATCACGAACTAAGCCAACAAAACTTACTAAAGCACCAATATCCTTGCGTGTTGCCTGCAACGCTTTCAACTCACTACTCACATCAAAATCATCAGTTTGAACAGCAATTTTCAAGGTTAATTAACCTCCAGTGACTGGTGGGAAAAAGCCCACTTCATCACCATTGTGAATTTCCGCATGATCATCAACCAATTCATGGTTAATGGCCGCACGCACTTTAAGTTTACCCATCAGCATTTTGCCCCATTGGTCGCCACGCTTAGCTAAGAATGCTTTTAGCTTTAATACTGAAATGACTTTAATGCCTTCATTCGCCATAAACTCGGTCAAGTCTATTTCTTCAGTCGAATACTTTAAGGTTTCTTTGAGCCTTGCAAAATATAATACGGTTATCTTCATTGTGTTTCATCTTCTTATATACGTAGTTTTATGTTTAATCGTCATCGACGCCATCAAGTACATCAACCGCTTGGGGTTTTAGCTCAACACGCTCAATCTGTTCAAAACGCTTTGTGATTTTTTGGCTAGAAATATGCACATCTTGTGCATGCTCATGTGCTTGGCGAATGTTATCTGCGAGTTTCTTCATCCGCAAATCAAATCGGCCAAAGTCTTTACTGAGCTTGCCCAACTCATCTTTAATCACATGCACCTGCTTACGTGTTTCAACATCTTTCAACACCGCACGTGCTGTATTCAATACCGCCATTAATGTGGTTGGCGACACAACCCATACGCGCTTATTCATCGCATATTCAATGACATCAGCGTGGTAAGCATGTAGCTCTGCAAAAACCGCCTCCGCTGGGATAAACATCACCGCGCCATCAGACGTGACATTGCTAATAATATATTTACTCGCAATATCATCTACATGTTTTTTAACGTCTAACTTAAATTGCTTTTCAGCAACTAATTGCTCAGCATCACTTAATTTAGCGTCTAACATACGGTGATAGTTTTCTAACGGGAACTTACTATCGACCGCGACAGTACCGGTTGGCTCTGGTAAGAATAATGCGCAATCAGCACGGGTACCATTTTCAAAGGTATGTTGCATCGCAAAAGAATTAACCGGCAGCACGTTTCTAATTAACGCTTCTAACTGCACTTCACCATAAGCGCCTCGGCTACGCTTATCGCCTAACAATTCTTGCAAGCTCACTACATTAGTCGTTAAGCCATCAATTTTCTTTTGCGCTTCATCAATGGTCGCTAATCGCGCCATCACATCAACAAAGGTTTGATTGGTTTTTTTAAAACCTTCATCCAAGCGCTCTGATACTTTGCCGCCAATTTGCTCTAAACGCTCATCAACCGCTTTGGTCAAACTTTCAACGGTTTGGGTGAGCGTCGTCGTTGCTTTCAACATCGTGTCATTCATCACCACTTGTTGCGCTTTACCCTGCTCACTGAGGGTCATGTGTAATTTTTCTAAAACACTCTCACGAGTTTGTGAAAGATTAGTCTGCTGTGCCAACTGCAACGCTTGCATGGCTGCACGGGTGGTTTGCAGTTCAGTGGCCACATTAAGCCGTAAGCGCTCAGTCGCATCATTATTACTACTCGACAAACGGTCAGACAGTTTATTTAAACCATCATTAAGGTTAATCAACATCAAACGGTGTTTGTCATCCAACAATTCATTCATATTGGACATGGTTAATTGGTGGTTTTGCTCCATCACATCAATTAAAGCATCGATTTTTTGGTTTGCTTGTTGGTTATTGTTAGCTTGCACATAAAGCTGCCAGATCATTAAGATAATAACCAGAACAACCGACGCTAAGGTGCCATATATAATATTTTCTATCATTGGCGAATATTATACCTTACGGCTAATGCTGCCCACTATGAATTGCAATGAATCGATATGTGCATTCAAACCAATAAAATCAAGACAACTCAATGACGATTGTTTTATGACTTTCCAATTTTTTGCAAAGTAACTTGTAAGTGTCTAAATCAAGTTTAAACGGAGCGCGCGACTCAAGAAGCGCATGCAAGTCCGCTTCATTATCGACACAACCTTCATATTGCCAATGTGAAAACACATGCATTTGGGTTAACCCATTCTCAGAATTTTGCTCTTTGATTGCAATTTTTCCGCTATATGGCCATGGCTTAATTTGGTGTTTAAGCAGCGCATTTTGCAAACGTAGGTAATGAATCTCCGGCTTTTCTTGATCATGGCACACACCTTTGCAGCGCTTTGCTTTTGCGGCAAAACAAGCACCTTTACCAGGCTCCAACCCAATCACTCTTGCACATAAGTGATATAAATCAATTAATTTACGCAACGTTTCACGCGCCTGCCGCTTACTTTTAAAGGTGCCATATAGTGAGGTTAATTTTTCAGGGTCAATTTCATCATCACTAACCAACGTTAGCAATGGCGTCTTATGGCTATTTTCATTTAAGTGCCAACTACACAGTTCTTTTTCAGCCCGTCGGCGATTATGCTTTGGCTGATACTTTGTAATTAAACTCGACTCCAACAATAATGCGCCAAATTCGCCAGCGGTATCAATCCATTCAATCCGCTTCACATCAAGGCTAATCAACTTCTCTTTGGCAGAAGCGCGATCAGAATTAAAATACGATAAAACACGCGCACGCACATTAAGCCCCTTGCCAATATAAATTGGCACATCGCTATCTGCGTAAAATAGATAAACACCCGGCGTTTCCGGCATATCCTCAAGGCATTGCGCATTGAGGTGTGGCGGTAATGATGGGCCGCGCATTAACCGCTTTGCTGTTGCTTGCAATACAGTTTGGCCTAAATCCTGCTCGGCTAATGACAAAAAGGATAACACCGTGCTCACATCACCCATCGCCCGGTGGCGCGCGACAGCTTCAATACCATGGCGCTTCATAATAGCGTCTAACCCATGGCTTTTAAATTCAGGATATAACAGGCGCGAGAATTTAACGGTACACAGTACTTTTTGCCTTAACGTCATACCAAGCCGCTTAAATTCAGCCTTTAAAAAACCATGATCAAAACGTACATTGTGGGCAGAGAGGACAGTCCCATCCAAAAAACCCAACAACTGATCAGCTACTTCAGAAAACACAGGGGCATCTGCCACCATCGCATCATCCAAGCCAGTCAGCTGTTGAATGAAATCTGGAATCGGCCGTTCAGGATTAACCAGGGTTTCCCACCTTGCGGTTTCTACACCATGATCAAAACGCACTAAAGCAATTTCAGTGATTCGGTCTGATATTTGGGTTGCGCCGGTGGTTTCCAGGTCTAGGAAAGTAATCGAAGGTAACAACACAGCTAATTATGCAAAGCGTTCGTTAATAGCTGCAATAAATGGGCCCAGCTTGGGTGGGCTAGGCTCCACATCAACACGAATATCATACTTGGTTAACGCTTTGCTACACACTGGGCCAATTGAAGCAATAAGTGTTTGATTCAAATTGGCTTTCAATCCTGCTGCACGGTTTAAGTTATCAGCTACTTGGAAAAAGTTATACACTTGCGAGGCGCTGGTAAAGCAAACCATATCAACGGTTTTATTAGCCAAACTATCCATCAAATCAATGAGTGGCTGCGTATCAACGGGCAAACTCCAACGATACGTCGCCACCTCTAACACCTCCGCCCCTCTTGCTTGAAGTGCTGCTTGCAACTCCAAGTTAGTATCACCATAGCGCTGCACAACAACCCGCTGACCTTCTATTGACAGACTATCAACATGCGCCAACATTTCTGCAGTGGTGTAAGGGTCGCCAGCGGTCATATCGATCCGAACATTTTTGGCTCGTAAAGCCCCTTTTGGTTTTGGTCCACGCACAAGGATTTTACTTCTGGTTAACAGTTCAACCAACTTGTCAGTCAGGTTCAATTCGTCTGTAGTGGCAAATAATGCTTTGGTGCCGACACCTGTTTGAAAAATAAACAACTCCGGTAAATCCTTAGACCAATCTTCAATCATCTGAACAATCTCTTGCTGATCGACATCAGCCACTTCAGCTAACGCTGGTGCTGAGATTGGCCTGCCACCATACTTCCTGACCAAATCTGCCAACTGTTTGCCTGAGCGGTTCTCTAAAATAGCGATTGTTTTATCCTTCAAAAGACTTTACTCCAATGTTTCGTGTTTTTTGCTTGTTTTAAACCAGCTCGCGCTCGCGTAATTCCAGCTTCAGGTAAGCGTAATAAATAGGGGCTGCGATCACACCAACAATCCCAAATACAGCCTCCATCAAAATCATTGCAATAAGAATTTCCCATGCGTAAGCGCGAATCTGTCCGCCAACAATTCTAGCGTTTAAAAAGTACTCAAACTTGTGAATCACCACAAGATAAACAAGCGAGCCGATCGCAATCGCGACAGAGTGACTTAAACTTACAATCACAATAATTGAGTTTGAAATTAAGTTACCTAATACGGGTATTAAACCAATTACAAAGGTTAGTGCGATAAGCGTTTTGCCCAGCGGCAACTGTATACCCATCATTGGTAACCCCACTGCCAGATAAATACCTGTAAAAATCGCATTAATAGTCGCAATACGCAATTGTGCAAATACAAAACGCCTAAACGCCTCACTCAATAAGCTAGCCCTACAAACCAATGCGTGCGCGAACGGTTTAAAGTAATTCATATTAACCACTTCACGCACCGCAACCATACCACCCACCACCATGCCAATGAGCACATGCGCAGTCCCACGAATCGCATCAGTACCGACACTTTGCAATGAGTTAGCATGCGTTCTAAGCCATGATGACATGTGCTCTTTAAACGCCATTGCATCTTCTGGCAGGTAATCAAACACCCATACCGGCAATATTTTACGAGAGTCTTCAATAATCTGCGCCAGCTTTGCTAGCAACACTGTAATACTGCCAGCTTCAGACCTAAAGAACGTCATCACACCAGCGCCTGCCAGTATTAACATACTGACAATAAATACGGCTAAAATACCAACCGCCCAAAACTTGGTATACTTCCAAGGAATAAAATTGGGAAAGTGCTGTGCGATTCGCGGCGTCATGATATGAACGAGCTCATAAACCAACAACCCACCGAGCAAGGCTGGTAGCAATTTAAACACTAAAATCAGCATTAAAAACAGTCCTGTGAGCACCCAAGAGGTTATTTCATATTTTGAAACTGAATCGGGATAGTTGATATTCATCACTTCTTCTATTTTTATCATTAATAACTTTTAAAACGATTTAAAAAACCATCAACTTCAGAAACCGGTAAAGAAACAATCAGTTTAATTTTTGCTTCAAACTGCTTGTCTAATATTTTACCGTTACATTGCCCTAAAACACGCGTCACCATATCCATCTGTTTGTAGTCGATTGTCATATCTACTTCTTGCATTTCAACAAATGGTATTGCTGTTGCTTTATCTAGCGCCATTTTGGCAGCACCTCCATAAGCACGAGCCAACCCACCTGTGCCTAGATTAATACCACCATAATACCGAATAACCGCTACGCAAACATTAATTAAATCCCGCCCTTCAAGATGCTTTAACACAGGCATACCAGCAGTACCTGAAGGCTCTCCTGCATCAGAGAAACGCGGAATAATGCCGGCATCTGTTTTAATTCTGAAAGCGTAAGCTAAATGATGTGCATTTTGATGTTTGACAGCAAAAGCGCGAAGAGCCGAGGCCACTTCACGCTCGCTAGAACAGGCTACTGCCATGGCAATAAATTGAGATTTATTGATGGTTTGCTCAGCAAACCCAGTGCTTAAGAGTGTTAACAATTTCTAAAAACTTTCTAACGCTTAACTTAACCCAACAATAACACTTTTTTCATTTACTGCAATAGTTTCGCTAGCTGGATTGGTAGGCAAACCTGGCATCGTCATCACATCCCCACAAATCGCAACAATAAATCCAGCGCCATTTGCTAATCGC
>JAWUXH010000053.1:0-22084 GCA_034111445.1 Methylophilaceae bacterium | reverse complement strand
TTGGATTCTATTTTGAGTGAAAAAGAAATCATTCAGTGTTTCAGACCTATCCGCAGAAACCTTACCCGTTAAGCGTGGGGTTAAAGCCCAAAACCATGCCAGGTTAAACGCTTTTGCATCATAATCAAGAAATGTATTTTTACTATATTTATTTCTAGTAATGGTTGCTTCGGCCGTAAATCGTTGTAATGAGTATTGTTTATCAAGCCTAACGCCGGCATAAAAACCAGTGCTGCGGTCAGACTCTTCGTTATTAACAGTTCTGAATAAATTATCATCGTAACGACTTGTGATGCCAGCAATAAAATTAAACGTATCTTGGGCATCAGCAAAAGCCATTGGGTGAATTAAAACTGAACTCCCGACAAGAAATAGAAGTATCGTTTTTTTAAATGTGATGAAACTTGAGTTTCTTATATTTATATTATTCATATGATGTATTTTATTACTAACTAAATTAGTTTTCTATCGTGCTTGGTTGAATAGAATGATTCATTACACTTTGCCTATACTGAGCAGACATTAACTCAATAATGTTTAATAAAACTTTATTACCAAGTCTAGGATGATGCAATAATATTTGATTTAACGACTCTTTAGTCATCACAGCAACGTCTGTAGGCTTAGTGGTAATACATGTAGCTTCCCACAAGTAAGGTTCAACCAATGAAATCCCACCTATTGTTGTTCCAAATGATAACTTATACGAATGACCATTAACTGATTTTAAGGCTGCTTCACCAGACAAAATCATTATCAAATAATGTGATGCATAGCCCTCTTTAAACAATGTGTAATTACATGGTGCACCGAAGCAGTCTAAATATTTAGACAACACTCTCAACTCACTCTTATCAAAATGTTGAAAAAAATGAACTTGATCAATATTGTCAATCACGTCATCAATGTATAAATCAGCACTGCCAAGATGCGTAATATGACTAAAAAAATTGTGAGGTAAATTCTTCATAATCAATATGATATGTTAGTTACTTAAACTATTCAATGAGTTTAACTTTCTATTATTGCTAATACTTATGATGTTAAGTCTTATTTAAAACCCTAACAATTAAACTAAAGTATATTTACCCTTGTTCATAATCAATTCATACATTAAGACTTTATTAATATACTAGATTAGTTATTAACAAAATTAAAATCCATGCAATGTGATTTAACAAATGAAATTGAAAAGGAACTTACACTTCAAATTATCAATGATAATTTGAAGGTTACTTCACACCTAGAGTTACTGCATTGGCTTCAAGGTGACCTTCAACAATTTTTACCACATAACATTTTAATCTCTGCATGGGGAGACTTTTCGTTAGGATTAATCTACCTAGATATAGTTGCACTGCACCCATTACTACGCACAACTAATGTCTCTAAAGATTTACTCATGCCGAAAATAATTGAAATATTTAATTTATGGCAGACACATGACAATAAACCATTACAGCTCAATATTGAAGACAACTACTTAAACATCAGTGAAAGCTTTAATCACAACGCAATCATAGAGAACGAGTTTGATATTAAAGCAATGGGGACTATGAATGCTGCGATTGTGCATGGGATCAAAGATAATCGCGGTAGTTATGATTGTTTGTATCTCATGCTATCAGAGTCAAGCATACCTTCATCAGCCAAATTAAAACTTGCGGTATTTATGCCATTTATCGACTGTGCCTTTAGAAGAATTAAACAGTTAACAGAAGATGAGGTTGACCTAAAGGTCAATAAAGAGGTGGATGATCATGTCATAAACTCATGCTTATCAAGCAGAGAGTGCAGCATTATGGATTTAGTACAGGAAGGTAAATCCAATGAAGAAATTAGCATTGAATTGAACATTAGCAAATTTACTGTGAAAAATCATTTGCAGAAAATATATAGGAAGCTGGGGACGAATAATCGGTCCCAAGCAACCTTTAAATATCAATCTAAACAAACGAAATAAAAAAACGCCTGTAAGGCGTTTTTTTATTTCTAAACTATTATTTAGTCTATTAAGCTTTGCGTTTTCTTGAAGCAAATCCTAATAAACCTAAACCAGCTAAAAACATTGCATAGGTTTCAGGTTCTGGTACTGCTGATACTGCTGTTAAAGAAACGCCATCAATCCTAGCACCAAATTCAACAACATTACTAGTATCAAGGAATGATAATGAATTTGAAGATCCGGCAGTAACTGTTGTTTGGTAACGCGTCCAATCTACCGCACTTGTAGCTGCAGCTGTGAAGCTCAGTGGTGTATCAGTATTCCAAATCACATCAAACGCGCTTGCACCAGCATCTGGTCTTGCAGCGTAATAAAAAGATAAATCATACTGCTCGCCAGCAGCAAGTCCAGCAATACTTTGTGTAATGCCACCACTAGTTGAAGTCTGTCCTGTAGGAGCTATAGTTGACAGCTCAACCCATTTTTCGCCCAAAGCCGCCGCATGCCAACTTCCACCTTCAACGTAACTTTGAACAACGGTTGATTTAACACTAGCTGGTCTACCCCAATTAGGTAAAGGATTAGTATCAGTAAAAAGCCAAAATGTATCGTAGTCCTCACCAGTTCCTACGTCTTCAAAACTACCATTTTGAATTAAATTTTGAGCTTGTACATTTAACGTAGCACCAAGTAACATAGCGGTTAAAATTATTTTTTTCATTTTATATTCTCCAATTAGAATTCCATGGCCTAATATTAGCTAACTGAAATTATTAAGCAATAGCCCTTTTGGACTATATAACGCGTAGCAAGACACTAATATTTAAAGCTTGGTTATTTAGTTGCATTAAACATGCCAAGTACCAGATCATCCGAAAATAACATTATTATCGATTAAAATCAAATACTTAAGGTGAATTCTGACAATAGAATGATAATTGAAGAAGTGGCAATATTTGTTGAAATATCGTCACTACTGTTCATCTAGCTTACATTTTAGGGAAGGTAAATAAATGTTAATTTTTATAAAAATCATATACTTATCTAACTTTTACAACCTAATTCATGCAGTTAAAGCATTGCGCTTATTTTGATTTGAATTGGTTTGTCCATTTTTACCGTACATATTGTTCGGCTGGAAAGTACTACGCAAGTTGTTTAGCATTTGCTTGTTACGGTTAAAATGCTTGGTGATTAAGTCACCATTCAAGCGGTTCATTTCTTTGGCTTTTGATAAGGTGAGTTGAAATGCATCCCAGTTATCTTTGATGACTTGATTTGATTGCTGTACTACCCAGGCAAGCATGCCATTTTCGTTAGCTTCAAAATGACGCTCTTGTAACGCTGCGTAACGATTTTTAGCAACCAAATTAATTTGTTGTAATAATGAGGCTTTTAAATCGATGAGCTTTTCGATTTCACTGACTTTGTTATGCACCAAACTATTCTGCTCTCGCTCTAGTAGCGCTAGTAGTTGTTTTACTAATCGTGCATCTTCTTCAAATGAAATCGTTGCTCTCATATCTTCCTCATCTTACCTGCTGCATTATTTAGCCAGCATTGTTTTAACTGATTCAATCAAACCGTCAGCTACTTTTGCGGTATCCACTTTAAATTGGCCACTCGCAATGGCATCTTTAATTTGACTCACTTTTTGCGCATCAAACACTTTATCCGTTCCAATATTGGATTCAATGGATTTTAGTTGTTGCGCCATTGGAGATAGCGTAACACTATCACTAGATTTAGCCTCTGCTGAACTAAGCTCTTTTTTAACCTCTGTTTTAACTGCATCCGGCTTTACGCCTTGTGCTTTTTCACTAGCGGCTGTTTTATCAAGCCCTAATGCATTCATAGGGTTACTTCCTGAGTCATTAATTTTCACGATTCTTTCCTTTTCGCTGAATATAAATATGCCAAATACATATCGACATAATTACTCATCGGCATGCGTCATACAAAACTTTAATGCTTTTTTAAGTTAATTGCTAAAGTTTATTGAATGTTACCAATTAAAACCTTACTTCTATCTGCCCACCTGCTCTAGCAATGCCTGCTACCACTTGCCCGCTTGAAACTTTAACTTGAACCACCTGCCCTTCTACTGCATCGCCTAGCGCTTTACCTTCTGCTGCCACTTTAAAGCCGTTACCGGCAGAGGTAAGCACGACTGTTTGCCCTCTTTGCACAACTGGTGCCATTTTTAATACATTTTGTCTTAATACTGAGCCGGCTGGCACAGACATTTTAACAATACGGCCAATCGCTTGATTAGCATCTGTAAAAATACCGGCTGGTAATTTTGTTAAATCACCAGAGACAAAACTTAAATCTTGTTCTGAAACAATCGTGCCACGTGATAATGGGCCAGAAGCCACCATATACTCACCAAACACATTCACACTGGCTTGTACATAAATAGTCCATCGTGCTTGGCCGTTACAACGTACACCGACACTGGTTTTACCCCAAGCACGACTGCCTGATGGTAAAAATGCTTTAATATCAGCACAAGCTGACAATCTAATATTAGGGTCAATACTACGCACGTTAATCTCTGTCCTGCCTGGTAAGCCAATCACTTGAGTTTCAAGGAAAGACTGAACCTTATCTTTTATTAGTGCAATTTCTTGCAAAGCTGGCCGCGCTTTGGCCACTTTATCATTATTCTGTGCACTTACCGCCGTACTAGTTAGTGCAAATAGCATAATTGCAAAAGCAATCATGCTTTTATTAAGCATTGCAAATACAGTATTTAGCGTATTGTTTTTTATTAACCGATTCATCTGTCGTTCACCTATAGCAAGAGTGCTTTCAAATATCTCTATCTGAACAGCTGATAATGTACAGTCTACTGAATCTATATAGCCCTATATCTGCAATAAAGCTAGGGTTTTCCCCTTTACTTCGTTTAATGAATATCCGGCCTCAATTTTATACTTGTATCAAATATTTCTAGAAGGCCTCTATACCAGTTAACGGTCGTCACACAGACAACTTGAATGGATTGCAGCCTTTTTTAAATCAAAGTGAAGTAAAGGGTCATAAATATGTTGGATAAATTAGATGGTGCGTTTAGCTTTCACCAAAATGCTTTAAAGCTGCGGTCTCAAAGACAACAGATTTTAGCAGCCAATATTGCCAATGCAGATACACCTAAATATAAAGCACGTGATATCGACTTTAAAGCTGAGATGCAAAAAGTGGTTGGCGCTAACGGCATGAATACGGCGACTAATATAAAGACGCCTTCAATGAATACTGACGCATTAAAGATGACTGGCACCTTAAATACAACGGCTAAAAATCATATGGCAGGCACCCCTACTGCTAACCCATTTAATACGGGCGCAGGTGAAGCTATGTACCGCCCTATGCAACAAGGTAGTGTTGATGGCAATACCGTTGATATGGATGTTGAGCGCAATAATTTTGCCGATAATGCAGTGCGTTATGAAGCCAGCATTTTAATGTTAAACGGCGCAATCAAAAAAATGATGACTGCCATTACGGGTCAATAAGCAGCACAACGAACACAGTAGTAAATAAGGAATAACAACATGTCACTATTTAACGTTTTTAAAATTTCAGGCTCAGCCATGAGCGCCCAAGCACAGCGCCTTAATGCGGTCGCGAGTAATTTAGCCAATGCTGATAGTGCAACAAGCGCTAATGGCGAAGCTTATAAAGCCAAACAAGTGGTATTCAAACCGATTGATGTTGGTGCGCAAGGTGCGCAAGGCGTCAAAGTGGCTAAGGTCGTTGAAGATGGTTCAGCGCCCAAAATTGTCTACGACCCTAAACACCCAATGGCAGATAAAAAAGGCTATGTGACGATGCCAAACGTGAATGTGACGGAAGAAATGGTGAATATGATTTCAGCCTCACGTGCTTATCAAAATAATGTCGAAACAATGAATGCAGCCAAAACCATGCTGCGTAAAACACTGACCATCGGTCAATAGGTTTCTAAATAATAAACCTCAACATTAAACCTTAATTGTATAGATTTAAAAAGGAAACAATATGACCACCATTGCAACGGAAAACAAAGTGTCTCAGAGCTTATTAGATACAGTGAATGGTTCTGGCAGCGCTAGTAAGACAACTAAATCAGCGGTACAAGAAACTGAAGACCGCTTTTTGAAGTTACTTGTTGAGCAAATGAAAAATCAAGATCCATTAAATCCAATGGAAAGTGCACAAGTAACCAGCCAAATGGCGCAGCTTTCAACGGTAACCGGTATTGATAAGCTAAACGAGACAATGGCAACAATGATTAGTAGCGTGCAATCAAGCCAATCTTACCAAGCAGCCAGCATGATCGGTCATAACGTATTAGTTGAGGGTGACCAGATTAATAATACGGGTACTGGCGGTTTATTTGGTGTTGATTTAGAAAACAGTGTTGATGTGGTCAATATCGAGATTAAAAATGCATCAGGCAATGTTGTTAAATCCATTGAGATGAATAAGCCTGAGTCTGGTATTGCAGCATTGCAATGGGATGGCACACAAAATAATGGTGAAACCGCACCAGAAGGCCATTACACGTTTGAAGCAACAGCCAAAATTGGCGGTAATACAGTACCGTCAACCGCCTTAACATTCGCAGCGGTGCAAAGTGTTTCACAAAACGCTAGTGGCGTGAAGTTGAACTTAAGCAATGATTCAAGTGTAAGCACAGCCGATGTTAAAGAGATTTTTTAGTAACAAAAAAACAGAATAGTAGTCATCAACAATAAATCAGTAAAGCGTTAATTAAAGGAGCAAATCATGGGTAGTTTTCAACAAGGTTTAAGTGGGTTAAATGCATCTGCAAAATCATTACAGGTAATTGGTAATAATATTGCCAACTCAGGTACTGTCGGTTTTAAGCAGTCACGCGCGCAATTTGCAGATGTATATGCAAATCAAGTCGGCATTGGTACTTCCGTTTCGACTGTTAACCAAAAATTTACGCAAGGTAATGTGAGTAGCACTAGTAACTCACTGGACATTTCGATTGGTGGCAATGGATTTTTCCGCATGAGTGATGGCGAAAGTGACGCTGTCAGCTTCACGCGAAATGGTCAATTTCAAATGGATAAAGATGGCTTTATTGTTGATGCGCAAAACAGAAATTTAACTGGTTATGCTGCCGACATTGATGGCGTTTTACAAAAAGGTGCATCAGTACCATTGCAAATTAACGCCAATGATTTACGTCCAAACGCAACGACCGGAGTTGCAACCAAGGTTAACTTAGACTCAAGAGAAGATGCCTTACTGACAGCTAACTTTGATCCAGATGATCCAGAAACGTATCACAGCACAACAGCCATCTCAGTATTTGATAGTCTAGGTAATGCCCATACACTACAAAATTTTTACGTTAAAACAGCAGATAACGTTTGGGACATGTATTCAACGGCAAATGGCGCTTTCACAACAGGCCATTCTGCTGGCACACCAACGGCTACATTAACTTACCCGCCTACAGGTACTGGTGTTGAGCCAACAACAGCACCGGCAGTCATTACCGCTGGCTTTGCGCCAGGCACTGGTGCAGCAGCCGTATCAGTTGAATTCGACTTGAGTGAAAGTACACAGTTTGGTTCATCGTTTAGTGTAAATGCGAATAGTCAAGATGGCTTTACATCTGGTCAACTAGCGTCATTCAACACTGGTAAAGATGGTCAAATTATTGGTCGTTACACCAATGGCGAAACGAAAATTCTAGGTCAAGTGGCAACGGCCACTTTTACGAATATGAACGGTTTGACGCCATTGGGTGGTAACGCTTGGTCTGAGTCTAGCGAATCGGGTCAACCATTAGTTGGTGAGCCTGGCACTGGCTTACTTGGTGCATTGCAATCTAATTCACTGGAAGATTCAAATATTGATCTAACAGAAGAGTTAGTGAATATGATTACCGCGCAACGTACATACCAAGCCAATGCGCAAACAATTAAAACACAAGATCAGATTTTACAAACCATTGTGAACTTACGATAAGCATAAGTAGTTATTTAATGGTGCCAATGCAATCTTTGACGGTTGCATTGGTCCTTTTAAAAAGGATATTTCGATGGATAGAATGATATATACCGCCATGACTGGCGCTAAACATATTCTTGAGCAACAAAGTACGGTTTCACATAATTTAGCCAATGCAACCTCTACTGGCTTTAAAGCACAAATCGATTCATTTCGTGCCGTGCCTGTCATTAGTGAAGGCTTAGATACCCGTGCATTTGTTGTAGATGCTACGGTCGGTTCAGATTTTAAACCTGGCGCTATTCAAACCACCGGTCGTGATTTAGATGTAGCGATTCAAGGTAAAGGTTGGATTGCGATTCAACGTGAAAACGGCTCGGAAGGCTATACCCGTAACGGCTCATTGAAAGTGAATGAAAATGGTCTTGTCCAAACAGCGAATGGTTTAACAGTGATGGGTGATGGCGGGCCAATTAGTATTCCACCTGATGTCTCTATTTCGATTGGTAAAGATGGCACAGTATCCTCAGTTGCCAATGGCGGGGTACCCGGTCCATCAAACATTTTAGGCCGCATTAAATTAGTAAACCCTGATGAGTCTGAAATTACCCGTGGGGATGACAGCTTATTCGAAATGAAAGATGGCAGCGCAGCTGCAGCGGATGCCAATGTCGTTGTGGTGAATGGTGCGTTAGAAAGCAGTAATGTGAATGTGATCGAATCAATGGTGGATATGATTAGTTTAGCAAGACAGTTTGAAATGCAAATGAAGCTCTTGCAAAACGCAGAGAATAACGCGCAAAAAGCCAGTCAGCTTCTAAGTTTAACTTAAGCTTTTCAAGAGTAATATAAATCTACATTAAATGCATTTATGCCCTTCGTTACTAATTACGGCATAAATCATCAATTTCTTTAAAGGATTGTTAATATGATACGCTCACTTTGGATTTCAAAAACGGGTCTTGATGCTCAGCAAACACAAATGGATGTGATTGCGAATAACTTGGCCAATGTTAGTTCAAATGGCTTTAAACGCTCACGAGCAGTGTTTGAAGATTTGCTTTATCAAACGATTCGCCAACCAGGCGCACAATCATCACAGCAAACACAATTACCTTCTGGCTTGCAGCTCGGTACTGGTGTACGCCCTGTCGCCACTGAAAAAATTCATACGCAAGGTAACTTGCAACAAACGGGTAATGATAAAGATGTCGCCATTCAAGGTAAGGGATTCTTCCAAGTATTAATGCCTGATGGTTCTACGGCTTATACCCGTGACGGTGCTTTTCAAGCAGACAACCAAGGTCAATTAGTGACTTCAAGTGGTTTTCCAGTGCAACCAGCGATTACAGTGCCTGCAGATGCAGAGTCATTAACCATTGGCCGTGACGGTACTGTTTCAGTATTGCTAGCTGGTGCTACTGCCCCTACACAAGTTGGCTCATTACAACTAGCAACCTTTATCAATACTGCAGGCTTACAAGCTAAAGGTGAAAACCTATATTCAGAAACATCTGCTTCAGGCAATGCAAGTACAAACGCACCTGGTGCTAATGGTGCAGGCTTTCTAACACAAGGTTATGTTGAAACATCAAACGTTAACGTGGTTGAAGAATTGGTTAACATGATTCAAACACAACGTGCTTACGAGATTAACAGTAAGGCGATTACAACCTCTGACCAAATGCTACAAAAACTCACTCAAATGTAATCATGCTTGCATGAATATATTGAAACCCTTTTGTGATGTGCAAATCTCCCTAAATAGATATAAGTTTTTAAACATGTTGAAACAAATAATGCGTGAAATTCTGACAACCAGCACCATGAACAATAGTGCTAGTACCAAACATGTTCAAAAATTTAATGCTCGATATCTTTTTAGTGCACATCACTTTTTCATTCTGATGCTCATTGGTTTGGTGTCATTAAGTGGCTGTACGGTGGTGCCAACCTCAGTTGTGCAACAACCAATGACCGCTAAAGCCAAACCGATTGCACCGCCAAAAGTCAGTTCAGGGTCTATTTACAATAATGGCAGCTATCGTGCCATGTTTGAAGATCGTAAACCGCGCCAAGTGGGTGATATTGTCACGATCAACATTCAAGAGAATACATCAGCCACTAAATCTGGTGGTAGTTCTGGTTCTAAAAATGGTGCGATTGATACCTCTGTTACCGCAATTTTCGGGGCGGCATTTCCGTCAGCCACCACTGATGTCAGTGGATCAAGCTCTTATGGCGACAAAGCCGATGCCAATTCAAGCAACGTATTCTCTGGCGCCATTACCACCACTGTCATTGAAGTGCTGCCAAATGGTTACTTCTTAGTCAGCGGAGAAAAACAAGTGTCGTTAGATAAAGGAACAGAGTTTGTGCGTTTTTCAGGGGTTGTTAATCCTGACAACATTACCATTGGTAATTTCGTGAGTTCTACTTTTGTCGCCGATGCACGTGTTGAATATCGTACAGCATCAAAAATAGATGCCGCAGAAATTGGCAATGTCATTTCAAGATTCTTTTTAAGCGTGAGTGGTTTGTAATAACAAATATATGATTTTTTTAAATACCCTTAGATTCACCAAACAATCGCTCGTGAGGTTTTTATTCACGTGCTTAAGTGTTTTCATCGTTTCAGTGATTGCAACGCCAACAGCCCATGCCGATAGACTCAAAGATCTCGCCACCGTACAAGGCGTGCGAGGTAACCAATTAGTCGGTTATGGTTTAGTCGTCGGTTTAGACGGTACTGGTGACCAAACAACCCAAACACCGTTTACCGTTCAAAGCATGATCAGCATGATGCAACAAATGGGTGTGAGCTTGCCACCAGGCACGAACTTACAACTTAAAAATGTTGCCTCTGTCATGATTACCTCTAGCCTCCCAGCTTTTGCGCAGCCAGGACAAACATTGGATGTGACGGTATCATCCATGGGGAATGCTAAAAGTTTACGTGGCGGCACACTGATCATGACGCCATTAAAAGGGGCTAATGGTGAAGTGTATGCCATTGCACAAGGTAACTTAGTCGTTGGTGGTGTTGGTGCTTCAGCCAACGGAACTGAAACACAAGTAAATCACCTCAGTGTTGGCCGCATTTCTGATGGCGCAACTGTTGAACGCGCACTGCCTACCAGCATCAGCCAAACAGCCGGGTTCAATTTGGAATTAAAAGAATCAGACTTTTCAACGGCTAATTTAGTGGTCAATGCTATTAACCAACAATTTGGTGCTAATACCGCATTTGCTCAAGATGGCCGCGTCATTAAAGTCATGCCACCGGTAACGAGTAATAATCGCGTCGCCTTTTTAGCCGCATTAGAAACCATTAATGTAACCCCTGCGACAGGGTCAGCAAAAATTATTCTAAACGCGCGTACTGGATCAGTTGTGATGAATCAATCAGTCACTTTAGAAAGCTGTGCTGTGTCACATGGCAACTTAACCGTTGTAGTGAATACTGACCCAATTATTAGTCAGCCAGGGCCATTATCAAATGGTCAAACCATTTCAACGGCGCGTTCACAAATTGACATTACGAAAGAAGATGGCAAGTTATTAGAACTCAATAGCGGCGCTAATTTATCAGACGTTGTTAAAGCACTCAATGCGATTGGTGCAACACCTCAAGATTTATTAGCCATTCTACAAGCCATGAAAGCCTCTGGTTCACTACGTGCTGAGTTAGAGGTTATTTAATCGTGCAAACTGGTTTATACAATAAACACGTTAACGGAGGGACATTCCAATGAATATCGCTGACACCTCGAATAATGTCGCTTTTGATACCAAAAGTTTAGATAACCTTAAAGTGGCTGCAAGAGAAAGCTCTCCTGAGTCTATTAAAGAAGTAGCAAAACAGTTTGAGGCTGTTTTCATGAACATGCTTATGAAAAGCATGCGTGCTGCCACCCCGCAAGAAGGCTTGTTAGATAACGATCAAACGCGTACTTTTACAGCCATGTTAGACCAACAGTTATCGACTAGCTTATCTGAAAAAGGTTTAGGGTTATCTGACATTATTGCTAAACAATTAAGCAAAGGCATTAACCCGGTTAACAATGCCATGACACAAGCGGTGAGTGACCCAAACCCAATTAAAGGTTCAGAAGTCTCCCCTATCACAGGCATGCCAGTCAGCAATGCCAATAGTAATGCACATTTAATTCAAGGTTACTTAGGTCAATTAACCCATATGAATTCAGGTGCCCCTGCTAATAGTGAGGCATACAATAAAACGGCGGCTGATGCATTAATTTCACGCGCAGTTGAGCGCAAACCTAATATTAATAGTGATACAACCATAAAAGAAGTGTTACTGAAATCAGAACCCACCGCTGTTATTCGTGGGGTAGATGATTTTAAACAGGTGATGACGGCACATGCTGATATTGCTAGCCGATCATCGGGTATCCCAAGTCACTTAATGCTTGGTCAAGCGGCTTTAGAAAGTGGTTGGGGTAAACGCCAAATTAAAGGCATTGATGGCACTGAAAGCTTTAACTTATTTGGTATTAAAGCCAATAAGGGTTGGGCAGGTAAAGTGGTCGAAACAATGACCACTGAATATAAAAACGGCATTAAACATAAGCAAGTTGAACAGTTCCGCGCTTACGATAGCTATGCTGACTCATTTAAAGACTTTGCTAAATTAATGACAGATAACCCAAGGTATAAAGGGGTGATGACAAATTTAGATAGTCCAGCTGGTTATGCAAAAGCGATGCAACAAGCTGGCTATGCGACAGATCCTAACTATGCAAAAAAGCTTGAAAATGTCATCGAGAAATTTACATCATCATAATTGATGCCAATTAATCCCTAAGCAATTGGCAGTTAACATCCTAAAGTTTACATTTCAAAGGCCGTTATGTAATTAAGGGATTAATGTAGGAAAGACTATGTCAGACATATTATCAATCGGAAAAAGCGCTTTATCTTCTGCACAAGTGGGCATTTCAACCACTGGGCACAATATCGCCAATGCCAATACGCCTGGCTTTTCTAGACAAATCGTTTCGCAAGAATCAAAGCAACCGCAAAATTTTGGCCAAGGCTTTATTGGTCAAGGCTCTAATGTGACCGGTGTTGCCCGTGTTTATAACGAAATGCTTGCGCGCAATGTCACAAGTAGTCAATCTGCTAGCAATCGTATTGAAACGTATAAATCGCAATTAAGCCCAATTGATAACTTATTATCGGACAACGAAGCTGGTTTAAACCCAGCCATGAACAATTTTTTCTCTAGTGTTAAAAATGTCAATGCCAACCCTAGTGACATCCCTACCCGTACGGCGATGTTGTCAGATGCGCAAGCATTAACAAATCGCTATAACACCATGAGTAACCGCCTCAATCAAATTCAACAAGATGTGAATACCCAAGTAGAGGGGTATGTGACTGAGGTGAATGGTATTGCTGAACAAATTACTAGATTAAACAGCATTATTCAAAATGCGATTAATGTAGAAGGTAAACAACCCAATGATTTAATGGATCAACGGGACAGCCTAGTGTCAGACTTAAGTAAAGTGATCAAAACCACTGTCACTGAACAAGGTACCGGTAGTTACAACGTGTTTGTTGGCAACGGCTTGCCATTAGTGATTGGTAATGACACATTTAATTTAGCCGCCACGCCTAACCCAACTGATCCTAGCCGTACTGAAATTGGGTATCAAAGTAGAAACAAGATTACGATTTTAGGTAAGGACAGTTTAGCTGGCGGCGCAATGGGTGGTCTGATTGAATTTAGAGAAGACTCATTAGATTCAGCGCAAAATAAAATAGGTCAACTTGCACTTGTATTAGCTGACCAATTTAATCAACAACACCGTCAAGGTTTTGATTTGAATGGTGACCCTGGCGCCGACCTATTTAGTATTCCAGGCCCAGCCACTACCGCCCATCGAGAAAATACAGGCACAGCAGCCGTTGGCGCTGTAGTTGCAGATGCAACTGCGGTAACCAGTAGCGATTACAAAATTAAATATGATGGTACGAATTACAACGTTACCCGCTCTGGCGATGGCAATATCACCAGTGTTGGCGCCCTACCACTAACACTGGATGGATTAACAATTTCAATCAACTCTGGCGCTATGAATGCTGGTGATGAATTTGTTGTACGTCCAACTCAAAATGTAGCTGAATCTTTAAAGCTGGCTTTTTCAGACACCAATAAATTGGCGTTTGCAGGCAGTGCAACTACGGGGCCAAGTGATAATGTCAATGGTTTACTACTCGCGAAATTACAATTAGATGCGGTGATTCAAGGACCAAATGATTCAACCACTAAAATGAGTTTCACAAAAGCGTTTGCGACATTAACCAGTGAAGTAGGCAATAAAGCACACGAGTTAAATGTGACCGGCGCCGCTGAAGCACAAGTATTAGAAACAGCCACGGCTTCTTTTCAATCAGAAGTAGGTGTTAACTTGGATGAAGAAGCGGCCAACCTCATTCGCTATCAGCAAGCTTATCAAGCCGCCGGCAAAATGATGCAAATGGCATCTGAACTGTTTAATGTAATACTGACCTTAGGCAGATAACACCAGTCGAGTTTTAAAGGAATAATCATGCGTTTAAGCACCAATACAATTTACAGTCGTGGCATTAGTACCATTCAGTCAATTCAGTCTGATCAGGTTAAATTGCAAAATCAACTTTCGACAGGTAAACGTTTTAGTTCGCCGCAAGAAGACCCTATTGCCGCAGCGCGCGCATTAGAGATTAAAACCAATATGAAAGTGAATGATGATTTTGCCTATGTGCGTAAAACAGCTGAGAGTAATTTAACGATCCTAGAAGGTAATCTATCAGGCGTTACAGATCATCTATTAGCGGCAAAATCTAAAATTATCTCTGCTGGTAATGGCTCATTATCTGATAATGAAAGAAACTTTATTGCCGCTGATTTACAAAGCACATTAGATGGCTTAGTTGGCTTAGCCAATGCACAAGATGCATCAGGCAAATATATGTATGCTGGTTTTAAATCCGATACAAAACCATTTGAATTAAATGGTGGTAACGGTTTGTATGACTTTAATGGTGATTCAAGTAATCATATTAATATTGATGTAGGATCGAACACAACAATGGCAATTAATGCGGCCGGTGATGAAGTGTTTCAAAATGGCATGGATACATTTGGCGCCTTACAAGACATGATTACCCTACTGAAAACACCCATTACTGATGCTGCAACACAAGCGACATTCACTGCAGGGGTAGCAACTGGTATTGATAATCTGACAAGTTCACTCAACAATGTACTCAATGTGCGTGCTTCAGTGGGTGGTCGATTAAATCAATTAGAAAGTCTAGATACAGCCGGATCAGCATTAGATGTGCAATATCAAACGTCATTATCTGATATACAAGATTTAGATTATGCCTCAGCGTTATCTGAATTTACGAAAACTCAAACAATGTTGGAAGCTGCTCAAAAAACATTCAGCTCAACCGCTAAATTATCATTGTTTGATTATATGTAACACCGCTATATTGAAATGTGGTTGTGTTATTTGAAATGATACAAGCATTTTAAACCGTATGATATACAACGCCTTAATCAATCTAACTTGATTAGGGCGTTGTTGTTTGTGAGATGACCTGCATATTGGTAATACCAAGTTCAATGAGGTTTTGAATGGGTTTAAGCATGCCTGGTAACGTTAGTAATATAATCAAAAATCCCATGCTTAAGGTCACGGGGAAACCAATACCAAAAATATTCAATTGTGGCGCTGTTCTGGTTAATACCCCTAATGCCATTTGAATAATTAATAAGGTTGCCACAGCAGGTAAAGCGAGCATTAGTCCTAAGCTAAAGATATAACCTCCCCACTCAACCACTTGCAAATAATCAATGCCTTGAAAATCAAGCGTAATAGGCATAGTAAAGAAACTTTGACTCACAGCAGAGATCACCATCAAATGACCATCTAAACTCAAAAACACCAACATGGTTAATATATTAATGAATTGTGTGATTGAGGTTGTTTGGCCTTGCGTTTGTGGGTCAAAGAATGTGGCAAAACCCAAACCCATTGTCATCGCAATCATTTGGCCAGCAATTTGAATGGCAGCTAAAAATAGTCGCATGCTAAAACCGATGGCAACACCAATGATAATTTGTTGCGCTAATAGTAATAGGCCTTGAACGGAGAACACATCAAATTTAGGCATCTGTGGTAAAGTTGGCAGCACTATCAAAGTGATCATCACGGCAAGCGCCACTTTACTGCGTACAGGAAATACGCGGTGACTAAACACTGGCGCAGTACCAACAACGGCAAGGATACGTGTTAATGGCCACAACAATGAGATGACCCAAGTCTGCATCATTTCACTACTAATGGTAATCATATAACCGCTTTATCAAACGCAAGCTTAATGCGCGATATTAGGAATGGTTGAAAATACTAAATGCATATAATCAACTAAGGTTGTTAGCATGAATGGACCTGCGACAAGCAAGACACCAAACACACCGGCTAACTTTGGAATAAATGACAGCGTTTGTTCATTAATTTGTGTGGCGGCTTGGAAAATACTCACAACCAAACCAATGGCCAATACAACAAATAGCACAGGTCCTGCCACATAAATAGCCACCATCATGGCATCACGGCCAATGGTCATTACACTTTCAGGGGTCATCATAAACTCTCCACCGAATTAAACCTTTCTAATAAAAACTTTGAACCAATGAACCTAACATCAACTGCCAGCCATCAACCAAAACAAACAACATTAATTTAAATGGCAATGCAACAATCACTGGTGACACCATCATCATACCCATGGCCATTAAAATACTCGCAACCACCATGTCAATAATTAAAAATGGAATGAAAATAGCAAAGCCAATTTGGAAAGCTGTTTTCAATTCACTAGTCATATAAGCGGGCACCAGCACCCGTAATGGCACATCATCTGGTGTGGCAATACTGCTCACTTGCGCCATGTTGGCAAACAACGCTAAATCATCCTCACGCGTTTGCTTCATCATAAATTCTTTTAATGGCCCAACGCCTTTATCCATTGCTTCTTGCATCGTAATCGCATTTTCAGCCAAAGGCTGATAAGCATCGACATAGATTTTATCCATCACCGGACTCATCACAAAAAAAGTGAGAAATAGTGCTAAGCCAATCATCACCTGATTAGGTGGCGCAGATTGCGTACCAAGGGCTTGGCGCAATAAAGACAACACAATAATAATGCGGGTGAACCCTGTCATCATCAGTACTGCTGCTGGTAAAAACGTGAGTGATGTCAGCAGAATTAAGGTTTGTAAGCTTAATGTATAGTCTTGCCCACCACCACTAGCAGGGGTTGCATTCACCAAAGGCATGCCGTTTTCCGCAAAGGCAGTAAATGGCATAAACAATGAAATAAGTAACGGCACCAATATAAACCTGTCATTGGCAACAGCTTTTAACCAACTACGCTTGATCATTGTTACTCTCATTCAATTTCTTTGTTGATGCTTTTAACCACTGTGAAAAAGCATCAGGGCTCATACGGTTAGCACTAGGCTTGCTAGGCGTTGTTATTTGCTCAGATAATGCTTGGTCGCCAGCTTCTAAATTGGCCAAACTAGAAACATTTCCAGCAGATACGCCAACCACTAACCAGCGATCAGCCACTTCTAACACCATCACACGTTCACGCGAGCCAACACTCACACCACCAACCACACTAATCACAGAATTTTTTCCAGGGTGGCTACCCATGTATTTTTTCATACCCCAACTGATCACCGCTAACACCAGCAATACGGCTGCTAAGCCAATCATCATTTTCATAAAGCCTGCTGTTGGGCTTGGTGCCGTAACAGCAGAAGCCGCGTTCGTTGTTAAGGTGTATCCAAACACCATTAAACTAAGGCTTACTTGTTTCATTCTACTAATCATTAACGGTTTAACTTTCTAATACGTTCAGCTGGCGTAATAATATCGGTCAAACGCACACCAAACTTCTCATTAACCACTACGACTTCACCCTGTGCAATCAATGTGCCATTGACTAATACATCCATCGGTTCACCAGCTAAACCGTCAAGCTCAACTACTGAACCTTGTGCCAGTTGTAATAAGTTCTTAATCGCAATTTTAGTGCGGCCTAATTCAACCGTTAATTGAACTGGAATATCTAAAATAAAATCAATGTCGTTTTCAGACTCTTTCATTTTATTTTTAGGTGAAAATTCGGTAAATACAGGTGCTTGTTCAACAGCAGATTCTTGAATTGCCGCCGGTTCAGCCGCTGCTTGCTCAGCCATTGCATCCCCCCAATCAGCGGCACCATCATCAGCTGGCGTTTCGGCAGCTGCTTGTTCAGCCATCGCATCACCCCAGTCAGCTGCTGCATCATCAGCTGGCGTTTCAGACGCTGCTTGTTCAGCCATTGCATCACCCCAATCAGGTTCTGCGGTTGCATCCGTCGCCGCTAAATCTTCATTATCATTGGCCATTCGGCTCTCCTTTATCCAACGTACTTAACTTTAATAGTTGCTCAACACGTAAAGCATATTGTCCGTTAAATACACCATATTTACATTCCATCACAGGGACATTATCCACCGTTGCTTCAACCGTTTCACTGACATTAAGTGGGATAACATCACCCACTTTGAAATTCATCACTTTACCTAACGGTATATTTTTCTTGGCTAATTCAGTCACCAACTCTACTTCAGCCACGCGCACTTGTTGGCCAAGCAATTGCGTCCACTGCTCATTATCTTCACTCACTTCAGGCTGTATCACTGAACCTAAAATATCTCTTAATGGCTCAAGCATCGTATATGGGAAGCAAAAGTGCATTTCAGCAGTATGATCACCCAACTCAATGGCAAACACAGCTGAAACAACCACTTCATTAGGTGTTGCAATACTGACAAACTGCGTATTCATTTCAGAACGCACATGCTCAAAGTTTAAAGGGTAAATAGTCTCCCAAGATTGGCTATAAGCTTTAAACACAAGCGCCAAAATTCGGTCAATAATCCGTTGTTCAGTTTGCGTGAAATCACGGCCTTCAACTCGCGTATGGAAACTACCGTCACCACCAAACATCGTATCAATGATTAAGAATACTAATTGCGGGTCAAAAATCATTAAACCTGAACCACGCAATGGATGTGCATGAATCAAATTTAGGTTGGTTGGTACAATCACATTTCTGAGAAAGTCACTATATTTTGAAATTTTAAGCGGCTTAACCGTCACTTCAACGGGTTTTCGCATAAAGTTAAATAACTCATCACCAAGATATCTGCCAAAACGCTGATTGATCGCTTCAAGCGTCGGCATACGCGCGTTAACAATCCGTTCTTGCGTTGCTAAGTTGTAGGCTTTTGGTCCATTCGGATCTTCATCAACTTTTTCGACGACTTCATCGTCATCGTCGTCGAATCCGCCACCTTTTAGCAGTGCGTCAACTTCATCCTGTGATAAAAACTTATCATCCATTTAATACAAATCTCTATGAGTTATTTTTAATATGTGACAAAAACACATTACTGAATAACGTATGAAGTGAAAAACACACCCGATACTTCCTGTGGTTTGCCTTTTTCAGAAAACGGCTCATTCACTTCTTCAATAATTTCTTCAATTAATGCTTGCTTACCTTCAGTATCCGAAATTTCACTTGCCACTTTACTGCCTAACAACATCAAAATTCGATTACGAACCGCTGGCATATGATTGGTTAATTTCGTTTCCTCTTCAGCCGTTGCCACTTGTAAGGACATTTCTAATTGCAAGAAGCGCTCATCAGGGTCCGGTTGTAAATTAACGGTAAAAGTTTCTAGCGGCACAAATACCGGTGGTAGCTCAACGTGCTCTTCCTCAACTTCTGCATGTTCATCACCATGTTCTGCATCACCTTTCATGAAGAACCATGCGCCTCCACCACCAGCTAACAATGCCACAACAGCAACAATGATAATAATGAGTTTTTTCTTTGATTTAGGTGCTTCGTCTGTTGACTCAGCAGCTTTTGGATCTTTTGCCATGTGATGCTCCGATAATGGGTTGAATACAAGGTGTAACTAACGTATTCAATACACGATTAAAATTACAAATCTAATAGTGTTATTATGCGAAAAATTGGTGCTAAAAGATGTATGGATAAGAGAGGGAAAAAGCCGTTACCTTTAACATTGTTAAATATGAATAATGTCAAAGATAACAGCGGTACTGCTTAAGCTTTACGCTATCAATCAATCAGCGTATTTAAGCAAAGGTATCAACTAGGCCATTACTGTTTCTAGCCACTGGCGTGCTATTCACAATGGCTTCTGTTTCCGCGACTGACTGATTTGAAGGCGTGTTATTCGTTTGCTTCTGTGTTGATTGTTGCTGCTGTGCAAATTGTTCACCTGTATTCACATTTGCTTGACCAAGTGCAACACCAGCTTCACCCATTTTTTCACGTAAGTTTTCTAAACCATCTTCCAATGCTTGGCGTACATCTTCATTGGCAGAAATAAAAGTAGTGTCAGCTTTTTCATTATTAACACTAATCACAACTTGCAATGGGCCTAAATCTGGTGGGTTAAGGGTTAATTTTGCAGTTTGCTCACCATTGCCAACCATATACATTACTTTTTGGTTAATGGCTTGATTCCAACCTGTTCTATTAGAAAATGGCGTGTTAATTAAGTTGCTGCCAGCTAGTGGAGAACTCATTAGATTAGCTGCGGCTTGCAAAGTACTCGGTGGTGTTGATGCCTGTAAACTTGAAATTGCTTGCGCGTTGACACCATTAACATCGCTCATCCCCTGAATAGAAGCAAAGGATTTAAACGCTTCTGGTTGATCACCACGCATTTTCATTTGATTATTGAATACATTTTGATTCAATGTTTGAACAAAATCTGTTGTTCTAACAGCGGCCCTTGGGTTATCAACCGCAATGCGGCCATCTTTTAACGCCATTAATGCCTCATCAGCTTCAGCTAATTCTTTTTCAGTGCCTGCCGCTTGCAAACCTTTGGCCATCTCGACTTTTTCTAGTGATTTTTTTCTAACAACGGCTGAACTGGCTTGTTTAACCATGGCATCAACTGGTGACAATAAAGCTTCTTCAGTCGTGCTTTTAGCTTGACTTAGTGGTGGTGTCACATCTGCAACATCAACTTTAGACTGTGCTGAATTTTGTCTTACATTCACACCAGCGGTGGCTTGCTTGGTCACATTCAACGCATTAGCTGCTTTGCTAGTTAACTTCAGGTCGGCAGGTTTATCCTTCACATCAGCCGCAATAGCGTCTTTTAATGGCTTAGGCTGTTCAACAAATGTTCCACTCACTTTGTTTGCAACGACAACTGCTTTAGGATCTTGTTTTGCCGAAGCAGTAACCGGCATAGCTGCCGCAAGCTTAGGCTTCACCATTTCAATGTCATTATTCTCAACATTGATGTTTTGTGTTGCTTTTGCAACTGAATCAACCGATGCTGCTTTAGCCGCCACGTTTGGTGCCAGTGCATCTTCTACTGCAACCGGGGCGTTTGGTGCTGATTTAACCGTAACTTTAGATGCCAGTGCGTCTTCTACTGCAACCGGCGCTTTTGGCTCTGATTTAACCGCAGCATGAGCAAGGTCAACTTTCGAAACGTTATGTGCAACTTTGTCTTTAGCCGTGAGCGGCGATTGTTTTGTTAGCGTTGTAGATTCAACAGGTGCTGATTTTGTATTTTTAGGTGCAGTAACATCATTAGTGGTTTTGCTTAGTTTAGGGTCGGCCTTAACGGTTGTGTCAATGGCAGCTTGTTGTGTAACTTGCTTTTTAACGACAACAGGCGCATCACTAGTGGCTTTGTTCGTTTGCGCATGACGCACCTGGGCATCAACAATCACTGGTTTGTGATTTGCATCCACTGGCTCATGAGCAGGGTTTGTAACTTCTAGCACCTGAGCTTGACTCACTTTGTTAATCACAGAATCTTTTTGCGTTGCATCAACTATTTTTGCTGTTTTAAGATCAACAATTGAATCATCAGCAGGGACCGGGCTTGTCGCTTTTTCACCTGGCACGTGCTTTCCGCTCATTGGTTTATTCGGATCAGCTTTCACCTTTAGATTAGTTAAGTCTTGCTTAACATTTTTAGTGTCATCCACATCTGACTTAGTCCGC
>JAWUXH010000052.1:0-48307 GCA_034111445.1 Methylophilaceae bacterium | reverse complement strand
ATTGATGAGGCACATGAGCGCCAAGAATGTGACGTACTGATTATTTGTCGCGGCGGCGGCAGTATGGAAGATTTATGGCAATTTAATGAGGAAGTAGTGGCACGCGCGATTGCTAATTGCGGTATACCAACCGTCAGTGGTGTTGGTCATGAAACTGACTTTACCATTAGTGATTTTGTGGCAGATGTAAGAGCGGCCACCCCAACAGCAGCGGCAGAATTAGTCACGCCTTCACAAGCGGGGTTAATTCAGCACCTGAATCAAATGCAGCAGCAAATGAACCG
This sequence comes from Methylophilaceae bacterium, assembly GCA_034111445.1. GTDB lineage: Bacteria > Pseudomonadota > Gammaproteobacteria > Burkholderiales > Methylophilaceae > Methylotenera. The sequence goes on along the minus strand of JAWUXH010000052.1, from coordinate 48,023 downwards.
TTTAACGCTATCAGGCTTAGAACAGCGCGCGTTAAATCTAGACCATTTATCAAGACGGTTAGTCTCCCCCTTACAACAGTTAAAACAGCAGCAGCAATCGATTAACGAGTTAGGCTTCCGCCTTAAAACAGTGGTTGAACAAACACTACAGTTTCAACGGCAACAACTTGTACGCTTAGAACAAAACTTAGGGCATTTAAACCCACTTGCCGTATTAACGCGTGGTTTTGCGTTGGTTGAAAATGCACAAGGTGAAATTGTACAGTCCGCAAAAAACCTTTCTACTAATGACGCTGTGAATATCCGTTTTGCAGAAGGTGAAGTATCAGCAACCGTGAACGACATTAAACCACGCAAATAAGTCCGATAACGATTATAAGAACGATTCATGATGGCTACTAACAACTTAAATCTCACTGGGCACTTTTTAATCGCTATGCCCAACTTAGACGACCCTTTTTTCGCTAAAAGTGTAACGTTTATTTGCACCCATAATGATGATGGTGCAATGGGCATTATGATAAATCAACCCACTGATATGCCGCTTACCGAGCTTTATGGTGAAATCAACCTGCCTTTAACGAATCAATCAGTCAGTAATCAGCTAGTCCTATTTGGTGGGCCTGTGCAACCAGACCGTGGTTTTATTCTGCACCCAACGCCTGATGAAGCCAGCAAAGAATGGGATAGCTGTATTAATGTCACCGAGCAAATTGGCGTCACTTCATCAAAAGATATTTTAGAAGCCATAGGCGCGAGTGAAGGCCCTGAGCAATTTCTATTTTCATTAGGCTATGCCGGCTGGTCCCCCGGCCAATTAGAAAATGAAATACTTCAAAATGCTTGGTTATCAGTTGCGCCGCCAGACCATCAAACGTTACATACCATTTTGTATGAAACAACCCATGATGCCATGTTTGAAGTAGCCCTTAAATTACTGGGCATTAATCCAATGATGTTATCTGATGTGGCAGGACACGCTTAAAAAAATGAATAACCAAACCAATATGATTGACAATGAAAATGTATACGATGAAAATCACATTAAACAAGGGTCGGTGATTGCCTTTGACTTTGGCGAACGACGTATTGGCATTGCCCATGGTGAACATTTGTTAGGCCAAGCCAAACCACTGACGACGATTGATAATGAAAGTAATACAGTCCGTTTCAATTTAATTACCGATATTGTGAACGAATGGAACCCGAGGTTGTTTATTGTCGGATTACCACTGAATTTGGCCGGTGAAGAAACTGAAATCAGCAAACTCTGTGTTAAGTTTGCACGCCGCCTAAATGGTCGTTTTAATATCCCTGTTATTTTTATTGATGAGCGGTTTACTTCAGCAGAAGCCAGCGAACTATTAAAAGAACAAGGTGTCCATGGCATGGCACAAAAATCAGTGATTGACCAAGTAGCCGCCAGTACTATTTTGCAAAGTTATTTCGATGGCTTATAAAAGCAATGCGTTTTAAGCATTTGACTTTATCTTAAATTAATTAAAATTAAGGTAAAATACGCTGTGATACTGAGAATTAAATTAAAGGTCGATCAATCAAAACCATGACAGATGCTGTTAATGCAACACTTCCAAATGCGGAAGTCCTCATCAAAAATTTATCAGATCAACTATTGCCGCGACTCAAACCCAATACGGCTTTAGTTGGCATTCACAGTGGTGGCGCTTTAATTTTAGATCGATTATTAGTCTCGTTAGCGGCACCCATTGCCAAACATGCCGTTGCGTTTGGCTCTCTTGATATTTCAATGCATCGTGATGATTACGCCACACGCGGTTTAAGTGCCAAAATTAAACCAACAAAAATTGCATTCGACATTCAAGACAAACATATCATTTTAATTGATGACATTTTCAACACAGGCCGTACCGCACGTGCAGCAATGAATGAGTTGTTTGATTTCGGCCGCCCTGCCAGCATCACTATGGCAACACTGGTTAACCGTGGTGGGCAAGAGCTACCCATACAGCCGCAAATTGTTGCGCACGAAATGACATTAGATTCAAACTACCGCATAGCACTGTTGCAAGAAGATGATGGTACTTTAATGATAAAATCAACCATTAAACCTTTACCAACCGAAACAGAAAACGACGCATGAAAAATCCACAATTAAATGCTGACGGCGAACTCACCCACCTGCTTTCGATTGAAGGTTTGCCTAAAAGAAATCTAGTCCAAATATTAGATACAGCAGAATCATTTATTGGTGTTGCTGAGCGCGAAGTCAAAAAAGTCCCTATTTTAAAAGGTAAAACTGTTTGCAATCTTTTTTTAGAAAACAGCACACGCACACGCACCACGTTTGAAATTGCCGCAAAACGATTATCAGCCGATGTTTTAAGCTTAAACGTAGCGACCTCATCGCAATCAAAAGGTGAGACCATTTTAGATACGGTCGACAACCTGATCGCGATGAATGCCGATATGTTTGTTGTGCGCCATAACGAATCTGGCGCTGCACATTTTATTGCCAGCCATGTGCCAAAACACATTCATGTCATTAATGCAGGAGACGGCAGACACTCACACCCAACCCAAGGCTTGCTAGACGTTTTTACCATTCGAAAATTCAAACCTGAACTGCATAATTTACGCATCGCGATTATTGGTGATGTTTTACACTCTCGTGTTGCTCGCTCTGAGATTCATGCACTTTCAACACTTGGTGTGCCTGAAATTCGGGTGATTGCACCGAAAACCTTATTACCAGTTGATGTTGAAAAACTAGGAGTACATGTGTACCACGACATTAATGAAGGCTTAAAAGATGTCGATGTAGTGATGATGTTACGCCTGCAAAATGAACGCATGAGTGGTGCTTTATTACCTAGCCAACAGGAATACTTTAAAACCTACGGTTTAACGCAAGAGAGATTGAATTTAGCAAAGTCTGATGCCATTGTTTTACACCCTGGCCCAATGAACCGCGGTGTTGAAATTGAATCAGTTGTCGCCGATGGCGCACAATCGGTTATCTTGCCACAAGTCACCTACGGAATTGGTGTTCGTATGGCTGTCATGGCCATGCTTGGTGGAGGGAAGGCATAACATGAGAAATATTCATATTAAAAATGGTCATGTGATTGACCCAAAAAACAAGATAGATGCCATCACTGATGTATTTGTTTCTGATGGGAAAATACTGGCATTAGGCGATGCGCCAGCATCATTTAAAGCAGATGAAACCATTGATGCAACCGGCTTAATTGTTTGCCCAGGTTTAGTGGATTTATCGGCGCGCCTACGCGAGCCTGGTGATGAATACAAAGCAACATTGGTCAGTGAACTGCATGCAGCAGTCGCAGGCGGCATTACCAGTCTATCGTGCCCGCCAGATACGGACCCAGTACTAGACGAACCAGGTTTAGTTGAAATGCTAAAACATCGCACTAAGCAGCTTAAGCTAGCGAAGGTGTATCCACTTGGCGCACTCACAACACAACTTAAAGGCCAAACATTATCAGAAATGAGTCAGCTAGCTGCCGCTGGCTGTGTAGGCTTTTCACAAGCCAATATCGCGATTAATGACACCCAAGTGCTTTGGCGTGCCATGCAGTATGCTGCAACATTTGACTTCACCCTTTTCTTAAGTGCTGAAGAACCATTTCTAGCCAAAGGTGGGGTTGCACACGATGGTGAAGTGGCGACTAGATTAGGCCTAAAAGGCATACCAAGTGCTGCAGAAGCCTTAGCGCTCGCGAGCATTTTACGCATTGCACAAGAAACGAATGCCACCATCCACATTACCCGCATTTCAACGGCAGAAAGTGTGGAGATGATTCGTGATGCAAAAAAACAAGGTTTAAAAGTTACCTGTGATGTCGCAGCTAATCAACTGCACTTAACCGAACATGATATTGGCTTTTTCAATTCACATTGCCACTTAAAACCACCACTACGAACAGAGCGCGACAAAACCGCACTCTGCATGGGTCTTAAAGACGGCACGATTGATGCGATATGCTCAGATCACGCACCTGTTGATGATGATGCTAAGCTAGTGCCATTTGCGCAAGCTGAAGTAGGCGCTACGGGCCTTGAGTTACTGTTACCACTGACTTTAAAGTGGGCCGAGCAGAATAAAGTACCGCTATCATCAGCCCTTTCACTCATTACTGAAAACTCAGCGGCTATCCTAAGTATAACTGCTGGGGATTTGACAATTGGCAACCCAGCCGACATCTGCCTATTTAACGCCGATGAGTACTGGGAAATTAGTACAAGCACAATCACCAGTATGGGTAAAAACACCCCGTTCTTAGGTTTAGAGCTCGCGGGCAAGGTAAAATCAACCATCGCACTTGGTGATATTGTGTTTACAGCGCAGTAAGACGCTATGTATTGTCACTACATATGTTAATAAAGATTAACATTGCTTGACGTATGGCCCGTACAGGTGTTCAATAACAAACTGAAATACAACTAACATATTTAATTAATAATAATTTTTCAATCTATATTTACCTTGGGGGTATATTATGTCTTGTTGCTTTTGGTGGTTTCTACTTGGCGCACTTCTTGGCTGGCTATTAAATTGGCTTCTTTGCCGTTTAACTGGTTGCTGTAATAAAAAAACAAATAACATACAACAAACTGTCGCACCTGTAGTTTCAGCACCTGTTGCTAAAGCTGCTCCTGTTGCAGCCGCCGCACCTGTCGCCGCTGTTGCTCCAGTAAAAGCAGCCGCACCTGTTGCCGCTAAACCTGCAGCAACTAAATCTTTTGTACTCGATACGACTGCAGCAAAAGCAGCTGGTTACAAGTTAAGAGGTCCTAACGACTTAACAGTTATCGAAGGTATTGGTCCAAAAATCAACCAATTATTCAATACTGCTGGGTTCTATACCTTTATTGAAGTTTCTAAAATGACTGAAGGTCAAATGCAGAAAATTTTAGATGATGCGGGTCCTAGATATAGATTAGCAAAACCAGGCACTTGGGCTAAGCAAGCAGAACTTGCTGCTCAGAACAAATGGTCTGAATTAAAAACATGGCAAGATTCATTGAAGCACGGCGTTTAAGTTAACGCTTAAACACAACATTCAATTTTAATCTTGTATACATATTTTTAAGGAGATGACCTATGTCTGATACAACATATAATGACAATCACCGTTCATCAAGCTATAGCTTTTGGACTTGGTTAATTGCAATTATTGCTGCAATCTATTTATTCTGGGCATGGCAACATGACCGCGGACCAAACTTTGCAGGTAACTGCTGTGCAGGTACGCCAGTTGAAGTGGCAGCTGCTGTGCCATATGCATTTACTGCTGGGAGCATGGAAGATTATGCTGCTACTGGTGATGCAAATGGTATTAGCTGGGCAAACCAAGCTGTTGCATTAAAAGATTGGTTAAACGGTGGCTCTGACTGGCGTGTTGAGGGTGATGCAAACAGCGTTACACTCACAGGTACGGTTGATAGCCAAGCAACTAAAGATGCTAGAGGTGCAGAAGCCCAAGCATTCTTCGGTACTGATGTGACCGTTAACAACCTGCTCACAATTGTGGCACCTGCCCCAATCCCTGAACCTGAGCCAGAAGTAGTGCTGCCAGAAAATGCAGTTGTTTACTTCCCAACCAGTGTTTATGAACTACCTTATGATGGCAGTAGTACACTGGCTCATATTGTAGAGTGGGTACACAATAATCCAACTGCTAAAGTAGTGATCTCAGGTTTTCATGATCCACGCGGCGATAAAGCATTCAACATTATGCTTTCTAAAAACCGTGCGAAGAGTGTCCGAGACTACTTGGTTTCTGCTGGTGTTCCACTGGATAACATTGAAATGAGAGAACCTCAAAATGTTGAAGGTGATGGTAGTTTAAGAGAAGCTAGACGTGCGGAAGTTTCAATCGAATAGTTTTTAATAAGAAATCATGTCATATAAAAAAATCTGGTCTATGACCAGCTTTTTTTATGCTCAAACAAATTATTCGACCAGTCCAAGTTTATCTAGATTATCTTCCTCTTCTGGTAAAGCTTTATTACTATCTAATTTAATTTTTAATCTAATATCATTCACTGAATCAGCGTTACGTAACGCCTCGTCATAACTTATTACATCGGATTCATACAATTCAAACAAGGCCTGATCAAACGTCTGCATACCCAATTGGCGAGATTTACCAATAATTGACTTAATCTCTTGTACCTCACCTTTAAAAATCAGATCAGAGATCAATGGCGAGTTCAACATGACCTCTACCGCAGCAGCTCTACCCTTACCTTCCTTTTTAGGAATTAATCGCTGAGACACAAATGCCCTAGTATTGAGAGAAAGGTCTATCAACAACTGATGACGTCGCTCCTCAGGGAAAAAGTTAATAATACGGTCCAATGCCTGATTAGTACTGTTGGCATGTAAGGTTGCCATACATAGATGGCCCGTTTCGGCAAAAGCAATCGCATAATCCATTGTTTCACGATCACGAATTTCACCGATCAAAATTACATCTGGCGCCTGCCTTAAGGTGTTTTTTAACGCGACATGCCAGTTATCTGTATCAACGCCTACTTCGCGTTGCGAAACGATACAGCTTTTGTGGTCATGAATGAATTCAATTGGGTCTTCAATCGTGACAATATGCCCAAAAGTATTCTCGTTACGATAATCAACCATTGAAGCTAACGAGGTGGACTTACCTGAACCCGTCGCACCCACAAAAATCACAAGACCGCGTTTTTCAAGTGAGATATCTTTAAATACAGATGGTAAACCCAACTCTTCAAAATCAGGAATTCTGGTATTAATGGTTCGCACCACTAAACCAACCGACCCTCTTTGAACAAAGGCATTCACCCTAAACCTGGCGACACTTGGCACACCAATTGCAAAGTTGCATTCGTTATTATCTTGAAAATCAGCACGCTGTTTGTCGTTCATCATGGTACTTGCAATGAGCTGTGTTTGTAGCGCAGTTAACTTACTTTTACTCACCGGTTTCAACAAACCATCAATCTTCAATGCTGGCGGAAATCCAGCGGTGATAAATAAGTCTGAGCCACCTTTAGCCTTCATTAACTTCAATAAGTCGTGAACAAATGCTTCTGCTTGCTGTGCTTCCATTAAAACCCTTTAATTACTTTGAACACCATGACCAACATTAGGTCATGGCATCTTTATTAGCCGCTTTGGATTTAGCTTCTTCCAAAGAAATCACATTACGCCTGACTAAATCTTGTAATGTTGCATCCATGGTCTGCATACCAAATTTTTGTCCAGTTTGAATGGCTGAATACATTTGCGGCACTTTGTTTTCACGAATCAGGTTTCTGATCGCAGGTGTCCCAATCATAATTTCGTGTGCTGCCACGCGGCCTGTGCCCTCTTTGGTTTTACAAAGCGATTGTGAGACAACAGCCCGCAATGACTCTGAAAGCATGGCACGCACCATTTCTTTCTCAGCAGCAGGAAATACATCAACAATCCGATCAACTGTTTTGGCTGCGGATGTTGTATGTAAGGTACCAAACACTAAATGGCCGGTTTCAGCAGCACTTAACGCTAACTTGATCGTTTCCAAATCACGCATCTCACCCACCATAATCACATCTGGGTCTTCAAGTAATGCCGCTCTTAAAGCATTGGTAAACGATTGCGTATGCGGGCCAACCTCACGCTGGTTAATCAGTGATTTTTTTGAATGGTGCACAAACTCAACAGGGTCTTCTACTGTCAAAATATGCTTAAATTCACTCTCATTAATATAATCAACCATGCCGGCCAACGTTGTTGATTTACCTGAACCAGTGGGGCCTGTGACCAAAACAATACCACTGTGATATTTAGAGATTTCGCGCAAGATTGGTGGCGCATTTAATTCCTCTAACGTTAATACTTTAGTTGGCACTGTACGAAAGACGGCACCAGCACCACGATGTTGATTAAATGCATTCACCCTAAAACGCGCTAAATCAGGGACTTCAAATGCAAAGTCACACTCTAGTGTTTCTTCAAACGTTTTACGCTGTGAATCATTCATGATGTCATACATCATTTTATGGACGTCAGTATGACTTAGTGCCGGCATATTAATTTTACGAATATCACCATGCGCACGAATCATTGGTGGCAAACCTGCCGAAAGGTGTAAATCTGACGCTTTATTTTTCACTGAAAAAGCGAGTAAATCGGAAATGTCCACTGCTGGCTCCTGTTATAATATTTTCAAAAACGTGAGTCGTAAAACCATCAATCAGATGCAATACAACCGCGTAATTTAACTAATCACTCAAGTAACTGCTTACTATGTCCTCAATCAAAAATCACCTGCACGCTGTCCTTGCTAACATTAATCAAGTAAAGCCTACGCAAGATAAAGTCACTTTAGTTGCTGTCAGTAAAACGCAGGCCGCATCAGTGATTAGAGAAGCTTATGCTGCTGGTCAAACAATATTCGGTGAAAACTATCTGCAAGAGTGTTTAGAAAAGCAAGGCTTACTAAACGACTTAGCCATTGAATGGCACTTCATAGGGCCAATACAAAGTAATAAAACCCAACTCATCGCACAACACTTCTCATGGGTACATAGTATTGATCGTTTAAAAGTGGCTAAGCGGCTTAATGATGCCCGTCCTAGCGACCTTCCACCGCTACAAGTATGCATTCAAACAAATATTAGTCATGAGAACACGAAAAGTGGTGTTTTAATTGATGAATTAGAAGCATTAGCTACGGCGTTTTCATCGTTTCCAAACCTTAAGTTACGCGGATTAATGTCCATTCCGGCCCCAACTTTAGTCGTGAAAGATCAACGAAAACAATTTAAGCAACTTAAACAATGCTTTGATCAACTCAACCAAAAAGGCTTCAACCTGGACACGCTTTCAATGGGCATGTCTAACGATTACACTATTGCCGTTGAAGAAGGTGCAACGATCGTACGTGTCGGCTCAAAGATATTTGGTAAAAGAACGTACAATTAGCTTAATTTTTCGCAAGGAAAAAGCTATAATGATATGATATTCAAAAGAAGAATAACAATAAAATTACATTAAAAAATAACAATACAATCATTAGTTAATTCTTACCATTCATCATAAAACTCAAGGGTACCTGTATGAAAATCAGTTTTATTGGTGGCGGCAATATGGCCAAAGCCATCATTAGCGGCTTAAAACAAAATGGCTTCAGTATGGGTGGTATAGCAGTTATTGACCCATCGCCTGAAAAAAGAACACAATTAGCTGGTGAATTTAATGTAGATGTAGATGAATCTATAGACAATGCCTTATTGAATGAAGTCATTGTGCTAGCGGTTAAACCGCAGCAGCTTAAAGCAGTATGTTTAAGCCTGAAAGATAAGCTAACAAACCAGCTCATTATTTCCATTGCAGCTGGTATTCGTGCAAAAGATATTTCACGTTGGTTGAATAACTATCAAGCCATTGTGCGCGTGATGCCAAACACGCCAGCCCAGATCCAAGCTGGCGTATCCGGATTATTTTCCTTAGATGCAGTCACACAAACACAACGTGAGTACGCCACACTGATTTTAGATGCAGTTGGCAAAACCCTTTGGCTGAGCGACGAAAAAGAAATGGACGCCGTCACAGCCATATCGGGTAGTGGTCCAGCCTATGTGTTTTACATGATAGAAGCGCTACAAGAAGCCGGTATCGCCCTTGGCCTTACGCCTGAAGTTTCACAGGCATTAGCACAACAAACATTTGCAGGGGCGAGTCAGTTAGCGGCTAGTAGCGAGTTAGAAACGGGTACTTTACGTGCTCAAGTGACATCAAAAGGTGGCACAACCGAGCAAGGTATTTTAGTGCTAGAGGCTGCCAACATTAAAAAAATTATGTTAGATACTGCTAAAGCTGTGTCAGAAAAATCCGTAGTACTAGGTGACGCCTTAGCGGATTAAGTCACTTGGCCCTATATTTTAATAACAAAATGATTAAAAGGAGTGTGTAGTTAATGCTGGATAATGCCTTATTATTTTTGATTAATGCCGTATTAGGCCTCATCACGCTCGCATTTTTACTACGCTTTTTCTTACAGCTCACGCGCGCTTCATTTCAGAACCCAGCGGCAGAAATGATCATGACTGTCACTAACTTTGCCGTTAAGCCTATGCGTAAAGTGACCGCCTATTTCAAGAATTTTGGCTTTAAGAAAATTGACACTTCAACCTTATTACTGGCTTACATAAGCCAAGTCATACTGAAGCTATCAACGCTTTGGTTAACTGGATTCCCGTTATTAATCGCTGGTGATCAAATGATTGGGCGGCTACTACTCGCTGCATTAGCCAGTATTGTGTCAATCAGCCTCACTATTTTTATGTATGCGGTATTAATTCAATCAGTCCTAAGTTGGGTTAACCCACATACTGCTATTGCACCAATTTTAAATAACCTCACGCAACCGATTTTAAAAGTCATTCGAAAATTTGTTCCGATGGCAGGTAATATAGACTTAAGCCCATTAGTCTTTATTATTCTGGCCCAGTTATTGCTTACAACAATTTTAATGCCTTTTGAACATTCGTTGCTTTTGACACGGTAAGTTAGCAGTAAAATGATGAAAACCAGTTTAACGCCCAACCTTAATCCTAGTATGAGTAATCAAGTGAATTCTAGTCTTAGTTTAAAAATTAATGAATATAGCCAATGGCGAGAAAAGCTCATTGGCACGATCAATGAGTATTTTGACTGGCTAAAACAAGCTGAATTGACAGAAGCCGGTCAAGAAATAAGACTTAATGACATTACTCAGATACTCAAAAAAGACCAATTAGTTTTAGCCTTTTTAGCTGAATTTTCACGCGGTAAAACTGAAACCATTAACTCATTATTTTTCTCTGATTTCAACCAGCGGTTACTGCCAAGCGAACCTGGTCGCACAACAATGTGCCCTACTGAAATATTTTGGGACGCAGATGAAGAGCCTTGCATTAAATTGCTACCGATTGAAACAAGAGATAATGACGAAACCATTTCATTCCTAAAATCCGACCCTAATGCTTGGCATAAAATTAAGTTAGACATTGCATCACCAGATGTGATGAAAGAAACACTCAAAGCGTTAGTACAAACACGTGAAGTTGATCTAGAGTCAGCTAAGAAACTTGGGTTTTGGAATGAAAACGACCCAACAATGAAACGCACATTGGCCGATAAGGGCACTGTTGACATTCCATTATGGCGTCATGCACTGATTAACTACCCACACCCATTGCTTAAAAATGGTCTTGTTGTGATCGACACACCTGGCCTAAACACAATGGGCGCTGAACCAGAGTTAACGTTAGGTATTATCCCTAGTGCACACGCGGTGCTTTTTCTGACGGCGATGGATACCGGTGTGACAAAATCCGACATGGAAATTTGGTCGGAATACATCAATACACGTGCACAACATAAACTAGTGATTCTGAATAAGATTGATGTACTTTGGGATGGCTTAGAGTCTGAAGCGGAAATAGAAGCGCTGATTGAAAAGCAAGTACAAAATACTGCGACTGAGCTTGAGTTAGACCCAAAAAATGTATTTGCAATGTCTGCGCAAAAAGCACTTATCGGTAAAATTAAGAATGATGACGCTTTACTAGCCCGTAGCGGCATTGGCAAGCTAGAAGATGCATTAGCTAATATTTTAATCGACGCTAAGCATGAAATTTTAGGGCGTGCAGTGGTGTCAGAGTGTTCACATATGATTCGCTCTTCACGTAAAATTTCGCAAATGCGCTTGAAGAATATTAAAGATCAAATTGCAGAACTACGTGAATTACAAAATGAAAATCGTGATAAATCACGTGAAATTTTGTCAAACGTTGTCGCTGAACGTAAACGTTATGAAGCGTCTGTCGTCACATTTAACCAAGGCTGTGACAAAGTTAAACGCCTGGGTAATAAGATGCAAAGACATTTGAGTATTGGTTATTTAAACACGATTTTAGATCAGACCAAACAACAAATGGGTGATAGCTGGACAACCGTCGGCCTGAATAAAAGCATGAGAGAGCTCACCCGCCTTGCCTCAAACCTTGCGGAAGAAATCAATCAAGAAGCCGTTGTCATTAAAGAAAATGCTGATGCTTTATATCAACTATTTTGGAGTAAGCACGGTTTCGCAAAAACAGAAGCTCACGAGCTTGATATGAGTGTTTTCATTAACAGCATGAAAGCATTAGAAAAAAGTACGGACGAATTCTGTAATGACCCTGTCAATATTTTTACTGAAAAACGCTTCTTAATTCGCAAGTTCTACACTGCACTAGGCGCTAAGATTCAAGAAATATTTGAAGCTGCTAAAGATTATTGTAATCAATGGCTTAACAACGTGATTGGTGAACTTCAAACACAAATTAATGCGCATAAAAGCTCGCTCGACAAGCGTGCAGAATCGCTTATGGAAGCGAATAATAGTGTTGAGAAATTGGTAGAAAACTTAGCTAGCTCAGAAAAAGAATTTTATAAATTCTTGCAGCAATCTAATCAGTTAGATGCGATTCTGCTCAAGCTGATGCGCTGCGCTAAAGGCTAGCATAGTCATAACAGTTTGCTAAATATACAAATCGTTCACTTAATGATAAGCTAACTATGTATTGAACATTTAGTAAATGAACAACTTAACCATTTGGGAGAGCTTGATATGTTAGGCGTTGAAGGAATATACACACTACTATTTATATGTGTCGTGATTGGCATCATACTTTACATCTTTGCTAAGAATGTGAAGTAATAAAAAAGGCGCATCAAGCGCCTTTTTTATGATTGAAAATCAAGAAAACGCAATGCTAAATTAAGATAATATCAAAACCTTCTTGGCGGTAATTGGCATCCGCCTGCAATGAAATAGGCTTACCTATAAAGTCAGATAGGTTAGCCAGACTTTGCGCCTCTTCATCTTGCAACATATCGATCACTTTAGGCGTTGCAATCACCCGCAACTGCTTTGCATTGAATTGACGCGCTTCACGTAATAACTCACGCAGTATTTCATAGCAAACGGTTTGTGCTGTTTTCTGCTCGCCTTTACCTTTACACACTTTACATGGCTCACAAAGGATATGCGCTAAGCTCTCTCGTGTGCGTTTACGGGTCATTTCAACTAAGCCTAATGGCGTAAAACCATTCACGCCAACACGCGCACGATCAGGTGTCACCGCTTTATTTAACTCTTCCAACACGGCTTCACGCTGCTCATCTTCATCCATATCGATAAAATCGATAATAATAATGCCACCTAAATTACGTAATCTTAACTGTCTAGCAATACATTGCGCAGCCTCTAAATTTGTTTTGAAAATCGTATCTGAAAGGTTTTTTCCACTGACAAAACTACCCGTATTGACGTCCACTGTCGTCAACGCTTCTGTTTGATCAAAAATCAAATAGCCGCCTGACTTTAGCTGCACCTTACGTGACATGGCTTTTTCAATCTCTTCTTCAACATTGTACAACTCAAATAAAGGTCTATCCCCTTGATAATGAACTAATTTTTCAACGGCGCTCATCGCATACAAGTTAGCAAAATCAATCATTTTTTGATACGTTTCACTAGAATCTACACGCACAACTTCAGTGTCTGGACACAATACGTCACGTAATGATCGTACTGGTAAGCTTAAATCTTGAAAAATTAATGACCGCTCTGCAACCGTTTTATAGCCTTCTTCAATCAGCTGCCAAGTCTTTGATAAATAATCAATATCGGCTAAAAGCTCCTCATCACTAGCCTCTTCAGACATCGTACGAATGATATAGCCACCTTTATGTTCTTCAGGTAAAAAGCTGAGCAAACGCGCTTTCAACAACTCACGTTCTTCTTCAATTTCGATCCGTTGCGATACCCCGATATGATCTTGGTGCGGTAAGTAAACTAAAAAACGCCCCGCAACACTAATTTGTGTGGTCAGCCTTGCCCCTTTGGTGCCAATAGGCTCTTTGACCACTTGCACCATAATGCTTTGACCTTCATGCAACACATCCTGAATCGGTAATTGTGTGTCTGTTTTGGTACAGGCCATAATATCTGCCGCATGCAAAAACGCTGCGCGCTGTAAGCCAATTTCGACAAAAGCAGATTGCATGCCCGGCAATACTCGGCAAACCACACCTCGATACACATTACCCACTAAGCTCATTGCCGTACTGCGTTCAATTTGCAGCTCTTGCAATACCCCATTTTCCATCATTGCAATACGTGTTTCTTGTGGCGTTACGTTAATTAATATCTCTTCACTCACGGTAATTTCTCTTTTATTTTCTATTCTTCTAGCGTGGCCGTGCACTTACATACTGTGCAAAAACACTTGTTAATCGATGAAATCAATTTTTCTTAATAGTTCAGCGGTCTGATACAAAGGTAAGCCCATCACGCCTGAGTAACTACCATCAATACGCTTAATCCATGTGGCAGCAGCGCCTTGAATACCGTAGCTGCCGGCTTTACCTTTATGCTCACCAGTGGCCACATAAGCTTCGATTTGCGCTGTCGTCATTGCAATCATTTCAACAGCTGTGGTTGATAAAGCGATATTTAATTCGCCATTAAAAGCTAATGACACAGCCGTGTGTACATGATGCATTTTACCAGCTAATAATTGCAACATTTTTACAGCGTCTTCAGGACTTTCTGGCTTACCTAAAATACGGTTTGAATAAACAACGGTCGTATCCGCAGCAATAATCGGTTGATGACTCAGTGAGGCATCTAAACGTTCAAGACATGCTTGCGCTTTTTGTCTCGCTAAACGCATCACATAATCTTTAGCTAATTCATCGGTTGCGACAGTTTCATCAATGTCAGTGGGGAAAACATCACAATCAATGCCAATCTGGTTCAGTAATTCAACCCGTCGTGGACTACCTGAAGCTAATACAAGCCTAGGACTTTTTACTGCTTTATCAATCATTTTTAACGCACTCTTCTATATACTTTAATTTACTATAACGACAATCAATAAACTTTCATAGTAATATGTGATTGAATATTCGCAGTTAACATTTCAATTGAAGATAAGAATCAAAAATGAATACAGCAAACTCAGCAAACCAAAAGCCATCACGTCAATGGATGGCGCATGCCACTGTTGCAGCAATCGTAGAAGAAAATGGCAAATTTTTACTCATTGAAGAAGAAACTAACCGTGGCAATCGCTTTAACCAACCAGCTGGCCATTTAGAAAATAATGAAACACTGCTTGAAGCAGTCATCAGAGAAACACAAGAAGAAAGTGCTTATACCTTTGCGCCAACTGCCCTACTCGGCATTTATCATTGGAAGCATGAACATAATGACAGCACCTACTTACGTTTTGCCTACATTGGTACTGCATGCAACCACCAGCCAACACAAGCATTAGATGATGGCATTATTCGCACAGTGTGGATGACCATTGAAGAAATCCGTGAAAAAGCTTTATTAATGCGCAGCCCGCAAGTGGTGACGTGCTTCGAGGACTATTTATCAGGCCGCACTTTTCCACTAGATGTCATTACGCACTTATAAGCCTGATTAAGCTGTCTAAAAACCATAAAAAAAAGTAAAATAACGCCATGGATCTCAATAAAGTACAAAAGAAAAAAATCGTCGTTGGTTTATCTGGTGGCGTTGACTCATCGGTAACAGCCCTACTCTTAAAAGAGCAAGGCTATGAAGTCACAGGCCTTTTCATGAAAAACTGGGAAGATGATGACACGGATGAATACTGCAACAGTAAGCAAGACTTACTCGATGCCGTTGCGGTTGCCGATAAAATTGGCATTGATATTGAAGCCGTTAACTTCAGTAAAGAATATAAAGACCGGGTGTTCTCTAACTTTTTAAGTGAGTATGAAGCAGGACGCACACCAAACCCAGATATTCTATGTAATGCAGAAATTAAATTTCGTGCGTTTTTAGACCATGCCATTGCCATGGGCGCAGATAAAATTGCCACTGGCCATTATGCCCAAGTGCGTGAAAATCCATTAAAAGCTGGCCTATTCCAGCTAATGAAAGCCGATGATGGTAGTAAAGATCAAAGCTACTTTCTTTACCGCCTTAACCAAGCGCAACTTTCTAAAACGATGTTTCCATTAGGCCAACTACTTAAACGTGAAGTACGTGAAATTGCAAGAACAGCTGGTTTAATCAATGCCGATAAGAAAGACTCAACCGGCATTTGCTTTATTGGTGAGCGCCCTTTTCAAGAGTTTTTAGCGCGCTATCTACCACGTAAACCGGGTGACATTAAAACACCAGAGGGTAAAGTGGTCGGCAAACATGATGGCTTGATGTATTACACATTGGGACAAAGACAAGGCCTAAAAATTGGTGGTAGCCGTGATAGCAATGGCGAACCATGGTTTGTGGCTGCAAAAGACATGGAAGCCAACGAACTCATTGTTGTACAAGGCCACGACCACTCGCTACTACTTAGTGATGGCTTAAAAGCGAGCCAACTAACTTGGATTGACCCAGATCAACCAGAAACGAATTGGGTTTATGCTGCAAAAACACGTTATCGCCAACCTGATGCGCCATGTGAAATTGACGCGGTTGATGCCAAAGAAGTGGATATTCGCTTTGGTCAAAAACAATGGGCGGTGACCCCTGGTCAATCAGCCGTGGTGTATGAAAGCAATGTTTGCTTAGGTGGCGGGATTATTACTGAGGCCATCTAACCTCACCAGAGGCTTAGCAAAACCAAGCGTTAATCACTTGCAACGAAACAGGGCATAAAAAGTAAGTTAACTAAACATATAAGTAAGCTTAGTTTTAACCCTTTCATTGCATATTTAATTACCCGTATTAAGCCTTACACTATTAGTGATAAATTAATAGAAGTTCCGAGGTCAAAATGGCATATGTATTAAAAAATAAAGACGGTGAGATTGTTGCATCTAGCCCGACAGAAAACATTGCAGAAGGTTGGGAAGAGGTTGATAAAGATAACCATGCTGCCTATGTACTGTTTTTAGAAAAGTCTCTGGATAAGACCTCTCGCTTCCGTGAGAGCGATATTCAACTGGTCCGTGTGTTAGAGGATTTAGTTAGCTTGCTGATTGACCGTGACGTTATTCGTTTTACTGATTTACCACCAATGGCACAAAAACGACTAAACGACCGTGAATCGATGCGTAAAGAAACCAGCCTTTCATCCCTAATGGTCGAAAAAGACGACTTCCTTATTTAAACTTTAGGTAGCGGTTTTGTATTAGCAAACACTGGCCGCACTAACATGGCATCATGTAAACGCGCTAAGTTTGGATAACCTGTTGTTAAGTCAATTTGACCTTCAAACCTAAGTCCGACATAACCCAACATGCACCCTATCGCAATATCCGCTAGACTATATTTGTTATTCACGCACCATGTTTTATCCGCATAGTCTGCCTCTAGTACTGTTAACCCACGCATGACCTTTTCAATCTGCTTAGCAATGACAGTTTCGTCTTGCTTGGCCACATCTCGCCTTTTCTCAAGCATCACGGCAACCGCAGCATCACAAATACCATCAGCCAGAGACTCCAAGCGTTTGACAGCAACTCTTAACTCTTGATCAATCGGGATTAAGTTCGCAACTGGTGATTTTTTGTCTAAATATTCAACAATCACGGTAGAGTCATATAAACTTTCACCGTTTGGTAAAATAAGTACGGGCACTTTACCTAATGGATTGTGATTTTTAACAATACAATCAGGGTCTGCCAGCACTACTTTTTCCAGCTCAAGTTCGATATGTTTATCTGCCGCCACAATACGTACTTTACGGGCGTATGGGCTATTATCAGTATATAAAAGTTTCATTTTTTATTATTTATATTGTGCATGGATTTTAAAAAAATATTCTATCGGATTAATGTGATAACAATATAAATTATTACATCTGTTACATCTGTTACATCTGTTACATTTACAGTTTACCTATTCAAATAACCGCAAGAGATCTCACTATGTCAAAAGCCAACGAACAGTACCGCCCTTTTAACGATCAAGAAGACTTTTCTCAATATGTCAGCGCACAAGTCAAAGCGGCATTATCAGAAGATATTGGTGATGGTGACTTAACCGCAGCACTTGTCCCACATGATCAAATTGAAGAAGCCACGATCATCGTACGAGAGTCAGCCGTCATTTGTGGTGTTGCTTGGGCAACGGCTTGCTTTAATCAAGTAGATGAAAATATCGACATTGAATGGCTGGTGCAAGATGGTGACAAAGTGGTCCCAGACCAACTGTTATGCAAAATGAAAGGCTTGGCACGCAGCTTACTCACCGCTGAACGCTGCGCTTTAAATTTCTTACAAACATTATCTGGCACAGCAACCGAAACAAATCATTATGCTGCCGCCATTGCCGACACAAAAGCAACCGTATTAGATACGAGAAAAACCATCCCTTTATTTCGTCTCGCGCAAAAATATGCGGTCAATGTGGGTGGTGGTGCCAACCAACGCATCGCTTTATATGATGGTATTTTAATCAAAGAAAATCACATTGCTGCTGCAGGTAGCATTGCAAATGTACTCAAAGAAGCCTTTGCGTTAGATGCTAAAACACCTAAAGACATTAGTATTCAAATCGAAGTGGAAAACATGGTCCAGCTCAAACAAGCCTTAAATGCTGGCGCACCAAGTGTATTACTTGATAATTTTAGTGTAGAAGCGCTAAAAGCAGCCGTTATATTAAATGAGCAATCTGATAAGCCAGCCCTTTTGGAAGCATCTGGCGGCATCACATTAGACAGTATCCGTGAAATTGCACTCACTGGCGTTGATCGTATTTCAACCGGTGCACTCACAAAACATGTACAAGCCATTGATTTATCAATGCGGTTTGTTTCTGCAAATGATTAGGGTTTATGACAACAGTTACGAAAGTCGAAGTAAAGCAAACAATAGCTAACGTTAAGCTACCTAAGGGCCGCTTAACGCTCGTTGATGTCTTACGTATGTTGGTTGCAGATGGCATTGTGACTAAATCAGACGCAGAGCAATTATTTAAAGACCGAAAGTATGACAGCTCTCAACTACACCCTTTCGTCGTCATTCGCGATCGCAAGCTGACACACGCCAAAAGGCCAACTAAAACCATTGATGTCGAGTTATTGTGCACATGGATGGCAGCACACGCAAAGCTTACTTTTTTCCGCATAGACCCTTTAAAACTAGACGTGGGTTCAGCGCCGAGTATCATTTCAAAAAACTATGCTGAACGGTTAAATATCATGCCGATCTCAGTCAAAAATGGTAAGGCTGTGATTGCAACCACCGAACCATTTTGCCGCGACTGGATGCCCGATTTAGCGCGCGTACTCAATATGGAGATTGAGCTAGTCCTTGCTAGTCCGTTAGAATTCAAGCGTTACTTACCAGAAATATATAATCTCGCGAGCTCAATCAAAGCCGCAGATACGTCAACACTAGGCCAAAGCACTGGCGTTCAAAATTTCGAGCAATTAGTTGAAATTGGCAAAGACAAAACCTTAGATGCTGACGAACAGCATGTCGTTAATATTGTCGATTGGTTATTTAAATATGCCTTTGAACAACGTGCTAGCGACATCCACTTAGAGCCTCGCAGAAACATGGGCACATTGCGTTTTAGAATTGATGGCGTGATGCATCAAGTGTATCAATTACCACCTAACATAATGCATGCCATTACCAGCAGCATTAAGCGGCTGGGTAGAATGGACATGATTGAAAAACGGCGCCCGCAAGATGGTCGCATTAAAACCGTGACCGGTAATGGCGATGAAATAGAATTACGGCTTTCCACCATGCCCACTGCATTTGGTGAAAAACTGGTGATGCGTATCTTTTCACCTGAAATTTCTAACCAAGATTTATCAGCATTAGGTTTCGATGTGCAACAAGCACAAACATGGGAAACTTGGACGCAAGCACATAACGGTATCATATTAGTGACTGGCCCAACGGGGTCAGGCAAAACAACTACATTGTATTCAACCCTTAGAAAACTAGCCACGCCAGAAGTCAATATTTGTACGATTGAAGACCCTATTGAAATGGTCGAGCCGAGCTTTAATCAAATGCAAGTACAAAGCAATATTGATTTAGACTTCGCCCAAGGTATTCGTACGCTGATGCGTCAAGACCCAGACATCATGATGATCGGTGAAATTCGCGATACTGAAACGGCAGATATGGCGGTGCAAGCAGCACTCACGGGCCATCTAGTGCTTTCAAGTTTGCATACTAATGATGCATGCGCGGCCATTACGCGTTTGCTTGATTTAGGTACGCCGCACTATTTAATTCAATCCACTATCGTTGGTATTATGGCCCAACGTTTGGTCCGAAAACTATGTGATAGTTGCAAAGTACCTGAGCCAATGAATTCAACCACCTGGAAACAAGTCACGGCTAAAACAGGCTTAAAAAAACCAAGTTATATTTATAAAGCAGTCGGCTGCCAAAGCTGTAGAAATACCGGTTTTAAAGGGCGCGTCGGTATTTATGAAATGTTGACTTTAACCCCTGAATTAAAAAAACTGATCACGCAAACTACTGATTTAGATGACCTATCGAATCAAGCCGTCGCGCAGGGTTTAAAGCCACTCTATACCAATGGTTTAGAAAAAGTAGCCGCAGGCCTCACCACCATTGAAGAGCTTCAAAAGGTGGCAACGCCGCTATAACCTTACGTAATCAAGGTTTCACTACTTTTCCACCCCCTTTTATTATTTCCTCATATAAACGCTTTTATTCATTGAAGAAAGCGCCATGACTGCCGTTAACAGTTGTAATAATGAATTATCAATACGGCCCTTACGTTCAAAACATGTTTTCAAATAAATCACTCACGACAACACTTAATACAAGGTCACCACTTTGTTAAGTCACTTCTTAAATAAAGTACTGTCTAAGTGCTCGCTTTTGTTAACGAATCCAAAATCACGACAGTCTTTTGGCCAGCTATCTGATGCCATGCGTAAACTTAGTAAAGGCCAGTTTGAAAAAGTAAAGGTCGCGCAAAACTCACCACTGGCTGAACTGACAAATAGCTTTAATAGCATGTCGTCTGATATGCAACAAAAAATACAAACACTTGAATCTTTAGCCTGTGTCGATCGTGAAATTGCTTCCACTAATGATATTGACTTCATTATGGAAAAGATCATTTTGCGGATTGAAAACCTCTTGCCAGAATCTTGCATTGCATTATTACGTTTAGAGGAAAAAAACGATGGTGACTCACAATTTATCGCCAACGCCTCCAAACATTTTGAGCTTGCTTCAAACCGCATTACACTCAAAACACACGATGTGAACCTGTTTAAATCAATTCCTAATGGCCAATTTATTGCGCATTCTGAATTGGCATCATGGCAATTTAACCGTATTTTTCAAGATTGTCATTCAGCCTTTTATTGGGCTTACCCCATTTTTTGGCAAGGTGAATTTTGCGCGATCATGGCGATGAAAAAACCAACGGCATATACGTTAGACAGCCTTATATGGGATGAAGTCCGCCAACTCGCTAACCGCGTGGGTATTGCCTCAGCCGCCCAAGTCAGGGAAGAAAGGCTACTTGTTCAAGCGCAGTACGATCACTTAACGGGCTTACCCAACCGCATTTTGCTCTACGACCGCTTAAAGCTTGCGATTGAACATAGTGCTTACACCAATAGTAGCTTTTGGGTTGCGATGATTGATTTAGATCGCTTCAAGGCGGTCAATGACTCCTTAGGCCACAAAGCTGGCAACCAGATCTTGCAAACCTTTGCCATGCGCTTACAAGATGCCGTGCAAGAGCTCGATACGGTTGCCCGTACTGGCGGCGATAGCTTTGTGATTATTCTACAAGGTGAAATGAACGAACACCTACGTATGAATATGCTCCATCAACTCATGAAAATGAACGAGCAACCCATTAGTGTCGACAACCAAGAGATTGTTGTGAGCGCCAGTATTGGTATTTCAGTCTATCCAAGTGACAGTCAAAAAGCAGATGAACTACTCAGCCTTGCAGATGTGGCTATGTACCGCGCAAAAGAAAAAGGCAAAAATAACTTTCAGTTTTATAAGCAATCGATTAACAACCGTGTGATTGATCGCTTGCAAATGGAAATGCACTTACGCAAAGCCATAGAACTCAATGAGTTTGAATTACGCTATCAACCGAAAGTGAGTTTAGTCACCAATGAAATTGTCGGTATGGAAGCACTCATTACTTGGAAAAATGAAACATTTGGCTTAGTGCCGACACATCATTTTATTCCATTGGCTGAAGAAACAGGCCTGATCGTCGAAATTGGCGAGTGGGCCCTCAAAACGGCTTGTGCACAAACTGTCCTTTGGCAAAAACAAGGCTTTAAGAGCTTACTCGTGTCAGTTAATTTGTCTGCTAGGCAATTTCAACAAAAAGACTTAACCAAGGCGATTAATCAAACATTGATTGAAACAGGCTTACCAGCTCAAAACTTGGAATTAGAGCTAACAGAAAGCCTAGTGATGAGTAATGTTAAGCATTCAATGGAAGTATTAAATGCAATTAAAGCCACCGGTGTGCAGTTATCAATTGATGATTTTGGTACGGGTTATTCACGCTTATCGTCCCTAAACACATTACCCATCCATACGATTTAAATTGATAAATCTTTCATCGACGATATTCATCACCATAATGACCAAGCACCAAACGTTGCTTCAATCATCACGTAAGCTAATAATTTAGACCTCAAAGTCGTGGCTGAAGGGGTTGAAGAATTTGAACAACTACAGTATTTAAAAGCGCATGGCTGCCATGAGATTCAAGGGTATTATTTCAGTCGTCCACAAAATGCGCATGCTTTTGAAGCCATGCTGAAATCAGGTATTACAATGGCTTAAGTGAACCTTTCCACCCAGCATCAAGTCTATATTCTCCTCATCTGTACACATCGCATCAATCTATGATTTTCATTTTATTGAAAACTTGACCAAAACCACCTAAACCGTTAAGGTTCAGGGTTACAAATTAATCTATCAGATTAGTCTTTAATTTAAGCAAAAAGCAATTATAAAATTATGAAAAACCCATCTATTACAGGTGCAGAAATCGTTATCAGGAGTTTAAACGAAGAGAAAGTTGAATTCGTTTTTGGTTACCCTGGTGGCGCTGTATTGCATATTTACGATGCAATCTACCAACAAAATGGTTTTAAACACATTTTGGTGCGCCATGAACAAGCTGCCGTCCATGCTGCTGATGCCTTTTCTCGCGCAACTGGTAAGGTTGGTGTCGCATTAGTAACATCTGGTCCGGGTGCAACCAATGCCATTACTGGCATTGCAACTGCCTATATGGATTCAATTCCGATGGTGGTCATTAGTGGTCAAGTGCCAGTTGGTAATATTGGTTTAGACGCATTCCAAGAAGTGGATATGGTTGGTGCAACACGCCCATGCGTTAAACATAATTTCTTAGTGAGAGACGTTAAAGACATTGCTGAAACAATGAAAAAAGCGTTTCATATTGCTTCAACTGGTAGACCTGGTCCAGTGGTGGTTGATATCCCTAAAGATATTACAGCGCACATGGCTGAGTTTAACTACCCTGAAACGATTGAAATGCGTTCATATACGCCGATTCTTAAAGGCCATAGCGGACAAATTAAAAAAGCCGTTAAATTACTGCTGACAGCAAAACGTCCAATGATTTACACAGGCGGCGGCTTAATATTAGGCGATGCTTCAAATGAGCTGGTTAAATTAGCACGCGCATTAAATTACCCTGTGACAAATACATTAATGGGCTTAGGTGGCTACCCTGCTTCAGACAAGCAATATACTGGCATGTTAGGCATGCATGGTACGTATGAAGCCAATATGGCCATGCAAAACTGTGATGTATTAATTGCCGTTGGTGCCCGTTTCGATGACCGAGTGATTGGTAACCCTGATGACTTCACTTCTGTGAAGCGCAGCATTATCCATATCGACATTGACCCTTCAAGCATTTCAAAACGCGTGAAAGTTGATGTACCAATTGTAGGTCATGTGCAATCTGTACTCGCTGAAATGAATGAAATTTTAGCGACAGAAACGATCAATAATGACATTAGCGCATGGTGGAAACAAATTGACGAATGGCGCCAAGTACATGGTGGCCGTTATGAAATGTCAGACACCATTATCAAGCCACAATACGTCATTGAAAAACTATGTGAAGTCACCAAAGGCGATGCTTACGTTACCTCTGATGTTGGCCAGCATCAAATGTGGGCTGCGCAATACTACAAATTTAATAAGCCGCGTCGCTGGATAAACTCGGGTGGTTTAGGCACCATGGGCGTTGGTTTACCGTACGCAATGGGTTGCCAATTTGCAGACAAAAATGCGCAAGTGGCTTGTGTGACAGGTGAAGGTAGTATTCAAATGAATATTCAAGAGCTTTCAACTTGTGCGCAGTACGGCTTACCAATTAAAGTGATTTTATTAAATAACCGCTATCTTGGTATGGTGCGTCAATGGCAAGAGTTCTTTTACGAGAACCGCTATTCAGAGTCATACATGGAAAGCTTGCCTGACTTTGTTAAACTCGCAGAATCGTATGGCCATGTTGGTATGCAAATTACCAAACCTGGTGATGTTGAAGGTGCGCTACAAGAAGCCTTTGCGAAAAAAGATAAATTTGTGTTTATGGACTTCATTACCGAGCAAGCTGAAAACGTATTCCCAATGGTCGAAAATGGTAAAGGTTTATCAGACATGGTATTACCAACCCCAAAAGGAGGTAAGTAATGCAACATATTATTTCACTCCTAATGGAAAATGAAGCCGGTGCACTCTCTCGCGTAGCAGGTTTATTTTCAGCCCGTGGCTACAATATTGAGTCACTGACCGTTGCTGTGACTGAAGATGAAACATTGTCACGTATGACAATCGTTACTTCTGGTTCAGATGACGTGATTGAGCAAATTATCAAACAGCTCAACAAGCTGGTTGATGTGGTTAAAGTACTCGACTTAAATGACGGCAAATATATCGAGCGTGAACTCATGCTCGTTAAAGTAAAAGCCTCTGGTGCGTTCCGAGATGAAATGAAACGCATGTGTGATATTTTCCGTGGCCGCATTATCGATGTCGCAGACGGTAGTTTTACAATTGAGCTTACCGGCTCTAGCAGCAAGTTAGACGCATTTATTGAAAGTTTAGATAACACTGCAATCTTAGAAACAGTTCGAACAGGTGCATCAGGCATTGGCCGTGGTGACCGTATTCTTAAAATATAATTTATTTAAACATATTATTTAACATAAGCATTTGTATTGAAAGGCAAAAGCAATGAAAGTTTATTACGACAAAGACGCTGACCTCAGTATCATCAAAAGCAAAAAAGTAGCCATTATTGGTTACGGTTCACAAGGTCACGCACACGCGTTAAACCTTAAAGACTCTGGCGTTGACGTCACAGTTGGTCTGCGTGCAGGTTCTACATCTTGGAAAAAAGCTGAAAACGAAGGCTTAAAAGTGGCTGAAACAGCAGAAGCGATCAAAGCAGCTGACGTTGTGATGATCTTAACGCCTGACGAATTCCAAAAAGAGCTTTACGAAGAAGTGATTGCACCTAACCTTAAAAAAGGCGGTACATTAGCTTTCGCTCACGGTTTCGCAATTCACTATAACCAAGTTGTACCACGTGCTGACATGGACGTGATCATGGTTGCACCAAAAGCACCTGGCCACACAGTGCGTACAGAATTTGTTCGCGGCAGTGGTATTCCTGATTTAATCGCGATCTACCAAGATACTTCTGGTAAAGCTAAAGAGCTTGCACTATCTTACGCAATGGGCGTTGGTGGTGGTCGTACAGGTATTATCGAAACAACGTTTAAAGACGAAACTGAAACTGATTTATTTGGTGAGCAAGCTGTCCTTTGCGGTGGCGCTGTTGAATTAGTTAAAATGGGTTTCGAAACATTAACTGAAGCAGGTTATGCACCAGAAATGGCATACTTTGAATGCCTACACGAACTTAAATTAATTGTTGATTTAATGTTCGAAGGTGGTATTGCTGATATGAACTACTCAATCTCAAACAATGCTGAGTACGGTGAGTATGTGACTGGCCCTGAAGTCATTAATGCTGAATCACGTGAAGCAATGCGTAATGCACTTAAACGCATTCAATCAGGCGAATACGCTAAGATGTTCATCACTGAAGGCGCAACAAACTACCCTTCAATGACTGCACGTCGTCGTAACAATGCGGCACACCCAATTGAAACAACAGGCGCAAAATTGCGTGCAATGATGCCTTCAATTGCAGCCAACAAAATTGTTGATAAAGAAAAGAACTAAATTAACGCTTTAGTATTCATAAAGCCTTAGTTAAAAAAAGCACAGTCAGATTTCTGCACTGTGCTTTTTTATTGAACCTTATAGACAAAACACTTAGAGAACACACATTGAAACTCGCCATCCTCTTACAACATATTGCCCCCAAACAAGCCATGACCGCATTGGCTGGCAAACTGGCCCATAAAGAATGGGGTACGCTTACTACCAATTTTATCGCATGGTTTGTGAAACGCTATCATGTCAATATGGCTGAAGCAGCGAACCCAGATATTGCAAGCTACCCTTCTTTCAACAACTTTTTTACGCGTCCCTTAAAAGTTGATGCAAGACCATTGACCAATGCGAAATGGATTTGCCCGGTGGATGGTGCGATTAGTCAGTTTGGTGAGATTAAACAAGATCAAATATTCCAAGCAAAAGGTCACAGCTATTCAATTACAGAATTACTCGGCAGTGGTGACAATGCTTTAGCTAACCGTTTTAATAATGGGTCGTTTGCGTGCCTTTATCTAAGCCCCAAAGACTATCACCGCATTCATATGCCTTGTGATGGCAAGTTATTGAGTATGACCTATGTACCAGGCGCACTATTCTCAGTTAACCCACTAACAGCTCAAAATGTCGCGGGCTTATTTGCTCGTAACGAACGTGTCGTGTGTGAGTTTGAATCTGATACACATGGCCGCTTTATCATGGTGTTAGTTGGCGCGACTATTGTTGGCAGCATGGCAACCGTTTGGCACGATGCAAAAGATCGCATTATTAATCCACCACGGACAAAAAATGTTAGGTCATGGCGTTATGATTCAGACAATATCACCTTAACAAAAGGTGAGGAGATGGGTAGATTCTTACTTGGTTCAACGGTTGTGATGGTCATGGAGCAAGGCCAATGTGATTTTAATCAAGACTGGCAACCCAATCAAAGTATTCAACTCGGTGAAAAAATGGCTGATTAGGATTCACCTAGTTGAGCATAAAAAAGCCCGCATTCAATGCGGGCTTTTTTGTACTTATTTATGTGCAGGTACTTTTTTTCTTGAATGGTGGTGTAAATGTGGCGCTAACTCATTCAGTGCCGACTCATAAACGCCACGTTTAAATTCTATGACATCAGCCAGTGGCACCCAATACTCATTCCAACGCCATGCGTCAAACTCTGGATGATCACTCGCACGTAAACTCACATCACTATCTTTACCAACTAAACGCAACAAGTACCAAATTTGTTTCTGCCCACGGTAACTACCGCGAAACTCTCGCTTAATCCAAGTCGTTGGTACTTCATAGCGCAACCAATCTTTGGTACGGCCAAGAATTTTTACGTGCTCTGGTTTTAAACCAACCTCTTCCATTAACTCACGATACATGGCTTCTTGCGGGCTTTCGCCATAGTTAATCCCACCTTGCGGGAACTGCCAAGAATGTTCGCGAATACGCTTCCCCCAAAACACTTGGTTGTCATCATTACATAAAATAATGCCGACATTGGGGCGGAACCCATCTCGATCTAACATAACTTTTTACTGCCTAAAATATCTTTCCCTAATTTTTTCATATTTCGCGTAATAAAGAAAGCACCCATTTAAGGTTAGAATAGACAAAATGCCAATTTGTTACACAATTATGATCAATATAGTATGTTAATTTATAAAAAAATACACCAACTCAAGCACTTGCTAACCATATTGTTACTCTCAGTACCTTTGCTTGCTTGTGCAAAACCAAACTACGCCTACATTACAAACCAAGGTGACAATACGGTTTCTGTGATTGATACGCAAAAAAATACAGTCATCAAGAAAATGACCGTCGGAAAAGCACCGGTGGGTGTAACTGTTTCAACTAAAAATAATCGTGCTTACATTTCTAATGTTGAAAGCCAAAGCATTAGTGTGATTAATACCATTAACAATCAATTGGTTGATACCATTAAACTTAAAGGCTCCCCCGTTGGGGTCGTGTTAGCCAGTGATGATAAAACCTTATTTGTCGCTGACTGGTTTGATAATAAAGTTTACGCTATCAGTACAAGCAATTACAAAGACATTAAAACACTCATCGTAGGCAATGCGCCTGCAGGCATCGTGGTAAGCCCTGACAACAAATGGCTTTATGTTGCTAATCGAGACAGCAACGACATTTCTGTCATTGATGCTCAAACCTTCACATTCAAAAAGAACTTTCCTGTTGGGCAACATCCTTTTGGTTTAACAATCAGTCGTGGTGGAAAATGGTTAGTCAGCGTTAATGTACAAGACAACACGGTAAGTTTAATCAACACCAAAACCCTGCATCAAGAGCATATTAAAGTAGGTTTTCACCCCTACTGCGTCGCCATTACCAAAGATGAAAAGCAATTAATTGTGACCAACACCCAAGATGACACAGTGAGCATTGTTGATATTGCGTCTCACAAAACGATTAAAGAGATTGAAGTCGGCTCCACACCTGAAGGCGTTAGCATTGACCACTTACGCAACCATGCTTATGTGGCCAACTGGGGCAGTAATGATGTGAGCGTGATCGACATTAAGGAGATGAAAGTTATCAAAACCATTCCAACTGGGGATAAAAGCCGTGCATTTGGCGATTTTATATTGCAACCCTAATCTCAATGCATAGAGACAATGTCAACCCAAGCACTATTTGGGACGTTAAATAATTACCAAAGCAAAAATGCAAAAAGTAAGCGTTCTACTTTATAATACTATTTGGTAACTACTTTTAATGTTCTGGTTACATGCGATTAAAAGTGTATTACAAAAGCTTCAACATGAATCGTTCCATGGTGAAGTCATATTAACCTCTCTTGTATTTAAGAGAGTTTCGGAGAAAATAAATGAAAAAGATTTTAGCAATTCTTGCAGCTGGTATTACAGCAGCAACATTATCATTCACAGCTTCGGCTCACGGCCCTAGCCCACAAAAAGTGGTTAAAGAAATTGTGATCAAAGCAGAGCCTGCAAAAGTTTGGGCTGTGGTAAAACAATTTGAAAACTTGGAATGGCACCCAGCCATTGCAAGCACTAAAGTGACAAAAAAAGGCGAAGATACATTTAGAGCCTTAACACTTAAAGATGGTGGCGTGATCAATGAAAAACTTCGTACAATCAGTGATGAAGACATGAAAATCAAATATGAAATCGTTGATGGTGTTGCACCAGTAGCTGATTACTACTCATACATTAAAGTCACTGCTGGCCCTAACGCTGGTGAGTCTACTGTTAAATGGTGGGGTCGTTTCTACCGTGTATACAAGTTGAATCCGCCTATTCCTGAAGGTCAGGATGACGAGTCAGCACTTAACTTTGTGAACACTGTCTATGACACAGGCTTAGCAAACTTAAAGAAAGTACTTGAAAACTCAAAGTAGCACAAAAAAAATCTAGTCCAGAGCCAACAAGCAGTAAAAAACCTTGGTGGAAGTTTTGGTAACAAAACCAACCATGTGACCAAATTAAGGTTGAAGCACTATTTAAAGTGACACAATTCGTAATTAAGTGACATTTTTTGTCAGCTGGATTTTTTATAAAGCGGAGGTTATCCTCCGCTTTTTTTCGTCTAAAATATATAAAATCATTTAAAAACAAATACTTAATTAATTAATTTGCAACTTGGCACGCCTGTTGCACTACTTATTTCAACATTGGTATTAAGAAATATTTAGTACTGTCGTTATCTTTAACAGTTAAGTAATTAACGCACTAGCAAAAGTTTTTATTTTATTTAAAGGAAGAAAAATGAATCAAGTACAAAAAGGTTTTACATTAATCGAATTAATGATCGTGGTTGCTATTATCGGTATCCTTGCCGCTGTTGCAATTCCTTCATACCAAGACTACACAGTTAAAAGCCAAGCAACTGCTGGCCTAGCTGAAGTTGCTGCATTAAAAACAGCATTTGAAGTGAGTGTTAATCAAGGTGTTGCACCATCAATCGTAGCTACTGAAGCTGGTTACATTGGTCAAACAGCTGACGGCGGTAATTTCTGTACAATTGCTATTACTGGTACGACACAAATCCAATGTACTGGTAAGGGTGGTAGCGCTTCATGGGACGGCAATACAATCTCATTAAATAGATCTGCTGATGGTGTTTGGTCTTGCGCTACTAGCGGCCTTTCTGCTAAATACAAACCAGGTAAGTGTTCATAAGTAACACGCATTATCTGATTTAATTTGAAGGGTCCCATTAGGGGCCCTTTTTTTATTTAGATTAAGCATTCACCTTAGAACAATCTCAAACGTTATAATATAATGCGACCGATACTTGCCGCCTTTTATTTATTACTGTGATTAACGACATGACAGATCCACTCATCATCAACCCAAAAAATCCTACAGCGGCCATCATTTGGCTGCACGGACTAGGTGCCGACGGCCACGACTTTGAGCCAATCGTAGCGCGCTTAGGCTTCGAACATATTAAATTCATCTTACCGCATGCGCCTGAAATGCCTGTGACTCGTAATAATGGCTATGTGATGCCGGCCTGGTATGACTTATACGGCTCAACGGGGTTAGCAAAAGAAGATGAAGCTGGCATACGCCAAACACAAGCGTATATCGATAGTCTCATTCAGCAAGAGATCGACAATGGCATCCCCAGTGAACGTATCGCCATCGCAGGCTTTTCACAAGGCGGCGCCATTGCTTTACAAACAGCACTACGCTACAAATCACAGTTAGCTGGTGTACTAGCCCTTTCAACTTATCTACCGCTAAATGCATCTCTCGCAGCTGAATTAAGCCAAAATAATCAACACACGCCCATCTTCATGGCGCATGGCACCGTTGATGATGTGATTCCATTAGCCTTGGCACAACAATCACACGACATACTTAAGTCTCAAGCATTAACAGTCGATTTTCATGCATATCCAATGGCACATTCGCTTTGTGAAGCGGAAATTAATGACATTCAACAATTTTTAAAGCGGATTTTAGCGAGTTAACAAGCGATTACGTTCACAATTTGATAGAATAGAGGCTTAATTTTAAGAAGCCCCTATTGATGACGGCCAAGCAAAAAACTTCCTCCGCGCAGCAAACCGCTGTACAAGCCACTTTAGCCATAGACGAGCCAGAAGAAATGCTGTTGCCTGAGACTTTTGAAGCAGCCTATGCTGAGCTTCAAGAGATTGTAGCAACAATGGAGTCTGGTCAAATGTCGCTAGCAGATTCTCTTAGTGCTTATCAACGTGGGGACGTATTATTGCAATTCTGCCAAAAAACGCTGAGCGGCGTAGAACAGCAAGTACAAATCTTAAACGCACAAAATACGCTTGATCCTTACCAAGCTGATGATAATCACGCTTAAACCGTGAGCCGACAATGACAACCTCACAAGATCAAGCTAACGCAACCGGTACAGGTCCAACTTTTGCACTATGGTCAAAAGTTAAACAACAGCACATTGAAGATGTACTGGACCATACCCTTAGCAAACGCTCAAAACACATTGAGAATCATGCCAACAAACTCCAAGAAGCCATGCGTTATAGCGCCTTAGGTGGCGGTAAGCGCATCCGAGCGCTACTCTGTTATGCAACCGCTGAATTATGCGGCACTAACGCTAAAATTGCCGATGCAGGTGCTGCTGCCGTAGAAATGATTCATGCTTATTCACTTGTGCATGACGATATGCCGTGCATGGATGATGACGATTTAAGGCGCGGCAAACCAAGCTGCCATAAGCAATATGACGACGCGACGGCTTTACTGGTCGGTGATGCACTACAAAGCATGGCTTTTTACATACTATCGAATCCCAGCTTAACCGAAGATGCGGCCCTACAAGTACGTTTAATTAATATTCTTGCCCGTGCTTCAGGCATCATTGGTATGGCTGGCGGCCAAGCCATTGATTTAGAATCTGTTGGCAAACCACTGACACAAGTTGAGTTAGAAGCAATGCATCACTTAAAAACAGGTGCGCTCATTCAAGCAGCCGTTTCATTAGGGGCTGCCAACGGTAGCCAAACACAAATCAATGCAATGGCTATTTATGCTAAAAACATTGGCTTAGCATTCCAAGTTGTTGATGATATTTTAGATGTTGAAGCTGATAGTGCTGTGTTGGGTAAAACAGCCGGTAAAGATGCGTTAAGTAACAAACCGACTTACGTCACGATACTTGGCCTAGACGCTGCAAAAGCACACGCTCAACAACTTTATTCAGAAGCGTTAATTGCCATCAAACCATTTGGTGATGATGCACTACGCCTTCGTGAGTTAGCCGAATTAATTATGCAAAGAAGTTTTTAAACACATGACTGCGATTCTCAATAAAATTAATTCCCCGCGGCAGTTACGCGCATTAAAGCAACATGACCTTTTAGGTTTGTCTCAAGAGTTGCGCCAATTTTTAATTGAAAGTGTTGCTAAAACAGGTGGTCATTTAGCTTCTAACTTAGGTGTTGTGGAGCTGACTGTTGCGTTGCATTACGTATTCAACACGCCTGATGACCGCTTAGTATGGGATGTTGGTCACCAAACCTATCCACATAAAATACTCACAGGCCGCCGTGAAGAAATGGCTAAACTACGCCAGCCAAATGGCATTGCAGGTTTTCCGCGTCGGGTTGAAAGTGAATATGACGCTTTTGGTACTGGTCACTCTAGCACCTCAATTTCAGCTGCATTAGGCATGGCCGTTGCAGCTAAAGTAACAGGGTCTAAACGCCGTTCAGTAGCGATTATTGGTGATGGTGCCATGACTGCCGGCATGGCTTTTGAAGCGCTGAACAATGCTGGTGATATGGATGCAAACGTCATTGTTATTTTGAATGATAACGACATGAGCATTTCAAACAATGTTGGCGCACTGAATAATTATTTAGCCAAATTATTATCTAGCCGCTTTTATGGCAATGTCAGAATGTCTGGCAAAAAAATCTTATCCGCAGTGCCACCAGTTAAAGAGTTTGCAAAGCGTGCAGAAGAACACATGAAAGGCATGGTAATGCCAGGCACCCTCTTCGAGGAGTTTGGCTTTAACTATATCGGTCCAGTCGATGGCCATGACATCGAAACACTAGTAGAAACTTTAAAAAACATTAAAGCCTTAAATGGACCGCAGTTTTTACACATTGTGACCAAAAAAGGTAAGGGATTTAATCCAGCTGAAGACAACCCTAATAAGTTTCATGGTGTTGGCAAGTTCGATCCTTTTAGTGGTGATGCCATTAAAAGTGGGGCAAAACAGCCTGTTAAAAAAACCTACTCACAAGTATTTGGTGATTGGTTAGTCGATATGGCAGATGCTGATGATCGCCTGATTGGTATTACACCTGCGATGTGTGATGGCTCAGGCTTAAATGCGTTTGCACAAAAACACCCAAAGCGCTATTTTGATGTCGGCATTGCCGAGCAACATGCACTCACCTTTGCCGCAGGTATGGCGTGTGATGGTTTAAAACCAGTCGTTGCTATTTACAGCACCTTCTTACAGCGTGCTTATGATCAGTTGATTCATGACGTTGCATTACAAAATTTACCCGTGCTACTAGCCATTGACCGTGCAGGTTTAGTGGGAACCGATGGTCCAACCCATGCTGGTAGTTTTGACTACACTTACTTAAGGTGTATTCCAAACATCATTATTATGGCGCCAAGCAATGAGAATGAATGCCGCCAAATGTTATATACAGGCTTTAAGTATGATGGTACTGCTGCCGTGCGTTACCCTAGGGGCGCTGGGAACGGCACTAAAGTACAGTCAAAAATGACTGCGCTTCCATTAGGAAAAGCTGAAGTTAAAAGAGAGTCTTCAGTTAACGATATTGCAGACAAAGTCGCGTTATTGAGCTTTGGCAGCATGCTAACACCATGCTTAGAAGCAGCAGAAACGTTAGATGCTACCGTTGTAAATATGCGTTTTGTAAAACCAATTGATGCGGCCATGATTGAACAAATTGCCCAAACGCATGGTCAGATAGTGACTGTAGAAGAAAATGCAATAATGGGCGGTGCAGGTGCAGGTGTTTTAGAAGTACTACAAGGCATTCAAAATAGTCAGAATAACCCTTCCCATGACATTAAAACACTCACATTAGGCCTACCAGACACGTTTATCGAGCATGGCGTGCATGAAGTCATGTTGGCCGAATCAGGCCTCAATGCAGAAGGTATTATCAACTCTGTTAATGCAGTAAAAAAACAAGGCCACTAAACAATGATTAGCCAACTGTTTAGTGCAGCGTTATACTAAAACAATATTATAAAACCCTGATTTAGGGCGATAGGAACAAAATGACTCAACCAACTATTCCAGCAGCAATTGAAGACGTTCAAAACATCGTCGATACGCGTAAAATTGCAATCGATAAAGTAGGCATTAAAGACATTCGCCATCCAGTGGTTGTCAAAGACCGTTCAGGCGGTGAGCAGCATACCGTTGCAATGTTTAACATGTATGTGCACTTACCTCAGCAGTTTAAAGGCACGCACATGTCTCGCTTTGTTGAAATTCTCAACATGAACGAGAAAGCCATTTCAGTCGAGTCATTCGAAACGATTTTACGTGAAATGGTTGAGCGCTTAGAAGCCAACTCTGGCCATGTTGAAATGTCATTCCCTTACTTTGTGAATAAGGCGGCGCCTGTTTCAGGTGTGAAGAGCTTACTAGATTACGAAGTAACCTTTATTGGTGCGATTAATGATGGCAAGTTCGACATCACGGTCAAAGTATTAGTACCGGTCACGAGCCTTTGCCCATGTAGTAAGAAAATTTCCGACTATGGCGCGCACAACCAGCGTTCACACGTGACTGTCACGGCTCTTATTAATGACTTTATTTGGATTGAAGACATTATTGAGTTAGTTGAAAAACAAGCCTCTTGCGAATTATATGGTTTACTCAAACGTCCTGATGAGAAATTTGTCACTGAGCGCGCTTACGACAACCCTAAATTTGTAGAAGATATGGTACGTGATGTAGCCGCACAACTGAATAATGAAAAACGTATTATTAAATATGTTGTAGAGTCTGAAAACTTTGAAAGTATTCACAATCACAGTGCTTATGCTTTGATTGAGCGAGATAAAAGAAACGATTAACCACTAAAACAATCAACAACAAGGAGAAGTAGAATGACAGTCGCAAAAGTAATTGAAATTATTGCATCAAGCAAAAAAAGTTTTGAAGATGCAGTTGGTAACGGTGTTGCACGTGCTTCAGAATCTGTAGATAACATTACAGGTGCTTGGGTTCAAGATCAAAGTGTTAAAGTTAAGAACGGCAAAGTATCTGAATACCGTGTTGTAATGAAAGTAACTTTTTTGATTAAAGAAAAAAAATCTAAGAAGTAACTCCTTTACTAAAAATTATTGTAGTAAATATTGCTCCATAGCTTCCAACTATGGAGCATTTTCTTTAAACAACTTATAACAGTCTATCCAAAATACTTTAGGTTACCTACTGAATCTAATATCGTCTCAAATTCATTTGATCAAGACAATTCTAAGAATAGATAATCCAGTAATTACGTGAGCGATTTTCTTAAATCTGTTTTTGAAATTAATTTCAACAAATATTGAAAAAATAGATAAATTCGCTACATATCGTCGATGTATGCAACACTCACATAAAAAACACATAATGACTATAAGTCATATTATCAATATGGTTAAAAAGAAAAGCCCAAATAATATCTTTGTTTGTCTGTTGAGAATTTTTTTTTAACCTTATAATTAAATAATCAAGAAATATTTTTATATTCAAATTATTTTGTTAGTTAACTAATTTTAGGGGTTATAAATGAAGGCAGTAATATTGGCAGGAGGCCTAGGAACAAGACTAAGTGAAGAAACTTCAGTCAAACCAAAACCTATGGTCGAAATCGGTGGAATGCCGATTCTTTGGCATATCATGAAAGTATACTCACAACATGGCATTAATGAGTTTGTTGTCTGCTGTGGTTATAAAGGCCATGTGATAAAAGAGTTTTTTTCAAATTATGTTGAAAGAACCTCAAGTGTAACGTTTGATATGGTCAATAACCAGATTGAAGTACATGATCACAAGGCTGAGCCTTGGAAAGTTACGCTGGTTGACACAGGTGAAAATACGCTTACAGGCGGTAGATTAAAACGCGTTAAAGAGTATATTGGTGATGAAACTTTTTGCTTCACTTATGGCGATGGGGTTTCTGATGTAGATGTCACCGAATTAGTTGCTTTTCATAAAATTCAGGGTAGCAAAGCCACATTAACGGCAACTCAACCACCAGGTCGATTTGGTGCAATTGCTCTTGGTCAAGAAGAAACAAAAATTAGAACCTTTCAAGAAAAACCTGAAGGAGATGGCGCTTGGGTAAATGGAGGATTCTTTGTCCTTGAACCATCAGTTATTGAATATATTGAAAATGACCTAACAACTTGGGAACAAGAGCCTTTAAGAAAGTTAGCGCAAGAAGGCGAACTGAATGCATATAAACATTCAGGTTTTTGGCAGCCAATGGATACCTTACGTGATAAGCAATATCTTGAGGAACTTTGGGATTCTGGTAAAGCACCATGGAAGGTTTGGGAATGAGAGCGTTTTGGAAAGGAAAAAAAGTACTGGTAACGGGGCATACTGGGTTTAAAGGTACATGGATATGCCATTGGCTTAATGAACTTGGTGCAGAAGTTTCTGGTTTTGCATTACCCCCTTCCACAGAACCTTCAATTTTCAAACTAACTAATCTTGAAAGTAAAGTTAATTCGCACATAGGCGATATTACAGATAGAGATGCAATTGAAAAAGTGATGGTTGCAGTGCAACCAGAAATAGTAATTCACATGGCAGCGCAACCACTGGTAATTGATTCTTATGATGATCCTGTTGGTACTTATATGACCAACGTAATTGGCACTGCACATGTGTTTGAAGCAATCCGAAAAGCAAAATCAGTTAGAACTGTTGTTAACGTTACTACTGACAAATGTTATGAAAATAAAGAGTGGCATTGGGGCTATAGAGAAAATGAAGCCATGGGTGGTTTTGACCCATACTCATCTAGTAAAGGATGTTCAGAGCTACTTACAGCCAGCTATCGTCAATCTTTTTTCAATAATGAGAACATAAAACTCGCTTCAGGAAGAGCTGGCAATGTAATAGGTGGCGGTGACTGGTCTGAAAACCGACTTGTTCCAGACCTAGTCTCTGCTATCAGCAATAATGAAACTGTCATCATTCGAAACCCGAATTCAATTAGACCTTGGCAACATGTTCTTGAACCAATTTTCGGGTACTTGAAGCTTGCTGAAAAACTACATGGAGAAAACGGTGATGAATTTCTTGGTGGATGGAACTTTGGCCCACACGATAATGGTGCACAACCAGTATCTTGGATTGCCGATCGTTTATGTGAAAAGTGGGCTAATGGCGCACATTGGAAGTTAGATAATCCAGATAATGTCCCTCCTCACGAAGCAAAATACCTTAAATTAGATTGTAGCAAAGCAAGAGCAGAGTTAGAGTGGGAACCTAAACTCGAGCTTGATACTGCTATCGATTGGATTGTTGAGTGGCATAAGACTTTCGAGGATAGTGGTGATATTGAAGCAAAAACGATTGAGCAAATACAACGTTTTCAAAGTAAAATCTAAAAAAAAGTTAGGTAGAATAATGAAGTTTCTTGATACTAAATTTAAAGATGCTTATCTTATTGAGCTAGTAAAAATTGGTGACGAACGTGGGTACTTTAGCCGAATATGGTGCGAAAAAACCTTAAAAGAAAAAGGGCTTAATCCCAATATAGCCCAAATAAATACTTCTTTTAATGCTGAAAAAGGCACTCTTCGTGGGTTGCATTATCAGAAGTCACCTCATGAGGAAGCTAAAATAATTAGTTGTATTAAAGGGTCTATTTTTGATGTAATAGTTGATTTACGACAAGAATCTCCAACCTATTTACAATGGCAAGGATTTCATTTAAACGAAACTGAAAGAACAATGCTATATGTACCTGAAGGCTTTGCACATGGTTATCAAGCCACTTCTGACGATACAGCGATCATCTACCCGGCTACGGAGTTTTATTCTCCTGAATCTGAGGCTGGTGTTAGGTGGAATGATCCAGCGCTAAATATTGAATGGCCATTAGAGCCTATTAATTTATCAAAGAAAGATGAATTATGGTCAAATTTGAATACTTAAATAAAGATTAAACATGAATAAAAAGGTACTTATTACTGGTGCAAGTGGATTTATTGGCACGCCGTGTGTGAAAGCATTACTTGCTAAGGGCTATGAAGTGCATGCAACTAGTACAGCACTTATTGACTCTACAGTAGATAACTTACACTGGCATCAAGTTGACTTACTCAATCATGGTGAAATTGGTGTTTTGATTGAAAAAGTTAAACCAACTCAACTTATACATCTGGCTTGGTATGTTGCACCTGGAAAATGGTATGATGCGCATGAAAACTACCTTTGGCTACAAAGCAGTTTAGAACTTTTAAAACAGTTCGAATTGCACGGTGGAAAAAGAATTCTAATGATTGGTTCAGGCACAGAGTACGACTGGAATTATGGTTATTGTGTTAATGGAAAAACACCTTTGGCTCCTAATACCTATTATGGTAAATGCAAGTCTACTCTTGGTGATGCATTAATTAACTTCTCTGAGAACAAAAATATACAGGCAACATGGGCAAGAATTTTCTTTTTGTATGGGCCTGGCGAGTCTAGTACCCGCTTAGTCGCAACTGCTGTCACTTCAATTTTAAATGGTCAAGAAGCAAAATTCACACATGGGGAACAGGTTCGCGATTTTCTTCATGTCGATGATGCAGCAGATGCAATTACATTTTTACTAGAAAGCGAACACTCAGGAAAAATCAATGTTGCATCAGGACAACCAATCACGTTAAAAAAGCTGATTAGCCAAGTAGCAGATCAACTAAACGCACATCATCTTTTAAATTTTGGTGCTATCCCACCGACGAAAACAGATTTACCATTTGTAGTTGCAGAGGTAGATGAGCTAAAAGCAATGGGATGGAAGCAAAAGTTTACTGTAGAGCAAGGCATCGCACAAACGATTGAGTGGTGGAAAAATAATTTATTAAACATGGGAAGAAAATAATGAGTAATGTAGTCATACTAGGTGCCGGAATAGCCGGATTTGGGGCGTCTTACCAGCTGAATAAAGCGGGAGTTAAGCCTACAATTTACGACAAACGATCTCATTATGGCGGGCATACTTCTTCACACAAATTTGAACAAGGGTTTATTTTTGACGAAGGTCCTCACATATCATTTACAAAAATCGAACGTATCCAAGAAATATTTGCAGATAGTGTCAAACAAGAATACGAAACGATTGATGCTTACGTGGACAATTATTGGAATGGTCACTGGGTAAAACACCCAGCTCAGTGTAATTTACACGGCTTACCTACCGAAGTAAATGTAGACATTATCACTGATTTTATTCATGCTCAACATAATGATTATGGGCCTATCAACCACTATGAAGATTGGTTGAAAGCAAGTTACGGCGATACTTTTGCTGAGAATTTCCCAATGAAATACGGTGAAAAATATCATACTGTTCCAGCGTCAAAAATGTCAACTGATTGGCTAGGTCCAAGATTATACCGACCAGATCTAAAAGAGGTCATTAGAGGCTCTTTAACGAATGAAACACCATTTGTACACTATATATCTCATTTCAGATATCCAACAAATGGTGGCTTCGTTTCTTATCTAGACAAGTTTGTCAGTATGGCTGATATTGAAACTGACCATGAAGTTGTTGAAATTAATCCTAAAATTAAAGAAGTTTCTTTTGCGAATGGAAAACGAAGAGAATATGATCACTTGATCTCATCTATTCCATTACCAGCGCTTATTCCTCTTATTGTTGGTGCTCCAGATGATGTAAAAGAAGCTGCGTCTAAACTTGCATGTTCTATTTGCGTTGTGGTCAATATTGGTATTAAACGGCGCGACATTTCTAAAGCACACTGGAGTTATTTTTACGATGAAGATATCTGTTTTGCTAGAGTGAACTTCCCTCACATGTTGTCTTCAAACAATGCAGCAAAAGAGTTTGGAAGCATTCAGGCTGAAGTATATTTCTCTGATAAATACAAACCACTTCAGAAGAAACCAGATGAAGTCATTCCAGATGTAATAAGAGACTTAAAAAAGTGTGGTCTACTTAAGGAAGATGACGAAATTGTATTTGAAAATGCAATGTATATCCCATGGGCAAATATCATTTTCGACCTAGATAGAGAGAGTGCGGTAAAAACTGTACATGGCTACTTAGATGATATCGGGATAGAGTACGCTGGCAGGTATGGTGAGTGGGCTTATATCTGGACAGACGAATCATTTATTAGTGGTGAAAGAGCAGCAGAAAATTGTTTAAAAGAAATACAGTCTAAATAAAAATATAGTTAAGTTTCAAGAGTTTGCGGTCACTCAATCCGCCAAACCTCCTCTATTAGTCTGAATTTACATTCAAAAAAGTAGTGTCTATTGTTATAGTTAGTAATAACAATAGTCACTACTTTTCCAACATCTTAGTTAGTTATATGGGAGCCATTTCAAATGGCTTAAGTTTACAGATTATTTGTACTCACTGCCAAGTAAACCCTAGCAACAAGCCTGCAAACTAACTTATAACTCCATATTAAAAATTCTTTCAAAACGGCTGATAAACCTATCCGCAGTAAACTCATTTAAGAATGCTTCCCTAGCTTTTGTCACAATTTCTGCAGCCTCAGCTTCATGTGTCATGTAATACTCACTTTTTTCAGCAAGGTCAGTTAAATCCCACTTGACCGGTATGTATGTTTCATTAGGGACAAAGATATTTGGAAACATATCTAAATGGCTTATGTCTGGTTGAACTAATAAACTTTGATTTGCCAAAGCCTCATAGGCCCTCATTGTCACTTCTCCCCATCCGAGTGGTGAGTAAACTAATTTGGATGCTTTAAGACGTTTAACGTATTCTTTACTTGATATCCTGGGCTCGCCCAAGTATTCGGCCTCAACAGAAATATTATATCTACTAAGTTTTTTTAGTTGCTCTACAGCTTTAACCCTGTGTTTTCCATACCATTCCAAATCATCACGCTTGCCGCAAGACATATGACAAAACAAGCTAATATTTTTATCCTTCATTCCTAATAGCCATTTATTGATTGGCGACTTAATTTTTTTGATTAGCTTTGGCTCAATACAAAAACTACCGGTCACAATTTTATGCTCTTGTCCCTTTTCAACGGTAGATCTAACTGACCAATCATCAGATGGTGACACACCAAAATCATCCTTTAGTTTTTGCACTGCATAAACACCTGCAGCATAGTCAGCCAAATATAGTTTTTTGTCTTTTAAGCTTAGGTACTTAACCATTGCATTAAGGTATGGCAGCGACTCAAAAAAACGACTACTAGATTGATCAAAGGGGTCAATCATTATGATTTTTGAGTCAAAATAATTATCTCTTAGATTTTTACATAAATTGAGTACGTCATTTGGATTTTCAGTCCAATCTGGACGAATAGCGATAATATCTGGCTGTTCAAGATCCTTTGTTAGGTTACTAATCTCTTGACATGTTCGTGCATGTTTTCTGATCACGTTGTACCCGGCGTCACGAAGTTCTTTTTTGAATAAAGTGAACGGATGCAATTGCCAAAGACCAATATACTCACTATTCTTATTTGTTGGCCCCAAAATATACAAATTACGCATTAATTATTCCTCTAGATTCAAAAAAGTAACTTAATCAAGTCAATGTTTAGTATGCTTTAAAGGTACTAAGCAGCCCCCTGTTCATTACAATGTTTTTCTATAGTTATAAACATTTACTACAGATTCAACCTTGATTTATAAATCAATTATAAATGCATATCAAAGCTCAGAAGCTCTGAATATAAACACCTTTAAGACTTTTATTTTAAATTAATAATTGTCCACTGTACTGTTTTATTAAAATGGCATGGTTGTCCATGCTGAAAATAATCATTCAATTAATGCAGCTTATTTAACTTTAAACCTAAGCCAATCACACAAAAGCCAATTAACGGGAATATTGCAGAAAGTGCAAAGGTCATCTGCCCGCCTAAGTACTCAAGCGCAAAGCCACCTGCTACCCCACCAATTGTGCCTCCAATACCATAGGCAACACTATTGTAGATCGCCTGACCCTTGGCTTGATGACGGCCGTTAAAGAATAGTGTGACGGCATGGACACTGGCGGCATGAAAACTCCCAAAGGTTGCAGCATGTAGCGTTTGCGCCAGCACCATAATCCATAACTGATCGATTGCCATTCCAATCATTGCAAAACGTAATACAGCAATCAGTAAACTTGCCATCATGATTTGTTTAAGGCTAAAACGTGACATTAATTTTGGCATCAACATAAATACACCAATTTCACACACCACGCCAATAGACCACAACACGCCTATAAGCGCTTTACTATAACCATGGTTACTTAGATAGATTGAGTAAAAATTATAGAGTACGCCATGCGCTGTTACCATCATTGCGCAACCAATGAGCAACGCAATCACATTGGGCTGCCTTAATATTTGCCAAATTGAAAAATGGTCATGCTCATGTGGTTCTACTTTGGCATCTGGCAAGCGAAACGTCAGCATATAAAGGGTTAGCTGGACTGCCAGTAAAAACCATAACAACACGCGAATACTATATAGATCAATTAAATAACCTAACACAACTGAGGCAACAATAAAGCCTAGTGAGCCCCACATTCGGATGCGACTATAATCGTTTTCATTCTTGTTATTCGATAAATGCGCTAAGGTGAGTGACTCGGCAAGTGGAATGGTTGAGCTAGTAAATAAACTCAGTGCCGCCATCACACAGAATAGCCAAAAGAACCCTTCAACCCAAAATACCGCACTGAACCCAAGTAAACCTAGCAATGCGGTTAAACGAATCCATTGGACACGCTTTCCAGTATGATCAGCTAGCCAGCCCCAAAAGTTAGGCGCGAAGATACGGCTAATTTGAAACAACGACATGAGAATACCAATATCAGATGCTGAAAAATCTTCTGATTGTAAATACAAACCCCAATACGGGACGAAAGCCCCCACAAAGAAGTAATAGGTAAAATAAAACCGTGATAAGTTTAAATGTAAGGCGTCGCGCAAAGATGACTCTTTTCGATTGGGTGTGATGACATACGAAATTGCGCTCAGTTTTTGAACTCAATATCGTATGTTGTGTTGGACTAGCCTAAAGGTGTATCAGTTAAATAGTGGGCACATTTTGTTGAACATCTGCATTTTGTCCGCGATGGCGTAACG
Source organism: Methylophilaceae bacterium (assembly GCA_034111445.1). Lineage (GTDB taxonomy): Bacteria > Pseudomonadota > Gammaproteobacteria > Burkholderiales > Methylophilaceae > Methylotenera. The sequence continues at coordinate 4,445 of JAWUXH010000052.1, read as the reverse complement.
CATGATCAACCAGCACCAAAGCTAACATAGCCTCAATAATAGGTGTTGCGCGAATACCCACACATGGGTCATGGCGACCATTTGTTTGCATCATGACAGGCTCACCTGCTTTATTAATGGAGTTACGCTGTTGCGGGATGCTTGAAGTTGGTTTGAAAGCGACATTCACGCTAATGTCTTGTCCACTTGAAATGCCGCCTAAAATACCACCTGCATGATTGGTTGCGAAACCATCTGGAGTTAATTCATCAGAATGCACACTACCGCGCTGCGCAACAGAATCAAATCCAGCACCAACCTCAACACCTTTAACCGCATTAATGCCCATCATGGCATAGCCAATTTCAGCATCAAGACGATCAAAAATAGGTTCACCAAAGCCCACTGGTACATTTTCGGCCACTACCGTTAATTTAGCACCAACTGAATCTCGTTCACCTCGAATCTTATCTAAGTACGCTTCCAACTCAGGCATGATCGTCATGTTTGGTGAAAATAATTTATTCTCAGGATTATTTAATGCATCCCAATTTTCGAAAGGAATATCAATTTCACCTAACTGGCTAAGGAAGCCGCGAATTTGAATGCCATACTTTTCTTTAAGCCATTTTTTTGCCACAGCGCCTGCTGCAACGCGTACTGCTGTTTCACGTGCGCTTGAACGTCCACCGCCTCTGTAATCACGGATACCGTATTTTTGTTGGTAAGTATAATCAGCATGGCCTGGACGAAACGTGTCCATAATTTTGCCGTAATCTTGACTACGTTGATCGTTATTACGAATAAGCAAACCAATTGGCGCACCCGTTGTTTTACCTTCAAACACACCGGATAAAATTTCAACAGTATCTGACTCTTTACGTTGCGTCACATGGCGAGAAGTGCCAGGTTTGCGTCGATCTAAATCCACTTGCAGGTCTTCTGCACAGATTTCCAAGCCTGGCGGGCACCCATCAATCACACCACCAATTGCGGGGCCATGTGACTCACCAAATGAAGTAAGGGTAAATAGTTTGCCGAAAGTATTACCAGACATGAAAAATCTCTAAAATTGAATAATAAGGAATTTTACCATAAGGCTTAACGCACACACTATAAAACCAAGCCTTTAGCCCATTGGCTATAAGTGTAATGTGCTTGCATATTGAGCGATTTAACTTTCGCCTGAATACGCTCATTGATCTGTTCGTATGTTTGTATGGATGGTATTGCCCGTTCACTTTGCAAAGTTGGTAACCAAATTTCACACCATTGTGCAATCATCTCTTGGGTTATTTCTATATGGCATTGCATCGCCAAGTGCTTACCAATGACATATGCTTGATGACGACAATGCGCACTACTGAGTAAGTGTGTCGCGCCATCTGGGAGGTCAAACGTCTCACTATGCCAATGAAAACTGAGGAAATCTGGATCATCACCAAACCATCTTTTGCTAATGGATGGTCAACAACATCAACTTTACCCCAACCAATCTCTTGCACTGGATTTTGAGTGATCGCGGCACCAAGTGCCTTACTCATTAATTGGCCACCTAAACAATGCCCTAATACGGGAATATCTAACGTAAAAGCAGACTGGATAAAATTAAGTGTTGGTTGAATCCATGGCAAGTCATCATTCACACTCATTGGACCACCCATCAACACAACACCGCTATAAGCAGAAACATCTTGTGGGATGGCTACATTCAAATCTAACCGTACTTCATCCCAAGGGATATTACGCTGCTTTAGAAAAGCACCGAGGTATCCTGCATTTTCACAACAGGCATGTCTAAAAATAACAACTGGTTTCAATTTGTGTAGATTTGGAATTTATTTAACCATTGAATGATCCAATATTTTATATTCACCGGAAGCAATACCGTCTATCGAATAAGCGCCAATTGAAGCTCTAATTAATCGTAAAGTTGGAAAACCCACTTTAGCCGTCATTTTTCGCACTTGGCGGTTTTTACCTTCACTAATCTGTATTTCAAGCCAAGTGGTTGGAATGTTTTTACGCTCACGAATAGGAGGGTTTCTTAGCCATAAACCTTTAGGCTCATCGATCACACAGGCTTTGGCAGGTTTTGTCACATAATCTGCAATCTTAACGCCTTGTAATAGCGGCAATAAATCGTCATCAGTGGCTGCCCCTTCGACCTGCACCCAATACGTTTTCACTTCTTTGTGTTTTGGATGACTTAAGCGATGCTGTAAAGCCCCATCGTCGGTCAAAATTAACAGTCCCTCTGAATCAGTATCTAAGCGGCCTGCCGCATACACATTTGGAATGGGGATAAAATCTTTTAACGTAGCGTGGCCTACTTTACCTTCGGCTACTTCATGGGGGCTAAACTGGCAAACCACATTAAAAGGTTTGTTAAATAAAATGATCATGTTTTAGAAAGTACTCGATGGAATCAAAATTTGCAGCCAGTGCCTACATTAAGGTAAATGTCGCTGACAGGCCGATTATCCCATTTATTGGGGATGATGACATCGTTTTTGATGTCACACAGAGAAGAATGTGATGTTGTGACTGAATTAAACTTGAATGATGTCTACAGCTATAATGCTCTGGTAGATCAAGTCGGAGGGTATTGGGTGCACTGAAGAAATCAGACGCATCAGTAATGTTTTAGGCACACTCAACACGTCACTCAATATGACTCGTAGAAGCCGATGGCACCACAAACGGTAGGCACAACTACCTAACACCCGTTAATTTGGTGGCGACATAATGACTAATATGTATTACAAAGTACGCTTAAGCGTTCAATAAACAAAAACGGCCCGTTATCAAACGAGCCATTTTTTTATTATCTTTTCAAATAATGTGTTTACTTTGAATGTGTAACTTAATCAGCAGCTTTTTCAATATTTGAAGCTTGCTTACCTTTTGGGCCTTCAGTTAATTCAAATGTTACTCGCTCGCCTTCTTTAAGACTTTTATAGCCATTATCAACAATAGCTGAAAAGTGTGCGAATAAATCATCACCGCCGTCATCTGGTGTAATAAAACCAAAACCTTTAGCGTCGTTAAACCATTTTACTGTTCCTGTTGCCATTTCCACATTCCTTACATTTTTTACGTTAGGGCTAAAATACCCTTTTGAATAAAGTTTGACTCAAGAAAAACCATCAATTGAGGATCAATACCATTACTCGAACTCAAACACGAAGTGTATTTATAATTCGCTAGCCAAAACTTGTCAAGCACTTTTTTACGTTTTATTAACATTTAGTAACACTTAAAAGGTGTCATTTTCCCCTTCACTTTGAAAGATGCTCGCATAAAGATTCAATGTACCCTTTGCTATATTCGTCAATATTGCCATGAATGAACAATATATTATTGGCAGTATTAAGCACAATTAACAGGAAATAGTGTCATTTAAACGCCCTACTTATGTCGACTGAAACGCCCACAATTCAATTGCATGGTTTAGCTCGCACGCTGATTCAAGAGTCTCTTCTTTCAGAAGCAGATGCGCGCACCATACAAATGGCCGCAGATGCATCAAAAATACCTTTTATTACGCAACTCATTAAAAGTGGTAAGTTAGATGCAAAAGCCATTGCTGAAACCTCAGCGCGCGCATTCGGATTTCCTTACCTCAATTTAGACGCGTTTGAAGCAGACTATTTACCAGCGAAAAAAATAGATGCTGACTTAATGTTAAGTCAGCATGTGATGGGTTTAAAAACACGGAGTAATGTTCTATTTTTAGCAATCTCTGACCCAACTGACTTAAGCACCATCGATAAAGTACAGTTCCAAATGGGCATGACATTGGCCCCAATTGTGGTTGAAGATGACAAGCTAATGGCGCTAATAAACACCATTACTGAAGATGTTGAAGACAGCGTAAACAGCTTTTTAGAACATGATGACTTTGATTTAGAAACACCTGAGGTAAGCACTGAAGCAGAGGATGAGCAAACAGCTGAGGTGGATGATGCCCCAATTGTTAAGTTCTTAAATAAAATGTTGTTAGACGCCATTAATATGGGCGCGTCCGACCTTCACTTTGAACCTTATGAAAAGTTTTACCGCGTACGCTATCGTATTGACGGCGTGTTGGAAGATGTTGCACAACCACCACTCGCGATTAAAGATAAGTTAGTCTCTCGCGTTAAGGTCATTTCCAACCTTGATATTTCAGAAAAACGGATTCCACAAGATGGGCGCATGAAGCTCATTATGTCTAAAACACGCACGATTGACTTTCGTGTGAGTACATTACCGCTCATTCACGGTGAAAAAATCGTGATGCGTATTTTAGACCCAACAAGTGCCACATTGGGTATTGAAGCGCTGGGTTATGAACCTGACCAAAAAGAGAACCTACTCAACGCCGTGAATCGCCCTTATGGCTTAGTACTCGTGACTGGCCCTACTGGTTCAGGTAAAACCGTATCGCTCTATACATGTTTAAATATTTTAAATAGTGATTC
>JAWUXH010000051.1:0-13654 GCA_034111445.1 Methylophilaceae bacterium | reverse complement strand
GTTTGCTTTTGAGTGCTAAGGCGGCTGAGCCACCAATTAGGCCGACACCGAAAATGACTAGTTTTTTCAAAGTCTTGAGTATTTCAATAATTTATTTAATGCAGAATTGTAGCATTTTAAAGCGCATCACGTGGGCGGCAGCGCATCAATTTGATGGTGAAAAAGTCGATCAAGTAAATAGTGTTATCATTTTGGTCAAAAGTGAAGGGAAGTGAAGTTTGAAAAACATGACAAGAATAATGACTTATTGTTTAGTATTGGGTGCTTTGATGAGTCAGGCGGTTAACGCTGCCGCACTTGACCCGCGTTGTGAAAAGCTTGTGCCGCATGCCTCTGTCAAAATGGACTTTACCGAACCAGCGGTAAAAGAACTCACGACACAATCAAAAGAGGAGGTGAAGCGTTTGGCGAAAAAAAGCCAGTTCCCAAACCAAACGGTATACGGCCTCACAAGAGGAAAGCCTGAAGTGCAATATGAAGTGAATAGGGCGCGCATTAACTTGCGTGGTGGCAAAGTATGCATTGTGCCACGCGTGACTGTAAAAGCTGGCTTTTCTGACATGACGGTGTATTTGGCACATGAACTACTTAAAAGCCCTTGCAAGTTAAATTTGATTCGCGCGCATGAAATGGAGCATGTGAATACATGGCGTACGCATTTAAAGGGCGGAATTAGCTTAATGCAGAAACCGTTACAGGCTAAGTTTTCAGTACCGCGGTTATATGATTCGGCGCAAGCAGCAGATGCTGATTTAAGAAATTGGATCATTGGGACAATTGACCCAATGATGCAGCAGCTATTTCAAAACATTACTAAAGCGCAGATGGAAATTGACTCACCAATGTCTTACCAATTGGTGCTTGAAGAGTTGAAGGCTTGTCCTATTTAAGGGGTGCTTGCTAACAGCCATTGACCGTTATTGTATTTTTCAAGCGGTTGAAAATTGTTTTTGTAAGCCATTTTAGCGTTGTCTTCAATCCAATAGCCTAGGTATACGTATTCAAAGTGGTGCGATGCTGCCCAGTTGATTTGCCATATCACGTTATAAGTGCCGCAGCTCGCTTTTGGGTTGCTGGTGTCGTAAAACGTATAGACCGCTGAAATGCCATCGTGTACAAGGTCAATCACACTCACCATTTTTAGCACACCGTCTTCTTTAAATTCCACGAGCAAACTATCGGTATGTGATTGGCAAATGAAGTTTTTATATTGTGTGACTGCATTCTCTTCTTTGTCTTCTGGTGTGTCTGAGTCTTTGTCTTCAATCTCAGGCTCGCTATGGCGTGCCGCTTGGTAAGTTGTATATAAGTCGAAATGTGCTTGGTGGAAGCCAATGGGTAAAATAGTGGTGGTCAGGTTTTTGTGTAATTTAAAGGCGCGTTTTTGGCTGCGGCTTATTTGAAAAGTGCTTACCGGTACACGTGCTGGAATACAAGCTTGGCAGTTTTCACAGTGTGGGCGGTAGACATGCAAACCGCTGCGCCTGAAACCTTGTGTAATCAGTTGGCTGTAAATGTCGGTATCTACTAGGTGTTGCGGGGTGGCAATTAAACTTTGTGCCATTTTGGCGGCTTTGTAACCACAGGTGTAACCCGTGGTGACATAAAGCTGTACTTTCTGAACGGGTTCTTCAGTTGGCTGGTTGCTAGTCTGCGTCATGATGAGATTGGTCTGCGTTGGTATGGATACTCAACTGCTCAAGAAAAGCCTCGCGTGAAATTTCACGTGCACCAAAGCTGGCTAGGTGCGTTGTTTTCATTTGGCAGTCGATTAAGGGTACGCCATCTGCTTGTAGTTTTTGTACCATAGCAACAAAGGCGATTTTTGAGGCGTCGGTTGCGTGATGAAACATGCTCTCGCCATAAAACATATTGCCTATTTTAATGCCGTAACAGCCTCCCACCAATGTATCACCATCCCAAGCTTCAGCTGAAATAGCATGGCCAGCTTCATGCAGTTGGCAGTAGGCGTTAATAATGTCTTCAGTAATCCAAGTGCCATCTTGGCCATCACGCGGTGTTTGGCTGCAAGCGCTAATCACACCTCTGAAGTTAGTGTTAAACTTGATTGTAAATGGTTGTTTTTTAATGGCTTTCGCTAATGACTTTGATACTTTAAGTTCATCCGTAAACAGTACCATGCGTGGGCTAGGGCTCCACCACATCACCGGTTCTGTTTCTGTAAACCATGGGAAAATGCCTTTTTTGTAAGCATCTAGTAAGCGAGTTTGAGTCAGTGCGCCACCAATGGCAAGTAAGCCATTAGGCTCTGTCAGCGCATCATTGAGTGGTGGAAAAGGGCAGTCAGCCTCTAAGTAGGCGACCCGTCCAGTTTCAAGTTGATAATAGGCGTTGCTCATGTTTCGAAAGCCTACTTGATTAACATGAATAAGGCCATGCCTGCCATGGCTAAATCTTCAATAATCGTCACAGTGCTCATCGGCAAGTTGAAAACGCTACCTAAGCAAGCACAACGAATCTTTTGTTGATTGATTACGCTACGAATCACACCAATGCTTGAAAAAGCCATCACAACAAAAGTAAAGGCATTGATGAATGTCGGTTGCCATGCCAGTAAGTAGGCAATGCCAAGCCCGAGTTCAATAAAAGGGTAGAGTAAGCCATAAGCATTGACGCGCATGGCTAGTAAGTCGTACATGGCGTAGCTGGAGGCGAAGCTTTGAATGTCTAGTAGTTTAAAAAATGAGAAGACTAAAAAGAAGCCAGCCATAAAATGCATCATCCATTGATTTACATCAAACGGTTGGTCGATATTGCTAGGCGTCAATTGAGCTAGCACTGAAACAAGCGTGATAAATCCAATGATGAGGAGTAATGGGTAGTAAGTCGCAAGCCAGCTTGATTCAGGTGCGTTTACATTGTCACTAACGGGAGGCGCGGCTTCTTTAATGACCTCTCTAGCCATTAAAGTATATTTTTCACCAAGGGCTTGGTTCATTTCTGCAAAGCTACTACTTGGATTTGCAAGTGTGGCTAAGGGTGGGTCAAGTGTGACAATCACATTTTCGGCATGGTCGCTCAGTATACTTTTGACCATAGCAACACAGCCACCACAGGTTAACCCTGTCACTGAATATTGTTCTGTACGCATGTTGCTTCTTCCTATCGGTTTTAGGGTATTTCAATGGATATAGCATCCATTTTAAATTATTTATTTCAATTTATACTGATTTTTGATCAGCACTTATCGGTACAAAATTAGAACAAAGTTGTAAAGTGCTTTTAGATCAAACCATTAGCGCGTAAAATGCACTCTAATTTAAAAAAAATAGAGTTTACCTTGGAACAATATACCACCATGCTGGCTAAGCCAATTCAATCGTACCGTCCTTATTGGGCGAAGCGATTTGGCACAGCACCTATGCTACCGATGAGCCGTGCAGAAATGGACGAACTTGGCTGGGATAGTTGCGACATCATTTTAGTCACAGGTGCTTGCTATATTGATCACCCAAGTTTCGGCATGGCTTTAGTTGGCCGTTTGCTTGAGGCGCAGGGCTTCCGCGTGGGTATCATTGCCCAACCAGATTGGAAAAATGCTGACCCATTTAAGGTGTTAGGTAAGCCAAACTTATACTTTGGTATTACCGCGGGCAACATGGATAGTATGGTGAACCGTTATACGGCCGATCGTAAAATTCGTAGTGATGATGCTTATACGCCACATGCAGCACCGAATAAACGGCCAGACCGTGCCGTATTGGTTTATTCACAACGTTGCCGTGAAGCGTATTCAGATGTGCCACTGATTATTGGTAGTATTGAGGCGAGTTTACGTCGTATTGCGCATTATGATTATTGGTCAGATAAAGTCCGCCGCAGTGTTTTAGTCGATTCAAAAGCAGATATCTTACTTTATGGTAACTCTGAGCGAGCATTGGTTGAAATTTCTCACCGTATTGCTAAGGGTGAAAATGTACGCGAAATTAAAGACATTCGCGGTACGGCCTTTTTAAGTAAAAAAATCCCTGAAGGTTGGGATGAAATTGAAAGTACTAAGTTAGACCGACCGGGCAAAGTAGAAAAACCTGTCGACCCTTACGAAATGAAAATGGGTAAGGGCGATGCAAGCTGTGCAACGGATGAAGCAAAAGGTAAAGATGCGCCGTTGCCAGAAGGCGTAAAGGCCATTGAAATTGTGCCAAGTACTCGGCGCCCAAGAAAGCCAAAAGCCGATAGATCAAAACAAGTGGTGCGTTTGCCAGACTTTGAAGAAGTTGCAAAAGACCCAGTGTTATATGCACATGCCTCCCGCGTGCTGCATTTAGAAGCAAACCCGGGTAATGCGCGCGCATTAGTGCAAAAGCATGGTGATCGTGAAGTGTGGTTAAACCCACCACCGATTCCACTCACCACTAAAGAAATGGATTATGTGTACGACATGCCTTATGCACGTAAGCCGCATGCCGATTATGGCGATGCCAAAATTCCAGCATGGGACATGATTAGATTCTCAGTGAATATTATGCGCGGCTGTTTTGGCGGTTGTACGTTCTGTAGTATTACTGAGCATGAAGGCCGTATTATTCAAAGCCGTTCAGAAGGTTCTATTTTAAAAGAGGTTGAAGAAATTCGCGATAAAGTCGATGGCTTTACTGGCGTGATTTCAGACCTTGGTGGCCCAACGGCCAATATGTATCGCATTGCTTGTAAATCTGAAAAGATTGAACAAAGCTGCCGTAAAATGAGCTGTGTGTACCCTGAAGTGTGTGAGAACTTGAATACCGACCATAGCTCGTTGATTCAGCTATATCGCAAAGCGCGTAACATTAAAGGCGTTAAGAAAATTCTGGTGAGTTCAGGTTTGCGTTATGACTTAGCAGTTAAATCACCTGAGTATGTGAAAGAACTTGTGCAACACCATGTGGGCGGCTATTTAAAAATTGCGCCTGAGCATTCTGAAGAGAATGTATTAAACAAAATGATGAAGCCGGGCAGGGGTGCCTATGATGAATTTAAAGCGATGTTTGAAAAATTCAGTGATGAAGCGGGTAAAAAACAATACTTGATTCCATACTTTATTGCATCGCACCCAGGTGCGACAAACGAAGATATGTTGAACCTAGCGCTTTGGTTGAAAAAATATGACTTTAAGTTAGATCAAGTGCAAAACTTCACACCAACGCCAATGGCGATGGCAACGGCGATGTATCACTCTGGTAAAAACCCGTTACGTAAAGTCACGCAAGATTCAGAGGATGTGGTGATTCCTAAAGCAGGTAATGTACGTAAGCTGCATAAAGCCTTTGTTCGTTTCCATGACCCTAACAACTGGCCGATGCTCCGTGAAGCACTGAAGAAGATGGGCCGAGAAGATTTAATTGGCAATGGTAAGCAACATTTGATTCCAACTTGGCAGCCATTATCGACAAAACCGGTGACGACTGTAAAAGGCAAGCCATTAGAGCGAACTAGAAGGCCTCGACGCGTGTCAGAGAATAAGCGCAAATATTCTTAATTGTTTTTAGGTGTCATTAAGTTATTTGCATTTTAAAGTTTAACTACGATTAAAGGTGCCAATACTGATGACACTTAAAACAATGATGACCACCATCGCGATGACTTCTTTCATCGCCTTTACTTCACCAGCAGTACAAGCGCAAACGAGCTTGTTTTGGAAAGCTGAATCCCCAACGGCTAACACAATCTATTTGTTTGGCACGATTCATACCGATGACAATCGTGCGACGGCTTTTTCACAATCAACCTTTGATGCAATAGCTGCCAGTGATGCTTTTATGATGGAAACCTTAGCGCCTTCTGATCAAGGCTTATTGATGACTGAAGAAAAGTTAAGTGAGTCTCTTACCGAAGGTGAATTAGATCAAGTCTATGCTTTAGCTGACTTTCATGTCATGCACCGCGAAGCGGCCATGCATATGAAACCGTGGTTGTTAGCGGTGATTTTTGACTCACCTCGTCCACTCACGCCTTTTGCGCAAGATAACTTACTCATGGTAAAAGCTGAAGAGCTTGGTAAACAAGTGATTGGCATTGAAGACACCCAAGAGCACTTTGGTGTGATGGATGACTTTACGCGGGAAGAGCAGTTGGTGATGTTGCGTGCTGTATTGAATCGCTCAGCTGAAGTGAAAGAACGTGACTTTGAATCATTGTTAAACGCTTACCTTAGCGGCAATGGTGAAACGGTACTCAAATTAGATGAAGCGATTACTGGGAACATGTTACCAAAGCCCTTATGGCAAAAAATGCAGCAACGCTTGATTGTTAACCGCAATGCATTAATGGTAAAGCGGGTGGTTGAAGAAGCTAAAATGCAAAAGGTATTTGTTGCGGTTGGTGCCTCTCACCTTGCGGGTGAAGGTGGGCTAATTCAGCAATTAAAATCAGCCGGCTACCAGTTAACTGCCTTGAAAAAAGAGTAGTCAAGTGCTGACTACTAACATTACTATTCAATCACGTGTGGCCCAGCATCATATTGAATAATTTCGTGTGATTGTTCTACGTGAATGAGTTTATCTGTTGCAAAGCCTAGTGCTTTAGCTTGAGAGATTAATTCTTGTTTAATGGGGTAGGTGAGCTGCGGTGTGCGAGCCATTATCCAAAGGTAATCTAAATTAGGGCCGCTGACCATTACGTAGTTATAGTACGGTTGGTCTAGCGAAATAATATTATAAGCGCCATAAAACGGGCCGAAGAATGAAACCTTTAAACGACCAGTAAATGTATCATCTGCATTTTGTGGGTCGAGAAAGTAGGCTTTACCGATGGCTTCCTGCCATTTATTTTTTGTTTGATCAAACCCACGGTTAATCACTTTGATGCCACCATCTTCACGCATACTGTAGGTAGCGGTGACATGACTTAAGCCGCGTTCAAATGAATGGTCTAACCGTGCTATTTCATACCACGTACCAAGATATTGTGATGCATCAACACTTTTAACGATGTTTGCACCTTTAGGCGCGCCCATGCAGGCAGTTAATGCGATGAAGCTTAGTAGAAGGGTAAACCAGCGCAACTGTTTCATCTTGATGATGCTTTCAATATAAGGTTAGGTGACCCATTATAAACCTCAGAGAATGAATCAGTTAACCCTTATATCATTAAAAGCGAGTGCTTTTTTCAGCGAGCATTGCGCGTTCTAAGTCGAACGTATATTTATGAATAATGCCTTCATTACCGCGGCTTGGCTTAATAAACTCTAAACCAATACGGTATTGCTGCTTTTTACTTTTTGATTCGATAGGGATAATATTTCTAACTTGTAAAGTTAATGACGCCTCACCAGCACCATGGAAATTGATTTTACAGTTTTCAAACTGATCACCGACTTTAATGCCTGGGTGTAAGCTTTTTTTAACGACTAAGCCAACGCCACCTAAGCTTACATCAACCAAGTCATATTCAATGATATCGTTTTTGTTAGGTGTCAGTATGTTGGGTACAGGCATAAAGCAGACAACTGGTTTTAGCATGGGAGTTGGCAAGCGGAACAGTTCACGTCTCTGTAGGCGTACGATTACTTCTGGCAACTCGACACGGAGTGCATTGCCGTCTGTTAGCGTCACCAATGAATGTTGATCAGACTCCCATTTAACACGAATGCCAGAGTCTTTTAAAATGCCAATTTTATTACTGGCCAGCAGGCGTTTGTTGAATGCCGCATCAATCGACATGTCAAATAAAATCATATTGTTATCAACATCCACATCAATAATTGGGGTGATGTAATCTTCTTTACCATCATTAAAAGAGATTTTTAAATCAGTTGCATCATTTTTAAGGCCGTTGAGTATTTGAAGCACTGCCTTTTTGTTGCGAACGATGAAACTTTCGTCTTCTGGTTTGATAATGCTAGCCGCCATGAAAAATCCTGCAAATAATTAATTTGTCATTAGTTTAATTCAGGCCAGTAAGGTTAGATCGTGGGAATACATTCATTTTATATAACTTAATTCAAAGATTAACGATTGGGCTGAGAATGCAGCTTATTTTAGTTTGGAAATGCAGCGTTTAAGCCGGTACTGATTATTAAGTAAATGGCTGCTGCCAAAATGATTGAGATGGTTGCCACCATGCTAATGGTTCTGATTTTAAAGTTCTCTTTTGTTTTGGCTAGCCCATAAGCATGCATACATCGACTCACGAGTAAGCTGAGGCCAAGCATATGAATAACAATGTTGGGTGCTGCTTGTAATTCAAGAAAAGCAATGAGCAACAAGCTAATGGGTACATACTGTGCAAAGTTATTATGCACGCCAATGGCGCGCTGTAGGGCAGGGTTGTTACCGTCGCCAATCGCAACGCTTTCACGCCTACGGGTTTTGATGACATTTAACGTTAACTTTACAAATAGTAATGCTAATAAGGCTGCATAGAATGGGGTGATGATCATGGTTGAATCCTTAAGAGTATTGCTATTTTAAGTGGTAAGGTTAATTATTTTCTTTACTCAAGTTGGCCATGTCCTCATCAGTCAACCAACGCCATTCACCTTCTTTTAAATCGTCTGGCAGCACTAACTTACCGATTTGAATCCGCTTTAGCCCCTCAACACGGTTGCTAATGGCCGCTACCATGCGTTTTACTTGGTGGTATTTACCTTCGGCTAGGGTCATGTGGATGATGTTGTCTGTGATGCGGGTGCATGCTAGTGCGGCAATGGGTGCGTCTTCATCGACTAATTGCACGCCACTTAAAATATGTGCCATTTGTTCATCATTTACAGGGTGCTTACAAGTAACCTCGTATACCTTAGGTACTTTATGTTTGGGTGAGCTCATCTTATGAATGAACTGGCCATCATCTGAGATCAACACTAAACCGGTAGTGTCTTCATCTAAGCGACCAACCGTTTGTACGTCACGCACGATGAGCGGGTGAGGCAACAAGCTGTAAACGGTAGGGTGGTGCTGCGTTTTGTGTGAGCATTCGTAATTGCTTGGTTTGTTGAGCATTAAGTAGGATTTTGCTTTGTAGTCCCAAGCTTCGCCTTTAACAGTATAGCTTAAATCTTGCAAATCAAACATGGCACTAGGGTCATCACATATTTCACCATTCACGGTAATCTCTTCATTGAAGATCATAATGCGGCACAGCTTACGCGCCCCAAAGCCTTGTGTGTGGAGGATTTTTTCTAAACTTAACTTTCCAGATGATTTTTTTGCCATGTGCGCATTATAGCGTGATGGTTAAAAATGTAAGCAAATTACCAAAGATTTGCATGACATTTTATTGGATAGGGCTATTTTGTAGCACCACATAAGTTAAAACAACATAGCGCAATAACTTACCAGTTGTGACTAATACTAAGAACCATGCCAAACGCACCCGTAAAGCGCCAGCTACTACGGTTAAAGGGTCGCCAATGATTGGCACCCAAGCAAAGCACAGTGAGATTAAGCCGTATTTTTTAAAACGCTTTTCTGCGTGATGAAATTTGGCTTCAGATAGGTTTAACCATTGACCAATCACACCAATTCTAGCCCAATACCCTAAAGCATAATTGGCGAGTGAGCCTAATACATTGCCAGTAGTGGCGACGATAATAAGGGAGATTGGGGCAAAGCCACTTAATAGTAGGGCGGTTAATACCAGTTCAGAACTTAACGGTAAAATGGTGGCGGCAAGGAATGAGGCGAAAAATAGCCCAACCAATTCAAGGTCGGTCAAAAATGCCATTAAACGTTGACCTTAAATAGTGTGTCAGTCATCAATGCGCCAATAACGTTACTGATTAGGTGTAGGTGCTTGAGGCGCGCTGTTTTGGTTAATTAAATCAATGGCACTCAAAGCAAAGCGTTTCCCCAGTTTTTTGTACCCTTCAACAGAGTAGTGCAGGTCGTTAACGATTGCCTCACCTTTTGCATTCACACCATCGTTTAAGTCATCTGTGTTCACCCATGTACTGCGTGGGTACTGTTGTGCAACCTTAGTTTGTGCATCGCGCACTAGTGTCCAATCTTTAAAGTGTTGGTTGTTTAGATCAAAATCACTAATGCGACCGATGATGAAATGAATATCATCCCGCGCCATGTCTTCAGCCAGTTGGTCAAATAACCCGATTAAACTCGCCTGATAAACCGAACCATGTTTTTGTTGAGCATCCGCTTCACCTTGCATCCAGATAAAGGTGATGCTGGTTAGATTATTTTGGTTAATAATGGGTTTGAGTTTTTTAAACAAGCGGTTATATAAGTAGGCTGAAGCTTTAGGGCTGTTACCTTGTGCCGGTTGCCACCCTCTATACCAATGCCTGATAGGTTGTCCATCTAACGCATCTTTAACGACGACAATATTATCTTCGCCAAATGCTGCTGCGATGGTGGGGGTGAATGTTGTGTTTGGGTCAAGACCAACCATGTTTGATTGGCCCGATAATATGAATAGATGCTTTGCTGGTTTTTGCGAAACACCACAACCTGACAAGGTTAGCGTTAAGAAAAATAATAAAATAAAGCGGACATACATTTGATTTAAATAACCTTCATTCACTGTTAATAAAACACCCTAATCATGATTGATAGTTTAGCAGGAAGTTTCTAAAGTGAATGCGGTTACTTCATATTTTTGAATCGCTAGCGTGGGTTAATTACGCTTCAGTTTCAAATTTTAGGTTTGTTTCAGCTGGGTTTGCGTGTTTTTCAGCCAATGAGATGAACGATTGTAGTTCTTCCTCATATTGTGTGTGATGCTGATCAGGAAAGGTTGAGTTTAAAAGGCCAACACTTGCTGCTTCAGAGTAATGGTTTAATGCTTTGATAAACAAATCTGGGTTTGGGTGAGACGCAATTAAGGCGTTGAAAATTGATTTGTGCGCCAAGTGGTACGCAAAAAGTCTTCTAAAAACTGATTCTTGTTCGATATCTAATTCAATGTTCATAATGCTCACAATTATTTAAATGTTTAACAGCCTTATAACGGGCTAGCTAAATGTTGTGTTTTATAGTGAATTGACCTTGTATCAACCCACCTCTACCTATTCTTAATGCATAACGCTCTGGCGCTCACTTAAGCGACCTTGTACGATTGTTGTTGCATTACAATCATTAACGGAATGAGTGGCTAAAAGTTAATGCTGGAATTAATATTTATTTGAAAATATCTTTAAAAATGCGTTTATTGCTTTGAGATTTGCTTGCGAACGAACGAAGAAGCGACTGCTGATTAAATGAAAAAAAGGCATTAAGTGCTTAACACTTAATGCCTTTTTGAGTGAATAACGATTTATTTAGAATTTATAAATTAACGTCGCACGGCCTGTTAATGGTGCACCAGGGGTGATGTTGTTATTGTTGTGTGCCGCAATTGCGTACTCTTTGTTGGTTAAGTTCTCAATGTTGAGTTGTAAGCTTAATTGTTTACTTAATGTCGCAAAGATCGCAGCATCATAGCGTGTATAACCAGCTAGTACTGTACTTGTCGTTGCTGTTGGTGTTGCTACATACATTTCTGAACGGCCAGTCACACCAAGCGCAACAGACCACATGGCATTGATTTGATACTTATTCCATAGTGAGAAAGTATGGCTTGGTGTTTCACCTAAGTCAGCGCCAGCTGAAATAGCCCCTTGGTCCTTAGTAATTTCACCATCTTGGTAGCTATAACCACCAAACATTTGCCAGTGATCTGTAATGTGACCATTGATGCTCAACTCAGCACCTTTGGTTTCTTGACCATCAATTAAGATTTGTACGCCAGCAATGTTAGGGTCGTTGGTGAGTACATTTTCACGCTCTAATTGATACACAGCAGCAGTGAAAGATAGAGTGGGGGTGATATCCCATTTAGCACCAATTTCTTTATTGACGAACTTTTCAGGTTTGAAGTTTGCGTTATTTGTATTTAGGCTAATGAGCTGGTCACCTGCTCTTGGCGCGTAAGCAACACTATAGTTACCGTAAATAGACGTTTGTGCTGTTGGCTTAAAGATTAAACCAGCACGAGGTGAAACAAAATTATCATCAACAGAGATGTCTGTGTTACTGATTAAGTTTCGATAGTCTACTTCAATGCTGTCGTGCCTTACACCCACTACCGCTTGCCATTTTGGTGAAAGTTTAATTTGGTCTTGTATGTAAAATGCATACGTAGAGACGTCACTTGTTTGGTCTCTATTAGGTGTGTCAAAAGCTGATGTAGGCACGCCAATTGGGTTATTGACTGAAACAATACCTAAACCAGTTGGTGTTTTACGGTTGTTTTCAGTATCTTGAAAGTTAATTTCATTCCCTAATAGTAGTTCATGGCCAATAAAGCCTGTACTAAATGGAATCGTAATATCTGTTTGGTTGATTAAGTTTTCACGTTTAGTTTCATCTCTATACCCACGTAGCGTTAAGTTACCAGCGTTATTAACCGATGTTCTCGCGTAAATGTTTTGATAAAATTTATCGTAGTTTGCATAGCGGGTGCTATTTTTAAGGTTAACACCATTACTAAAGGCATGTTCAATGCTGGCATTAAAGGCAACCGTTTCAGTTTCAGTTGGACTTAATTGCGCATTTCCAAAAAATTGGCTGTAATCACCTAAGTCGTATGGGCGATTTTTAAGTTGTGAATCACCAGCGCCGTTAATTGAAGGCACACCACGATCACTAATACGCTCGTCTTTAAAATACTCCATGCTTAAATGAATAGTTGTGTTTTCATCTGGTGCAATGGTGAACGTAGGGGTAACACCGTAACGCTTAATGTTGACACCATCTCGGTATGAGTCTGAATCTTCATAAACCGTATTAATTCTAAAGGCAGCGACATCGTTAATGCCTTGGCCAACATCTAGCGCAATCCGTTTTTGGTTGTAAGCGCCGTAAGAGGCGGTGATGTCTCTAATTGGGTCCCAACCGGCTTTTTTACTGACACGGTTAATCACACCGCCAGCGCCACCACGGCCAAAGATCATGCCGTTAGCGCCTTTAAGCACTTCAATTCTGTCGGTGTTATATAAGTCTCTAAAGGTTTGAATGTCATCACGCATGCCATCGAAATATAAATCACTAGTGGTACGGTTACCCCTAAAGACTAATGCATCACGGTTACCTTCACCTTGAGATGCCGTCACGCCCGGCACATAACGCACCGCTTCTGAAATGCTTTGCACAGATTGGTCTCGCACCAAATCTTTAGTAATGACCGTGATTGATTGTGGCACATTCACTAATTGAGTATTTGTTTTAGTCGCTGAACTTGTTTGTTCTGCTTTGTAGCCTTTTACAGGGGTTGTATCACTGATGCGTTGTTCAATGACTTCAATCGATTCTAACTCTAGCTCAGTTGTTTCAGCAGCCATGGCGTTAAAAGGCATGGCTGATAATAATAGGGCAGTACTGAGTGTGGTTGAGGTGGCTTTGTTGCCTGTAATGTTTGCAATGGCTAATCGTAATTTTTTAACTTTGAAATCTGTGCGCATGAAGAATAATCTTTTGAATTAGAAGTAACAAAACGAATGTTAATCTAAATGAGAATAGTTATCAATAGCATTTTATAAAAATAGTCAATATTTATCGGTATATCAGTAGAAGCTGTTGCAGAAATAATGAAATGAACAACAAAGGCTTAGCGCAATGTATGCGGGTCTGACAAACAGCTTGGTATGCTGACGCAATGTGAAGTGTCAGTACCCTGTTTACGATAGCGGGCATGGTAAATGCACCGCCATTATTTGAGT
>JAWUXH010000050.1:0-16279 GCA_034111445.1 Methylophilaceae bacterium | reverse complement strand
ATGTTATAATTATTCCAACAATCTAGCGGAGTAATTTATGAGTCGTTTTATTGAAGGTGAGAATCGTGAGCAATCCACCTTATTCCCCGAGCGAATTGATGAATACATTTCTGAAGTTAGACTCAAAACCATCTAACGATCTTTGAATCTCTAATGATATTTTCTCAAAGGAAGTATCAGAGTGATCTTCAGCAATTTCAATAAATCGGGCATTACATAACTCACCTTCGTGGGTAAATGTAATCAGTGCACCAGTACTAGTGAAGGTTAATAATGCTTCACCTTCTTCAGGTTGGGCTAGTTCGTTTGCGATATTGCGTTGCGCCATAATCCGCGTGTCAATAAACTTTAAGTTCAAGTCAGCTGAGAGTAGGGTGTTACTTATCTCTGCAATGCGTTTATTGTCTGAATACATCACATATAAAAACTCATGGTTCTCAATTTCGCCATTTTGCCCTTTAGGGATACTGACAATGTCTAATGTAATGTCCTCTACAGGTGTTGTGATTGAGTCTTTCATGGCCCAACGTACGGCTTCTTTTAGCTCGTTTTCAGGTACGTTTGGTTTTTCAATTTGGACATGGTCACAATCTCTATTTTCTAATAAATAAGTGACATTATTTGAGTCAAGTGCATAGTCTTGGTTTAATCGTTTTAATGCGACTTTGTTTTTAATATTGACTGTTTCTACAGTAGCGACTTCAACCAATGGTTTTGTATTGGCCGGGCGCGATATTTTAGTGATATAGGTCATATCATTACTACTGCGCAGTGCAGTGATGGCTTTGCTTTTTTCTTTCTTAAACCACTTCATGTACTAAAACCTTTAGTTTTATTGACTATAAGTATTATGCGAAAGAAGTCTATTGTTTAAAGAGTGAATAAGCGCCGGAATAATAGGCTAGATTGAATGTAAATCACTGTTTTATAAGGTCTGTGCAGTATGCTTGAGGGGGCGCTTTAGCTTATTCAAAACGCCCATGATGCATTAAAAATTCTCACGCATATAAATAACCGGTGATCGGCCTGACCTTGTGCCAAAACTGGCGCGAGCAGTAGGGGTCGAACCAAGATCAAGCCAGGGGAAATCAGATAAGTCGACAGTAATGTCTACATTTCCATTGTTGCCAACACCTGGGGCTGATAGTGAAAGCTTTCTGACAACACCAGCATCAGACGCAGTTGTCTCACCATCAGCTAAGTTTTGTTGGTAGTTAGATAATGAAAATTTACCCAATGGAATATTGGTGCAATTGTCATTTGGGTCAGGGTCATTATCAAATTCATTTGTACTATAGGCTGTACCATTCCAGCTTTGGATGACAATAGGCATTGATAAAGGTCTAAGGTTTGAGCCTGAAACGCTGGTCATTTTAACGCGGCCGTACTTGAATTTTCTTTTATGTAAGCTGGTCACAGAAACTGGATTTCCATCAGCTGTTGTGACACCATCACGGTCAACTGGCGTTACTTGAATATCAATTTCAGCAGGCGCCATTGGTGTATTTAATCTTGGAACATAATGATAGGCCATGATGTTGCCAGATGAACCTGTAAGCCAACTGCCTGTGGTCGATGTGTTACTTTTTAGTAAACTGGCCCCAGCTGGAATGTTTGTCGCAGAAAAACGTAACCCAGTAGACGCGTTAGTATCATTCCATGTTGTTACATCCAATGTAGCATAACTATCTTTATAATTTTCAGTGATGACATTAGTAGCATTTACGGCTTCAATACTAAATTTCGTGTTAATGCCATCTTCGTTTTCACCGTAGCCGTAGTAGGTGAATGCATTAGCTGGTGCGGCATTTATTTGACAGCCTGCAACTGTAGAGTCTGTATCATCGACACCTTTAATGTTGAAGTGGTCAGGTATAAAACGACCGAAATAATTTGTTTCAGTGTTACCAAACTTACACCCATATTGACCAGCAACAGTAGTGTTGGAGAAATCATCAGTACAGTCTCCCGCATCACTATCCACGTTAGTGTAATCACCATTATCATAAATGCTATTAGCTGCTAATTTAAAGTAGCCAACCTCACTGTATTTAAAACCACTGCCAGTCGCGGTGCCGGACCCAGCTTCTGCGGCGGTTGCGAAGGTTCCCGTTAAAGATCCCTTTTGATGTGAACCGGTGTGAGCAGTTAGATTACTTGAATTGGTATCGATTAGCAGTGTGCCATCATATCCAGCTACGCCTGTTGCTGATAGTGTGAATTCACTACCAGCTTTGATAAATGGGGTTGCATCTTCAGTTGTGCCACTATCATCCGCATTGGCGCTTGAGGTAATGCTTAGTGCAGTAGGGCGTACTGAGAATGCATCGGTAGATTCACCGGTAATTGTTTGCCCATTACTATCGATAATTTGGCAGGTTAAACGTTTATATGCTTTGTTAATCGATAAACCATCTACTTGTACAATGCCTGTGCCTGCTACTGGGAAGTTAACCGTTGCACTGGTTACATTAGAAGCGGAAATTGGATCGTAAAACTCGATAGGAGTATTGCTATTGTTTTTATCAAGAAATGCTAAGGTTAGGTCTTTAGCACTTGCATCTGTAAAGCCCGTTTCTAGTGTGCCATCTGCTTTTAAAGCGGCGACCTTGATACTAAATGGTTGTTGTGCGCGCTGCATATATAAGTGGCCAGTTTGAACTTCAGTATCTGGCACTTGTTCAGCAATACAGTTAAACGCATGCGCATCCTCATTGGCAGCAGGGTAAGTGCCGCATGGGTGAGTGTTGTCTTTAATGAATTCGATTGCTTCAGTCGTAAGCGCACCTTTATAAATGCGTAATTCATCTATTTGCCCGTCCATAAAATGAGTACCATTCCTTTGTGCGCCAATAGATGCACCTTGTCCAGTAGGGGCGTTGCTAGTGATATCATCAGTATAGCCAGTACTCGTCATTGTATTCAGAAGCGTACCAGTTTGATCATAGGTGTAAAAGGTAATGCTATCGGTATCATCATCAAGTTTAAATGCGATGAAATACCATTCATTCAGCGTTAAGCTATAGGCATTACCACTTTGTTTAGCCCCACTTGATTTTCGCTTGAAGTAGTTGATGGAACCGTTATTATTCACTTTCAGGCCGTAACCAAATTGCCCGCCTGTATTATCGACAAATATACGACTGTATTTACCACTAGGTGGGGTGGAGTATAGCTTGACCCATGCTGTTATTGTTTTGCTTCCGGCTAAGCGTGGAAAGTTGGTCGATAGGTTAACGCGTGAACCAGCATTGGCGCCATTAAAGACACCGTAACCGCAAGTACCATTGCTATCGTCTTCAATGGCGCGATTTTTGCTCTTAGTTGTTGCACCATTCATCGCTTCGCCGTGATAACCGTTGCTACTGGTATCTCTGACTTCACCTGCAGTACCATCCCAACTAATTTCGTCCATATGGTATTTTGCCACTAGCTCATAGTTGCAAATGTGGGATGCGTTAAAGTCGGCTGTTACTTGTGCTTGCGAGATGGCTGAGTTGTAAATTTTGACTTCATCAATATAGCCACCAAGCCATCGATAACTAGTACGGGTTGGGGTGCCACTGATTGCGAAATCGGGCCTTGCAAATGCGTTTGCGTTATTTGGGCTTGCACTCAATTGTGATAGTGTTTGCGGCACACCATCAATAAACAACTGATTTTTTTGCACGTCTCCATTGGTGATCACTGCCACGACATGTACCCATTTATTGGCCATACCTACGTTTGAAACACCATATAAATCACCTGCCCAAGTATTAAAACCCATACTGTCACCTGAAAACCATATGTCAATACCATTGAACCCAATCGGCATGGCGCCACCATTCCAATACATCCAGAAACTAATGGCATTTCTTGCACCAGGGGCTTGATTAACCGGCAAGTTTGTAAACCTTAACGAGCCGCTGTTGCCAGAATTAGGAAAGCTAGCATAGCCGCATGTGCCGATATCCCCAGCTTTGGCAGGGGTTTCTGATGATGCAATTGGGCTATCAAAACCCGCGCCGTGAAAAGGGCCACTGACATGGCCGCCACTGTCTTTTACTTCATCAGCAGTGCCGTTCCAACCGGGTTCGTCTAAATGGTATTGAGCAATGAGTTTATTAACATCATCACCGAAAATACGTACCTCAATAATGCCTGTGCTCGTTGGGCTACTCATTTTTACCCGTATTTTGTCGGTAGCAATACCATTAATTACTAATGAGTTGAATGTGTCTAATGCGGTACCAATGGCGCCAATACTAATCCAATTGGTGCCATCAAAGTATTCTACTTCAGCAGTTGTTGGCGCTGATATGCCACCACCATCATCCCACCATAGGACTTGAAACTCTGAAATTGCTTTTGGTTCGCTCAGTTCAAAGCTAACCCAATTGGTTGCGCCATAATTAGCTGCTCCATCCCAGTTACCATAAACTAAAGGCCCTCCATCGTTTTTATCTTCAACAGTAGATAATACGGTGGACACGTTGTCATTAACGCCTGCTAAATCTTCCCAAGGTGATACATGGGAAGTGGTAACGATCGTGCCATGTTCAGCTAGGGCTAAGTTGTCTAGCGGCGGGCGTAATATCGGGCATGTGTGGCTGGCATTAAAATCTGCATTGACTTGTGCTTGCGTAATGGCGCCGTTGTAGATTTTAAATTCATCAATAAAACTATCATCCCAATGGTGGCCGCTCCGGTTGTATGAGCCAGCCATTTGCACCGTTGGTGTGACATGACCGTTACTATTATTGAAAGTCCCATTACGTTGCGTTAGGGTTTGTTTTACGCCATCAATGTAGATCTCATTTTGTGATGCATCACCATTAGTGAACACAGCGACTACATGGACCCATCGATCGGCTAAGCCTGCACTACTTATGCCGTAAAGATCGCTAGCCCAAGTGTTGAATCCAAAATTACCAGCTGCAAACCATAAATCATAGCTATTCCATCCCATTGGCATTCTACTGCCAGCACCTTTCCAATACATCCAAAAGCTCACGGATGTTTGTGCGCCAGTGGCGGTGTTTACAGGTAATCCATCTATGCGAATGTCAGTCCCACTACTAACCATATGAGCATAGCCACAAGAGCCTGTTGCAGCATCCCCTGATGCGGGGTTGTTAACAAGCAGCTCTGGGTTACCAACTGAAATTCCGTCAAATGGGCCACCAGCATAGCCCGCGGTATCTTTCACTTCATCAGCAGTACCATCCCATGGACCCTCATCTAACTCGTAATATGCAATTAAATCAAAGCTGCAGCAATCGGCAAAAGTGGTTGTTAACCTTAACGCTGAGTTTGAGTTCATTGATCCAGTACTGTAATTAGAAACCGTAGAGCCATCAGTGGCTTGTGCGTAGTTGTCACCGCGATCAACGGTTTCACCATCAGAAGCAATGGTTTGTGCGTGAATTTTTACAGTATTTATGTAGAAGTTATGATCACCGGTACAGCCAGCGCGTGCTGGGCTTCCACACCAATTATCATTAAAAAAGTGTACATCAACCTCGATATTGCCTGATGTGGGGACCGTAATGTTATTAAAAGTGTAGTCTGTCTCTGTCTCTGTGACGACTTGCGGACCAGCTACCTTTGTGCCGTTGATATATAAATTAAACTCAGGGGCGGTTGTATTGCATACTTCTGGTGTGCCCGTACATTCGGTCAATAATTCACCAAAGGCGTTGACAACAATATTTGCCGTGGCTGCATTGGCTGATTGCATTGCGAATAAGCATGCGCATGCAAAGAAGACTATGCGTGTGAAGAGTGATGAAAGGCTATGCTTGCTGATCATTTTTAAGTCGATATATACTATTTGATATAGCACAATTATCAACGATGAGGGGGCTAATCTTTGATTTGATTAGCTGGTGTTTATTAGGTCTTTTTGGTTAAACAAAATGGGATGATGCGCTATTTTTAGTGATTGATTACATCAATTATTGTTTGATCTAATCATATCAGCGCTATGACATTACTCACAAAAGTTTGCGCCATCACTACATCGACTCATGGTGAGGTCTATTTGACGTTCAATATAATTTTGCGTATTAACTGTGCCAAAAGTAGCGGTGCTATTTATTTCATACACGCTAATATAGGTTGAACCACCTTCTTGTGTGTAGCTTGTAAGCGCGCATTGCACGGCAACAGCAAATGCTCCCAGTGTTAAGGTGGTGTTTGCTGGACAGGGTGGTGTTGTAATGGTTGGGTCATTTTGCATGATTTGCTGTGCTGCCCATTCAACCCCGCCACGTGCTGCGTGGTACGCGCGTGCCCCTTGGACGTCTTGTATACTGGCATTTTGTTGGCTTGCTGAAATGTTGACAGCTAAGGCACCTAAGCCAGCTAAAGTAACCAGTAAGAAAATAGCGGCCGGCAGTAAAAACCCCGATTGCACATGGATGTTTTGCTTTTTTGCGGGCACGTGGTAGCTGAGGTATTGTTGACTCACGGTATATTCACCACGTTAATTTGATGCATTAGTCGTACATTGGCACTTCTTTCAGATAGGGTGAGTGTGGCGTTTAAAATGCCATTGTGCTGAGAAAAACCAATATTGTAATTAAAGTAGCAACTAGTCACATTGTCTGCTAATACACTTTTTCGCACGTTGGCTAATGCATCTAAAGCGGCAATGTTGGCTGGTTGTGCTGGCTGTATGGCATAATTGCTATACATAATAAGTTCATTGGTTGCCATATTGCATGCATAGGTGACAGGTGTTGCGATAATATAAAAACGGCTGCCAGGTGATGCCCACCCAAAAGTACCGGTAAAGGTCAGCGCTGTTAAGTTGTTGCCAGGTGTGAGCGTTCTACGGTTTGTTCCTGCACCAGTTGTTTCATAGGCATTAGATCCTGGTACAGCAGGGCCTAAATTGTAAATAACCAATTCATTACCTGTCGCAATATCCATGGCTGGCCCCAGTATATCAAAGGTATCACCATTAGCCGTAAAGTCTAGCGGGTCTCCAGTACCGCCATTACCAACTGAGGTTCTATATCGACCAGCATTAAGGGTTGGTATGAATTCGATCAAACTATCATTGGTAGCAGGGTTAGCGCCACTGATTAAGCGCAAACTATTAGGCAGGGCATTGCGAATGTTTCTGGCCATGGTGCGTAATGCAGTATCAGCGCGGTCTGTTAAGTTGGCGTTTGTTTCAACATCAAAATAAGACTGTGTTGGGTTGGCAATAAATTTCGCGCCGCCAGCAGCTAGAATTGAAATGATGACAATCACAACAATGAGCTCAATCATGGTGAAACCATGTTGATGACGAGTGTTAAATGGGTGATTAGGCTTTAGGGGCATATCTCACCTTATAGCCTGTCAGTTTGACAGTGGTCTTGGCTGGGCCTGTGACGGTCACATCAATTCTTAATGCTGCATCGTTGTCTAATCCTGTGCCCAATGCTGTACCAATACGCGTGACTGTCACCGTGGCACTATAACCTTGCAGTGTTGCATCAATAACTGTACCCGTGCCTGCGCCACCTGGGTTACAAATGCCCGCGCAATTTGCATCAGGCATGGTGAAGCCGTTGTAGTCTGAGACATGATCAAATAGGTCAGCATCGTTATAGCGGCTTTCAGTATTTGGAATTGGGCCTAAAGTGCCGCCGCTATTGTCTTGTGAAAAACCAGCAGTACAATCTGTAGCGTCATTTGCCTCTGATGCATTGCTATCATTAGGGTCACAAAGGGTAAAGGGTTGTTGTTCAATTTCAATGAGTAGCGACTCAGCAATTGACATGGCTTGCTTGAAAATGATTGGGCTCACGCTGTTTTTATTGGTCACTTCTAAGACTTTAAGTACGCCAACAACGGCAACAGAGACAATCATGATAAACACGATGAGTTCAATTAACGTTACACCGCGCTGCTGGATTTTGTGTGAGGAATTGGTATTAGTGTACATAGCCTGTATCAGCTTCTATCGTAATATTGCGCATGTAAGCGCCAGCCACTACATTGTTTTGCACCGTTAATGTAACAGTATTGTTAGCGCTCTCTTTACCACTTGAGGTAAATTGAATAGGGCTTAGTGTGGTTGTAATGTTAACTGTGGCGGGTACGGTTTGTGTATAAGCAGTTTGTGTTGCAGGGTCAATCACGGGAGTGTTGCAAGCGGCATCGTAACCCAAGCAAATAACACGTGTTGCGGAGTTGATATTAGCAAATACCGTTGTACGTTGGGCAATAGCGGTTTTTTGCGCTAGCCTTAAGCTTGTGATTAATGTGCCATGCGCGCCGCGCGCTGCAAAAGCATCATTGCCAATAAATTTAGGTGCGGCAACTGAACTAATAATGCCGATGATCATAATCACAGCGATGAGTTCTACAATGGTAAAGCCTTTTTGATTCATGTGTTGTTGCTACCTCAAAGACAAACAATCAGACGGTGGTAATCTACCGACTGACTGCTGACGCTTGCATGTATTTAACAGGTAGAAACATCCATTGTAATAGCCGGCGCGACTGAACCATCACCACCATCGTAAGTGACTTGGCAAGTGGCTAGTGGGCCACTTTCTGTTCTAAATGTTGCTACCGTGCCAGCATAAGTCACCACATAGCCATCAGTACCTTGCAGCATAGCTGTAATGCCAGCGGCATCACCAGTCGGTATACCAGAAGCAATGCCAACACCAGCATGTACTGTTGGTAAAGTACCATCTTGTAATTCAACTGTTGTTGCAGCGGCATCACCAGTTGCGTAGTACTTTGCTTGCGCTAGCGTCACAGATGAACGTAATGCACCGGTTAAAGCTTCAATCGTACTTCTTTTCGCGTCAGCTGATACGTTGATGAATTTAGGTAGTGCTGTCGCCGCTAAAATGCCTAAAATGACAATCACA
Source organism: Methylophilaceae bacterium (assembly GCA_034111445.1). Taxonomy (GTDB): domain Bacteria; phylum Pseudomonadota; class Gammaproteobacteria; order Burkholderiales; family Methylophilaceae; genus Methylotenera. Next base: position 7,415 of record JAWUXH010000050.1, on the reverse strand, counting down.
ACAATTAATTCAACTAATGTGAAACCAGACTGTTTTTGTTTTGTAATGCTTTGCATGTTGTATAACTCCTTAAGAGGTGAAGTTTAATTAAAATATATAAGAGCTGTATTGCTTAGCAACCTGTTGTCGTTACATCACTGATTGATGCTGCGGCTTCTGGGGCTGCTGATTGCGTATAAGTAAATGAGCAAGCTGCGTCATCTGGGCCACCGGTCACCATAAACGTACCAGTTACACCATCGCTACTATAGTCATAGCCTTCAATGTTTAGTTGCGCTTGAGTTGGATTAAATACTAATGTTAAACCTGCAGCAGCAAGAATGCCGTTTGTGGCTGAAGCGGCACCGGCTGCACCAAATGCTGGCGCTGCTGGGTAACCATTAACCACTGTAATCAGGCCGTTTTCTGTACAAGTTGTACCAGCAGCCGATGTATTGTTTGCAAGATCACCTGCAACACCTGCACAATTACGCGTATCTGCACGGCCATTTTTCGCTAGAATCGAAGCATGAATTAACGTTGAAGCTGAAGCTACTGCACCACGTGCTGCATTGAGTTTTGCAATACGCGCATCTGTTTGCAAGTTAGTAAAACGTGGCATTGCAACAGCAGCTAAGACTGCCAAAATAAGAATAACAACAATTAATTCAATTAGGGTGAAGCCGTTTTGCTGACTTAGTTTGTTCATTGTATTTCTGTTAATCATGTTCTGTTTCCCAGTTTTGTTTTTATATCACTACATGTTGCAAACAATAGGCATTATTTGCAATTTCCAGTAAGGGTCATTGTGTTTAGTTTAGTTGGCGGATTTAGGCCATATTGGATTACGGATGATGCGTCGTTTCTACGGTAGCGAGGTCGAGGCCACCAGAAGGATATGTACTACTTAACGAACGGTAATTTAGTTTCTTTAGTAAAAAATGTTTTGAACTGTAATTTTTTGTTATGAATACTAAATGCTTTAATGTTGTATTGTAAAACCATACGGAATTGACGCCCTTCGGCGTCTTTTCATACTCACCAATGTAATGTTTTGGCACATCCGATATTAATAGCATGGGGTTACCATGCGCTATCGTTTGATTATCCGTGTTTTTCTGCCTTATATTATTAGATATCCAGTTTTCAGCTAGTTGCAGTCTAAAGGTTTGTACTTCAGCTGCGACTTTGTCATCTTCAATTTGGGCATGAATGGCATCTAGCCTGCCTAACAAGTAAATGATCAGTATGCCAATCACAATCACACTTACGGCAAAGTTAAACCGTACGATGCCTTGTTGAGCGTTATTGGCTTGCATGGGATCGTTTACTTGCCTGACGCGATTGAACCTAAGTCCCAAATCGGAACGAAAATACCAAGCGCTAATACTAGGACTAGCGCGCCTAGAAACATAATCATGATTGGTTCAATTTGTGCGCCTAACGTTTTAATTTCATATTCAACATCACGTTGATACATTTCGGCGACTTCTTCCATTAGGTCGTTTAGTGAACCAGACTCTTCACCAACGGCAATCATTTGTAATACCATTGGGTTAAAGACTTCTGCATTGGTTGCCGTTTGTAAAATACTTTCACCGCGTTCAACCCCTTCACGCATTTGCGATACTTTTAGCGCAATGTGCGCGTTATCAACGGTATCGCTCACTAGTTGCAACGCGTTGGTAATGGGTACACCACTTTGGCCTGCTAATGCATAGCTTCTTGCGAAACGCGCCATGGTGCCTTTGTGAATAATTTTGCCTGCAATGGGAAACTTAAGTTTCAGGGTGTCCCATTTTAATTTTCCTGACTCTGTTCTTGTATATTGTTTGAAAGCATAGAATAGGGCAATAACAGACACCAACATGAATGGCCAGTAGGCAACCATGAAATCTGAAAAACCTAAGAGTACTTTAGTTAAAAAAGGTAAGTCTGTGCCCATACCTTCAAATACTTGTGCGAAAGCAGGAATAACGAAGATGTTCACAACGATCATTGCAACGGCCATGGCGATCACCACAAATGTTGGGTAGCGTAAGGCCGATTTAATTTGATCATTCATAAAGCGTTCAAATTCTAGATGATGAAACATACGTTTGAATACGTTATCTAGCAGGCCTGTTGTTTCGCCAACTTTAACCATGTTAATGTAAAAGTTATCAAATACCTTGGGGTGTGCTTGCATGGCGCTAGATAATTCTCGACCACCATCTAGACTTTCTCTTAATTCACCGACGACTACTTTGAGCGCTTTATTTTGAGTAGTGCTTTCTAAGCCGCCTAGGGCTTTCATAATGGGTATGCCCGCTTTTAAAAGGGTATACATTTGGCGGCTAAACAGCATGACGTCAATGGTTTTCACTTTTTCTTTAAATAATTGAATGTTATTTAAATCATTAGTCGTATTTGGCGCGCGCGTTGTTTTTATTTCAATCGGTGTAATACTCTGGCTAAATAAGATTGACGCTAAACTGCTTGAATCAGCACTTTCGAGCACACCTTTGACGAGGGTGCCTTTTTGATTTCTACCTTTATATGCAAAATAGGGCATGGCGTTTTAGGTTGCTCCTATTCGTCTAACTGGTTACTAATGCGCATGGCTTCAGAAACGGTAGTTTGTTTGTTTAAGATCAACTCGACAGCGCTGCTGCGTAAGGTGTTACCTGACATTTTTTTACGACCTAAGCGTATAAATTCATTTGGGTCTTGGTGATTAGCTGCATCCACTAATTCATTGGTCATTTCTAATAATTCATAAACACCGACACGGCCTTTATAGCCTGAACCGTTACATACATTGCAACCACGGCAGCCAAAGTATTGGTGGTTATCCACTGACTCGCCAAGCTCTTGTTTTAACCAAGTGCGCTCAATTGGGTCTAACGTGATTTCTTCAATACAGCTTTGACAGTTTAGTCGCACTAATCGCTGTGCTACAACCCCCACCACTGACATGGCAACCATGAATTTAGGTGCGCCCATGTCGATCATTCGAATAGGGGAGGTAATCGCATCATTGGTATGTAGGGTTGATAATACAAAGTGACCTGTCATGGCTGCACGCAGGCCGATTTGTGCGGTTTCTTGATCACGCATTTCACCAACTAAAATAATGTCAGGATCTTGACGTAATGAAGCGCGTAGGACGCGAGAGAAGTCTAAGTCAATTTTTTCATTCACTTGTACTTGGTTAATACCAGGCAAACGATACTCTACTGGGTCTTCAACGGTAATAATTTTATTATCGGTCGAGTTTAATTCATTTAATGCCGCATATAATGTGGTGGTTTTACCAGAACCCGTTGGCCCGGTGACAAGCACCATGCCACTAGGCTTATGAATGAGTTCTCTAAACCTTTTGAGCATGGCTGGTGGCATGCCTAGTTTTTCAAGTGAAAACCCACTGGTATTTTGAATGAGTAAACGCATCACCACTGATTCACCATATTGTGTTGGCATCGTTGAGATACGAATGTCTACCGGTTGCTTCTTAACATGGATACCAAAACGTCCATCTTGCGGCACACGTTTTTCTGAGATATCTAAACCAGAGGTAAGCTTAAGGCGTAATACCAACGCGTTAGCAATTCTGCGGTCGGCTTCTGTTTGCATGTGCATCACACCATCAATACGGAACCGAATGTGTAGTTTGTCTTCTTGCGGTTCAATATGAATGTCAGAGGCGTGAATTTGTACGGCATCTTCGAAAATGGTTTGGAGTAGTTTAACAACTGGTGCTTCTTCAGCCGTTTTGGCTTCACCAAATTCGGTAATGTCTGATGACTGACCTAAATCTTCACCTAGCTCTTGGGCTAAGTTACTAATTTCTGAGGTGCGGCGGTAACTTCTTTCAATCAGCTGAAGGAGTGAGGCTTCAAGTACAACCGCTAGAGTGACGTCTTTATTGAGGCGACGGACAATTTCATCGTAGGCAAATAGGTCAGTAGGGTCGACCATGCCAACCATAAAGCCATTGTTGTTTTCAGCTAATACGACACAGCGGAAGCGTCTTGCCAATGCTTCAGGAAACTTATTAATCAGTTCTGCTTTTACAAGTGATTTATTGAGATCAACAAATGGGATATTAAGCTGGGTTGCCAATGCAACAGAGATTTGTTTATCTGTCACAAATCCTAGCTCAACAAACAGTCGGCCTAATTTGCGGCCAGAGCGCTTTTGTTCTTCTAGTGTTTTGTCTAATTGTGCTGTAGTAATCAGTTTTTGCTTGATTAATACCTCACCAAGCCTAACCTTTTCAGGACGTGCCATTATTATCTCAATACAAATTTATTCAGTTTGTATTGTAGGAACAATTAGTCAGATTCAATTGTTGGAATAAGGGCAGATAAAGCCTTGAAATCACGATTGTGATTTTGGCTGATTTAACAACATTGATACGCCATTATCATTGATGAATGATCATCAATGATAATGGGTGTATTGATTAATAGGCGCTTTTACCAGTAAAGGCGAACACAGTTCTAAATATGATTGAGATGTCTAGTGCGATAGACCAGTTATTGATATATTCAATATCTGACTCTACGCGCTGAATCATTTGATCAATGTCTTTTGTTTCACCACGTAAGCCGCGCACTTGCGCTAAACCTGTAATGCCAGGTTTAATATGGTGGCGTGCAAAGTAATCAAAGATACGTTGTGAGTACTCTTCGTCATGCTGAATGGCGTGAGGACGTGGCCCAACTAATGACATGTCACCAAGCAACACATTAAATAACTGCGGTAACTCATCTAAACTGGTTCTGCGTAAAAACGCACCTGTTTTAGTAATACGCATATCATTTTTTTGCGCTTGTTTAACAACGCCATTTTCTTCATGCACATACATACTTCTGAATTTCCAAATCTTGAATGTTTTACCATTCCAACCGGCACGATGTTGACGGAAGAAGACAGGGCCTGGACTACTCAATTTGACGGCAATCGACACTGCGATAAGCACTGGGCTGATCAGTAAAAGAATAATCGCTGAGAGTAATTTATCTTCAATTGATTTTGCAAGCAACCTAACACCTACAAGTGGTGTTTCAGATAAAGTAATAATCGGGATGCCAGCAATCTCTTTAAGACTATGGTTAATTAGGCGTAATGAGAAAATATCTGGTACCCAATGCACGGCAACGTGTTTGTCGGCAACATCATTAAATATTTTTTCAAGTGCTGGTGTTGATGCAATAGGGGTGACGACATACATTTTATCAATATCATGATCATCAATCATTTTAGGAAGATCTTCGATTTTACCTAAAATTTCAGGGTCACCTTTACGGCCGCCACGCGGGCCTACATCGCCTGGTAGTGGTACAAAACCAACTACTTTTTCATTCAACCAAGGGTTAGATGAAATTTTGTGTTGAAAAAAGTGGGCTAAACGACATTGACCGATAATAACCACACGCTCTTGGTTACTTTCTTGAAGTACAATTTTTTTGTAAAAATAGCGCACCATATAGTGCAGCGCTAATTGTGTGAAGTAACCAATGATATACATCTGCGTGATGAGTGAGCGAGAGTAAACGTGTGTTTGCTTAGCTAAAAAGGCAATAGCGAGTAGTACTAGGAATGCAACAGTCCAAGCTTTAAACAATAATACTGCCTTCATCGCAAAGTTTGCGTTACTGCGGTAAATACCAAATCGATCATAAGTGATCGCTAATACGCCGAGTAATGCGAAAATCATGACTAGGTAAAAATCCGTGAGCGTTGACACTGAAGCAAAGTGATATTTGATTAACCCCCAACTTACGCCAATGATGGACATGCCATCAATCGCTTGTTGGATCATATTGCTCACGCTACTGCGACGTTGTAAAAGTGTTTTATTAGATTGTGATCGATAAGCCATGTTCAGTTAATTTCTTAATTATAAGTATTTTTTTTGGAATGCTTGTTTGTGTTGAAAGCTCAAAATTAGAACGCTATTTTAACTCATCCATTTACTTTTGGTGGAACATACGTCGCAACAGCGTGTGCGCGTGTTGAAACATCCAATTTTGAGAAGATGCGTTTTAAGTGGTTCTTAACAGTATTGAGGCTAATCCCTAAGATTAAGCTAATCTCAGTATTGGTTTTACCCATTTTTACCCAATGTAAAATCTCATGCTCACGCTCGGTTAAGCCTTGTGAGAAGTAGTTTACTTCTTGCTCTTCAGTATGGTAAATACTTTCAAAGCTTTCTATGCGTCTTAGTGCTGCATCAAGGTGTGGCATTAACATGCCAAGCATTAAGTTTGGAATTGGAAAATCTGAACGCTTGTCTAAAAACATATAAATACAATCATTTTTGCCGCGGATGTCATTAACACCGTAGACCATGATTGAATTGATGTGTTTTAGTTCATTATTGAAAAATTCTGGTAAGTCTGCATCATCAATTAATGAAAAGAAATCATTAATGCGATACCATTTTTTATCATTGTCTAACCAATTTTTATAAAGGCTATTAACAAAACTATTAAAGTTCTGCGCGGAATTAACGAGTGTTTCTGTTCTAATGCCGTGTTCTTTAGAGCTAACGTCATAGTTGAGTTCACCTTTTTCAAAGTCACCCCACACGGCAATGAGTATGTCATGTGCAAACATCGGCACAACATGGTTTTGTTGCCAATTAAAAAAATCGAGATGCGATTCAATTTGGTATGAGCGTTGAATGACTTCAATCAGCTTATCCCAATTTGGCTTTGCAACATCGTTTTTCATGTATGAATCCTTAGACTATTAATTATTTCTTTAACATTATAAGGACTACAAGGTAAAACCATATTCAAAATAAAAGGGAGCTTTACCAGCTAAATTTAGCATGATGGCAGCACTGCTTTACCAGTGCTGCCATCATGGCAACCGTTTATTTAAACGCTTTAAACAATTGTTTGATGAAGTCAGTACGCTCATTTACATCAGTATATTCAACGTTAATGCGTAATTTATCTGGCCCATTCATACGGCAACGCTTATCACGTTGTAGTAAATTAATAATGTTCATCGGGTCAATATCGGCTTTTGGGTCGAATTGCAACACAATGGCAGCATCAGAAGCATCGACCTTAATCACACCAACCGGTTTAGCCGCAATGCGTAACTCATGGCAAGCAATTAATGTTTCGCCTTGAATTGGCAGTAAGCCAAAGCGGTCAATGAGTTCTTCTTGCATGTTGTCTAACTCATCATCGGTATTACAGTTGGCTAAGCGTTTGTAAAGCACTAAGCGCTCATGCACATCATGACAGTAGTCACTTGGTAGCAAGGCAGGGTTATGAAGGTTGATTTCTGTTGTGACACCTAATGGGGCGTTTAAGTCAGGCTCTTTACCTTCTTTCAACTGTTTAACGGCTTGATTCAACATGTCAGCGTATAAGTGAAAACCAATCTCTTGCATTTCCCCACTTTGACTATCACCCAATAAATCACCAGCA
>JAWUXH010000049.1:0-8529 GCA_034111445.1 Methylophilaceae bacterium | reverse complement strand
CAAAAACGTTAGCAAACGTTAGCCAACCACTGCGCCAAAAAACAAGTACGCTTTAATGGGGTTTGCAATTTAAACGCCATGAGTGAGTCAGAGTGCAACCAAATACTCAGCCAATTACCCGTTGGTGAAGTATGGGGCGTAGGGCGCAAACTTGCACCAAAATTAGTAGCATTAGGCTACCAAACAGTATTGGATTTAAAACATGCTGCCCCTAACCGCCTGAAGCAGCAACATAGCGTACTACTCGAAAAAACAGTGCAAGAGCTCAATGGTATTGTATGTATGGCGTTAGATGATATTCCCCCTGCAAAAAAGCAGATATTAAGCTCGAGAAGTTTTGGCCAGCCGGTGAATGATTACGAAAGCTTAGCGCAATCAATCACGCTATACATGAGCCGTGCTGCAGAAAAACTACGTAAGCAACACGCTGTTGCAGGCGCCATCATGATTTTTATTCGCAGCAGTCCTTTTAAAGAAGGTGCAGCACTTTATAGTAATGGCATGACGCTTGCATTACCCATACCCACCGACGACACAAGACAACTAGTCAGTACTGCCTTAGCTGGGTTAAAGACAATATTTAAACCGAATATTGAGTATGCAAAAGCAGGCGTGATGCTGAGTGAAATTACCCCCTCAAAAAGCATGCAAGTTGATTTATTTAGCGCGCCAGCCCACTCAGAAAAAGCCAGCAAATTGATGGCTGCGATGGATAGCATTAACCAAAAAATGGGGAGCGCATCGATAAAGCTAGCCAGTGAAGGCTTTAAACGCCCATGGAAAATGAAACAAAACAATAAAAGCCCAAGCTACACCACCCACTGGGAGGAGCTTGTAACGGTAGATTAATCATGATTAACCGCAAATAAAGACCCATGATGGGTCAATGCTATGGCCCATATGGTTGATATCACCCATATGGGCCATAGTCATTTGTATCCAACAACGTTACATTTACTAACAAGTTAGTCGCATCATTTAACACTTTAATCAGTTAAGGAGTTACATCATGAAACACAGCCCATCAGACGAACAGGTTAATGTCATCAGTTGGATACCAGAAGGTAACACATGGGGCAGCATTCCAAGTGCTACATACAGCTCACCTAAGGCAAGAAAAAGAAAGTTACTAGTGGCATGCTTAACAGTTGCCATCGGTTTAACTTTCTACAACCCGATGACTAGCTATACAACGCAAAGCTTTAATACGGTTGAAGTAAACAGTAACGATCAAGCATCGTACGGATAGTGTAAGCGACTTAAGTTAAATCACTAATGGACTAGCGGAACAAATTACGTTGCTTTGCTCGTTACTTTCATTGGCGCTTTTTTGACCAAGTTTAACAAATCATCTACGTAAGTAAATAATACTGGAATCACCACTAGACTTAGTATCGTCGAAGTGATCAAACCACCAATGACGGTAATCGCCATTGGTGAACGAAAGCTTGGGTCAGCACCCCAGCCCAAAGCAATTGGCATCATGCCAGCACCCATGGCAATGGTGGTCATCACAATAGGCTGCGCGCGTTTATGGCAACCATCTAGAATAGCTTCAAACCGTGATAAACCTGATTTCTTTCTGGCCATAATGGTGTACTCAACCAATAGAATAGAGTTTTTGGTGACAACACCCATCAGCATTAACAGGCCAATAACACTTGGCATTGATAAGCTATTGTTGGTGACCAGTAAGGCGAAAAATGCACCGCCAAGGGATAAAGGAAGGGCGCCGAGGATGGTAACGGGTTGTAAGAAATCACCAAATAGTAAAACCAATACAACATAAATACACAATACGCCAATGGCCATAGCACTACCAAAGCTGCCAAACAATTCACCCATGCGTTTTGCGTCACCGGACTCGATCAACTGCACACTCGGCGGAAGGTTTTGCATAGTAGACAACGCTTTTACATCTTTGAGTACATCGCCAATAAGGCGACCATCTAATTCAATATCAAAGGTCACATTACGTAAGCGGTCTAACCTTGCTATTTTCTGTGGGCCGCTTTTAAGTGAAATATCTGCCACTGTACTTAAACTCACCATCCCATTACGGCTAGGGATTCTTAATTGCGCAATGTCATCAAGGCTATTGCGCATTGAGGCATCTAAACGCACATTAATCGGTATTTGCCTTTGCGGCAGATTCAGCTTGGGCATTGTGTTTGAAAAATCACCTGATGTGGCCACACGGATTACTTGGGCAATGGATTGCGCGGTAATGCCTAATTCAGCCGCTTTTTCAAAGTTAGGGATGATTTGAATTTCTGGGCGCTGTAAGCTTGCACTTGAGGTAATGTTCCCTAACCCATCAATGCTTCTTAACTCTTGCTGTAAGTTTTGCGATACGCGAGATAACTCAACTGGGTTGTCACTGGCGATGGTTAATAATAATCGCTCACCCGTTTCACCAGAGCCAACCGATACGCGTGCGCCAGGCAACTCAGTCAGAATGCCGCGCAACTCTTGCTCAATCACCGATTGCTTATAAGGGCGTTTAGTACGGTCTGTTAGCGTAATGGTTAGCGATGCTTGCCTGACATCATTACTTGATGCGCCGCCTCGTGGCCCACCACCACCGCTTGAGGCGACACCGACTGATGCGTAAACCGCTTTTACATCTTTGTGCTGCTTAATCAGCAGCTCAGCTTTATCGGCTGCTAATCTGGTTTGCGCCAATGTACTACCAGGCTGAAGCTCAATGACCACTTTTGTTTGCCCGAAATCAGAAGAGGGTACAAAGCCTTTTGGCAGCAAGGCCGCTAAACTAAGTGAGCCGTAAATAAACAAGCCAAATAAAATCATCACAATCATACGGTTACTTAAGCACCATTTCACAGTCGCTAAATAACCATTCATCATCATGGAGTTTTCTGCTACGACAGCTTCACGCGGCTTTAACCAGTAGGCTGCCATCATTGGGGTGAGCAAACGGGCAACCACTAACGAACCTAAAATAGCAACGGCTGCCACAATGCCAAATTGCATAAAGTACTTGCCGATAATGCCGCTCATAAAGGCGGTTGGAAGGAAAATAGCAACTAAGGTAAAGGTGGTAGCAATGACGGCAAAACCAATTTCATCAGCAGCCTCCATTGCGGCCTGAATTGGTTTCTTGCCCATACGTAAGTGCCGCACAATATTTTCAATTTCAACAATGGCATCATCAACCAATATGCCGACCACTAACGCCATGGCTAATAAAGTTAAAATATTGAGTGAAAACCCCATATAGAGCATGACTGCAAACGTTGGAATAATAGATAACGGCAAAGCAACGGCTGACACTAATGTGGCACGCCAGTCCCTTAAGAACCAAAACACCACAATAATGGCGAGTAGCGCACCTTCATATAAAAGATGCATTGAGCCTTCGTAATTGTCTTCAACCGTTTTGACGGTATCAAAAGCTTCTTCAATACTCACTTGTGGGTGGTCTTGTTTAAATTGCGCTATGCGTTCACGCACGACCGCAGCGACGGTGACTTGACTTGAGCCTTTACTACGCGTTAAGTCAAACCTAATCACAGGCTCACCGTTAAAGAGGGCATAAGTGCTTCTTTCAGCAATCGTGTCAGTTACCGTTGCGACTTGATTTAACTTGATTGCCTGCCCATTGGCTAAAGGGATATTTAATTCGCCAATTTGACTAGCATTTGCCAATGCCCCTAATGTACGTACCGATTGAATATTACCGCCAATATCCCCGCGGCCACCAGAAGCATCTTGTTGTACTTTTTTAAGCTGATTAGAAATATCTAACGCACTCACACCAAGCCCAGCCATACGCGCCGCATCAAGGTTCACTTGCACTTCACGGTCAACACCACCCGTGCGAGACACTTTACCAACACCTGGGACGGATAACATCACTTTCGTAATGTCATTATCGACAAACCAAGAGAGGGCGGCTTCATCCATATTGTTAGCTGAAATAACATAGGTTAAAAATGGACGGCCTGATGTGGTCATTTTTGACACGACGGGTGTTCTAACGGCAGTCGGCAAATCAGACCTTGCGCTATCAACCGCATTGCGGACTAAGTTGAGCGCTTCTTCTGAGTTTTTATCAATATCAAATTCGACACTAATGCTAACGCTACCATCGGTGATGGTCGTGCGAATATGCTCAATACCGCCAATAGTCGCAATTTTATCTTCAATTTTTCTGGCGACTTCAGTTTCAAGCTGGGCAGGGGCCGCACCTTCTAAAGTAGCTGAGACTGTAATAACAGGCACATCGACATCTGGGAAACTTTGCTTAGGTAACGTATTGAGTGCTTTTAACCCCAAAAAGGTTAACACGACAAATAGTAATATCGCTGGTACAGGGTTACGAATTGACCATGCTGAAAAACTCATGGCTTAACTCCAAGAGTATTAATCACCTTAACCACATCGGCATCATTGAGAAAAGCGCCGCCTGTGAGGGTGTAGTTTGCATTCGCATTGACACCTTCAAGCACTTCAATCATATTGTTTTGTGTGCGGCCAGTCACCACTTTACGTTGAACAACTTGGCTGACCCCATCTAATTCAACCACTTCAAACAAGTAGGCCATGCCATCACGCAAGATCACCGCTGATTGCGGCACGACTAATGCTGCTTGCTCACCAATATCAATCGTGCCAGTTAAATACATACCAGACTTAGCACTTTCTTTTGGCAAATCAATATAGACCAATGCATTGCGTGATTGTGTATTAACAGTAGGCGAAACCATTCTAACCACGCCATTAATTGCTTGGTTAGTAGACTGGGTAATCTGTACTAATTGGCCTTTTTTGATAAAGGGCAGTTGGTCAGCACCAGCTTCAGCGCGCCACTCAATTCGGTTTTGCCTAATCAAACGAAACAGTTCAGAACCTGCTGAAACAACATTACCTAAATTTGCTGCACGTGATGAAATCACGCCATTGTCAGGTGCTAGCACCCGTGTTTGGCGCACTTTTAACTGGGTGTTTGTTAACTCTGCTAGTGATAATGCTAAATTAGCTTTTGCCGTTTGCTCAGCAATGAAATAACCATTAATTTTTTGTTTTGATAGCGCACCGCTATCTTGGATATCACGTGCGCGATTAGCATTTTGTTCGGCTTCAGCCAAAGCCGCTTTATCACGCGCCACGACAGCCTTTTGTTTTTGCAACTCAGCTTGCACAGTGTCGCCAGCTAATATGACTAGCGCCTGCCCACGCTTAACCATGCTACCCACATCCACTAACACTTGCTTAATGCGTAAACCACTAATCTCACTACTAACAATCGCTTCTTGCCAAGGAAACACACCACCATTCACCTTAATGGTTGTTGGCCATGTTGCACTAATCGGCTTAACGACCTCAATCGATAACGCGGCTTTTCTCGGCTTATTGGTTTCCACCTTGGGCGCCTCAGATGCTTGTGTTGGATTGCCTATTTTTTGATAAGCGATAAACGCAACTAGAGCGACCAGTAGCAGTAAAATAATATTGCGTAATGAAAAGAATCGAGCATTCATAATGCGGCCTTTATGGGGTAATTTCTTGGGTGTTGTCTTCAGATTGCCAATCGCCACCAAAGGCTTTGTAAAGCGCAATCCAATACAACACGCGATTTTGTTGTTGGGTAATTAAACTCGTTTGTGCGTTAATCATTTGATGTCTGGCATCTTCTAAGGCTAACAAATCTAATCCTCCTGATTGCCAATTTAATTCAGCCGCTTTAAAGTAATCAACATATTGCGTATTACTTTGCGATTCAATTTCTGCACGTTTCGTTGCACTATTTAAGTTAACCAATGCAACTTCCACCTCTTTAATGGCATTGCGTACATCTTGCTTATAAGTGGCCAAGGCCGTATTGAAATTAGCTTCAGCCACTTTAACTTGCGCTTTATTTCTACCGCCATCAAAGATTGGCAAGTTGAGTGTCGGGCCAAACGACCAAGTATTAGTTTTAAATGAAATGCCATTAAAGACAGTACTTTGGTAACCAATTGAGCCGTTAAGCGAAATGCTTGGGTACAAGGCGGTTTTGGCAAGGCCAATATCCGCATTGGCAGCCATTAACCGTCGCTCATCAGCCACCAGGTCAGGGCGCTGTCTGATTAAATTGGCAGGCAAGCTTTCCACATCAAATTGTGCTGGTGTAGGCAACCCTATATTTTCTGACAATGATAAGCGCACAGCTTCTTCAGGTAGGTTAGTTAACGCCACTAATGTTTTAACGCTTAAATCACACGCGGCCTGCTGACCAACCACTGCCGAATAACTCGTGCCAGCGCTTGCATTGGCCAGTAGTGCATCAGCTGGGGCCGTAAAGCCAGCATCGGCTGAAATTTGTGTGATCCGCGCTGTTTCTTTTTTTGATACTAGTGCTTTTTTGAGTGTGTTAACCGTTAACACGCAAGCGCGGTAATTCACATAATTTGTGGCGACTTCTGCAGCTAAGCTTACACGTGCCTCATGCCAAGCCAGTGTGTCTGCATCCACTCTCGCTTGCGCTGCATCATTACCAAAGCCAACACGGCCAAATAGATCAAGCTCCCATCCCGCATCAATACGCGCGCTACGAGATTCAATGGTACCGCTACCACCAGCATTACCACTTTTCCGCTCATCTGCTGACACGACACCACCAATTGAGGGCTTCGCTTGTGCCTTAGCTGACTTTAAATTAGCGCGAGACAATTGAATGCTGGCAACCGCTTTATCTAACGAAGGGTTATTCAGCTGCGATGCGGCTAGTAGTTTAATGAGTGTCGGGTCGTTAAATTGCGCCCACCAGTCATTTAGGTTATCAACATTTCCACCATGTGGTATGTTTGTTTGCCATGCTTCCGGACTATCCAGATTAGGTTTTATATAATCTGGATGAACCGTACAGGCGGTGACGATTGGCAATATCAATAAGGTACTGAGGCGTTTAATCATAAAGTTTGCTTCTTTTGTATACCATTTAAAAACACCTCTACAACAAATTTAATATGGGCAGTCATATCCAAGTCTTGATCTAGGTTGCCAAACAACGCCTTAAATCGTGGCTCACCGATGAGCATTTCACAAAACACAGGTGCGGATTGATTAGGCGCTAAAGTATGCGTCGTTTGTTGAAGGTACTCAAGGTAATCTTCAAATACTTTTTGAATGCGCATAGGGCCTATCTTAATCATCTCATTTGAAATTTCTTGATGATTCTTTGCTTCATTCACCACGAACCTAAAAAAAGAAATCATATTCGGATCAAGCACACGCAATAACATTTTTTCGCCAAGTGAGTAGAGTGCCTCATGTGGGGGTAGGGCATGTAAACCTTCAATATTCTGCAAGTCTGTGATGTCGCGTTCAACCATTTGTTTAATAGCGGCAATCATTAGTGCACCCTTGTTAGGGTATTTTTCATAAATCGTACGTGTTGATACACCCGATGTTTTGGCAATCTTGGCAATACTTGTTTGCGCTAAACCTTGCGTCATGAATAAATGCATCGCGCAATCAAGCAAATGCGCATGGCGTAGTGCAGCCGTACCCAGTTTAGGGCGGCCGACCTTAGGTTGTTGCGCATTTAAAGGTAGTTGCATGGTTAATTGACCATAATAAAAATGAAACGTTTCATTTTTATTATGGCATATGTGAAACACATAGTAAAAAAATTAACACCACTTTACAATAAAATTTATCGATGGGCATCTTAAAAAATAAATACTGCCTAGCGACAGTAGTATTGGCATTTAGTGAGCAGGGTGGGCTTATTGAATGAGGATGGGGAAATACTGATCTTAAGATGCAAAAAAAGGGTCGCAGAAAACTGTAACCCTTTTAAAATACTGGTGTCCCCAAGGGGAGTCGAACCCCTGTTGCCTGGATGAAAACCAGGTGTCCTAGGCCTCTAGACGATGGGGACCTAAGTACATTTCATTTACCTTTAATTCGTAGAAGAATCAAGGCAAGGCGGCATAATACCACAGTGATAATTAACGTCTAGTGCTTATTTGAAATTAATTATAGTTTTTTTTATTTTTATGAAGCAGCATTCAATTACTACTTTAAAATACTAACCCATTTAATTAATACGCTATCTTAGCAACCATATTAATACTGTATTTCAAAGCAACTTGTACACTTTTCTCGACATAAAAATACCGCAAACTTAAGCGGTATTTTACTTTACAAAAACTTGTTTGTGGTGGAGGTAAGCGGGGTCGAACCGCTGACCTCTTGAATGCCATCCAAGCGCTCTCCCAACTGAGCTATACCCCCAAAACATCAAGTCGGTGGCAATGATAAAGTTGCCAACCGTGCTTGTCAACGCTTTCATGCATTACAGCTAATATAAATATCAAAGCAGCATCAAACTTTCTTTTTAATACCAAAGCGCTTGCGGATATTCTTCAACTTAGTATTTCGCTTCAATATCACTTTTACGTTATAGATGATAAAAGGTAGCTTCTCTTTAAAGCCGAATGATTTACCCATTTTAGCCATATACAATGTCATTAATGCGTTACGACCATCAGGGTGCAGCTTATTGCAAGTACGCGCCAT
>JAWUXH010000048.1:0-35826 GCA_034111445.1 Methylophilaceae bacterium | reverse complement strand
TAAATAATGGAAATATTAAAAAGACTCTTTCGTAATGGCTTTGTGATTCCGGGCGCAGTTGAACGCCACTTTCGTCCTGATAGCCTGAAGCGAATAGAACAAGCTATTGAGCTTAGTGAAACAAAACACTTTGGTGAAATTCGCTTTGTGGTTGAATCACATCTACCATTTTGGGATATTGTCCGCAAAAAAACGTCTATGCGCCGCGCCTTAGAAGTGTTTTCACTCTATCGCATTTGGGATACCGAGCAGAATAACGGCGTACTCATTTATTTCTTATTGGCTGACCATGATTTCGAAGTGTTAGGTGACCGTGGTATTCACCATTACATTGGGCAGCAAGGTTGGGAAACGATTTGCTTAGAAATGGAACGCATGATTAAAGCTGGTGACTTTGAAGGTGGCGTAATTTATGGCATTGAACAAGTCACTGAAGTGTTAGCAGCCCATTTTCCTGCCAATGGCGCAAATGAAAACGAGCTTTCTAATAAGCCGATCATCCTGTAAATAAGTACCCGCTAGCTTAAATGCGTTAT
Source organism: Methylophilaceae bacterium (assembly GCA_034111445.1). Classification (GTDB taxonomy): domain Bacteria; phylum Pseudomonadota; class Gammaproteobacteria; order Burkholderiales; family Methylophilaceae; genus Methylotenera. Next base: position 35,290 of record JAWUXH010000048.1, on the reverse strand, counting down.
TGCATTTAAAACTTCACTGCAGTTTCCACTTTATTCAACCTATTGAGTGGACTTCGCATCAATTAATATTATCTAAGACTATGTTTTACTGACTTAGCCTGCATTTAACGATAAAATCACACACTCATTAAAATTTAAGAAATTTCATACTATGCGCGCCTCAAAATTTTTCATTGCCACTCAAAAAGAAGCTCCAGCTGATGCCGAGCTAATCAGCCACCAACTCATGGTGCGTGCAGGCTTAATTAAAAAGCTAGGTAGCGGTTTATATAACTGGATGCCATTAGGCTTACGCGTACTGCGTAAGGTTGAAAATATAGTGCGCGATGAAATGGATAAAGCCGGGGCGCTAGAACTGCTGATGCCAGCGGTACAGCCAAAAGAGTTGTGGGAAGAAACAGGCCGTTGGGCTGTGTTTGGCCCGCAAATGTTGAAAATTAACGATCGTCACGAACGTGAATTTTGCTTTGGTCCAACGCATGAAGAAGTCATTACCGATATTGCGCGTAAAGAAATCAGCAGCTATAAGCAGTTGCCACTTAATTTTTACCAAGTGCAAACTAAATTCCGTGATGAAATTCGCCCACGTTTTGGCGTGATGCGTGCACGTGAATTTTTAATGAAAGACGCTTACTCTTTCCATGCCAATCTTGAATCGTTAGAAAGCACTTATAACGATATGCATCATGCATACTCAAATATATTCACTAGAATTGGTTTGAAATTCCGTGCGGTAAAAGCCGACTCAGGTGCCATTGGTGGTGATGGGTCACAAGAATTTCATGTATTAGCTGATAGTGGTGAAGATGGTTTAGCCTATTGTGAAAATTCAGATTATGCAGCTAACGTTGAGTTAGCTGAAGCCGTTGCTTCTGGTGAAAGAGCTGAGGCTACATTTACAATGCGAGAAGTCGATACACCAAAACAAACCGCTTGTGAGGCCGTGGCTAAGTTGCTTGAAGAGCCTGTGACTAAAACAGTTAAATCAGTGGCGTTAATGGTTGAAAATGGTGAAGAATCACAATTTACACTTGTATTGCTGCGTGGTGACCATATGCTTAATGAAGTTAAGTTGGTTAAAGTGGATGGGATTGATGACTTTCGTATGGCGACAGAAGAAGAAATACGCGCACACTTAAGCTGCCCACCGGGCTTTATTGGGCCTGTTGGCGTCGCTGCAAATGTACGCGTAATTGCAGATAAAACAGTGGCATTAATGAGTGACTTTATTTGTGGTGCGAATAAACCTAAATTACACCTAGCGGGTGTTAATTTTGGACGTGACTTACCTGAGCCAAGTGCTGTTGCTGATTTGCGTGACGTACTTGAGGGCGATGCAAGCCCAGATGGTAAAGGCACGTTGTCGCTTTGCCGTGGTATTGAAGTGGGTCATATTTTCCAATTGCGTACGAAATATGCTGAGGCCATGGACGCGACGTATCTTGATGAAAATGGTAAATAACAAGTATTAGAGATGGGCTGTTACGGTATTGGCGTTTCACGTATTGTTGGCGCGGCCATTGAACAAGGCCATGATGATAATGGCATTATTTTCCCATTAAGTATTGCACCATTTAGCGTGGTTATTTGCCCGATTGCTTATGGTAAATCAGAGATGGTGAAGCAAGCCGCTGATGAATTATACGAGGCATTAAAGCAAGCAGGGATAGATGTGTTGCTTGACGACCGCAATCAACGCCCAGGTGTGATGTTTGCTGAAAGTGATTTGATTGGTATTCCGCATCGCGTTGTGATTGGTGAACGTGGTCTAAAAGAAGGCCAAGTTGAATATAAATCACGAACAGCGGATGAAGCGCAATCAATTGATTTCGATGCCTTACATGAAAAACTAATTCAAGCCATGGAACCGCAAGCTTAAGTAAAGTGTCTGGAGAATATGATAGAAGCTAGTAGGCAAAAACGCTCGAATATAAAGTGGGTCACATTAGTGGTGGTCACACTGTTCGGCTTGCTTTTATCACTCACCAGTATTGCGGGTTCGCAAAGAGAAGAAGCGTTATCACATAGTGTGAAAGCACTCATGCAGCGCAGTATTAGCGATAAAGCTGCTCCTAAGTTGGTCTTTGATAGTCAATTGGAGGGCCAAGCTTGGTTAACTGAAATGTCTAAACGCTTAAAAAGACGTATGCCTAACAAGCGTTATCGAGAAGATTTTCTTACTTCTGTGCATTATGAAGCCTCTCGAGCGGGGTTAGACCCGCAATTAGTCTTAAGCTTAATTCAAATTGAAAGTAACTTTAATAAATATGCGATCTCATCAGTGAGCGCGCGCGGTTATATGCAAGTGATGCCTTTTTGGGTGCGCGCCATTGGTGCAAAGGATCATAATTTATTCAATTTACGACTCAATTTACGTTATGGCTGTACTATTTTGAGGCATTATTTAGATATCGAGAAGGGTGATTTATTCCGCGCCCTTGGTCGATATAACGGTAGCTTGGGTAAAGCTAAATATCCCAATCTAGTGTTTGGCGTTTTACGTAAGCATTGGCAGTATGATTTTTAATTTCACCTCTTAGCATTGGCATTGTAGTCATCAGTCGATTCAACCTCTCCTTTTTACTCCCCTTAGTTAGAAAAAAGTCTTTATTTGGTGCGATGTAAATTAAGTGCATCAATTCGGTGCAAATGCAGTTTACTTTTTGTAAAAAATCGTTCAGTATGGAAATTAGCTTGCTGACTAACGTTTTTTATAGCATCAATCAGCGTTGGTTCGCTTGGCTATTTTCGCTTTATCTTAGAAATAATATTATAAAAAAACATCAGGAGAAAAGTATGTCGCAATTAACAGCATTAGCAGTAAGCATTGCCGTCCTTGGGGGAGTTTGGGCGTTTTTAACAGTAGGTGGACCATTAGCTGGTGCCGCTTTAATATGGGTTGGTTTTATTGCATGGGCATGTTACTTCCATACAGGTGGTGATAGTGCAGCATTAAGTAAAACAATCGCGGGTATGATTTTTGGTGCAGTTATGGCTGGTATCGCATTGTTCTTAGTAAGTTCAGGAACGTTAGCTGGCTTAGGCGCACTTGCAGTACCTGTTATTATCGCTGTTACTGTGTTCCCATTAGTTATTGTTGCTGGTAATGATTTACTGTCAGTGGTGCCTGCAAACGTGTACGGTTATGCAGCAACTGCTGGTCTTGCATTAACTGGCGGTACTGCAGCAAATGTTACTTTAGCTAGCCTAGCTAATCCAGTCGTGCTGGTTGCTATATCAACAGTGCTTGGTGCATTATTTGGTATGGCATCTGGCAAGCTTGCTGGTATCTTAGGTAAGTAATGCGATGGTTAGCAATGTTGGGCTGTAGTAAGCATTAACCATTGCTGATTATCAAATAAAAAACCGCCATTTATGGCGGTTTTTTATTGGCTGAGCAACAATTAAGTGAACAGCAACTGGTTCAAATGACTACTACTTAGTGACTTTGTAGCCGTAGTAAGTACCAAACTCACCCTCTGTTTCGTAGTAAACAAATAGCATGCCATTCGTGTAACCAGTGCCTGTGTAGTGGTTTTGCGCACGAATTTTTAATTCCTTAGGTAATTCACTTCTACCAACATATTCACCTTTTAAGTTGAACAGTAACGCAGCTTTATGATCAATATCTAATGCACAAAGCTCTTGGCCTTTTACGCCGGTATAAGCAATAAAGTTATCCGTAATATCATCAAATTTAGCACCTGCTTCTTTAAGGTCTAGCGTGATAGTGCTTACTTTTGCACGAGACTTTAAATCAACGACAAACACTTCATTGCTGCGTTCTTGTTTAGCAAGGTATTGGTTTGTATCAGGGTTGTAGCTTGGCATTGTTGCTGCATTACCAAATGCTGGGTTCACTTGAGCAACATCAATTGAGTTAATCAGAATTTCACCTTTTTCTGATATTTTAAGGCCAAAAATACCTGTATTAGGTGCGAAACCAGCAGCACTAGAAATGTTATAGGTAATGGTTTCTAACTGCTTGCTATTTGGGTTGTAGTAAATAGAGCGGTTATCGTATCCGGGTTTTTCAGAGTTGATATATTCACTTTTTGCTGTGAATGCATGGATCTGAGATTTTGAAATTGGCGCTTCAGTTGCTGTACCTAGCGGCGCTAAACCACCATCAGCAACATAATAGTTATTAAATTCTGGCGAATAAGCTATGGTCATTGGGCGCGTGGTCGGCTTTTTAACCATTGGAATTTTAATGCCAATTTCAGCTTTAGTTAATATTTCCGCATGGCTTGCTTGCGCGCTAATAGCAAAAACTAACGCGAGTAAATATTTTGAGATTTGCATTGTTATCTTTCTTATAATTTAAATGGGGTTTCAAAAACCTTCAGTTTTAGTCATGCTGAATCATGATTTGTTCATTATATTTCATCTCAAGCGATAAGCCCAAAGGATGATTTTATTTGTTTTGATTGAAATTAGCTTCAATTAGCATGGCATCACCATAGCTAAAGAAGCGATATTTTTGATCAATGGCGTGGGCATATGCGTCTTTTAACGTTTCAAAGCCACCAAAGGCTGACACCAACATTAATAAAGTGCTTTTCGGTAGGTGGAAGTTGGTGAATAAGCGGTCAACAATTTTGAAAGTAAAGCCAGGCGTAATGAATATTTCTGTCTCGCTTCTACCTACATATATGATGTCATCACCTTTAGCTAGTTGCGCGGCACTTTCAAGTGCGCGTAAAACAGTCGTTCCTACTGCTGTTACCTTGCCGCCTGCCTGTTTAGTAGCTTCAATGCGTTTAGCTGTTTCAGCCGGAATTTCATATATTTCACCATGCATTGTATGGTCTTCAATATTATCAACACGAACGGGTTGAAAAGTGCCTGCGCCAACATGCAATGTGATATAGGCGATTTGGATGCCTTTTGCTTTAATATCTGCCAGCATTTCTTCCGTGAAATGCAGCCCTGCTGTCGGAGCAGCAACAGCGCCTAAATGTTCACTGAAGACTGTTTGGTAGCGGTTTTCGTCTTCGGTTGTTGCTTCATGCGTAATATAAGGCGGTAGTGGTAGGGCGCCGTAAGTTTCTAATAATTCAAGTAATGGCGTGTCACTTAAAAATTTAAGTTCAAATAAATCACCATGCCTACCAGTCACTTCAACATCTAGTGCGTCAGCTAAGCGCAACTGCGCACCCACTTTAGGTGAACGAGAGGCGCGAATTTGCGCATAGGCGTTATGATCGTCTATCACACGTTCAATTAATGCCTCAACATTCCCACCAGTAGACTTTTGACCAAATAAACGGGCTTTAATTACACGCGTGTTATTTAAGATCAATAAGTCACCTTGAGTTAATGCGTTCGGAAAGTCAGTAAACAGTTTGTCGGCAACGGAACTACTTTGGCCGTCAAGGTGTAACATTCTGCTCGCAGCCCTATTTTTAGTAGGGTGTTGGGCTATTAATTCTTCTGGTAAATAAAAATCGAAATCTTCTGTTCGCATAATGCTCATTGCTTGTTATAATGCTCGGAGTTGCAATTATACAGATCAATGTATATTCAAAAAGCCGGGATGGCGGAATTGGTAGACGCACGGGACTCAAAATCCCGCGCTGGCAACAGCGTGGGGGTTCGATTCCCCCTCCCGGCACCATCAAAATTGCATTTCTATGTTCTTAATAGAAATCGCGTACATAATAAGCACTGCTTAATACAAACTTTGTTTTATTAGCTAACAATTAAAATAAAGTTGTACCAGCTACAGCACTTTACATATTTAAAAATACTTTATTGTAAACAATCACTTATTGATTTTTGGTTGGTGGGCTATGCACATTTTTAAATTATTCAATACTGTTTAAAGTATTTGTATTAACCCATTACAAATTGTTTCAAAACTGTAACAAAAACCTTGAAAAATCCCATTAGTTATGTTAATTTCTCACATGTGTCAAAGTGTCGCATGCAATATGTGGTTTTTAATATGAAAAGCGCAAAGGTATTTACATGGCAGTGCAGATTTTAAATAATAAAATTATTGCTAAGCCAAACAACTCACTCACGACTGAAGATGGTTTGAAGTTATTGATTGTGATGTTGCTTGTAGTGCTTTTAATTACATTGAGCTTTGCGAGTCGTGGTGCATGGTTGGTGTTGCCCTTTGCTGGGTTGGAGTTGATGGCATTTTGTTATGCCTTTTATTCTATTTACACACATGCGAATGACTTTGAGAGTGTGACCATTGACGCAGAGAATGTACGAGTAGAGCAAAGAATTAAAAATAAAGTGACTTCAACAGTGTTTAAAAGATACTGGGCGCAAGTTAATTTAAAGCAAGACCAGCCTGTGAACGGGCTTTTTGCCAAAAGCAAAATAATGATAAGTTCACATGGCGAAGAAGTTGAATTTGGCGGGCGATTGGTAACAGAAGCGCAGCGTCAAAAAATAGTACAAGAACTGAAGCAGAAAATAAAAAATATTACTTAATACAGTTTTGGAGCATCTTAAATATGCAAGGTTTTAAAAAAATCAGTGGGATGATGTTGGGTTTATTTGTTTCTATGTCAGCACATGCTGACTACTCATGGAATTTTCCTGAGCCAGTAACACCAATGGCGTTGGATACTCTTCATGTACACAATAAATTCATGTTGATTTCAATCGCAATCTTCTTCGCAGTGCTTGCGATTATGATTTACTCAATATTTGCACACCGTAAAGACAAAGGGTATCAGCCAGTTGCTGATAAAGCACCGTCAACCTTTATGGAAATCTTTTGGACATTGATTCCATTTGCAATCCTACTATTGATCGATTTCGTAATTATGGGTATTCCTGCTTATCACAGTGTTGTGATGATGGAAGATACCCGTGATAAAGCCGAAATGGTGATTAAGATTACAGGTTCACAATGGCGCTGGCAGTATGAGTACTTAGATGGCCCAGCTAAAGGTGTTAAGTTTGTAAGTAACTTATCTACGCCTAAAGATCAAATGGACGTTGGTTACGAAGGTGAAAAAAGCGAGAACTATCTACTTGAAGTTGATAATCGTTTAGTTTTACCAGTAGGCCAAAAAGTTAGAATTATTATGACTGCAACAGATGTGCTACATAACTGGTGGGTTCCTCAGTTTGGTTCATCACGAGTTGCTGTGCCAGGTTTCTTACGTGAAACATGGGTTCAGGTTGAAAAAGCTGGAACATACCGTGGACAATGTAAAGAGTTATGCGGTAAGGGTCACGGTTATATGCCTGTCGTTGTAGATGCTATACCACAAGCAGAATATGAAACTTGGGCTGCAGATAAGGTGGCTGCAATGGCTGCAGAATCAGCTGGTGCAGATAAAGAATGGACAATGGAAGAGCTAGTCGCATCTGGCAAAACAGTTTATGAAAAAAACTGTGCTGTATGTCACCAAGTTAACGGTGCTGGTCTTCCACCTGCATTCCCAGCTTTAACCGGGAGTAAAATTACAACTTCACCAATCTTTGATGATGCTGGTAAATATATGGCTGATAGTCATTTAGACCGTGTACTTAACGGTAAGGGTGTTATGCCAGCTTGGAAATCAGTATTAACTGATTCAGAAATTGCTGCAGTTGTCACTTATGAGCGTAATGCACTAGGTAACGCGGTTGGTGATCTTGTCCAACCTATGCAGGTTAAAGAAGCACGTAATTAATAGAGTAGTCGTTATTAATAAGTTTTATAGTTAGTTGTTATTTGAGTTTTTTGGAGAGAGAAATGAGTACAACAACCGTGGCGCATGATGATGCGCATGCAGAACATCCTACCGGGATTATGCGTTGGTTAACCACTACCAACCATAAAGATATCGGTACAATGTATCTAACATTCTCACTGATTATGTTTTTTGTCGGTGGTGCAATGATACTAGGTATTCGTGCTGAGTTATTTCAGCCGGGTTTACAGTTAATTAATCCTGATTTCTTTAATCAATTAATTGGTGTTCATGCCTTAATTATGATTTTTGCAGCATTAATGCCAGCTGCAACTGGGTTTGCTAACTGGATGCTGCCACTTCAAATTGGTGCGCCAGATATGGCTTTACCGCGTTTGAATAACTGGGGATTCTGGTTACTACCACCTTCAGCTATTTTACTAACACTGCCATTTACGCTTGCTTTATTTGGTATTGGTGACGGTGCTTTAGCAACTGGTTGGACTTTCTACCCACCACTATCTGTTCAAGGTGGTATTGGTGTTGATTTCGCAATTTTTGCGGTCCACTTGTTAGGTATCTCTTCAGTCATGGGTTCAATCAATGTGATTGTGACTTTATTCAATATGCGTGCACCTGGCATGACATTAATGAAAATGCCAATGTTTGCATGGGGTTGGTTAATTACCGCTTTCTTATTAGTAGCGACTATTCCAGTATTAGCAGGTGCAGTAACAATGCTATTAACAGATCGTCACTTCGGTACTCACTTCTTTGATGCTGCAGGTGGTGGTGACCCAATTATGTTCCAGCATTTATTCTGGTTCTTCGGTCACCCAGAAGTGTATATTTTACTATTGCCAGTTTGGGGTTTCATTCCACAAATTCTACAAACATTCTCACGCAAAAAAATGTACGGCTATAAAGCACAAGTGTATTCACTATGGGCAATTGGTGCATTAGCCGTGGTTGTTTGGGCACATCACTTCTTTACCTCTGGTATGCCTGTGCCGGCATTGCTGTACTTTATGTATAGTACGATGGCGATTTCATTACCATTAGCCGTATTGTTCTTCTGCTGGATTAAAACAATGTGGAAAGGCTCTATGAGCTTTGAAACACCAATGTTGTTTGCAGTCGGTTGGATTATTTTATTCGGTATCGGTGGTTTAACGGGTCTAGTATTAGCCGATGTAGCAGCAGATGCGCAGTATCACAATAGTTACTTTGTGGTTGCTCACTTCCACTACACACTATTTGCTGGCGGTATCATGGGTATTATGGCTGGTACATATTACTGGTTACCTAAAATGACTGGTCATATGTATAGCGAGAAGTTAGGTAAATTGCATTTCTGGTTAACAGCGATTGCGTTTAACTTAACGTTCATCCCTCAGTTCTTTGTTGGTTTAGCGGGTATGCCGCGTCGTATTCCTGACTATGCTTTACAGTTCGCTGAGTTCAACATGATCTCAACCATTGGTGCCTTTATCTTAGGCTTCTCACAACTGTTATTTGTTTATAACATCGTGACTTGCTCAAGAGGCGGTAAAAAAGCAACTGATCAAGTTTGGGAAGGTGCAGAAGGTCTTGAGTGGACATTACCATCACCACCGCCTTACCACAGCTTTACAGAGCAACCGGTCGTTAAGTAGTCGTTAAACAATAAGCTCGGTAAGGTTTTATCGAGCTTATTTATTGGAAATATATGGACAATTCAGAAGTCGAAAAAAAGAACAGAAGTAAGAAAATTGCTTATGTATTAGGTGGTATCGCACTCGTTTGGTACGTTGTGTCTATGTTTACAGTGTGGAACATGTGAACGAAGATAAAGTAAAGAGTGAAATAGCACGTAAAGCACTGCTAGAAGTGAACAATAAAAAGTTAGTTAAAAAGCTAATGTTTATTCTAGCGGGTTCTTTATTATTTGCTTTTGCACTGGTACCTATGTATGACGTGCTGTGTAGCTTAACTGGGTTAAATGGTAAAACAAATAATTCGGCAGCTGTATTAGCAAAAGCGAAAGTTGATAACTCAAGATACGTAACGGTTCAGTTTACAACCAATGTAATGCCTGGTTTAGGTTGGAATTTCTACCCTAAACAAACCAGTATTAAATTACATCCGGGTCAAATTGAATCAGTTGTTTTTATAGCTAAAAACATCACGAGTCAAACTGTGTCAGGTCGAGCGGTACCAAGCGTAACACCAGGTATTGGCGCAGTTAACTTAAAGAAGATTGAATGTTTTTGTTTTGTGAATCAATCTTTGAAGCCAGGCGAAGAAAAAGAAATGCCTTTACGGTTCTTTATTAGTCCTGACCTTCCTGAAGATGTGCATGAAATGACATTGTCATATGCATTTTTTCCAGCAGTAGTAGAGAGTAAATAGATTTAAATTTTTTAATCGTAATCGTAGTAACGTTTTTATATTAATAATAATTTGGGAGTGCATGCAATGGCAACACATTCTGATAATCAATACTATGTACCACATGGAAGTGTTTAACCATCAATACTTTCTGTAGGTTTATTATCATTAGCAGCAGGTTTTATTTTTACACAAGCTGTCGATCAATCTAAACACTTAGAATACCTAGGCATGCCTGGTAAATGGATGATGTGGGTCGGAACTGCATTAATCTTATTCATGACATTCAAGTGGATGGGTGCCGTTATTAATGAAAATTTAACGGGTAAATTTAAAACGTGGGAAGATAAATCATTCCGTGTTGGTATGATTACTTTCATTTTCTCAGAGCTTGCATTTTTTGCAGCGTTCTTTGGCGCACTGTTTTATATGCGTACATTGTCTGTGCCTGAATTAGCTGGCTATGATGCAGATATCACGCCGTATAAAGACTTTCTAGCAACTTGGCCTTCAGCTGGCCCTGGTGGCGTAATATTGGGTACTGAGTTTGCTAAGCCGCATTTTGAGCCAATGGGCGCATGGGGTTTGCCAGCAATCAATACTGCATTGCTATTAACTTCAGGTGCAACCATTACTTGGGCGCATTGGGCTTTACTTAAAAATAATAGAAAACAATTGATTATGGGTATGTTTGCTACCGTTGCTTTAGGGATTGCTTTCTTAGCATGCCAAGCACTTGAGTATCATCATGCTTATACTGAGATGGGCCTAACAATGGGTGCTGGTGCTTATGGTGCTACATTCTTTATGTTAACTGGTTTCCATGGTTTCCATGTGACGCTAGGTACCATCATGTTGATCGTTATTTTAATCCGCTGTATGAAAGGCCACTTTACGCCTGAGAATCACTTTGGTTTTGAAGGTGTTGCTTGGTATTGGCATTTCGTCGATGTGGTTTGGTTAGGTTTGTTTATATTCGTATACTGGTTATAAAATAACAGTCACGAATTAAAAAAAAGGCGATGCTTGTGTATCGCCTTTTTTATAAAGTAATAGTGGTTGATTGGTTAGTGAGGCTGACCAATATAACCTAAGTAGTAACCAAGCATGAGTAAGCCAAATAATAGAATTGAAAGACCAATTCTTACGGTCAATGCTTTAACGGTACGATCTCCGCCAGTTTTATCTTTTGCTAAAAAGAATAATGCAGAAAATAAGCTTCCAACAATGACGATGAGTGTGATTACAATCAAGAATTTAATGAGCATGCTTTGTCCAATATGTGTAAATCTAACGTTGAAAGAGTGTTGGTGTGATCAAATTTAACAATCAGTACTTTCAGTTTAAACCTAGTTTGCTAGGTTGGATCATTACTTTAATCTGTATACCATTGTTTATCAAATTTGGTTTATGGCAATACGGTAAAGCTGAGATGAAAATGGCTATTCAAGATGCTTATCAAGCATCCACTCAAAATAGTGCATTAACATTTCCAACCGACATTATAACGCTTGATGCACTAATGAAGGATAAGTGGGAATACAAGCGGGTAGCAGTGGTTGGGCAGTATGAAACAGCGTATCAATTATTATTAGATAACCAAGTTGAAGCAACTAGACCTGGCTACCATGTGATTACACCGTTAAAAATTACAGGCACAGAGCAATATGTATTAGTAAACCGTGGTTGGATACCTGCTAATGATGTGCATACGGATGTACCAACGGTTGATACACCTACCGGGAATGTTAAAGTAGAGGGCCAAGTATGGGTGCCAACCAGTAAAATATTTACGTTAGAAGATAAAGACGTACTGGCAAAGAAAGCATTTAATACGGTATGGCAGCACCTTGATTTAAAGCGCTATCAAAAAGTAGTACCAATTGCTGTTTCAGCTTTAGTGATTAAGTTAGATAATAAAAGTGAATCTGGTGGATTTGTCAGAAATTGGCAAGTACCAGTCGATAGAATTGCAACCCATATGGGCTATGCTTACCAATGGTATGGCTTTGCCGTCGCAACGTTTCTCATATTTCTTTATATGAGTATTGTGCGTGTTGAAGAGTAAGCTGCATGGACAACGTGTCTGTTAAATATTAATGAGTGATTTGAAACTGAGTAGTTAAATGAATAATGTAGAACCAACAATGAATACGAACGATCAAAGCAAAGGTAGAACAATACTCATCTCAATGTTGATATTCTTTATTGTGCCTATTGTCGTTGTTGTCATGATGTTTAAGTTTAATTGGAAACCTGACGGCGAAAGTGCTGGCATGCTGATTAAGCCACCACAGCAAATATCAAATGCAGCTGGATTATTGAATGGTAATCATGAATCCGCTGTTGGTGCTTGGAAAGAGAAGTGGAGTGTTGTATACATTGCTGAAGCATGCGAAGCCACTTGTTACGCTAAGTTAAAAGACATGCGCCAGTTACATGTTTCGTTATACAAAGATATTATCCGAACCCAACGCGTACTAATTACAAAATCAACTGATCTGACAAAAATTAAGGCTGACTTTCCTGATATGTTGGTATTAAATCAACCATCAGCTGAAGTGGATACTTTAATAGGGCAGTTTAAGTTTGATGAGTTTGATCCTGCGCAGGCAAATAGGTTGTATTTTGTTGATCCGCTTGGCTTCGTGATGATGAGCTATCAATCAACAGTGCCGCTTGCCAATGTAAGAAAAGATTTAAAGCGTTTACTTAAATTTTCATGGGCTGGATAAGTTAACGTCATGTTTGAGAATAGCACTTACAATATTTTTAAAAGATTAGCTTTAATTGGCGCTGTATTGGCATTATGCGTTGTTGTGCTTGGCGCCTATGTTCGGTTAACTGATGCTGGTTTGGGTTGTCCTGATTGGCCAGGTTGCTTTGGTACAATGACAGTACCTGAAAGTGAAACTGCTATTGCTAACGCACAGCAGCACTTTCCTGAACAAGCCGTTCAAGTAGGTAAAGCATGGCGTGAAATGGCGCATCGCTATTTAGCAGGTACATTAGGTTTAGTGGTACTAGCACTATTTGCTTTTAGTATTAAGTTACGCAAGCATGCTGGCGTATCAGTGACTTTTACTACCACTTTGTTATTGCTTATTACGTTTCAAGCACTATTGGGTATGTGGACGGTAACAATGCTCTTGAAGCCCGCAGTGGTGACCTCGCACCTAATTGGTGGCATGAGTACGCTGGCTTTATTGACTTGGTTAGCGCATAGACATTGGTGGGGGCATTGTTCAGATACAATCATTAACTACCCACACCAAAAACGCTATATTAGGATTGCACTACTTGTATTATTTGCGCAGATATTTTTAGGTGGTTGGACCAGCACAAATTATGCCGCATTAGCTTGTACTGACTTTCCGACTTGTCATGGTTCGTTATGGCCAGACATGAATTTTAAAGACGCATTTACATTTATGCGTCCATTGGGTGAGCATGCAAATGGCAGTGCAATCACACTTGAAAGCATTACTGCCATACAATGGGTGCATCGAATTGGCGCAGTAGTAACATTGATTTATTTTTTATTACTCAGTCTCTATATGATGAAGTTTTGGCAATTAAGAACAAACACTTTATTGTTAATGACATTACTGCTGACACAAGTAGGGTTGGGTATTAGTAATTTAGTATTACATTTGCCGTTAATGTTAGCGGTAGCACATAATATGGTTGCTGCATTATTAGTAATTGTATTAGTGACGATCAACTCAAAAATAACTGGTAAAAAATGATCGTATTATTTAATTTAAGTATGGGTGATAAAGCATGACTGCAACGACAATAAAACCAAGCTTAAGCATTAGCTTAAAAAACTTCTTCTCACTATGTAAGCCTAGGGTTACTTCACTGATTGTCTTTACTGCAATCATTGGCATGATGATGGCAACGCCGGGCATGGTGCCTTTAGATTTGTTACTGGCTACAACGGTAGGGGTTGCTTTTGCATCGGGTGCAGCTGCTGCATTTAACTGTTTAATTGAGCATCGTATTGATGCCATTATGGCGCGTACACGTGGCCGAGCCATTCCAACAGGCCAAGTGTCTTCTAAAGAGACCATGTTATTTGCAACCGTACTAGGTGGTACTGGTTTAGCGATCTTATATTTCTTTGTAAACCCATTAACCATGTGGTTAACCTTTGCCACTTTTGTGGGTTACGCAGTGATCTATACCGTGTTTTTAAAACCAGCAACACCAATGAATATTGTGATTGGTGGTGCATCAGGCGCTATGCCACCTATTTTAGGCTGGGCTGCTGTGACGAATACTGTTTCACCTGAGTCACTGATCATGTTCTTAATTATCTTTGCTTGGACGCCGCCGCACTTCTGGTCACTAGCGTTGTATCGCCGTGAAGAGTATGCAAAAGTGGGTATGCCAATGTTGCCTGTTACCCACGGTGAGGCATTTACTTTGCTACACATTTTACTTTATACCGTGATTCTGATTTTAGTGACGCTGATGCCATTTGGTTTAGGCATGAGTGGGTACATCTACTTAGTGTCTTGCGTGATATTAAACGGTATTTTCTTGTACTACGTTGTCGGTTTGTATAATCAATACTCTGATGAGTTAGCTAAAACAACCTTTAAATATTCGATTCTATATCTCACGCTATTGTTCGCTGCTTTATTAGCTGACCATTACTGGTACCGTGTGATTATGGCATAGTGGTTGACTGCTATTTAGAATTTAAAAAGGGTGCGCTAATTAAATTTAGCGCACCCTTTTTTATTACTTTTAATATAGCTAAAACCTAATGATAGTCAACGTTTAGAGCACCATGTCTTGAATTAGGTATTTAGCTAAGAAACCAAAGATACCTAAGCCCAGCCCAACAAAAAGAATGAACGTACCGAACTTGCCTGCTCTACAATCCCAGGCTAGTTTAGCGACAATAAATAGCATTAAACAGATGAGCGCACCTAAGCCATACACCATGCCAAAGTCGGTAATCTGTGCTTCAGTAAAACCTAAAATAGTATTCAATTATGAACTCCTAAAATGCAATTGAAGTGAGTACTAAAATTGGTAAGCTAAGGCAAAGCTAACCGCTTCAAATAATACAAATACAAGCAAGATGATTGAAATGCGTTTAAGCCAAACAGTTTGCTTACGTTGCGATTCAATAAGTGCTTCTATGCTCGCGCGCATGGGTTCTGCTTGTTCGGCACGCGTTTGTTGCGATAAAAACTGATGAATCAAGCGCGGCATTTGTGGACTATGTTTCATCATAAATGGCATTTCTTTTTTCATTGATTGCATCATACTGCGCCAGCCAAATTGTTCGCTCATCCAGCGGCGTAAGAATGGCTTAGCCGTTTGCCATAAATCAATATCAGGGTCTAAGTCGCGGCCTAGGCCCTCAATATTTAACAATGTTTTTTGCAGCATGACTAATTGTGGTTGAATAATCACCCCAAAGCGACGCGACATTTGAAACAAACTTAATAACGTGCGTCCAAATGATATGTCTTTGAGCGGCTTATTAAAGATTGGTTCACAAATAGCGCGTACGGCCGTTTCTAAGGCATCAACGTCAGTATCTTTTTGTACCCAGCCAGATTCAATATGGGCGACGGCGACATCGCGATAGTCACGGTTAAAGAACGCTAAAAAGTTACGGGCTAAGTAATATTTATCATTTTCATTCAGCGTACCCATAATGCCAAAATCAAGTGCAATGTAACGACCATCATCTGCTACCTGAATATTACCCGGGTGCATATCTGCGTGGAAGAAACCATCGCGAAACACCTGCGTAAAGAATATTTCTACGCCGTCTCGCGCGAGTTTTGGTATGTCGATACCCTTAGCGCGGAGTAGTGATATACGGCTGACAGGCGTGCCGTTCATACGTTCCATCACCATCACTTGTGAACGGCACCAATCCCAATGTACTTCTGGTACAAGTAAGCGCTTATCAGGGAAGTTGCGTGACAGCTGTGAACAGTTAGCAGCCTCTAATGTAAGGTCTAACTCACTTTCAGTGTGTGAAGCAAATTCTGCAACCACTTCACGCGGTTTTAAGCGCTTACCTTCAGATGAAAGTGTTTGTATCAACCAAGCGGTGGTATCTAACAGTTTTAAGTCTTTCTGAATGGTTTTTTGAATATTCGGACGTAACACTTTGACCGCAACGGCTTGGCCATCTAATAAATGGGCAAAATGGACTTGGGCTACTGATGCGCTTGCAACCGCCTCTTGCTCGAAGTCTTGGAATATTTCACTCAGAGGCATATCAAATGCTTTGGTAATGATCTGTTCAACTTCTGAATAAGCAAAGGCTGGTACTTGGTCTTGTAGTTTGGCTAACTCATCAGCAATATCAACTGGGATTAAATCGCGACGGGTTGAAAGCATTTGGCCAAATTTAACAAAAATAGGCCCAAGCGCTTCTAATGCAAGCCTAAAACGCTCACCACGACTTTTTTTAATATCACGCCAGAAAAACAAGATATTAATGACTTTTTGTAATGGTTTTAAGGGTGTGTATTTTAGAAATATTTCATCTAAGCCAAATCGAAAGGCGATGAATATAATATAGATCAGGCGAAATAGTCGCATAGTGTTATGAGGCTTTTGTAGAGTCTAATGGCACAGTGTTCACTGCCAATGATTGTTGGATTTTTTTATTTAATTTTTCGATTCTTTTCTCTAAGCGTGCGGTATCTCCGCGTAGGGTATCAACCGAGTCATTAAATGTTTCAATATGGCGTGGTTTTACAATCACCATGGTTTCTTCTTGTAAGTATTCTGACACCATGCTGGCTGCATTCTTGCTCGTTTCTACAGCGCTACTGGCAGCGGCTTTTGAAAACCGGCTGATTTCTTCAGCCGGTACATCACCAATCACTTTGCTTAAGTCATCGGTTGCATCCCAGCGCATATTGGCAAACATTTTTGCCACGGTACTGGCTAGGGCGCTATCGCCGGTAATCGTGATTTGTGATTTTGCAGCCTCATCTTTTGCCAGTAACCGTAATAGTGTGGTTGGCATGAGTTTAACGGTTGCGTCAGGCTCAGCCGTTTCACCACTAGCCACTAGCTGACCATTTTCTAATACCGTAAAGCGTTGGCTTAATACGCTCACGCTAAATTCAATGACTTGTCCAACATGTGGTAATAACAGCGCTGCAGCCCAAGTGTTCTGGTCTTGAATGTGGCTAAGCAGTTGCGTGAACGCGACCTTGAACATTAAACTTTATAACCTTTGTGCAGCGCCACAACGCCAGCCGATAAATTATAGTAATCGACCTTAGCTAACCCAGCATCTGTCATCATTTGTTTTAAGGTTTCTTGGTCTGGGTGCATACGAATAGATTCAGCTAAATATTGGTAGCTCTCAGCATCTTGAGCAAATATTTTACCCATGAACGGTAATAGTTTGAACGAGTACAAATCGTATGCTTTAGTCAGCGGTTCCCATACTTTTGAAAACTCTAGTACCAATAAGCGGCCACCGGGTTTGAGTACACGGTGCATTTCTTTTAGCGCATGGTCTTTATGGGTCATATTGCGTAAGCCAAATGCCACAATCACGCAGTCAAAGTGCGCATCCTTAAAAGGCAGTTTTTCAGCATCGCATTGTAAGGCTGGTACATTAAGGCCAGCATCTAACATGCGGTCACGGCCAACGCTAAGCATTGAAGCATTAATGTCAGTTAAGATCACTTTGCCAGTTTCACCGACTTTTTTGGCAAATAACTTAGATAAATCACCACTGCCACCAGCAATGTCTAATACTTTATCGCCCGCTTTAACGCCGCTTACTTCAACAGTAAAACGTTTCCAAGTGCGGTGTAAGCCAGCTGACATGACATCATTCATCAAGTCGTATTTGCTGGCGACTGAATGGAATACTTCACCAACTTTGCTGGCTTTCTCTTTTTCATCAACGGTTTTAAAACCGAAGTGGGTTGAATTATCTTGACTCATTGCAATGCCTTAGCTAATTATTGTTTAGTATCAATTTCTTTTCGCTCAACACCTGCGGCGCTTAACTTGCCTAAATACTCAAGCCATAGTGCTTCATAGCGGTCCCCTAAGTCATATAAATAATCCCATGAATAAAGACCAGTATCATGCCCATCAGAGAAGAATATTTTGATCGCGTAATTGCCAACAGGTTCAATCGCTGTGATGTTCACATCTTCCTTGCCGACTTGTAGCACTTCTTGGCCGTGACCATGGCCGCGTACTTCAGCAGAAGGTGAGTAAACGCGCAGAAACTCACAAGACAACATACATTCCATGTTGTTATCAAATTTAATCTCAAGCAAACGCGATGCTTGGTGCA
Organism: Methylophilaceae bacterium; assembly: GCA_034111445.1. GTDB lineage: Bacteria > Pseudomonadota > Gammaproteobacteria > Burkholderiales > Methylophilaceae > Methylotenera. The sequence goes on along the minus strand of JAWUXH010000048.1, from coordinate 16,954 downwards.
AGCGAATATCGCTTGGGCGTGGTGAATCAGGAGTTAATCCGCTCATAATCAATAAAAAACGATATAAAATAAGATGATACCAGAATGAAATAGTTTCATGATGCGCAACATTGTTTGTATGAAAATAATGACAGTAAAAATTGTTGCTTGTGCGTCACAAAAAGATCACATAATGAACAGGATATGGGTCATAATGTAAGATACAAGAATAGACGTTATTTTTACTTAGAAAGATAAGTAAGAAGAGGGCACAGATGATGGTTAATAACAAATTTGCACAACAGTTTACCGCTTACTCCGATTGGAGAAGAACGCTTACACAAAGTATTGAAGAATACCGCGCGTGGTTAAACGAAGAAGAGTTAAGTGATGCTCAAATTGAGCAGCGCATTGCCTATCTATTAGAGCGCCTAGCTGAAGATAAGTTAAACGTTGCCTTTGTGGCGGAATTTTCACGTGGTAAGTCAGAGCTGATTAACGCGATCTTTTTTGCCACATACGGTATGCGCTTGTTGCCTTCTAGTGCTGGTCGTACCACCATGTGCCCAACAGAGCTGTTGTATGACAAAACCAAGCCAAGTTCAATCCAGTTATTACCGATTGAAACACGCTTAACCGATACATCAACCACAGAATATAAACGCTACGCTGATGAGTGGAAAACCATTGAGTTTGATGTAGAGTCAAACGCCAGCATGATCAAAGCTTTTTCTGAGGTAAGCCAAACTAAAACAGTCACGCTAGAAGTGGCTGAAAATCTAGAACTGTTTGACCCCGATAGTGCTGATGATGCCATGAGCATTAATAGCAATGGCGAAATTGAAGTGCCAAGCTGGCGCTATGCCATGATTAACTTCCCACATCCGCTACTAGAAGATGGTTTAGTTATTTTAGACACACCGGGTTTAAACGCCATTGGTACTGAGCCTGAGTTAACACTCAACATGCTGCCTAACGCGCATGCCGTGCTCTTTATTTTGGCGGCTGATACGGGTGTGACAAAATCAGAAATTGATATTTGGCGCCAATATATCAGCGGTACACGATTCAAGCAAAAAGGCCGCTTAGCCGTATTGAATAAAATTGATGGGCTTTGGGATGAACTTAAAAATGAAGCGGATGTTGAGCGCGAAATTGATAAGCAAGTCACAACCAGTGCTGAGCTACTTGGCTTAGAGAAAAATCAAATATTCCCAATTTCAGCGCAAAAAGGCTTATTAGCTAAAGTTAATAATGAAGCTGACTTATTAGATAAAAGCCGTATTTTAGAGCTTGAAAAAGCATTATCTGACGAGCTGATTCCATCTAAAAAAGAAATTGTGCGTGAAAATACCCAAAACGAAATTGAAGACTTACTGGGTAACACGCAAATGATTCTTGAGGCGCGACTCACTGGCGTTAAAGATCAAATGCAAGAGCTGAGTGGTTTGCGTGGTAAAAATGATGATGTGATTGAACATATGATGAATAAAGTCAAAGTGGATAAAACCAGCTTTGAAAAAGGCTTGAAGCAGTTTCAGGCATTGCGTAGTGTTTACTCACAACACACCAATAAGTTATTTAATGTACTTGGTATGTTAGCCATTAAAAAGCATGTGAATGGCACGCGTAAGGAAATGATTGACGCAACATTTACTATTTCGTTACGTAAGTCGATGGATGGTTTTTTTGAAGAGCTTAAAGGCCGTTTAGCTGCCTCTGAATCACAAGTCGATGAAATCAAAAAAATGATGGATGTGATGTATGACAAGTTTGCCAAAGAGCACGGTTTACGCAAAACAGTGCCAACCACATTCTCTATTTTAAGATACCAAAAAGAGTTAGGTAAATTAGAGCGTGCTTATCGTGAACAGTTTAATACGCCGATTAATATGATCGCGAATGAGAAAGTGACATTAACGACTAAATTCTTTGAAACATTGGCTAGCCGTGTTGTACACGTGTTTGAAGTGTTTAACCGCGATGTTGAAAATTGGTTACGTTCAGTGATTGCACCGATGGAGTCACAAGTGCGTGAACATCAGTTGCAATTAAGAAGACGGTTAGAAAGTATTAAACGGATTTATAAAGCGACTGATACATTAGAAGAGCGCATTAAAGAGCTGGATGTGATTGAGAAAAATATTAATCATCAGCTAGAAGGCTTAAACGGTTTGCGTTTTAATATTAAAAGCGTGTTAGCTATTGAGTCATTTGACTATGCATCAGCGCAAGCAGAAGCTGCACCGATAGAAGTGCCTGCTGAGAAAATTGACTTGGTCTTAGAGGCTGAACCGGTATTGGTCGAGGACAGCGTAATTGTGAGGCCAGAAGGCTCGAAAGCGCCAGTAGGCGAAACAATAGAAGTGGTTGATGCTGAACCAGTACCCGTAGAGAACAATGTATTAAAATTCCATTAATATGCTGTCAGCATTAAAAAAGGCTGTTGTGATCATCACAACAGCCTTTTTTGTTATTTCATTATGCTTTGTATTATTGAACCGTTAGCATATGGCTCTTAATTTTTTGCATCGCTTTTTGTTCAATCTGGCGAATACGCTCAGCTGAAACACCAAACTCATCGGCCAAGTTATGTAGCGTTAAGCTCTCAGACTCATTTAACCAGCGAGACTCAACAATACGGCGACTTCTTTCATCTAAAGTTGAAAGGGCATGTGACAAGCCAGTTGATTGCGCATTAGCAGACTCTTTTGCTTCAATCGCTTCAAGTGGAGACAAGCTCTCATCTTGTAAGTAAGCAATTGGGCTGTAGTTTTGGTCATCATTTTCATCATCATTATTACCTTCTAATGAAATCTCATGGCCGTTCATGCGCTTTTCCATTTCAAGCACTTCTTCAGGCTTCACATTCAATTCGCTTGCAATGTGTGCTGTTTCATCTGGCTGTAAACTGGTAATGCCAGACTTCATACTGCGTAAATTAAAGAATAATTTACGTTGTGCTTTCGTGGTAGCAATTTTAACTAAACGCCAGTTGCGGATGATAAATTCATGCATCTCAGCTTTAATCCAATGGATCGCAAATGAGACTAAACGCACACCGTGCTCAGGGTCAAAGCGTTTTACCGCTTTCATTAAGCCAATGTTACCTTCTTGAATTAAGTCAGACTGTTGTAGACCATAACCAACGTACTTACGTGCAATGCTTGCAACTAAGCGCAAGTGTGACAAAATAAGCTTACGGGCAGCGTCTAAATCATTTTCTGTTTTAAAGCGTACAGCTAATGTATGCTCCTCCTCAGCAGTGAGGATAGGGTACTCTTTGATAGCACGCGTAAACTGTTCAAGACTATCTGTACTTAGAGCAGGTAATGTTAAAGCGTTATTCATGTATTTTAGTTCCTCCGTATTCATATTTTAGCACTCTTAGTTAGAGAGTGCTAGTGGGTAAAAGTTCCACAAATGTAACAATTACTCGAAATATGACGTTTGATGATGGTAATGAATAGGTGCTTAAACCAATTCAATCAATTAAAGGGTTATTTACCCTCAATTCACAATAAATAGTGTTATTTACCGTCTTAACAAAGATTAGTCTTTCAAAAGGGTGTATTCCTTACATTGGGTCAAATATAAACGCACTAACTGATAAAATACAATCAACTTTAAAAGCTTTAAAAAGAGAGTAATAATGCAAGCAGCATTTTGGCATGAACGTTGGCAGCAAAATCAATTAGGATTTCATTTAAATGAAACCAACCCGCTATTGCTTAAGCATATCAATGCACTGGCGCTAAAAGCTGGTAGCCGAATATGTATCCCACTTTGTGGCAAAACGTTAGATATTGAGTGGCTACTTGGTAAAGGCTATCAAATCGTCGGTGTTGAATTAAGTGCAATTGCAATTGATCAACTATTTACTTCGCTTGGGCTAGTGCCAACCATTTCACAAATTGGTGAAATGACGCAGTATAGTGCAGATGGTATTACAATATTCGTGGGTGATATTTTTAATGTAAGCGCTGAAATGCTAGGCCAAGTAGATGCCATTTTTGACCGTGCAGCACTGGTTGCATTGCCAGAGACAATGCGAATTGAATATGCTAAGCATTTAATGCAAATCACGAATAGCGCAAAGCAGTTGCTAGTGTGTATCGACTACGATCAAACCGTTTTAAATGGCCCGCCATTCTCCATTAACACCGATAAGGTGAATGCCTATTACCGCAGCGCGTATAATCTTAAACAGTTGCAAGTAAACCCAATTGAAGGCGGCCTAAAAGGCAAGTGTGCTGCAGATGAAGTTGTCTGGCTGCTTGAAAAGCAAACATAACCATGACTAAAAAAAATGATAACAAACCAGTGATTCAACCCCCTGAAAAATTGGTGGTGGCCATCTCATCTCGCGCCTTATTTGATTTGGCCGAAAGCCATGAGGTATTTACGACACAGGGCGTAGATGCCTACCATGCCTATCAAATCGCGAATGAAGACGAGCCATTAGCACCAGGCATTGCCTTTAACATGGTTAAAAAACTACTATCGTTAAATGAAAAAGACAGTAAAAACCCAAGAGTCGAAGTGATTCTACTCTCACGCAATAGTGCCGATACAGGTTTGCGCGTGTTTCAATCCATACAACATCATGTACTCAATATAAGTCGTGCAGCCTTTACCAAGGGCCGTAGTACCTTTCCCTATGTCTCAGCCTTTGGCGCACACTTATTTTTGTCTGCCGACTCCACTGATGTGGCTGAAGCTTTAAATGCTGGCTTTGCTGCGGCAACCATATTGCCATCGCATGTGCAAAAAAATGAAAATCACCAATTAAAAATTGCGTTCGATGGCGATGCTGTATTGTTTTCAGACGAAGCTGAAAAAGTCTTTCAAGAACAAGGTCTACAAGCCTTTACCGAAAGCGAAGTGAAATCAGCCAAAACCCCATTACTTGGTGGGCCGTTTAAAGAGTTTCTGGCGCTACTACATCAAATACAAAGTGAATACAGTGCAGATGAATCACCAATACGCACCGCATTAGTCACAGCACGTGGCGCACCAGCGCATGAGCGGGCGATTCGTACCTTACGGGATTGGAATATCCGGATTGATGAAGCAATCTTTCTTGGCGGGTTAGACAAAGGCCCATTCTTAAAAGCCTTTGATGCGGATATTTTCTTTGATGACCAAACCAAGCATTGTGAATCAGCGCGTCAGCATGTGGCAACAGGGCATGTGCCAAGTGGTGTGAAGAATAAATAATTAAGTTTTAGCATTTACCTTTATAAGGTTATCCATTTCTAGGCTGGCAGTTATGTTGAAATGTTAATCATTAGGACACACTACTCTTAACATCGTCTTTAAGCGCTTTCAGTAAATCTGGAAATGTTATACGTTTACCGCGAAAGCCAACTGAGCCTCCTGCAAGTGGTGTATGAGAGTAATCTTGGCCATTCATATATTCAAGTGTCCGCCAAATTACATCAAAAACTATGCATACGTCAGTACGGTTTATCGAAGTAGGGCTTATATTTAATTCCAACTTATTGGTTATTCGAGAGGTTATATTGACAACATCCTTGTAGTGTTTATTGGTCTTAAATCTAAGTTCTTCTGGGTTTGATATTGTAGGGGAGCCAGCATTATCAAAATCAGAAACGTCTAAATGCCATATATGATTATGAGCAATTACATTGCGAACAAGGCAAACTTCAATTAGATCATCTTTGGTAGGGTAGCTTGGAAAATACTTCCCAATAATTCTGGAGTGCTCAAATCATTGGGAATGCCTTCAGCATTTCTAACAAATCTAATTCTAGCTGTATATGACTCTAGTAATGCTACTAAAAGCACTACTAGAGAAGCAGAATATCCATTTTCATGAATGCTAACGCCTGCGGGCCCTTTTTTTGAGAAGGGCTTGCTGAGCAATTTTTCCACAAGGTCAGATATTGGTTGGTTATATGCTGAAGCAACAACAGTAATTACATCTGAAATAATAGGTTGAGTCATTAATCCTATCTTTCCTTGCCATCTAGCCAGCAGAGGGCAAACGATACCAAGAGGAGGCGTTTAGAGAAGGGGGTTAATCGATTATTTTTGTTATATTTCACTTGCGCGTTTGAAAAATCCATTTAGTGCGTCTAGCGTAAAGCGAACCGGAATACCCTGTAACGCTTTTTCATAACAATCACCAATTCGTTTATGTTCGTGGCGTTTATTATTCGATGGTAGTTGTGAGCGATTCACCCATTGTATTTCAAAGAAGGGAGTAGGAAATTCGAGAGGAAAAGCTACTCCATCTGTAATATGAACCGCTTGTATGAACTGATGAATAACGCGATGTCTAGCAAACCTGAATCCTTCTACAATTTCAAATGATTCATCCTCTTTAGACCACTCGATAAAATTCCCCTCTGTTTCTTCGTAACATTCCAGTAATGAGCTTCCCCACAGTAAAGCATGCCCAATTGTTTTAAGCGCTAAATCCTCATTATTTTCAAAGCGAGTAACATGATGGAAGTGCTCTAACTCTTGCTTATAATACAAGGTAAGCCTATTTATTGAAGATAATTTAGGTTTCATTTGGATACCATAACAGAAATAAAAGCGTCAGATATTTTGACCTCTAAGGGTAAGTATATGTTCCTTTTCGCCTTTCAGCGAGTTTCTTTCTTTTGCGTAGCCAAAAGAAAGAAACCAAAGAAAAAGCTACCCCATCCGGCTTATTTCCTGTGCTGCTCATTTTCATGGGCGGTAATCGGAAACTCGCTATCGCTCAAACAGCCGATCACCGAATTCCCCATAAAACTTGCGCTGCTCGGCGCTGGACAAAGGGGACTTTAAAACCAAAGGAATTTGACACGTTTTAGATTTAAACTTAAAGCATATCAAGTTGGCTGTGTCTTCCCTTTTTACCATGCTGAGTAGCGGAGATTTGATTGGAGCTTTCAGTGGATGGCTGTTTGAGGCAATTCATTGCCGAGTTTCCATTTACTGCCAATCAAAATGAGCAACGCAAGGGAGTCGTAGACCATGGTATTAGGGTGCCGTTTTCTTTGGTGCCTTTCTTTTCAGGCAGTTAAAAGAAAGACACTAGCTTTCGGGCTACCCCGGAACTGGTATAAGTTGCTGGATATTTAACAATTTTATTGTGGCATTATTAAGTGCTAGTACATAACAGCGCGAGGAGCCTTGTACCGTATGCCTGTTTTTAAACCTTAGTATAAAGCACTAGTTTTAGAGCTACCTTCGAACAGGTGATGATTCCTAAAATGTAATGATTCTTGTAGGATGGATCTTTACTGGTAGACAGAGATTGCAGTAAATAACATTACAAAAAAAAGGCCTACAGTTTTCACTGTAAGCCTTTTTCTTTATTTTGGTGCGCCCGGAGCGATTCGAACGCCCGACCCTCTGGTTCGTAGCCAGATACTCTATCCAACTGAGCTACGGGCGCAAGGTACTACTTAAACTTTTTTCTAAATCTACTGCAATAAAAAAGGCACCCTGAATAACAGTGCCTAATTTAAAAAATATGGTGCGCCCGGAGCGATTCGAACGCCCGACCCTCTGGTTCGTAGCCAGATACTCTATCCAACTGAGCTACGGGCGCAAGGTACAACATAACAACTATTATAACATTTTAGATGGCGGAGAGCGAGGGATTCGAACCCTCGATACAGGTTGACCCCGTATGCTTCCTTAGCAGGGAAGTGCCTTCGACCACTCGGCCAGCTCTCCGTTTTGTGACATCTACTTATTATCTAAATTGCATAATAAGGGCGCGATATTACTTGATTCACCACTAAAAATCAATTAGAAAATAAAGTAAATTTCACTTTTAATCTAAATTGGTTTATTTTTCTTCTAATTCAAAGGCTTTATGCAATACACGTACCGCTAATTCCATGTATTTTTCTTCAACCACTACTGCAATTTTTATTTCACTGGTTGAGATCATTTGAATATTAATGCCTTCTTCCGACAATGTGCGGAACATTTGGCTAGCAACACCAACATGTGAACGCATACCCACACCAACGATTGAAACTTTAGCAATTTTATCATCGCCGCTAATTTCACGCGCGCCGATATGTGGTTGCACTTTATCACGTAAGATCGCTAGCGCATTGTTCATTTCATTTTTATGCACGGTAAACGTAAAGTCTGTTGTGCCGTCAGCGCCAGTGTTTTGGATAATCATATCCACATCAATCATCGCATCAGCCACAGGGCCTAAAATTTGGTAAGCAATGCCTGGTTTGTCAGGGACGCCTAACACAGTAATTTTAGCTTCATCGCGGTTAAAGGCAATGCCTGAGATGATCGGGTTTTCCATATTGTTATCCTTGTTATCTTCTTCAAAGGTGATGATTGTGCCTTCACCTGATTCTTCAAAACTCGACAGTACGCGTAGTTTTACTTTATATTTTCCTGCAAATTCAACTGAGCGAATTTGTAGCACTTTAGAGCCTTGGCTGGCTAGCTCCATCATTTCTTCAAACGTGATAGAGGTTAATTTACGGGCATTAGGTTCTACACGAGGGTCGGTGGTGTAAACACCATCAACGTCGGTATAGATTTGGCATTCATCCGCGCCTAATGCAGCGGCTAGCGCAACGCCAGTGGTGTCAGAGCCACCACGGCCAAGGGTTGTGATGTTGCCGTGCTCATCAGTGCCTTGAAAGCCTGCCACTACGCATACATAGCCATCGTCTAACGCTTCTTTAAGGTGGTGCTCATCAATATTAAGAATACGCGCCTTGGTGTGTGAGTCATCCGTCAGAATTTTTACTTGTGAGCCGGTGTAACTTCTGGCTTTAATGCCTTCTTCAATCAGTGCGAGTGATAGCATACCAATGGTCACTTGCTCGCCTGTCGATACAATGGTATCTAACTCACGTGGGTCAGGGTTATCGGTAATTTCTCTTGTCAGCGCAATTAAACGGTTGGTTTCGCCAGACATGGCAGAAACCACCACAACCACTTGGTGACCCTCAGCGCGGTAACGTGCAACACGTTTAGCCACGTTGATAATCCGTTCTGGGTTTGCAACTGATGTGCCGCCATATTTTTGTACAATAAGTGCCATAGTTAACTCTAGTTACTTTCTATTGATTATTCGTATTTTTTATTTTGCTTCTTAGCTAAGCTTTTCTGTCACCCAAGCTTCAACACTGGCTAATGCTTCAGGTAGTTTTGCCGCATCTGATCCGCCAGCCATGGCCATTTCAGGTTTGCCGCCACCTTTGCCGCCCACTTGGGTGGCTACATGGTTCACTAACTCGCCCGCTTTGACTTTACCAATTAAATCTTTCGTTACGCCTGCCGCAATGCTCACCTTGCCATCATTCACGCTGGCCAGAACGATCATGGCCGATTTTAACTTGTCTTTCAACTTGTCCATGGTTTCACGTAGGGTGTTGGCATCAGCGCCTTCAAGGAACTCAGCCAATACTTTAACGCCTGCAATATCCTTGGCTTGTGTGGCTAAATCATCCCCTTGTGATGAGGCTAACTTGCCTTTTAACGCTGATAACTCACGCTCTAATTTTTTCACATTGTCGATTAAACTATTCACGCGGGTTGGTACTTCAGCTGGTAATACTTTTAATGTGCCAGCAACACCGCCCAATGTTGTTTCCATGCTCTGCATGTAAGATAGTGCATTTTGCGCGGTGACAGCTTCTACACGGCGTACACCAGCGGCAACGCCACCTTCGGCCACAATGCTAAATAAGCCAATGTCACCCGTACGGTTTACATGTGTACCACCACATAATTCACGTGATGAGCCAATGTCTAATACACGGACTTCATCACCATATTTTTCACCAAACAACATCATTGCGCCAGTCGCTTGTGCTGATTCAATATCCATCACGCGGGCTTGTGTGTCTTGGTTGGCAAAAATTTCAGTATTCACCATTTTTTCTACTTGGCGAATTTCATCATTCGTCATTGGTGCATTGTGTACAAAGTCAAAACGGGTTTTATCCGTATCAACCAAGCTGCCTTTTTGTTGCACATGTTCGCCTAAGACTTCTTTTAAGGCTTTGTGCATTAAGTGCGTTGCTGAGTGGTTACGCATGGTCGCATTGCGCGCATTTGTATTTACTTGGGCAATAACTTTGTCGCCAACAGATAATTGAGCATTACCTGTTAATGTGCCCTGATGACCAAAAACATTAGCTTGAATTTTTTGCGTATCTTTAACAGTAAATATACTATTTCCACCACGGAGTTCACCACTATCGCCGACTTGACCACCTGATTCTGCATAGAAAGGTGTGTCATCTAATACCACAACACCAGTATCACCTTTGTTTAAGGTGTCGACTGCTGCACCATCTTTATAAAGTGCTAGTACAGTTGCTTTGGTTTCAAGCTTGTCGTAACCGTGGAATGTCGTGGCAGCGCCGTTATATTCCAAGTTGGTCGTCATTTTAAACTTGCCTGCAGCGCGTGCTTGATCTTTTTGTCGAGCCATTGCTGCATCAAAACCAGAACTATTAACAGATAGGTCTCGTTCTCGGCAAATGTCAGCTGTTAAGTCTAAAGGAAAACCATAAGTGTCATGTAGTTTAAATGCTACTTCACCATCAAGTACTTTATTCTGGGGAATCACAGTAAAACCATCATTTGCATTTGCCACAGAGTTGAAATTTGGATTGTTGCTGATAATTAAGAGCTTTGTCCCACCATTAAAAGTAATGGAGGTGTCAGGAGTGCTTTCATGCGGCTTTGTGTGAAAACTGATTCTTTTACCATTCAAGTCTTCAGCAGTACTTATTAAGTACCTTGTACCATTATCAGGCTCTACAATACCATTGGCATCAATATTTATATATCCTTGAAGCTCACAGTAATTTTTGAATGACATTACCTCTGGGGAAAGTTCGAACTCTAGTTGATTCATTCCGCTTTCAATGGTTTCAAAGAATCTGACTTCTTCTTGCTTCAGCACATCTGCAACACGTGTTTGGCCTTCAGTTAAGTCAGGATAGGCTTCACCCATTTCAGTCACTAAATCGGGCAACATTTTGTGGAAGAAGGCTTTACGTGCGCCTAATTTATAACCGTGACGCACCGCGCGGCGAATAATGCGGCGCAATACATAACCGCGGCCTTCATTGCCTGGAATCACACCATCTACAATTAAGAATGCGCAGGCACGAATATGGTCTGCAATCACTTTTAAGCTTGGAATGGCTAAGTCTTTGGTGTTGGTTTCACGTGCTGCTGCTTTAATGAGTGCTTGAAATAAATCAATTTCATAGTTAGCGTGCACACCTTGTAATACGGCTGAAATGCGCTCTAAACCCATGCCGGTATCAACCGATGGTTTTGGTAGTGGATGCATCACGCCCGCGTCATCACGGTTGTATTGCATAAATACGTTATTCCAAATTTCTATAAAGCGGTCGCCATCTTCATCTGGGCTGCCCGGTGGGCCACCAGCAATGTGTTCACCGTGGTCGTAGAAAATTTCAGAACAAGGACCACAAGGGCCAGTATCGCCCATCATCCAAAAATTGTCAGAGGCGTAACGCGTGCCTTTATTGTCACCAATGCGGATAATTTTATCTGTTGGTAAACCAATCTCTTTATGCCAAATGTCGAATGCTTCATCGTCATCTGCATAGACAGTGACTAATAATTTTTCGACGGGGAGTTTGTAGACTTCTGTTAGGAGTTCCCAAGCAAATTGAATGGCATCTTGCTTGAAGTAATCACCAAAACTAAAGTTGCCCAACATTTCAAAAAAGGTATGGTGGCGTGCGGTGTAACCCACATTTTCAAGGTCATTGTGTTTACCGCCAGCACGTACGCATTTTTGGCTTGATGTGGCACGTGTGTAGTTGCGTTTATCAAAGCCTAAAAAGACATCTTTAAATTGGTTCATGCCTGCATTGGTAAATAGCAGGGTAGGGTCGCCGTGCGGCACCAATGCGCTTGAAGCCACCACTTCATGGCCTTTTGAGGCGTAGAAGTCTAAAAAGACTTGGCGGACTTCTTTAGTACTAGGATTTTTACTTAACGTAATGGTCATGTTTTGTTTAATCTACAATTATTGTTTAATTTGTTGATGATTATTGCGGTAGGGCTTTAATCATCTTCATTATCTTGGCTTGCCAGTACTTGCTTAATCACGTCAAAGCCAAAGCCACGGCTTTGCATAAAGCGCGCTTGCTTGGCCCAGTCTTCGCGGCTAGTGGCTGGTGCGTTATATTTTTTGCGCCAAACGCTTAATGCGTTATCAAATTCATTATCTTTAATGGAAGCCATGGCTTCTGAAATTAAGTCGTCTGATACGCCTTTTTGGCGGAGCTCATTGGCAATGCGGTTTGCACCAAACTTGCGCTGCCTAACATGGGTGATTTGCTCGGTAAAGCGTGCATCACTTAACCAAGTGCGTTCAACAAAGTCATCTAAAATGGCTTTGATTTCCGCTTCAGGGTCATCTGACTCTGCGTAAGGTTTTAGCTTTTGTGTGAGCTCAACGTAGGAGTATTCTCTTTTACCAAGATATTCCAACCCACGTTGTCTCAAACTTTTTGGTTGATAGGCGATAGTAAACCCTCTTTTATACTAAAGCGTACCAGTCAATTGCATTATTCAGCTTCTGGTTCTTCTGGCGCTGCTACTGGTTTTGGATCATTTTTCTTTGATGTTAAATCGCGAATTTTTGCGTTAATTTCATCTGAAATAGCAGGATGCGCTTTTAAGTACTCACGTGCGTTATCTTTACCTTGGCCAATTTTTTCGCCATTGTAGCTATACCAAGAGCCTGCTTTTTCAACGATTTTCAAGTTAACACCTAATTCAACCAACTCACCTTCAAATGAGATGCCTTGGCCGTAAAGAATATCAAACTCAGCTTGTTTGAATGGCGGCGCTACTTTATTTTTAATCACTTTTACGCGTGTTTCACTACCAAGAATTTCATCACCTTTCTTAATAGCACCGGTACGGCGAATATCTAAACGTACTGATGAATAGAATTTAAGTGCATTACCACCTGTTGTTGTTTCTGGGTTACCAAACATCACGCCAATTTTCATACGGATTTGGTTAATGAAGATCACCATGGTGTTAGTACGTTTGATATTACCCGTTAGCTTACGTAATGCTTGTGACATTAAACGCGCTTGTAAACCCATGTGTGAATCACCCATGTCGCCTTCAATTTCAGCGCGCGGTGTTAAGGCTGCAACAGAGTCGACTACAACGATATCAACAGAACCACTACGCACTAACATATCAACAATTTCGAGTGCTTGCTCACCAGTATCTGGTTGTGAGATTAATAGGTCAGGGACATTAACGCCCAATTTTGCTGCATATTGTGGGTCAAGTGCATGCTCAGCATCGATAAATGCGGCAGTGCCACCGACTTTTTGCATCTGTGCAATGACAGATAATGTCAGTGTTGTTTTACCTGATGATTCAGGACCGTAAATTTCGATTACACGACCGCGAGGTAAACCGCCTATGCCAAGTGCAATGTCTAGGCCTAATGAACCAGTTGAGACAGATTGAATGTCCACACCAATGTCATCGTCTCCCATGCGCATAATAGAACCTTTACCAAATTGCTTTTCAATTTGGGATAGCGCTGCTGAAAGTGCCTTGTTTTTGTTCTCATCCATGTCGAATTTACCTTTATTTTAAACAACTTAAATTAACTGCTAATTATTCCACAAATTACACTTTTTAGTAAGTGGAACGATGCGGTTAGTGTGCATTAGAATCGCGTTAATCGGTGTAAAAATTTAATAATCCAGCTTTAAGGTTCACTTAAGGCGTACTATTTGATGCATGAACGATTAATGTCAACGCGAAGGATTCAATAGGCGTTATACAGATACGATCAAACCATTGGGGGAATGTAATGGGTTATATCAAAACAATTTTAATGAGTGTTGCTGCTAGTGCTTTATTAGTGACGCATGTGAGTGCGCGCGATAATGTACGCTTTAATGTGAATATTGGCAGTTACGGCCAGTCGACAACCACTACGCATACGCAGGTAATTACGCATTATCCAAATACGGTGATTTACAGTAGAACACCACAAGTGATTTATCACAGCGCTCCAACGGTGATTCAATATGTGCCAGTGATTAGTCATTACAACGTACAACCTAGACAATATAATTACTACCGACACTGGCGTAATGGTTGGAATAACAACCATCAACATGTGCAGCGCCATCAACAGATGAAGCGTGGCAAATATCTAAAACGTCAGCAGCATGTCAACCGGAATCAACAGGTGCAGCGTAATGGTAGAGTCATCCGTAATCAAAATGTGCAGCGACGTAATCCAGTGAATACTGGCAATAGACAAATGCAGCGGCAGCGTGCTGAAAATAGTGTTGGGCATTACCGCGGCAACTATAAAAGCCGCTGGTAGGAGTAACTAACTGGCTTGGTTTCTTAAATGGGAGATCAAGCCTTTGATTGCATGTTCGGTGGCTTGTTGCCGAATAGCGTTGCGGTCACCATGAAAGTATTCAGTGGCGGTGGCCGGTTCTTGGTCTTCCAAAGCCCAAGCAAAACACACCATACCCACTGGCTTTAATTCAGAGCCACCAGTCGGACCTGCAATGCCAGTAATGCTTACCGACATATTGGCATCACTATTATCTAAAACACCTAGTGCCATTTCTGAGGCTACTTCTTCACTCACCGCACCAAAAAGCTCTAGTGAGACTTCATCCACTTCAAGCATTTGCATTTTTGATTCGTTACTATAAGTAATAAAACCGCAATTAAACCATACTGAACTACCCGCAACGGCGGTGAAGTGTTCACTTAACATACCACCTGTACAAGACTCAGCAACAGCAAGTGTCCATTGGCGTGCTGTAAGTGATTCACTCAAATTAGTAATGAGTGTTGTAACAGAATCTAACTGTTGATCCATAGAATGCCTTGTATGCAGATAATGGCGTAGATAGCAGCGAGAATGTCATCAAACATAACACCCAGACCACCTTTTAATTGTGCATCTACTTGCCGAATTGGGGCTGGCTTCCAAATATCAAATAATCTAAATAGCGCAAATGCTAAAACGTAGTAAAAGACCGTAGTTGGCGTGAAAGTAAGTACTAACATCATCGCGACAATTTCATCCCATACAATGCCGCCATGGTCGCTTACACCGATGGCTTTGCCAGTTAAATCACAAAACCATACGCCGATTAAAAATAAGATAGTGATAATGCCCAATTGTGCTGGAATACTTTGATTGGCAATTAAAAAATAAAGTGGAAAACCAACAACGGTACCAAATGTCCCTGGCGCTTTAGGTGCTAAACCACTGCCAAAACCAAGGCTGAAAAAATGTGCAGGGTGAGAAAGTAGTAACTTAAGGTTTGGTAAAGTGGTCATATCCATATTTTTCTTGTGAGATAAGTTCACCAATGTGAAAGACCTGTAATTCATCTAATGCAGTTGTTTTACCAATTAACGTGATTGGTGTTGACTGTTGCTGGCTTAATTGGGCAATAGCATCACGCTCACTTTTTGGCGCGGTAAAGCAGAGTTCATAGTCATCCCCGCCCGCTAAAATGCATTGTTTCACCACTTCATTCGTACGTTTGTCTTGCAAAGCCTTCATCACTGGAATGGCTTCATATTTTAAATTAGCGCCTAATGTTGAAGCTTTTAAAATATGGCCTAAATCAGCTAACAGGCCGTCAGAAATATCAATACAGCTGGTTGCAATACCCACTAAAGAATAGCCAATATCAAGCCTAGGCTGTGGTGTGCGTAGCGCTGTGAGCGCATCGACTAACACACTTGGCTCTACGACTATTTTATCTTGCAAGTGGGCCAAGCCAAATGCGGCACTACCTAGCTTGCCTGTTACCCATATATCGTCATCTTCTTTGGCACCACTGCGTACGAGCGCTTTGTCTTTTGGCACTTCACCCATAATGGTGACGCTAATGCTCAGTGGGCCGCGCGTTGTGTCACCACCAACGAGCGCAATGTTAAATGCCTCAGCACAGGCAAAAAAACCATTTGAAAAATCTTCAAGCCATTGTGGTTCAATATCTGGTAACGCAAGGCCTAACGTGACCCACTTAGGGATGGCGCCCATGGCTGCCATATCAGAAACATTAACAGCTAACGCTTTCCAACCAATTGTATGCGGTGGGTCATCAGCAAAAAAATGCGTATCTGAAATTAACATGTCAGTTGAAACTGCCAGCTGGTAGCCGCGTCTGACACGAAATAGCGCAGCATCATCCCCAATGCCTAAATCAGTTTTAGGAGATTGGCGTTTAAAATAGGTGTTGATTAAGTCGAATTCAGGTGACATTTTTTTATTTTAACAATCGCGATAAGTTTTTACAGCATGAAATTGATTTAGCAATTAAACTAACTTACATAGTTTGTATATTATTCTTTAACGAGAAAAAATGCGAATGTAATTAATCATAGTCTAGGTAAAAGGTGTCGCAATATGGATGTAGATGGTATTTTAATTTTGGCTTGGCTGTTGGTCATTATCGGCTTTATCGGTACTTTAGTACCACTGCTGCCAGGTGTGCCACTATTATTTGGAGGCTTGTTATTAGCTGCTTGGCATGACGATTTTGTAGATGTCAGCATTCTTACGATGGTGATTATTGCCGTGCTCTCTGTATTGGCATGGGCTGTTGATTTTTTTGGCTCATTAGTCACGGCAAAAAAAGTAGGGGCAAGCAAAGAAGCCATGTGGGGTGTCGCGCTTGGCGCACTGTTTGGCATTACCGCAGGCCCTGTTGGGTTGATTTTTGGCCCAGCCATTGGTGCCATTATTGGGGAATTAATTGCGCGTAAAGATACCTTGCAAGCTACTACAGTAGGTGTTGCAGCAGGGCTTGGCTTTGTATTATCGTTTATTGCGAAAATAATACTGGTCGTGATTATTTTATGCGTCTATGCCTATGCTTATTACGCAGGCTAGTGTTTCATCAATTGGCCTAGTCTTTTTTCTTTAAAGCTGATTTTGGTC
>JAWUXH010000047.1:0-17590 GCA_034111445.1 Methylophilaceae bacterium | reverse complement strand
CATGGTGTCTGGTCAGAATATGTTGACACTTTATGTCGGTCTAGAGTTGTTGTCACTTAGCCTATATGCACTTGTTGCAATGGATAGAGATAACGCAAGAGCAACTGAAGCGGCCATGAAGTATTTTGTATTGGGTGCGTTAGCATCAGGTATGTTGCTATACGGCATGAGTATGATTTACGGCATGACGGGTAGCCTGAATATTTCAGAGATTAATGAAGCGCTATTACATACAGAAAGTTACTACAATGTATTGATCTTAGGCTTGGTCTTTATTGTGGCTGGTTTAGCGTTTAAACTTGGTGCAGTACCATTCCAAATGTGGGTGCCTGATGTTTATGAAGGTTCACCAACGGCAGTGACTATTTTAATTAGCTCTGTCCCAAAATTAGCCGCTTTTGTATTTGTAATCCGTTTACTGGTTCAAGCACTACCTAGTCTAATTGTTGATTGGCAACAAATGCTGATGATCATGGCGGTATCATCTATTGTCATTGGTAACATTACCGCAATTGCACAAACCAACCTTAAGCGTATGTTGGCTTACTCAACTATTTCACACGTTGGCTTTATTCTTTACGGTTTAATGAGTGCAAGCATGAATGGCTTTGTGTTCTCAATGTTCTACACGGTGAGTTATGTGCTGATGTCGCTGGCTGGGTTCGGTATGATTCTTTTATTATCACGCCAAGGCTTTGAAGCTGACAAATTAGAAGATTTAAAAGGCTTAAATCAGCGTAGCCCATGGCATGCTTTCCTGATGCTAATCGTGATGTTTAGTATGGCTGGTGTTCCACCAACATTAGGCTTCTATGCTAAGTTCAGTGTGCTACAAGCAGCCATGCAAGCAGGCTTTTTATGGTTGGTCGTATTTGCCGTATTAATGGCTGTCATCGGTGCATTCTATTATTTGCGTGTGATTAAGTTAATGTACTTCGATGATGCGAAAGATCATGCGAAAATTGAAGCGCCATTAGAAACACGCATTGTGTTGAGTGCTAACTGCTTAGCTTTATTAGTGATTGGTTTAATGCCAGAAACACTAATGGAAATTTGTATTTACGCCATGACTAGAGCGATAGGGTAATTCAATTGATCTCATCTAATATTTTATTGTTGCTGCTGGCGGTGCTTGGTGCAAACTTACCTTGGTTTTCAGATAAGTTTTTATACCTATTCCCAATTGCAGGTAACAAGAAGAACCTTGCTTGGTGTTTAGGAGAGTTGATCTTATTATTCTTCATGATTGGTGCGATTGCCAAATATGCTGAGTATGCGCTATTAGGGCAGGTTGCCCCGCAAGATTGGGAGTTCTATGCAACCACTGCATGCCTATTTCTTGTGTTTGCTTTCCCTGGATTTGTATACAAAATTCTTTGGCGTTAAGTCCTTAACGCTGATTACCTCAGATTAACTATAAAAAAGTGATAAGTACCGATGAGTATTTCGCAATACTCTTCGCATTTATGCGTGATTAGTATTAAAATAATTAATATAATTTGAACAAATGCCTAGTTTGTTAACTTTAAAATAAAAAAATAAAGTAAGTAGGGGAATAGATGCGTTTAGATGATGAGAATCAAAGCCGTAATGTAGAGGATAGACGAGGCCAAAGAAGTGGTGGCCGCAGAGCTGGCGGTATCGGTATTGGGACTATTGCAATGGCATTGGTCGCTTTGTATTTTGGTGTTGATCCATCTGTTGTGTTGAATATTGGGCAGGGTATTGAGCGAAATAGTCCTACACAAGTTGAATCAAATGCTGCACCGGTGAATGATGCAATGTCTATTTTTGTTAAAAAGGTGCTTAATAATACAGAACGTACATGGACGGGTATTTTCCAAAATGGTGGCAGTCGTTATCCTGCACCAAAACTAGTGTTGTTTACAGGGGCTACTAATACCCGTTGTGGTGATGGCCATGCAGCGATGGGACCATTTTATTGTCCAGCAGATAAAACAATCTATATTGATCTCGCTTTCTATGATGAAATGAAGCGTAAATTTAAAGCACCAGGTGATTTTGCTCAGGCTTATGTGATTGCACATGAAGTTGGTCACCATATTCAAAATTTTTTAGGTACTTCAGATAAAGTGCAGCGTGCTAAGCAGCAAGCTAGAAGTAAAGCGCAAGCAAACCAGCTTTCAGTTAGATTAGAACTACAAGCGGATTGCTATGCTGGTGTGTGGGCATACAACGCTAAACAAGAAGATAGAATCGAAGTAGGGGATGTACAAGAAGCGATGACTGCAGCAGCTGCCATTGGTGATGATGCTTTACAAAAGAAAGCGCAAGGCTATGCAGTACCTGATAGCTTTACGCATGGCACATCAGAACAAAGAATGCGTTGGTTTAACCAAGGTTTAAAAACTGGCGACATACAACAGTGTGATACATTTAATACAGCAAGACTATAAGCGGTACGAATAATCTTATGCAATCTAAGATAGATTTAGAAGAACACTGTATTAGCTCAGAGGTGATTGCCTCTGGTGGCATGCTTACGGTTAAACGGGATCAAGTAAGGGTGCCTAATGGCAACCAAAGCCAGCGTGAGTATGTGATTCACCCTGGCGCTGTAGTGATTGTTCCAATATTACCTAATGGAAATATTGTATTTGAAAAACAATACCGTTACCCATTGCGCCAAGCTTTTATTGAGCTGCCAGCGGGTAAAATTGACCCTAATGAAGCAACGCTTGTCACTGGTCAACGTGAGTTATTAGAGGAAACTGGTTACACTGCAAAAGAGTGGGTTAAGTTAGGATTGCAACACCCCTGCATTGGTTATTCAAATGAAGTCATTCACATGTATCTTGCCAATGGGTTAACAGCAGGGGATCATCAACGTGATGATGACGAAACACTTGATGTGTTTGAGCTGAGCTTGACTGAAGCGATGGCCTTAGTTCAGTCTGGTGAAATTACGGATGGAAAAACACTTGTTGCTCTCTTTCTTGCAGAAAAATATCTACAGCTTTAATTGCAGGCTGTAAAACATACCAAATGCAAACAACCGCGAATAATAAAGCTAATATCCTAATTGTTGGTTGTGGTGATTTAGGCGGCAAGGTTGGGCAGTTATTAAGTGCTTCTGGTCACCAAGTCACGGCTTTAAGTCGCACTGTTAAAACTCTCGATAACGTTACATTGATTACTGCCGATGTAACAAAACCACAAAGTTTAACGGTGATTAAGTCACTTACCCCCAGTATCATCATTTATTGTGTCTCAGCCGATGGCCGAACAGATGCGCAATATAAAGCCCAATATGTTGATGGCTTACGTAACGTATTATCAGCACAATCTAATAATAAACAACTCACTACCGCTTTCTTTGTTTCTAGCACCAGGGTTTATGGCCAGACTTCTGATCAATTATTAGATAGCGAAGTCATTGCAAAACCTGCTGATTTTGGAGGGGAGCGCATGCTTGAAGCTGAGCAGGTATTAGCATCAATGCCATACCAAACATCATCCCTGCGATTATCAGGTATCTACGGTCCTGGACGATTACGTATGATTAATCTAGCAAAAGATCCGACGCGTTGGCCTGAAGGGAACGGTTGGACTAATAGGATTCATCGTGATGATGCAGCAAACTTTATACAGCACTTGGTAGAGATGGCAACAGATAATGCAGTATTAGCACCGCACTATATCGTCACCGACTCAAAACCGAGCACTCAGTACGCAGTATTGCATTGGTTATCAGAGCAACTTGGCATTTCCTTTAGCGCTCGTGTGCCAACAGTATCAGGTGGTAAACGATTAAGTAATGACGCTATGCTGGCAACAGGTTTTCAATTAAGCTATCCAGATTATCAGTCTGGCTATACTGCGTTAATTAAATAGCATGCTTAATCTTTTGTATTCAAATAAAAGACTGCTCACATTATTATTGATGGTGACAATATTCGGCTTATATAGTCCGCTGGTGTTGAGTGCGCAACCAAGCTTTAAACGCTGGCTATCTCAAGTGGAAGTGGAAGCGCTTAATCATGGTGTTACTAAACGTACCGTTAAAAAAGCCATTAAACACATTAAGTTTTTACCCAATGTCATTAAGCTAGACCGTGCGCAACCTGAATTTCTAAGTCCATTTTTAAGTTATTACAGTAGCCATGTCACACCTAAACGTGTGATTGAAGGTCGAAGGTTGTTAAGGAGGTATCGAACATTATTTGGCCGTTTAGAACGCCAATATGGTGTGCCAAAAGAGGTCTTAGTGGCTTTTTGGGGTCTCGAAACAAACTATGGCAGAAACTTAGGCAATATCGATACCTTATCTGCATTAGCTACGCTGGCTTACGAAGGGCGCCGTTCTGAATTTTTTAAGTCGCAATTGTTGGATGCTTTAAAAATTGTTGATCAGCAACGTTTAAGCTTACGTTACCTCAAAGGGTCTTGGGCTGGGGCATTTGGTCATTTGCAATTTATGCCAAGTACTTTTAAGCGGTATGCGATTGATGGTGATGGCAATCGAAGAATTGATTTAAAGCGATCAATACCAGATGCGCTTTATTCAGCAGCCAATTACCTTTCTTCAGTCGGTTGGAAAACCAGTGCACCGAGTATGATTGAAGTGAAACTGCCAGAACAGTTTAATTATGAGGCTGCTAGCCTTAATCACGTGAGAACAGTGTCAGAGTGGGAGTCAATGGGGGTCACTGCAGTGCAAGCGGTTGTCAGTGATGCGCAGTTTGCCAAAATGAAGGAGTCAACGAGCGATATTCAAGCCATTAAAAAGCGAAATGAACGCACATTAATGGCAGGGCTTAATCGACGTGCTGTTCAAACACACACATTGAGTAAGGTTATCCCTAATCAAGCGACCAACGCAGCGATTGTATTGCCGCAAGGATGGCAAGGCCCAGCATTTATGGTGTTTCTAAATTTTCATAGTATTTTGGATTGGAATCGGTCAGTTAATTACGCCTTATCTGTTGGTTTGTTAGCGCGGCAGCTAGCGCAGAAAGTGACATTGGTACATGGTGCTGATGCTGAGAAGGGTTTGTTGGCGCGTGCCGAAATATCGCAGCTGCAAGCCATGTTAAATGGTTTAGGTTTTGATTCTGGTCGTCCAGATGGTTATCCCGGATTGCAAACACAATCGGCCATTCGTGCGTATCAGCTAACGCAAGCATTACCAGCTGATGGATATGCCACTGAAAGTTTATTTAAACACATCAAGATAAATGCCTCACTCTCTAACTAATTGCATAGGCATAACTAAATTTGCAGGTTTGCACACAATCCGATAGAATCACGCACTTGCAAAACATCGCAACTTTTTACATAGGCGGTTAGCTCAGTTGGTTAGAGCGCTTGGTCGACATCCAAGAGGTCACCAGTTCGAATCTGGTACTGCCTACCATTACTCCGTTACAAGTCTTCGACTAAACACTTACACTTCTGATACAAAATAGTTTGCTTTATCAACAATTTGCAATGCTTTTGTCATCCAATAGACATATCTCTCCTTTATAGTAGATAACATATTAAGAATAGAACGTAATACATTGTTTTATTCACAGTTTTTACCTAATGATTATCCGCATACCGTTTTGTATGGGCTAGGTAAAACACTTGAGAATCTATAGGAGTAAATAGTTTTGACCCGTGTGTTTAGATTAATTAATGTTGTTAGTAAAAGGAAAATTGGCGTATTCCTCGGCATAGCAGTAGGGCTGGCCGCGTGTTTAGTGACGCCTTTAACATTCAGCTTTTTTTACGCTAAAGCAATGCATTGGGTAACTGCTACCTTAGATGGACGTTTAGAATTCCCACTGACATTATTAGCGCTTACTTTGTTAATGATCATAGCTGCTGCATTGTTGTTCGCGTTGCGTATTTTTGTGGCACGTACTTTTCGAGGTCGCCGGTATGGCCCAAGACGAATCGTATTGCAATAATGCTTATTCTTATTTATTTAAAAAGCCACTTAAATTGTTAAGTGGTTTTTTTGTTTTAGCCTTACGTACAACATCAATGCGAACTTGCTTTGTGAGTGGTGTGAAAATGATAGAATGGGCGCATGTTTGATCCAAAGCCAATTTTAAAAAACTTACCTAATCTACCTGGTGTCTATCGCATGATTAATGCGGAAGATTCAGTGATTTATGTTGGTAAAGCCAAAGATATCAAAAAACGGGTTTCTTCTTATTTTAATAAAAACCTTGCAAGCCCGCGAACGCGCATGATGGTCTCGCAAATTGCGAAAATTGAAACCACTGTCACGCGCTCTGAAGCCGAAGCATTGTTATTAGAAAACAATCTCATCAAAAGCATAATGCCACGTTACAACGTACTATTTCGTGATGATAAGTCTTATCCTTATATTGTACTCACAGGTGATAAAACATCACGCTTAGCTTTTCATCGCGGCGCACAGCGTAAAGGGCACCAATATTTTGGGCCTTTTCCAAATTCTGTGGCGGTACGTGAGAGTATTCAGTTGATGCAAAAAGTATTCAAGCTGCGTACTTGTGAGAATTCAGTGTTTGCTAACCGTAGCCGGCCTTGTTTGCAGCATCAAATTGAGCGTTGTACAGCACCTTGTGTCGATTTAATTAGTAAAGAAGACTACCGTAAAGATGTCCATCAGGCAGCTTTGTTTTTACAGGGTAAAACCAATGAAGTGATTGATGTCTTGGGTGAGCAAATGAATGATGCGGCAGAGCGACAAGCATACGAGCAAGCTGGCGTTTATCGAGACCGAATGCAAGCCTTGCGCCAAGTACAGGCAAAACAATTTGTCAGTGATTTTAATGTGTCTGACGCTGATGTGATCGCCTGTGCTGAATTGCAAGGTCAGCATTGTATTAACTTGGTCATGATTCGCGGCGGACGTCATTTAGGTGACCGTAGTTATATGCCTAAAAATACGGATGGTGAAACGTTAGAAAATAGTATTGAGGCTTTTTTAGCGCAACATTACATGGCAGTGAATACGCCTCCATTGATTGTCGTTGGCGCTAAAATAGAAACAGCTGTGCTTGAAGAAGTGATGAGTGAACAGTCTGAACGTAAAGTTAGGATTAATACGAACCCGATTGGTGATAAACGTGTTTGGTTGAAAATGGCCGAAACCAATGCTGAGCTAGCATTAAGTCAGCGGGCTGCCAGTGCATCTAATCAAGCAGCAAAACTATTAGCTCTGCGGGAAGCACTAAACCTGCAAGATAGCGTTGAGCGCATTGAGTGCTTTGATATTAGTCACACGATGGGTGAGGCGACTGTTGGTAGTTGTGTGGTGTTTGATAAGGGCGATATGCAAAATAGTGAGTATCGGCGCTATAACATTACCGGTATTACACCAGGCGATGATTATGCCGCTATGCGCGATGTATTAACCCGCCGTTATAAAAAAGTGGCAGCAGGTGAGGGGGTAAGGCCTGACTTGATCTTTATTGATGGTGGCAAAGGGCAGTTAGGGGTTGCGGTTGACGTGATGTCTCAGGTCGGACTCGAAGATATCCTGTTAGTTGGTATTGCTAAAGGTGAAGAGCGTAGGCCAGGGTTAGAAACCATGATTTTCTCTGATACTGGTGAAATGCTTAACTTAGAAAAGGAAAATAAGGGCTTGCACCTATTGCAGCAGATTAGGGACGAGTCACATCGTTTTGCGATTACTGGGCACAGAGCTAAGCGTGCTAAAGCTAGGGTAACGTCAAGCCTAGAAGAGATTGAAGGTGTTGGCGCTAAGCGCCGTAAAGCATTGTTGACTCGGTTTGGTGGGCTGGATGGTGTGAAAAGTGCTAGTATTGACGAAATAGCGAATGTAGAGGGCGTCAGCCAAGCACTTGCTGAAAAGGTCTATGGTGCTTTGCATTAGCCGCTTAACAAATTTAGTATTTAGTTCAGAATCAATGATCATAAGTCGAAAGAAAGAGAATTAGAAATGATGTGTAATATTCCTACCGCACTAACATGGCTGAGAATTATCTTAATTCCGGTTTTTGTCACAATCTTTTACTTGCCAACTGGGGCTGATGAATTTGGTTCGATTCCTGCGCACTGGGTGAATGTGACAGCGACCCTTATTTTTATCGTGGCCGCTATTACAGATTGGTTAGATGGTTTTTTAGCTAGGCTATTGAATCAAGCTTCTTCATTTGGGGCATTTTTAGACCCTGTGGCCGACAAACTCATGGTGACCGCAGCTTTGATTGTGTTGGTTGAGTTTGATCGTGTAGGCGCGGTAGTAGCGCTGATTATTATTGGGCGTGAAATTGCGATTAGTGCGTTGCGTGAATGGATGGCTAGTGAAGGGCACAGTAGTAGTGTTGGTGTGGCGATGATCGGTAAAGTTAAAACCACGGCACAAATGCTTGCTATTGTGTTTTTATTGTATTGGGATCCGATTACGATCAACGGTTTTCAAATTGACACAAAATTGATTGGACATGTTTTAATGATCATCGCGGTAGTTTTAACCTTAGTATCAATGGCTTATTACTTAAAAGCGGCTGCGCCGAAGATGAAGGGTAAATAAAAAAGGCAATTTGGTGATATTTTGTCTTGACAGCTTTTTAAAAACCGATAAAATGGCGCCTGTCTAAACGACGCGGGAATAGCTCAGCTGGTAGAGCGATACCTTGCCAAGGTATAGGTCGCGAGTTCGAGTCTCGTTTCCCGCTCCAAATGATTTTAAATAAGAAGAATCAAACTAAATGGCAATCAATTCGGCGAAAGCAAATCTGCTTCGCCGTTTTAGTTTAATTACCAGATTCTTATTTGTGCAGTAACATGGCGTAAGTTGTAGGATGGCATGTTTGGTTTACAAAGGCGCGATAGCAAAGCGGTTATGCAGTGGCCTGCAAAGCCATCTAGGCCGGTTCGACTCCGGCTCGCGCCTCCAAAGTATGCGGGAATAGCTCAGCTGGTAGAGCGATACCTTGCCAAGGTATAGGTCGCGAGTTCGAGTCTCGTTTCCCGCTCCAATTATTGATGTGTGTATTTATTCATGTCAAATCTGTAAGTCTCTATATTATTGTAAATGCAGTATTGTATTTATCTATTCTGTTACACTTTTCTGTTGTTTTAATGCGTGATTATTGCATTAACTTTAATTAATATTCAGTTAAATTGATTTCGTTATACTGGCAATATAAATGGTAATAATCAGTTATATTAAGTTATTAAAAGTGCTGTTTACTTGTATGATTTGTATGATGAAATATTATTCAGTTTTAACAAGAAAAATTCGCATTCAGAAAAAGGGGTCAGTTTAAATGGCGAAACAAGACGTAGTAGATTCGTTATTAGATAGTTTGGTAATTATTTGCCGTAGTGAAGGGATTGCAACTTCTAGGGATGCCTTAACAGCAGGCTTGCCACTTAGAAACGGCAAAATGACACCTAAGCTAATTAAACGCTCTGCCGAGCGTGTGAATCTAGCCGCTAATATCTTGCGTAAATCACTTCATACCGTACGACCTGAATTCCTACCTGCGATTGTCTTACTGAAAGATGAAAAAGCACGCGTTGTCACGAAAGTAAATCGTGACACGAATGAAGTGTCAGTGATTTTCCCTGAATTAAATGATGCTGAAGTACAAATGCCAATTGATGAGTTGGTTGAGCGTAGTTCAGGTTATATGATTGTTGCGAAAGCTAAATTTAAATTTGATGATCGCGCACCAGAAGTCGGTACAGTTAAGTCACGCCATTGGTTTTGGGGCGCAATTGCTGAAAATAAAAGTGTTTATCGTGATGTGATGATGGCCGCTTTCTTGGTGAATATTTTTGCCTTGTCTATGCCGCTATTTACCATGAATGTCTATGATAGGGTGCTACCCAATCGATCGATCGAAACCTTATGGGTGATGGCGATTGGTATTGGACTGATTATTGCGGGTGATTTGGTATTGAAAACCATGCGGGCTTACTTTATTGATTGGGCTAGTGCACGGATCGATGTGAAGTTAAGTGCCAGCATCATGGAGAAAGTGATGGGTATTCGCTTAGAGCAACGCCCTAATTCAGTCGGTTCATTTGCAGCTAATTTGCGTTCATTTGAGTCAATTCGTGACTTTATTACTTCTGCAACCATTACCACACTCATTGATATTCCTTTTGGTTTGATTTTTATTGGTGTCATTGGTTGGATTGCCCCTTATATGATGGCGCCAGCCATTATCGGTGCATTAGTCATCTTGATTTACTCATTTACAGTACAAACAAAAATGCACGGCTTGTCTGAAACAATGTACCGCGCAGGCGCATTAAGAAACTCAACACTGATTGAAAGTTTAGTGAGTTTAGAGACGGTTAAAGGCCTTGGTATTGAAGGTAAAATGCAGCAAAAATGGGAAAGTAGTGCAAATTACTTAACTGAAGTGTCAAGTAAGTTAAAGCTGCTATCTTCATCTATTAACAATGGCGCAAGTAGTATTTTGCAAGCGGTTAATGTGTCCATTATTTTACTAGGCGTGTATTTAGTCACAGCGGGTGAGTTAACGATGGGTGGGTTAATCGCCTGTACCATGTTGGCTTCACGTGCATTAGCGCCTATTGCGCAAACGGCTGGCTTGTTAACGCAATATCATACGGCTTCAACATCATTGCAATCATTAGATGAAATTATGGCAAAAGATGTTGAGCGTCCTGAAGATGCTGCCTTTTTATCTCGTCCATCGTTTGCAGGTAATATTGAATTTAAAGAAGTGAGTTTTCAATATC
Source organism: Methylophilaceae bacterium (assembly GCA_034111445.1). Taxonomy (GTDB): domain Bacteria; phylum Pseudomonadota; class Gammaproteobacteria; order Burkholderiales; family Methylophilaceae; genus Methylotenera. Next base: position 6,904 of record JAWUXH010000047.1, on the reverse strand, counting down.
CTGACACTGACCAAGAAGCGCTTAGCAATGTATCGTTTAAGATCAAAGCAGGTGAGCATGTGGCTTTACTTGGACGCATGGGTTCAGGTAAATCTACGATTAATAAACTAATCTTAGGTCTGTATCAACCAACCTCTGGTGCGATTCTAATTGATGGCATTGATTCAAGACAGATTGACCCTGCTGAGCTTCGCCGAGTCGTTGGATATGTACAACAAGATACGCATTTATTTTATGGTAGCTTAAGAGAAAACTTAACGGTTGCTGCACCACACGCGAGTGATGCACAAGTGTTAGAAGCTGCTCACGCAGGTGGTATTGATGGCTTTGTGAATGCACATCCTAAGGGCTTTGATATGTTGGTTGGTGAGCGTGGCGATACGTTGTCAGGCGGCCAAAGACAAGGTGTGGGTATTTCACGTGCATTGATTAAGCGACCAGCTGTTTTACTATTAGATGAGCCAACGAGTGCGATGGACCATTCTGGTGAAGAAGAAGTCAAACGCCGATTAATCGAGCATAGTACGGGTAAAACAGTGGTGCTGATTTCTCACCGTTCAGCATTATATGATTTGGTTGAACGCATTATTGTGATTGATTCAGGACGTGTAGTAGCCGATGGCCCTAAAGAGCAAGTGACCGATGCATTACGTAACGGCAAAGTAGGTAAAGCCGTATGAGTGAAAAAATATTCAAAGGGATAGGGGCGGTATTTGCCGGCCATAAAGCGCTATCTTGGCTAAATAAGCCAGTAAATTTTATTTTAAACCGTGCAGTGTCTGATGAAACAAGAGAAGATGACGCAACATGGAATGAGGAGTCAGAAGAAGTGATCTTAGAGCAAACGCCAGTAAAAGCACGCAGCATTATGTATATGATTGCCTTAGTTTTAATTGTATTGATTACATGGGCTTGGTTTGCCGAAATAGATGAACTAACGCGAGGTGAAGGTAAAGTAGTGCCATCAAAACAAGTGCAAGTTGTGCAGTCGTTAGATGGTGGTATTGTCACTGAGCTGTTGGTGGGCGAAGGTCAGATCGTTAAGCAAGGTGACCCGTTAGTGCGTATTGATGAAACGCGTGCTAAGTCTTCTGTAAGAGAAAATAAAACACAGTATTTAGCTTACCTAGCCAAGCAAGTGCGATTAAAAGCATTAGCTAAAGGGACAAGCTTTAACCCGCCATCAGAAGTGAAAAATGATGCGCCGCAAACGTATGCGCAGGAATATGCATTATTTAATGCCAGCCGCGCTGAGTTGCAGTCTTCATTGAGTATTTCAGAAAATCAAGTAACGCAGCGTGAAAAAGAGTTACTAGAAGTGCGTTACCGTAAAGAAAACGCTGAGCAGATGCATCGATCAGCTTCACAAGAGTTGGAAACAACGCGTCCTTTATTAGCTAGTGGTGCCGTATCAGAGATTGATATCTTAAAACTTGATCGTGAAGTGAGTCGTGCGCAAGGTGAGATTGATCAAGCTGGCGCTCAAATGCAACGTATTCGCTCTGCGATTAAAGAAGCGAAGCGTAAAGTGGTCGAAACAGAGCAAATGTTTAAGAGTAAAGTGCGTACTGAGCTAAATGAGGTGACGGCTAAATTAAATAGTGTGACTGAAACCAGTGTGGCATTGAATGACAAAGTGAAGCAGGCGACCTTGCTTTCACCTGTGAATGGTACGATTAGTAAGTTGCACTTCAATACATTAGGTGGCGTTATTCAGCCAGGTAAAGAAGTGCTTGAAATTGTGCCAAGTGATGATGCATTAGTGATTGAGACTAAAGTGCAAATTAAAGACATTGCTTTCTTAGTCCCTGACCAGCCAGCGATCGTTAAATTAACCGCTTATGACTATACTATTTATGGCTCATTAGATGCTGTGGTTGAAAGTATTGCAGCTAACTCAACAGTTGATGAAGAAGGTAACGCATTTTACTTAGTGCGGGTGCGTACTTTAAAGCCTAGCTTAGGTGAGGGCTTATCCATTATTCCAGGTATGTCTGCACAAGTGGATATTATGACTGGTAAGAAAACCATCATGTCTTACTTACTCAAACCAGTATTAAAAGCGAAGGCTTATGCCTTTACTGAGCGATAATTTTACAACTCATGGTACATATTGCGTTTACAATAGACGCATGTTTGTAGTTGAAAAAAGTTAATGACAGATATCTTTATTAGTCCTATTTCTGACCAACTAAGTAGTTGGTCAGAAGCATTTCCTGAAAGCCAATTATCAAGCACAGTACCGGATGTTACGGTGGATGAGCAGGCTGATCTTGTGTTCTGGATACACCAGAATGACGCGGCCGTTGACACGTTAGATGCGCAGCAAAGTAAACAGAAATGGTTGCCTGAAATGTTGCGCCTACTACGCGCGCAATATATCAATGCCAAAATTATTGTCCTTTCAAATAACCCAACGCAGTCTGAATCCATTGCAGTCATTAAATTAGGAGCATTAGGCTATTGCCACGCCTATACAGACGAAACGACCTTAAAAGAAATAAGAGGCGTTATTATGCGAGGTGGTATTTGGATCGGGCAAGATGTGTTGCAGCGTTTAATTCAAGAAACCACTAAAAATGTAGGTAGTGACCAACCGAGGATTGATGCGCTATTAGCAAAAGTGACCAATCGTGAAAAGCAGGTAGCATTGGAAGTAGCTAAAGGGTTAAGTAACAAAGAGATTGCCCGCAAGCTAACCATTACTGAGCGTACGGTTAAAGCGCATGTAGGAAAAGTGTTTGAAACACTTGGTGCTAAAGACCGTTTACAGCTAGCACTCATGCTCAACAAAAAAACCTAAACTTAAAATCAGTGAAGTTCAGTTGTCTATTGGACCGCGCTTGCTTATATTTCTACCTATTGGCTTAATGCCACCATCTCTGCCACTTCAAGTGAGCCATCAATGTTTAAAAACGGACAAGTTTTTGCCAGCGCAATGGCCTCTTCAATTGATTCCGCTTGAATCACCGTGTGGCCTGAAAGTGCAACGGCACTGCCTTGGATAACAATGCCACTTGGTTTGATGGTATGCGTTTCTTTATAAGGCACCATGGGTTTAATCACAGCCTCCCCAAGGGTCGTTAACCATTGTTGATAGGCCGCAAACTGCTTTAACCCTTCAGCCTTATTGGCGGGCTTATACCCACCTAAATACGAGATGATGTATTGCTGCATTAATGGCCTCTGTTCAAAATCATATTAATAACGCAATTTTAAATTGGACTAGCTTGCTGAAACGCCAGGTCCTGTCATGCCATCTACACCAAGTTGCAACAATGATTGTTGTTCGGCATCAGTTAATACCCCTTCAGCGATGGCAATGACACCAATAGAGTGCGCAATCATGCACATGCCGCGTAGTAGCGTTTTATTAGATTCATTATTGTTAATATCGCGGATGATAGAAGCATCAATTTTAATGTAGTCCAAGCCGATATCGTGTAGTTCACCTAGGCTGGATATTTTCTCACCAAAGTGCTCAATCCCAACTTTACAGCCCAATTCTTTTAATGACTTGCAAAATGACCTAAAGGCATCGATATGTGCAAATACCCCTTGTTCAGGAATTTCAAAATATAATTGGTGCGCAATTTGTTGGTTTTGCTTAATTTTTTCAACAATGTTTTTTGTGAAATCAGGGTTAAAAATCGAAGCGGCTGAGATATTAATGCCAAGTGGTTTCGAGCCTTGGTTGAGTAGTTCGATTGCTGTTGCAACCACTAATTCATCAATTGGTGTGATTAAATCAAGCTTGTTCGCCCAAGTGATGAATTCACCTGCTTGATACCATTTTTCACCAGCTTTAAGTTGTAGGCGTACTGGGCTTTCAAAGTGAATGACTTTGCCTTTTGGGTTGATCACTGGATATTGCTCTAACTTAACGCGTTTATGCTCAATCGCTGAAACCAGTAATGGCAACCAATCAACGCGGTCGATTTTTTGGTAGGTGTCAATTTCTTCCTGGTCAATCACATGTAGCTGGTCAATATTTTCTGCAACTTCTAAATCTATATTATGCAATACACTTTGTGCTAACGTAATAATTGACTCACCCGTATTGTGCTTGCTGACTTTAGTTGCCACTGTTGAAAAGTGTGGGCTAATCAGCATTTTATCTGTATTGCCAATACGGTTTAGTACATTTCTAATATGATTACCCAGTATGGCTGGGTCTTTGGCTTCAGCAGAAAATACGGTGAAGTCGGTACCATTAATACGACCAGCAAAGAGTGATTTTTTTGTTGCACATTCCGCGGCTAAACAGTCACCGATTTTTTTAAGTAAAGAGTTTGTTTCTGGGTAACCTAAATGTTCATCAATGGTTGATAGATTAGTGAGCTTGGCAATGACCAGTACACCTTCACTAAAGTACTCTTCATGGCCGATACTGGCATTAATTTTTTGGCTGAAAAAATCAAGATTCATTAAGCCGGTAATTGGCTCAAAGTTAATTTCAAATTGTAATGCTTCTAGGCGTGCTGATTCTGCAAGCACCGTTTGTTTGATGCGGTTAGATAATTTATTCATTGCCGCTACAACAGACTTAAATTCTAACGTTTTTGGTTCTTTAATTGAAACGAAACGGTGATCACCAATGGCTTCTGCCTGATCCACCACATCATCAAGTGGGGTTAGAATTTTACGTAAAATTTTGCCCCCAATAAAGCAGGCTAGTAGCCCTAATATCACTGCCCAAATGGCAATTTTAATGGTTGCACTCCATAATTGGTCATAGGCGAAATTCACGTCACTATTTACAGTGAGTGTGCCGTATTGCTGCCAGCCGTTTTGAATTTCTGCAATACCAGGTTGTACATTGATCGGCAGTAATTGTGTAAACCAATTAGGTGCGTTAGTTCTGCTATTTTCATTTTCTAGCGAACTGATTGATTTGCCATCAGGGTCAGTCAGCGCTAATGAGCTGTAGTGACCAGAATCAAACTGTGCAGAAATAAGCAAATCAATAATCGTTGGATCTTTTTCCTCCATTTGTGAAATGGAGATGGCAAGCGAATTGGCATTGTCAATATTCTTCACTTGCATTTGTTCTTCTAAGTAACTTTTACTCGAAAGCATACTAAATATAAAACTGCCAGCAGTTGCTAGCGCGACTGTGAAAATAATCGCTAACCAAAGTTGTTTAATTAATGACATGGTGTTTCCTTAAATTGACGCATGATTATTCTAGCCCATCTTGATTAATGCGCACTAATAAATCTCGCCATCTTGATAAATGTGATGAGGCGCTGCCTTTACGTTTATTGCTGCTGCCAACCCATAGCCCTTTATCATTAAAGGTAAAAATCGGCGTTAAGTCTGGTCTTCTTGAAGCGGGTTCAATATTCGGAATAAGATTGTCTAGAATGAGGGGCGTAGCATTTGGTGTGGCATAGTAACTAAGCACCATGTGTGCTTGCGTCACAATGCGGCCACCTTGATTAATTTTGGCTTTTACATAAGTCAGTCGCAGTTTCTCATTTGGAATGCCAAGTATTTTAAGGAATACATATTTTGCAATAGTGAAATCTTCACAATCGCCCGCAGCACGGCCGATGGTTTCTAGTGGGGAAGCCCAGTAATCCTTCATACCCCATACAAAAATATCAGCACCCCAGTCAACTTGTTGATTGAAAAAGTTATTGATAAGGACTAACTTTTCGATTTCTTGCGCATTCCTGTTTTGAATGACTATTTCATTTAGATTGCTCGCTAATGCAAATGCGGCGTCACCATAACGCTGTTTAGCTAGGCTACTAAATTGATTGAAATTGTAACCGGCAGCGTACAGCCCACTCAAAAATGTAAGTGTGAGGAGTGAGACGATTAAAATAGTATTTTTTTTAATGATCGGTTTAAGTTGTTTTATAAAGTTAAGAATCAATACTCATCCAAATGCGCACTTGGTCACTTATAACTTAGCAAGGAGCATAATTTACAATTGGGCTTAAAGTTTTAAAAACGCTTGTCGTAACAAGGTGTATGTGAAAACTAGTTTTTAAGCATTAGTATTATGTCGTCGGATCAAATGTGTACATCTACGAATTAAAATGGTTTATGTACTTTATTTCAGACTATTATTAAATGACTTAACTGGTTGCTGGCAACATCAAGCCAATCTATTGGCCTTCAGTACAATAGTATTGGAATTAAATAACGTGTTTAATGTTGCAATACAAATAAAAGATTATCGAATAGGACACTAAAAATGGCATTGATCGGAAAAGTTATTGCAATGACAGGCGTTGCAAATATCGTGAATGAAAATGGTGAGTCACAAGGTTTAGCACCAGGCGACCAAATCCAAACTGGCGATAGCGTTCAAACTGCGGCAGGCATTACGGTTGATGTGCAGCTAACAAATGGACGTGTTGTTCATATTAGCCCAGATCAAATGGTTGCATTTACCCCAGAACTTGCCGAAGTGTTTACACCAACAGAAGCAGAAAGTGCTGTTAATGTGGCGACAATCGATAGCGTGATTGACGCGATTGAAAGCGGCCGTGATATTAATGAAGTCTTAGAAGCAACCGCTGCGGGTGGTGCTGGTGGTGGTACCGACGGTAGCCACAATGCCGTGTTCTTAGATCGAATCGATCAAACATTAAGCCCATTAGAATTGGCTAGAGAGACAGCGGCAGCTAATGACATTAGTCCAGAAAATTCTAATGGTGATTTTAATCCAAATGCACAACAGCCAGGTGCTGTGGCTGCAGCAACAGCAGTTGACCCAGTTGCGGTACAAACGATCACCCCAGGTGTCCCTAGCGACCCTAATGATCCTAGTTCTGCGCTTGTTGGTGCACGTGTACCAGAAGGCGACAACTTACAGTTCCAAGTTGGTTTAAATAAAGAGGCATCTGGCACAGGCGAGACTGTTACGATAACCCTTGGTAATGGCACA
>JAWUXH010000046.1:0-77109 GCA_034111445.1 Methylophilaceae bacterium | reverse complement strand
GATATGATTTTTTACATATCGACATTTCACGTAGGCACAAAAAAACCCCCTAACTTCAGGGGGTTAATTGATATTACTTTACATTACACTCTTAGGTATAACTCAAAACGGAATATCATCTTCAAATTCATCAATGCTTGGTGCCGGTTTTGCCGCAGGCTTAGCTGCCGGTGCACTGGCTTGCGCAGGTGCTTGGTTGAAGTTATCACTTGCGCCACTACTTTGATCCATGCCGCCGCCGTCATAACTCGCACTACCGTTTGAACCGCCACCATCACGGCCACCTAGCATTTGCATTTGGTTGGCAATAATTTCTGTTGTGTAGCGTGTTACACCATCTTTCTCCCACTTACGGGTTTGTAGGCTACCTTCAACATAAACAGGGCGACCTTTTTTAAGGTACTCACCTGCAATTTCCGCTAATTTGCGGTACATGGTGATGTTGTGCCATTCTGTTTTTTCTTGTTTTGCGCCAGATTTATCTTTCCAGCTATCAGTCGTTGCAATGCTGAAGTTACAAACCGCATCACCATTTGGCATAAAACGTACCTCTGGGTCACGACCTAGATTGCCGACTAAGATTACTTTATTTACTGATGCCATGTTTAACCCCTTAGTAATTGGTAGACTTGGGCTTCATCCCAGTCTTCTGTTTTATTCACTTTTAAAATGATGGTGTGCTCGCTTGCTAACACTTCAGCTTCAAGCACACCTGTCAGTCTTGCTAATGCATTTTTTAATGCGTTGGCTTGGGTATCAGAGAGCACTGGGCTGTCTGCGTCCATGCTATACATTTTTGTTCTAACGGCTGGTGGCGCTTTCATTGAAACAGCCATGATTAGCCATAGCAACATCATACCACTACAGAATACGAAAACGCTGGTAAAGCCATACTGGTGCGATAACAATCCACCCACCATGCCGCCAACAAATACGCCTAGTGATTGGCACGTATTGTAAACACCGATGGCGGTGCCTTTTGAAGCAGCAGGCGCTATTTTACTAATAATTGAAGGTAGTGTCGCTTCTAGAATGTTAAATGATATGAAATAAAGGCTAAGTGACACGATAATACCGACAAATTGATGAATGGAATAAGCAAATACCAGTTGTGCCACTAACATAAGGAAAATGGCACTCACAAAGACTTGCTTCATTTTTGACTGTTTTTCAGCGTAAATAATCGCTGGCACCATCAAGACAAATGAGCCTAATAAAATCGGTAAGTAGATCGTCCAATGTTCATTAACCGTTAAGTCGCTGGCTTGTGAAATAGCGAGCGGTACTACGACAAACATAGCCATTTGCGCCGCATGGAGTGCAAATATGCCAAAGTTTAACCGCAGTAATTGCGTGTTGTTGAGTACTTCTTTTAATTTGGCTGGTGCTGCGCTTGAGTCAGAGTGGTAATGGCTACGCACTGGGTCAGGCACGAGGAATTTAACCACGCCGATGGCCACAAAAGTGAGTGCACCCGTTAGTAAGAAAATGCCTGATACACCGATCCATTGGTTGAGTAATGGGCCGACGACTAATGAAACTGCAAAAGCAGTACCAATCGTCATGCCGATAGTCGCCATCGCTTTAGTGCGGTTTTCATCACGCGTTAAGTCTGCTACAAGTGCGGTAATAGCGGCAGAAATGGCACCAGCACCTTGAATCACACGACCTAAAATAATGCCTTCAATTGAGGTGGAAAGGCCGGCAACAATACTGCCGATCGCAAAAATGAGTAGGCCAATATAGATGACTGGTTTACGGCCCCATTTGTCAGACGCCATGCCAAAAGGCAGTTGGAAAATTGCTTGTGTTAGCCCGTAAGCACCTAAAGCAATCCCCACCATTAAACTACTTGGTTGGTTTGGTAAACTGGCTGCATAAATGGCAAAGATTGGCAGAATTGAGAACATGCCAAACATGCGTAGCCCATAAATGCTGGCTAAGCTTGTGGTGGCACGCATTTCTGTAGGGGTCATTTTATCCGATGGGATATCGACGGCTTTTACTTTTGATGTCATTTAGATATTTATATTAATGTTGCGCTATGGCCTATCAATTTGATTGGAGATATTGATCAATCATTTCTAGGAATTAGGCTTGAAAATTGCTTAACGCTTATTGTAGTGTCAGTTATATTAATCAATTTGCTAAATAAGATTGAATTAATACGCTAAAAGTAGGTATATTAACAGGTTGCCCAAACAAACGTAAAAAAGGCTTATGGAATTTATCAAAATAAGGGGTGCGCGTACGCACAACTTAAAAAACATCTCACTCGATATCCCGCGCAATAAACTCGTTGTCATTACTGGATTATCAGGTTCAGGAAAATCATCTTTAGCATTCGATACTTTATATGCTGAAGGCCAACGTCGTTATGTTGAATCACTCTCCGCTTATGCGAGACAATTCTTGGCGCGTATGGATAAGCCAGATGTTGATTTGATCGAGGGCTTATCACCAGCCATTTCTATTGAGCAAAAAGCCACCTCACATAACCCACGTTCAACGGTGGGTACGGTGACAGAAATTCATGATTACTTACGTTTGTTATATGCACGTGCTGGTGACCCAGAGTGCCCAACGCATGGTAATAAATTGCAAGCGCAAACCATTAGCCAAATGGTGGATAGCGTATTAGCCCTGCCAGAAGAAACAAAACTGATGTTGTTAGCACCCGTGGTGAGTAACCGTAAGGGTGAGCAGCTTGATTTATTTGAGTCATTAAAAGCACAAGGGTTTGTGCGCTTGCGTGTAGATGGCACCGTATATGAAGTAGATGCATTACCTGCCTTAGCTAAAACCAAAAAACATACCGTTGATGTAGTGGTTGACCGTATTAAAGTCAGACCAGATATGAAGCAGCGTATTGCTGAGTCATTTGAAACAGCGCTACGTTTATCTGAAGGGCGTGCGATTGCGCTTGAGATGGATACAGACGTAGAGCATTTGTTCTCAGCTAAGTTTTCATGTCCAAAATGTGATTACTCACTTGCAGAATTAGAGCCGCGTTTATTCTCGTTTAATAACCCAATGGGTGCATGTCCAACTTGTGATGGTTTGGGTACGGTTAACTTTTTTGACCCTAAACGTGTCATTGCTTTTCCACATTTATCGCTCGCTTCTGGTGCGATTAAAGGTTGGGATCGTCGTAATCAATACTACTTCCAAATGTTGGCCAGTATTGCAACGCACTATAATTTCAATTTAGATACGCCTTTTGAAGACTTGCCTGAATATATTCAGAAAGTATTATTAAACGGTAGTGGCAAAGAAGATATTCCGTTTAGATACTTAAATGAGCGTGGCACTGTGTATGAAAAAACACATCCATTTGAAGGCATCTTAAATAACTTTAAGCGCCGTTATCATGAGTCTGAGTCACAAGCGGTGCGTGATGAATTAGCTAAATACTTAAATGTGCAATCTTGCCAAGATTGCGCCGGTACGCGTTTAAGAACAGAAGCGCGCTTTGTTAAAGTGGGTGAGAAAAACATTCATGAAATTTGTCAGTACCCATTAAGGGTTGCTTTAGAGCATTTTGAAACGCTGAAACTAGAAGGCGCTAAATTAGCCATTGCCGATAAAATTGTCACTGAAATTAGTAACCGTTTAAGGTTCTTAACCAATGTGGGCTTAGAGTATTTATCACTTTCACGCTCAGCCGAAACGTTATCTGGTGGTGAAGCGCAGCGTATTCGTTTGGCTTCACAAATTGGTAGTGGTTTAACGGGTGTGATGTATGTGTTGGATGAGCCATCGATTGGTTTGCACCAACGTGATAATGACCGATTGTTAGATACCCTAAAACGCTTACGCGATATTGGTAATAGTGTGATTGTGGTTGAGCATGACCAAGATGCGATTATGATTGCCGATTACGTGGTTGATATTGGCCCAGGCGCTGGTGAGCATGGTGGCCAAATTATTGCACAAGGTACGCCTGAAGAAGTGAAAGCGAATCCAAACTCGCTGACTGGTGCTTATATCAGCGGTAAGAAAAAAATTATTTATAACGAAGCTCGTACCAAGCCTGATCCAGCACGCTGGATTAATATGAGTAACGCCACGGGTAATAACCTTAAAGATGTCACGTTAAAACTACCGGTTGGCTTGTTAACGTGTATTACTGGTGTTTCTGGTAGTGGTAAATCAACGTTGATTAACGACACACTTTACCGTGTGGTTTCTCAACATTTATATGGTTCAAATAAAGAGCCAGCGGCTTATGGTGAAATTGATGGCTTGTCATTCTTCGATAAAGTCGTAGATGTAGACCAAAGCCCAATTGGCCGTACGCCAAGATCAAACCCAGCGACTTATACAGGCTTATTTACACCGATTCGTGATTTGTTCGCTGGTGTGCCAGAAAGCCGAGTGCGTGGTTATGGGCCAGGCCGTTTCTCATTCAATGTGAAGGGTGGCCGTTGTGAGGCATGCCAAGGTGATGGTGTGATTCGCGTTGAGATGCATTTCTTGCCAGACGTATATGTACCTTGTGATGTGTGTAAAGGCCATCGCTATAACCGTGAAACCTTAGAGGTGCACTTTAAAGGTAAAAATATCCATGAAATATTGGGTATGACGGTTGAGCAGGCGCACGAGTTCTTTAGCGCCCAACCAGTGATTTCACGCAAATTGAAAACCTTATTAGATGTTGGTTTGGGCTATATTACGCTTGGACAAAGTGCAACGACTTTATCAGGCGGTGAAGCGCAGCGTGTGAAGTTGGCACTTGAGTTAAGTAAGCGCGATACAGGTCGTACGCTTTATATCTTAGATGAGCCACCCACTGGCTTACACTTTGCCGATATTCAATTATTGCTGGATGTGATTCACCGTCTACGTGATGCAGGTAACACCATTGTGATTATTGAGCATAACTTAGATGTTATTAAAACCGCTGACTGGATTGTGGACATGGGCCCAGAAGGTGGTGATGGTGGTGGTATGGTGATTGCAGAAGGTACGCCAGAAACTGTGGCGGCTAGTGAAGCTAGCTATACGGGTAAATACCTAAAGTTGATGCTTTAAACTACGCATAGTAGAAGCGGCTATAAGGCTGCTTCTGCTTCTGCTATAAAGGCTTTATAAGATTCAATATTTTCTGGTAGATCATCAATATCAATATTGATGGCTGCCAGCACTTCAGTATTAAGCGCTTCAGCTGAAGCTTCTGGTTCAATATCTGCTTGTAAGTCTTGGCTAATTTGGTTAGCTAAATGCACAACGCTGGCCAGTTTATTGGCTTTTTCAGCTAACGGGTCTGCATAGTGCTGAATCGTTTTCTGAATTTCTTCAGGGAAGTTCCAACGTCTGGTTAATTCAGCCCCAATATCACAGTGGTTGATCCCAAATTGTAACTCTTCAACAGTATTGCGCTCCTTCATTGTCAAATTCTGGCTTCTAATGTCAAGGTCTGACGCTTCTGTTGGGTAAACCATGTAGATAGGCAGTAGGCCGATATTGTGCATTAAAGCCGATAGATAAGTGACTTCAGTGTTGTAGCGACATTGGCGGCTCAGCTGTCTTGCAATGTTTGCTGTAATAAAGCTATGGCGCCAGAAGCTTTGAATGTCGATGCCTTCAATTTTAGAAAAAGCGGCCGTAATGCCAGAAGCCACAACTAACGTTTTAAGGTTTTGCAGGCCAGTGATTGCAATTGCGTCATTAAGCGTTTTAACCGAACCACTGCGACCATAATAAGACGAGTTAGATAAGCGTAATACCTTTGCTGAGAGTACTTGGTCTAAAGATATTTTTTTGACGACATCGTTCGCATTCACATCATCATGTTCTAATAATGTGATCACTTCTTGGATGACTTTCGGCATCATTGGTAAATTTGCAATTTTTCCAAAAAAATTGTCAATGTCGTTCATTAAAAAAACCTTTGGTATTAATGTATATATTAACGCATGCATATGATAGCAATAACTCGTAGATTTAATCTTACAAACAACACTGTAAATCGAAAGTTGTTTGTAAATTAATGTTAGGTGGGTGACTTAAGGAATGTGTGATGATGGCATTCTTTTCACGATAATGTTTGTTTTTCGTGTCAAACGATGCGCATTGCGGTGTTTGTCGTAATACCTTGGATTAGGGACCATCGCAGCTAGTTTGGCTGATTGATAACGGCTAAGGCTGCTAGCATTTATTTTAAAGTAATGTTGCGCGGCAGCTTGAGCGCCAAATACACCATTACCCCATTCAATCACGTTCAGGTAAATCTCAAATATACGTTGTTTGCTTAATATTAATTCGAACATATAGGCAATTAATAGCTCTTCGCCTTTTCGCCAAGGGGTGCGTTTTGCCGATAAAAACATATTTTTAGCCAGCTGTTGGGTAATGGTGGATCCGCCAGCAACGACTTTGCCTTTTTTGATATTTTTTTCTAATGCGAATTGAATGCCTTTCCAGTCAACGCCGCCGTGTTGGGTGAATTTTGCATCTTCAGATGCAATCACTGCGCGTTTTAAATGCTTAGAAATTTTCGGGTAATCAACCCATTGATGTTGCAACGTTGCATTTGGTTTTGTTGTCTGCATGACGGATAAGCGTTGCCCCATAAAGGCGCTGTTTGATGGGTTGAAGTAAATCCACCAGACGATATGCAACACAATCCACAGTTGGTATAACAAGAAGAGCAGGGCGATAACAACCGCAATACGCTTTAAGTAGTCGCGTCGTTTGAGCGGCCTCTTCTTCCTTTTCATATCCTTCTTTAAGTTGAATAGCCACTTGATCAAAAGGTGAACTCTAAGATTGTCTAAATTGTTGGATAACAGGGGATGTATGTGGTTTTACTTTTCGCCATACTTTAAAAGCCAGTGCAGCTTGCTCAATGAGCATGCCTAAACCATCTGCCACGGTTGCGCCGTTGGCGTTAGCTTGTTTAATAAACGGTGTTTCACGGCCATACATCATGTCGTAAGCCAGGCTGCCTTTAGCAAAGATGCTATCTGGGATGGGTAGTGCGGTATCTGTCAGCCCTGCAGAGGTTGCATTAATAATGATATCAAACGCTTGGTGGGATAAATCTTCAAAAGTGCAGGCATGGCAGACGCGCTCGTTACTGATAAACTTATTCACAATTTTCTGTGCTTTTTCAAGCGAGCGGTTAGCGATCGTTAATATCACTGGATTTTGATTTAAGATGGGTTGAAATACGCCTTCTGCAGCACCACCAGCACCTAATAGTAAAACACGCTTACCTGTGAGAGATACACCTAAATTTTCTGTAATGTCAGCAATTAAACCATCACCATCGGTATTGTGGCCGTAAATCTTTCCATCAGCAAATAGCAGGGTATTCACAGCGCCAGCCATAAAGGCATTGGCGGATTTAATGTCGCATAACGCAAAGGCCTCGAGTTTAAATGGCACTGTTACATTAACGCCTTTAAAGCCTTGTAAAATTAAGTTGTTGACCGTTAACTCAAACCCATCAAGCGGAGAAAGTACTGTTTCGTAAGTCATGACCTGTGCCGTGCTTTTGGCAAAAATGCCGTGGATTATTGGCGACTTGCTGTGCGCTATTGGGTTGCCAATGACTGCGTAGCGGTCTGTGTCTGTTTGTTGCGTAGCATTCATGCGGTTTAATTTGTCCAAGGTAGGTTGGCGTGTTTCCAACCATTAATTAATGTACGTTGTTGTAAATGGTTGGCTTCACCCTCAAAACCTTCAACCATATTAAAAGCTTGCTGATAACCCAAAGCTTGCGCAGTCATTGCTGCGTTATGTGAGCGGCCACCAGTCCTGCAGATGAAAATAACAGGACTATCTTTAGGTGCGAGCTGTATCAATTGGTTTGGAAAATCTTCATTTTGAATCATGCCTGGATAAAAGGCCCATTCAATATGATGTGCATTAGGAATTCGGCCAACTAAATCGAGCTCTGCTTTTGTGCGAACATCAATTAATCTGACATGCCGATTTTCTTTCGAAAGTGCATAAGCTTCTTGTGGCGTCACAATGCCAAAAAAAGGTAGCCCTTGCTCAGAAGCACGCAAATGCGCAGCTTTCATTAATTGATTGGTATCACCCATATAGAACACCTCAAAGATGGATTGCTGATTGATATGAAAATTATAGCTTTAATCAACACTATTTGATATTGAAGTACTTAAGATAATGCCTGAGCTATTTTAGTGCAAGCATTTAAAGCAGTGCACTCATTAAGGGCGTTTTTAAAAAACCATTTTGGAATAGTGTTTTAAAAAAACACTGTTTTATCTTTTCATCCGACTGTATTTCCTGCTAGTCTACAGGATGTAGTTTATTAGATTAATTCATCATTTAGGAGATTATTGATGTCAGTGGCAAACGTAATGGAAATGATTGAGGAAAACGACATTAAATTTGTTGATTTCCGTTTCACAGATACGCGCGGTAAAGAGCAGCATACCAGTGTGCCTGTATCAGCATTTAACGAAGAAAAATTTACTGAAGGTCATGCATTTGACGGTTCATCAGTGGCTGGTTGGAAAGGGATTCAAGCATCAGATATGCAATTGATGCCAGATGCCTCAACCGCTAATATCGATCCATTTATGGACGAGCCAACCCTTATTTTAACGTGTGATGTTGTTGACCCTACTGACGGTAAAGGTTACGACCGTGACCCACGTTCAATTGCACACCGTGCTGAAGCATACTTAAAAACAAGTGGCTTAGGTGATACCGCTTACTTTGGCCCAGAGCCAGAGTTCTTCGTTTTTGATAATGTTGCTTGGAATGTTGATATGGGTAATAGCTCAGTCAAAATTAATTCTGAAGAAGCTGCATGGCAATCAGGTGATAGCTTTGAAGGTGGTAACACTGGCCATCGCCCTAAAGTAAAAGGCGGTTACTTCCCAGTACCACCGGTTGATTCATTGCACGACGTACGTTCAGCCATGTGTATTACTTTAGAAGAAATGGGTGTGCCAGTTGAAGTGCATCACCATGAAGTGGCTACTGCTGGTCAATGTGAAATTGGTACGCAATTTTCTAGCTTAGTGCAGCGTGCTGACTGGACGCAAATCCTTAAATACGTGGTGTTAAACACTGCGCATGCTTATGGTAAAACAGCGACATTCATGCCAAAACCATTATTAGGTGATAACGGTTCAGGGATGCATGTGCATCAATCTGTATGGAAAGATGGTAAAAACCTATTCGCGGGTGACGGCTATGCTGGCTTAAGCGAATTTGCCCTTTACTACATTGGCGGCATTATCAAGCACGCTAAAGCATTGAACGCCATTACTAACCCAAGTACAAACTCATACAAACGTTTAGTACCAGGGTTTGAAGCACCAGTGAAATTAGCTTACTCTGCTAAAAACCGTTCAGCTTCTATCCGCGTTCCTTTTGTACACGGTGATAAAGCACGTCGTATTGAAGCACGTTTCCCTGACCCTACCGCAAACCCATACTTAGCATTCTCAGCATTGCTAATGGCTGGTCTTGACGGCGTTCAAAACAAGATTCACCCAGGTGAGCCAGCGACTAAAGATCTATACCATCTTCCACCTGAAGAAGATGCATTGATCCCAACAGTAGCAGCGTCGTTAGAAGAGTCGCTAGCAGCATTAGAAGCGGATAGTGAGTTCTTAACGCGTGGTGGTGTATTCTCGCAAGATTGGGTAGATTCATACATTGCATTCAAAATGGAAGAGGTGACAGCACAACGTCAAACACCAACACCATTAGAGTTTGAGATGTACTACTCTTGCTAGGCTTTGATTGTTAATTTAATCATCATTGAGTAGTGAATAGAAAAGGTGCGATCAATCGCTCCTTTTTTTATGTTAAGAATAAGGGTGTAACATGGCTTTTATTATTGTTTATCTCTGTCAACAACCGTGCATAATAAACGTTGAACATTGAACGATTATTTAATAAATGCAGATTGCAATATTGCCAAAATGAGAACGATGAAAATAACCCTTACATTTCTATTAGTTATTACTAGCTTATCTTTGAGTATGGCGCACGCTGAAATATACAAAAAAGTAGATGCTAACGGGCGGATTACCTATTCAAACTTGGGCGCACCTAATGCTGTGCCTTTGAAAATAGGGACTAAGCCGATACCAAAACCTGTGAAAAAGGCGGCGGCTCCTCAAAAGAGTCCTAAGAAAAAAGTAAGTAAAACTAAGCGCTCGACACATGCAACAGTAAGTAAGCGTACACAGTCAAAACGTGATGAAACGCGTAAGAAAATTTTAATCGATGAATACAAAGCAGAAAAAGAAGCATTGTTAGCGGCGCAGCAGGCTTATAAAGATGGCTTAGCTAACCCAGAAGTTTATCGTAAGAAAAATGCAAATGGTACGGTTTCAACCTTCAGAAACTTACCGAAATTCAATAAAAAAATTACTAAGCTAAAAGATGACTTACAAAGTCATGAAAGAAACATTGAATTATTGCAGAAAGAAATTTATGCGCTGCAATAGTGCATGATAGGATTGTATTTCACCTTAAATAGGTAGTGATGTAAAAGTTGGTCTATCTTTTGCTTTACTAAAAATATGATGATTCTTTTGAATGTAAACGTTTAATGGTACAAAACAGTCCAGATCAATTCCCCGGCTTAGAACATCTTGCCACCGCCATTATTTTACTTAATGAGCAGTGTGAGGTTGTTTATATCAATCCTGGTGCAGAAGTCTTATTTGAATTCAGTGCAAAGCAAACCACAGGCTTGCCGATCAAAGACGTATTCCCTGATTGTGCGCTACTAAACTCAGCAGTTCAAAAAGTGAAAGAGCAGAGTAGCCCTTATCGCGAACATGAATTTCCAATCACCACGCAGCGCCATTTAACCATTGCGGTGACTTGTACGGTGACGCCAATTGATGCTGATTTCGCGTACTTAATTTTAGAGTTCCAACGCATGGATGCGCAATTACGTATTGCAAGAGAAGAGCGCATGCTCATACAGCAGCAAGCCAATGCTGAGTTATTACGTAACTTAGCGCATGAAATTCGTAACCCATTAGGTGGTTTGCGTGGTGCCGCACAATTGCTAGAGCATGAGTTACCCTCTGCAAGCTTACGTGAATACACACAAGTGATTATTAAAGAGGCTGATAGGTTGCAGTCCTTAATGGATCGCTTACTAATTCCGCACCGTATGCCTAAGTATGAGCCTACTAATATTCATGAAGTATTAGAGCGGGTACGTAGCTTATTATTGGCAGAATCACCACAAACTATCGAAATAAAGCGTGACTATGATTTGAGTTTGCCGGAGATCATAGGGGATAGAGAAAAGCTCATACAAGCGGTACTGAATATCGCCAGAAACGCGGTGCAGGCTATGCAAGCGGCGAAAAAGGATGATGGCTTACTTACCTTAAGAACACGCGCTGAGCGCCAAGTAACACTAGTTAAAAAGCGTTATAGAGTCGCCATTAAATTAGAGATTATTGATAATGGGCCAGGCATTCCAGCCAATATTTTAGAGCGGATATTTTATCCGTTGGTTTCTGGCACATCAGGCGGCACAGGTTTAGGGCTAACACTTGCGCAGTCTTTCATTACGCAACATCACGGCATGGTGGAGTGTGATAGTGAGCCAGGTAATACTTGTTTTACTATTTTGCTGCCTATTGCTTCTACCTCGGCAGATTAATGGCCGCACTAAACAATGTATTAGAAATAGAGTAGTTAAGAATGAAATGCACCATATTGATGCAAAAACTTTGATCAGGATGTAAACGAAAATGAAACCAATTTGGATTATAGATGACGATAAATCAATTCGCTGGGTGTTTGAAAAAGCATTAGCGCGAACGGATCTGGAATTTAAAACATTCGAATCAGTCAATGATGCATTAGATGCATTAACGCAAGATCAGCCACAAGTGATTGTGAGTGATATTCGCATGCCAAATGGTAATGGCTTAGATTTTTTAAGTGTTGTTAAAGAAAAATATCCTGATATTCCTGTGATTATCATGACAGCCTATTCTGATCTTGAAAGTGCTGTATCAGCGTTTCAAGGTGGGGCTTTTGAATATTTAGCGAAGCCATTTGATGTTGATCAAGCCATTGACGTGATTAAACGCGCAGTTGAAGAAAGTACACGTCAAGCAACCGAATCAGTCATCATGGAAGAAACGCCTGAAATTATTGGTCAAGCACCTGCTATGCAAGAAGTGTTTCGTGCCATTGGCCGTTTAAGTCGATCACATGCAACCGTACTGATTAATGGTGAGTCAGGCAGTGGTAAAGAGCTCGTTGCCAGTGCATTGCACCGCCATAGCCCGCGTGGTGAAAAACCATTTATTGCCATTAACACGGCTGCTATCCCAAAAGATTTATTAGAGTCTGAATTATTCGGCCATGAACGTGGTGCCTTTACGGGTGCCGCTGCGGCAAGGCGCGGGCGCTTTGAGCAAGCTGATTCAGGCACCTTATTCTTAGATGAAATTGGGGATATGCCAGCAGACTTGCAAACGCGTTTATTGCGTGTACTCAGTGACGGACAGTTTTACCGTGTGGGCGGGCATAACCCAGTCAAAGTGGATGTGCGTATTATTGCCGCTACCCACCAAGACTTAGAAGAGCGTGTAAAAGCAGGCTTATTTAGAGAAGATTTGTTTCACAGACTCAACGTGATTCGTTTAAGACTACCAGCCTTAAGAGAGCGTAAAGAGGATATTCCACTACTCATTAAGTACTTTTTGAACCAAAGTGCTTCAACACTTGGGGTGGAAGCAAAACAACCTTCAGAAGCGGCTTTAAACTACCTGACTGGTGTTAATTGGAGTGGTAATGTAAGGCAGTTAGAGAATGTATGTCACTGGCTAACGGTGATGGCGCCAGGGCAAAATATTGATGTCGCTGATTTGCCACCTGAATTAAGAGAAGATGTGTCATCGAGTACTGATTCACTTTCATGGCAAGAAGCCTTAGCGTCAGAAGTGGCTGATGCACTCAACCGTGGTGAGCAAAACTTATTAGAAACACGCTCGAATATATTCGAAAGTATTCTCATTAAAAAAGCTTTGCAGCATACCAAAGGTAGACGTATTGAAGCCGCCAACCAATTAGGCATGGGGCGCAATACCTTAACGCGTAAGATTCAAGAATTAGCGATTGAAGAATAAAAAATAGCCGTGTGAATTGACGGCTGTTTTTTTTGGAATGCATACTTGTTAATTAAATATTAATGGCTTGTGTTCTTTTGAGTGGAAATACACTGTGTTTTTGTGCGTCAATTTTATTGATGAAGAATACTTGTGATAAGCGAGAATCCTCAAGTGTTTTACCGTAAAACTGTTTGGCAGCATGGTAGTGCCGACCTTCATAAATAATCAGCGTGTTATAAACATTATTGACACGGACAATTTCTTCGAACATCTCATGGTAACTTGTGTCCATCCTAATGTTACCATCTCGAAATCGTTTGCTATTGCTTAGTAATGCATCTTCATATTCCTTTCTGTTAAACCCTTTACCTTGTCTAAATAGAGATGTACCAGTCTCTAATGGCGAATCAGGTGATAAAAACAAAACGCCTGCAAAAATAGTGTTTTCATCAGTATGAATAACACCTTGGTCATACTCTTCTGTGACACTTTGGAAGTTGGTTGATATTGCCCAGCGCAATACATCGTGTTCAGTATTATGAAATACTGAAATTAGTTTGTTGCATATTTTTTGATGTAGAGATTTATCTAAGTCAGCAATGTCTGCAGTTCTACTTCCGGGGTAAACATATTGGAAATTTTCTCTTTCGTGGCAAAAAGTATATTTTTGTTTTAATGCATAAGCACGTATCGCATCAGGGTCTTCATAGAAGTTCTCAATAACGGCAACAGGATATAAATTCATGGGTTATGACTTTGTTGTTAATATGAATATAGTAATGCATATAAAAAAACGGCAACCGAAGTTGCCGTTTTTTTCTTAATTTCTAGTACAGGTTAGACCTGTTTAAGATTTAACTTAATTCTAGAAGAATAAGATAGCACCAAGTGAGATTGTTTTTGCTTTCACTTCTGTGTTAGCAGCATCATCTTCGTCTTCAGCAACTGAGTACTCAGCAACTAAGTTTAAGTGCTTAGTTAATGGGTGGTATGCACCAATTGTCCACATATCACTTGTGTTATCGCCACCAAGTGCTTCTAGTGTTGACTCACCGTATGATGTGGCTAATTTAGTACCAGCACCTGGAATTGTGTATGAAGCTTGAACGTACCAGTCATCTGAATCAACTGCTTTACCGTTAGCATCGTAACCACCAGCGAATAGTACTGTTTTACCAATACCTTCACCTTTGTTGTAGTAAGCAACTAAACCGAAGCCAGCAACGCTAACTGAAGTACCGATATCGAATGCTGTTGCAGTGTCGTCGTGTAATTCAACGTTTTGTGAAATACCTGAAACCCAAACTTTACCAGCAAAGTCACCAGTCCATGCGTATGAAGCTTTAGCTTCGTATGCAGTTTCTGAACCACCACGTTGACCACCAGCTTGACCAATTAGAGCATTTCCGCCACCAGCTGATGTAGGACCCCATGATTGAGTCATACCAACTGTGAAGTTGAAGCCATTGAAATTAGGTGATGAGTAAGCGATTTGTGATTTCCAATCTGCGTACATGAAACCACGACCGATACGACCTAGTGTAGTTGTGTTACCAGCTAAAGAACCAGCAGCAGAACCAACACCTAATAGTGTTTGATCATTAAGGATAGCGTCAGAAGCATAGATACCTAAATCTTTACCAAGTTTGATAGAACCCCATGAAGCATCACCAAATGTAAGGAATGCTTGACGATTTTCTTGTTGAGCGCTTTGGTTACCTGAACCACGTGTAGAAGCACCTGGGTTGATGCTGATTGTGAAACCAACGTCTAAATCGTTTTGACGAGTTTTACCTGATACTGAAAGGTAGTTAGGTAAAAGACCAGTAGTGATGTTTGCAACATCATCACCGTTACCGTACTCACCAGCAGTAGCGTCATCGCCACTGAAAGATGTATGTGTGTAGTATGCGTTTACAACGCCACCGATGTCTAATGTCCAATCGCCAGCTGGGATCATGATGCCAGCGTTTGCGCTTGATGCAACAGCTAATAAAGCTGAAGCAACTGCTAAACTAATTTTCGTTTTCATTCTTCATTCTCCAAAGTTATAGTACTTTTTCGCGC
Organism: Methylophilaceae bacterium; assembly: GCA_034111445.1. Taxonomy (GTDB): domain Bacteria; phylum Pseudomonadota; class Gammaproteobacteria; order Burkholderiales; family Methylophilaceae; genus Methylotenera. Next base: position 61,951 of record JAWUXH010000046.1, on the reverse strand, counting down.
ATCAAAAATGTTGGTAATTTAGTTACTGATTTATATTTTTCAGTTTTGTAAATAAACAACACTTGATACTGTTTAAAACTTTCTTAGCGAATAATCATTAAGAAGGTGAACCTAGTATGCACAAGGATTATGCGTATTACAACCGTTTTGCCCGTTTATAAGGCATATTTTGTTACAAAAAGTTACAATTGTGGTATTTATGCAACATTAATAATGGTTTGCAGTGGTGTTGTTTTTCTGTCTAATGAATTGACTTAGGATTACCTAGCAATTCTCATGATTGAATTGCTAGGTATTGATTCCTAACTGGCGCAATGGTGCGGCTGTTAGGTTGTTTCAAAGGGGAAAGGGAGGGGTTAATTTAACGAAAGCGTGAGGTTTAATTGTGCTTTATCGTATGCATCTGTGATGACAGACTCACCAATGGCTTGTTGTAGCACTAAGCGAATGGCACCATTGGATACTTTTTTATCTAATTGCATGAGTTCTAAATAACGCTCGACGCCTAAGTCAGGTGGTTCCGTTGGTAGGTTAGCGGCTTTAAAAATGGCTAACGTTCGGCTGATATCAGCATCGGTTAACCAGCCCATGCGTTTTGATAAATCAGCCGCCATCATTGTGCCTGCTGCCACCGCCTCGCCATGTAGCCATACGCCATAACCCATTGCATTTTCAATGGCATGACCAAAAGTGTGGCCTAAATTAAGTAGGGCGCGGTTGCCTTGCTCGCGCTCATCCATTGCGACAAGGTCAGCTTTGTTTTGGCAAGAGCGTAAAATGGCTTCAGACAATTCACTTTCATCTAATTGCATGAGCTTTGTAATATTAGCTTCAAGCCAATCGAAAAACTTGGTATCCATCACTAAGCCGTATTTAATGACTTCTGCCATGCCGGCCGAAAATTCACGTGCTGGTAATGTTTGTAAGGTATCAATATCGGCAAGCACAACTTGTGGTTGGTAAAAGGCGCCAATCATATTTTTACCCATTGGGTGATTAATGCCTGTTTTACCACCAACAGACGAATCGACTTGTGACAGTAAAGTGGTTGGGATTTGAATAAATGGCACACCACGTAAGTAAGTGGCTGCTGCATAGCCTGTTAAATCACCAATCACGCCGCCGCCTAACGCAATGAGCGTGGTATTACGTTCACAACGGTTTTCAAGCAATACATCATAAATTTTATTCAATGTTTCTGTATTTTTGTACGCTTCACCATCAGGCAGAATAATGGGGATGACTTTAACGCCTTCAGCCTCAAGTGATTCTGTCAGAGGCTTTAAATATAAAGGCGCTACTGTTGTATTAGTCACAATCGCAACATGCTTACGTTTGAGGTGCGGTAGGATTAAGCTACTATTAGTGAGTAAGTTTCTCCCAATATGGATTGGGTAACTACGGTTGGCTAATTCTACGGTAAGCGTTTGCATGGTCATGTGTTGAATGTCTATTGATGATTAAAGTTAACATGGCTACTTTACTGGTAGCGGCAGTTGTTATGTTTGTGCGTTATTTTATTTTTTAGTATTGCTTGGGTTAATTTTTTTTAAAATTTGTTCTGTGATCTCATTAGCACTTTGGCTACCTGTGCTGACAACATGATCTGCTAGTGCACTATAAATAGGGTCACGTACTTTATAGAGTGCTTCTAACTTTTTGCGCATATTGCCACCTTGTAATAATGGGCGCGATTTGTCATGACGTGTACGAAGCCATAAATCATGTACTTGGCCGCGTAAGTAAATAACGGTGCCGTTGGCTTTTAAAAATTCACGATTTTCAGGTAGTAATACAGCGCCGCCGCCAGTGGCTAGCACGATATTTTCCATATTGCTCAGTTCTTCAATGACTAAAGACTCACGTTTGCGAAAGCCATCTTCACCTTCTAGCTCAAAGATTAATGGTATTTTAACACCTGTTTTTTTTTCGATTTCAAGGTCCGAGTCGTAAAACGTTCGGCCAGTGTGTTTGGATATCAAACGACCAATTGTTGTTTTACCTGCGCCCATCAGGCCAATAAAAAAAATGTTTTTCACTATCTTTGTTCTTTGTTAGTTTTTTTGATGATTAATTTTCAACGTGCTAATAATCGTTTTCACTATCATTGTTAGTTGTATTATGCATTTCAATAAACTTAGATGAAACAAAAAAATACCCATCGATGATGATGGGTATTTTATGATAAATAAATGCCGCTGTCAGATTTGATTAACTATCGTACGGTTAAGTTCTCATCTAAAATCTTAGGTGTGATGAAAATCAGTAATTCAGTTTTATCATCCTGCTTACTTTTACGTTTGAATAAGTTGCCGATCATTGGTAAGTCACCAAAAAATGGCACACGGTCAACACCATCACGGACAGTCTGTTCATAAATACCACCTAATACAGCCGTCTCGCCATTACCAACCAATACTTGCGTGGTAATGTTTTGTGAGCGAATAGATGGAATCCCATTATAAATTTCACCAACACTATCCTTATTAACATCAAGCTCCATAATGATTTTATCGTTTGGTGTAATCTGCGGCGTCACTTCTAAACTTAAAGCCGCTGATTTAAAGGCAACCGTTGCTGCACCACTAGCACTTGCCTCTAAGTAAGGGATTTCGGTGCCAGAAGCAATTTTAGCTTTATGTTGATTTGCCGTTGTAATTCTTGGGCTTGAAACCACTTTACCTCTTTGATCAGACTCCATTGCAGATAACTCAAGATTTAAAAGCAAGCCTGCTGATAAGTGATAAAGCGTATAAGCAAATGAACCAAATGCATTAGCCACAGGCAAGTTAGACATTAGGTCTGGCTCACCATCTGAACTGGTTGTGATGCCGCCACCACTAGTGGCTGTTTGAACAGAGCCATTATGATTACCTTGTGTAAATGCAGTATCAGCCCCTGAGCCGGTCACTGACGTGAATCGATTACCAATACTGCCACTTGCTGTACCAATGGTACTGCTGCCTGGTGTACCTGTTTGGGTAACACCAAATCTTGCACCTAGTGATTTAGCATAAGTGTCATCTGCAATCACTAAGCGTGATTCGATCATTACTTGGCGGACTGCCACATCTGTTTTGTTAATAATCGATTGTACTTGCGCTAAGTATTTAGGCGTATCTTGCACAAAAACGGTATTGGTTCTTGGGTCAAGCACTGCGCTACCCCGTTTAGATAAGATACTTTGTTTAGGGTCTGTCAAAATATCTTGAAGCGCTGCGGCTTTCATATATTTAAGCGTAAATACTTCGGTACGCAGTGGTTCTAACTCAGCCAGTTGTTGCGTGGCTTCTAGTGCTTGCTTTTCTTTAGCGGCCATTTCTTCAGCAGGGGCCACTAAAATGACATTGCCATTTTTTCTAATTGCTAAGCCTTTACTTTCAGTAATAATATCCAGTGCTTGGTCCCACGGTACATCTTTAAGGCGTAGCGTTAAATTGCCTGCGACAGAATCACTGGTAATAATGTTTAAGCCGGTAAAGTCAGCAATCACTTGTAAAACAGCACGCACTTCAATATTTTGAAAGTTAAGTGATAATTTGTCACCTGAATAACCTTGTTTTGAGCCTGATGCAAGTTTGTTAGGATCAGCCACCATTTTACGGACATCAACGATGAACTGTTTATCGGCTTGGTAAGCTGACTGCTCCCAATTGCCAGTTGGTTCAATGGTAATTTGCGTGTTATTGCCTTTTCTAACCGTATCAACAAATACAACTGGGGTGTTGAAGTTGGTCACATTCATACGGCGTTGTAGGCTTGGGTCAATTTGTGTATTCAGTAAATCAACCACAATCAACTTACCTTTTTGATTGATATTAATGCCAGCTGAAGCGTCTGATAAGTCAATCATAATGCGACCTTCACCATTTTTACCGCGCATGAAGTTAACATTATTAATGTTAGTCAGCGATGATTTGATAGGGGCTGGTTCAGCAAATTTTGTTGTAATGGTTGTCGGTTTTATCGCTACTTTACTTTCAAGTAAAATAGTCACTTCATTATCATGCATAGAAGTTGAATAATTAGTTGATTTTGCTAGGTTGAGAACCATGCGCGTACGCGATTTACCTTTTGCAACTGAAACGCTTTTCAGTGGACCTTGTGCCACTTTAATATAATCGTTTGCTAACGAAGAGCCCATGTTTGGGAAGTCTAATGCGATTCTTGCAGGGTTTTGAAGCATAAATCCTGCTGGTGAATTTCTCATTGGTGTTGTCGTTTTGACGCGAACCGCTATCTTATCCCCAGGCAAATTCGTGAATCGAACTGATTCGATTTTATTGATCTGGTTTGGTAATGCTTTAGCAGTAGGCATTAAAGCGGCCTGCAATTTATGGGATGTGACTGACTGTGTGGCCACTTGTGCAACTGGTTTAGGTTTATTCACAACTTGAGTGTTAAGTGAAATGATGACTTCATTTTTATTAACAGTCGTCGTGTAGTCGGTTGATTGCGCAAGGTTTAATATCATGCGTGTGCGTGACTTAGCCTGTGCCACTGAAATGTTTTTAAGCGCGCCTTTTCCTACTTTGATATGGTCACTAGCAAGTGAAGAGCCCATATTTGGAAAATCTAATGCGATTCTGGCTGGGCTGTTGAGCCTAAAGCCTGCGGGTGGGTTTTTCATTGGCATTGTCGTTTTTAAACGAATGGCTAATTTGTCACCTGGCAGTGTTGTAAATCGAATCGACTCAATTTGATTGGGTAAGTATGATAAATCTTCCGCTTGTGCGAACAATGAAAGGCTAGCCAAGCTGATAAGCAGCATGGTTTGTATCAATTGCATTATTTTCATTTTAGTCTTCATTCGTTACCCTAAATTTCTTTATATACTTTGTTATTTTCTGTTGTTCTATTCTTGTAATGCAATGGCATTGACTTGTTCAACCCAGCCACCTGTAGAAGCATCTTGAACCATTTCTTTGAGTGAAATTTCACTGTCTTTAATAGCCGTGACTACACCAAAATCTTGCCCAATAAAATTACCTACTTCAACTTGTTGCACGGTGTTGTCTGGCGTTTGCAATAAGGCAAAGGTAAGGCCAGAACGTTGAATCATGCCCACATACTTAATACTTTCTACCGGGTATTGCTCCATTGGCTCTTTAGCACGATCAAAATCAGGGCCCTTAACGCCAACATGGGCACTACTTTGTTTTGATTTGAATGGGTCTTCTAACTCACCATCGGCATTAAACTCAAATGAAAAATATGACTTCATCTCAGGCAATGGTTTGATTTTGAGTTGCATATCTTTGCCTGCATCTCGAATGAATTGGTCAAGATCATCACCATCACCATCACCACAGCCTGTTAACAAGCTTGTTGTGAGTAGGGCGCTAGTTAAAAAGTAAAGCGGTTTCATTTAAGCGCCCCCTTTCTTTTCGTTTGCATCACGTACTGTTTGGGTTTCACCAGCATCTAAATAGCGATAGGTTCTAGCCGTTGCATCCATCACAAGGTAATCTTCTGAAAGATTAAGCTTCCCGTTGGATTTAGATCGTTTAGTAATGCTAATGTTATCTAAAGTCACAATTCTTGATAGCTTCGATACATTGGTTGCGAAAGCGCCTAAATCCTTATATTGGCCGATGACTTTAATCGCGATTGGCATTTCAGCATAAAATTCAGAAATAATTTGTTCGCTGGGCTTAAATAACTCAAACTCCAAACCGCGTTCTAAACCTGCTTGGTTAATGTCGGTTAATAAACCATCAATTTGTGACCGGTCTGGCAGCTGTTTGAGTAACGCACCAAAGGCTGTTTCAATTTCCACCATTTGTTGCTTATACATATCTAAATTAATCGCTTGTCTTTTTTTGGATAAAAAAACTTGTTTGAGTGAGGACTCTTTAGCCTTCTCATTTTCAAGCGATTCAAATGCGGGCATCCACATCAGGTAGTAACCCAGTGCGAAAATAAGGACGAATAACACAGACAGTAAAAAAGCCTTAACTGGCAACGGTGCGTTGCCGGCATTTTGTAAGTCAATATTATTAAAATCTTCTAAATTCAAAATATTTCCAATGATTTAACGAGTTGGGACTTGGTGAGCAATATTTTCACCAAATTCAATGTTTTGATCTTTAATATTCACATTTAATGTGAATGCATTTACTTTTTCTTTTGCCTGTATCTCCGACTTAATTTCTACTAAAGTCGGGGTGCTTAACCAGTTTGAGCCATTTAAGTTACGCACCATTGTGGCAACACGTGCATTGTTGTCAGCAATACCTTTTAATGTAATTTTTTTGCCTTGCTGCTTAATGCTTTTAAAGTACATGCCACTTGGTAGTTGGCGACTGAGTTCATCTAAAATCACAACAGACTGATTGCGGTTGGTTTGTAAGTTTTCAACCACCTTTTTACGGTCAAGCATGAGTCTAATTTGTGTTTGCAAATTTTTAATGTCAGCAATTTCTTGATCTAAATTAGCAATTTCAGTATCTAAGCGTTGATTGCGCGCAAGCTGATTATCAATTGAGTTGTTAATGTAAGTTGAGCCTAGTAGCACTAAGCCTGCAGCGGCAAAGGCCGTGAACCCTAATATAAAGTTGAATTCACGTTTTTTAGCTTCCCGCTGCATTTCGCGGTAAGGCAGTAGGTTAATGCGTATCATATTGAAATACCTCGCATGGCTAAGCCGCATGCGACCATTAATGATGGTGCATCTTTTATTAGTTGATCTTGTTTAACTTGCTTTTCAAGTTGCATATTGTGAAAAGGATCAGCAACGATGGTATGAATGCTGGTCTGTTCCTCTACTAGCATGTCTATGCCGTCAATGGCAGCGCAACCACCAGCTAAGACGATATGGCTAATCTTTTGGTTATCGTGTGTGGCTGATGAGAAAAATTGTTGTGCGCGAGCCACTTCATTGGCAACTAATTGCATAAATGGTTGTAGCACTTCGTCTTCGTAGCTTTCTGGTAAGCCACCTTTACGTTTTGCCGTTTCTGACTCTTCTAGTGACAAGCCAAAGCGTCGTTGAATATCATTCGTCAGTTGGTTGCCACCAAAATTTTGGTCACGGGTGTAAATGGACTCTTTATTATGAATCACATTAATATGTGTTGCGGTTGCGCCAATGTCGACAATCATCACTGTTTCTTTGTCACTACTATTAGCTAGCTGGCTAGCAATCAGTGAAAAGGCAGCTTCAGTTGCGTATGAGTCAACATCCATGACTTCTACTTGTAGGTTGGCACTTTCTGCTGCGGCAACGCGGTCTTCAATTTTATCGGTACGTGCGGCAACGATGAGTACCTCTTCTTCTTCAACTGTGGTGGTATCACTTTCTAAACGTTGATAATCAATATTGACTTCATCTAACGAGAATGGGATGTATTGATTGGCTTCCGATTCAACTTGTGCATCCATTTCATCTTCTGATAAACCAACCGGTAGGCGTACTTTTTTACTAATAACAGCTGATGAAGGTAGGGCTAATGCTGCGCGCTTCACTTTTGAACTTAACAGTTTCCATGTGAGTTCAACTGCATCTGATACTTTTTCAAGGTCATTGATATTGCCATCGACAATTGCATCTTGTGCTAAAGGCGAACTTGCATAAGCCTCAAGCTTAAAGCCACTGCGCTTATCACCAGCCAACTTCACCATTTTGACGGCTGATGTGCTGATATCTACGCCAATCATCGGCGGCGTTTTTTTAGAAAAAAAGCTGAATTCCAATTGAAATTCCCTTATCAATAAGTTTGAAAAAAATAATACTTTTCGTATTTCACCCAATTGTATGCAATGGAGGCAATGTTTATGCGATGAAATAAAGCATTGAAAATAGCTCAGTTTTAAAAATTGAGTGCAGTGTTAAGTTTGAGGTAGTCAGGTTTTGTCAATAAAGGCGCTGTATTCGTAGACTATTTAGCGTAAAAATTAGCTTGATAGAAGTAAGCCATTTATAATGGGCGGATATATAGATAGAGAATGGTTTATAACGTGATAACGCTCAATAAGTGGTGGCAATTATTAATTTTAGGTTTTGTGGTGATTGGCCTTTCAGTGGCAGCATTAATTGCCATTGCAGCAGCCTTTATTTATCCAACGCTTCCTTCCTTAGATGTCATCACAGATTACCAACCAAAACTACCTTTAAGAATTTACTCTGCTGAAGGTTTGTTGATCGGAGAGTTTGGTCAAGAACGTCGTGCTTATATCAAAATTGAAGAAGTCCCTAAACTGATGAAAGATGCAGTATTGGCCATTGAAGATAGACGTTTCTATCAACATAATGGGGTAGATACAAAAGGGGTATTAAGGGCAATTCGTAATAATGTAACGGGCCGAAGTCATGAGGGCGCTAGTACGATTACCATGCAGGTGGCTAAAAACTTTTTCTCAGCCCCTAATGGAAGAAGAACCATTGGCATTAAAATTAATGAAGCATTATTAGCGCTTAAAATTGAGCGTAACTTAACTAAGAATAAAATTTTAGAGTTATACCTTAATCAAATTTACTTAGGCCAGCGTTCATACGGTTTTGCTGCTGCATCACAAACTTATTACGGTAAATCACTTAAAGAATTATCATTGGCTGAATCAGCTTTACTCGCTGGTTTACCAAAAGCACCTTCTGGCTATAATCCGTTTAGCAGACCTGACCGTGCGTTAAAGCGTCAACGCGAAGTGTTGCGCGATATGCACCGCTTTGGTTTTATTGATAAAGCCACTTATGACGAAGCGGCTGCTGAAGAGCTAGAGTTTAAAAAGTCACATGTTCGAAAAGATTTTGAAGCTTCTTACGTGGCTGAAATTGTTAGAGATGCCTTATACCAAAAGTATAAAAAAGCCATTTATACCAACGGACTACATGTCTACACAACCATCAGTAAAAAGAATCAAGTAGCCGCGAATGAGGCTGTGCGAGATGGCTTAGTGAATTATGAGTTGCGCCATGGTTACCGCGGCGCTGAAAAGCATATCAATATCAGTGAGCTTGGCAGTGAAGCAAAAAACACACTGATTAACACGACCTTAAAAGAATTAAGCACTTATAGTGATTTAGTGCCAGCTGTGGTGACTAAGCTGGATAAGAAGTCGATCACAGTAGTCGTTAAGGGACAGGCGGAACCAATCATAGTGAAAGGTCGAAACCTTGCATTAGTCGCTAAGTATATTAACCCTAAGCGAGCTTCATATAAGAAAAAAGCATTACATGTTGGTGACGTTATTCGCGTGATTAGTCGTTCTAAAGGTTGGGCCGCTGTACAGCTACCTAAGGTTCAGGGCTCATTAGTTTCATTAGACCCTCAAAATGGTGCAGTACGTGCATTGGTTGGTGGTTTTAACTTTAACCGTAGTAAGTTTAATCATGCTACGCAAGCAAAACGCCAACCAGGCTCAAGCTTTAAACCATTTGTCTACTCAGCGGCGATTGAAAAAGGCTATATGCCTGGCACCATTATTGAAGATGAACCTATTGAATTTGAAGCGGGGGAAGTTGGTGAAGATGCTTGGGCACCACAAAATTATGGACATAACTTCCTAGGGCCTGTTCGATTACGAGTTGGTTTAGCGAAATCGATTAATACCGTTGCCATTAGAATGCTGGAGTCAATTGGTGGTCGTTATGCGCAAGATTACATCACACGTTTTGGTTTTAAAAAGAAAGACCAGCCGCCTTACTTAACCATGGTGCTAGGTGCAGGCTCCACCACTAACTGGGAAATGGCTGGTGGCTATGCTGTATTTGCCAATGGTGGTTATCGTGTGCCGCCTTATATTATTGATAAAATTTTAGATCAAAGTGGTAATGAAATATTTACGAGTCAACCTGAAGAAGCTGGAGATGGTGCTCAGCAAGTCATTGATAGCCGAAATGCATTCTTAATGGATTCAATGTTGAAGTCTGTTATTAGAGAAGGGACAGGTGGCAAAGCATTGCGCTTGGGTCGTCGTGATATTGCTGGTAAAACAGGTACAACAAACGACATGATTGATGCTTGGTTTGCTGGTTATAGCCCGAAACAGGTTGCGGTTGTATGGATGGGCTATGATAAGCCGCAATCTTTAGGTAAGCGAGAGACTGGTGGTGGTGCTACCTTGCCAATATGGGTGCAATATATGAAAACGGCTTTAAAAGGGTTGCCAGAAGAAAGCCCGGTGATGCCTGAGGGTATTATGCAAGTCAAGATTGACCCTTTAACAGGTGTTAAAGATGACGAAGATGGTATCGCAGAATACTTCTACGTAGAGTCACCTCCGCCAGAAGTTGACTTGAGTGTTCGAGAAGTGTTTGGTGAAGGCAGTATTAATTTAATTGAATTGCTACAGCAAAAAGCACAAGAATTATTGCAACCAAATGCTAATGGCGGTGCACAACAACCTTCGCAACAAGGTCAGCAACGTAGTACGCCTTTATTACCAAATAGAGGGTCACCACGTGGCCCTAATAGACCGCGTAATATCGACGGGATTGAAATTGAAGCTGCGCCAGTAGCACCAAAACCAATATCAGTTACGCCAACACCAGTTCAAAGGCCAATAGCAAGGCCTGCAGCCCCTCAAGCAGTAGTTGCGCCAGGGCAAACATCACCTGTTGAAGCAGTCGCTGCTGAGGCCTCACAGCAATATCGTGATGCACAAGATGCGGCAGGTGATTTTCTCAACTAAAAATTTGCAGTATTGATATTAAGTTAAGCATTGGGTAACTAAGCATGGCGCGTGAGCATTCACAGCAGGTAAGGCAACTAGTCGCACAGCAAGCGGCTAGAATGATGGCGGAAGAAGGTATATCTGATTATGCCTATGCGAAGAAAAAAGCAGGCCGACAATTAGGCGTGCTTGATAACCAAGGCTTACCTTCCAATATTGAAATTGAAGACGAGCTTAAACTCTATCAAGCGCTTTACTTGGGTGATGCACACCCAGAGAATTTAATTAACCTGCGTAAAAATGCACTCTTTACCATGGAGCTGCTAGATCAATTTAATCCCCATTTAACCGGCGCGGTGCTAGATGGCACTGCTGGTCTTGGCACTGAAACCCATATTCACTTATTTGCAGATAGTTTGAAAGATGTGGAGATATTCTTACTCAACCAAGATATTCCATTTGAAACAAATGAGAAAACACACCGTGTGATTAACGATGGTAAGCGTGATAAAAGCGGTGATGCACGTAAGCGCGTACCGGTTTTTACGCTTGAAACTGAATTGGGTTTAATTCAGATTAGTGTGTTTGAAGTCGATGGTGTGCGGGTGGCAACAAAACGCGCAGCGGATGGCTCAAATGCGCTAAGAGCAAATATTACGGGTGTGCGTGAATTGTTACTGTAGCTTGCTTGGTTATTCTTTTAACCACTTCGCCACATCCATGGCAAAGTAAGTCAATATGCCATCTGCCCCAGCGCGTTTGAAGCCTAATAAACTTTCAAGTACACATGCTTTTTCATCTAACCAGCCATTTTGTGCCGCGGCTTTTAGCATGGCATATTCACCACTGACTTGGTAAGCAAAGGTTGGTACGCCAAATTCATCTTTTACGCGTCTCACAATATCTAAGTATGGCATGCCTGGTTTCACCATGACCATGTCAGCACCTTCATCAATATCCAAGCCAACTTCTTTGAGTGCTTCATCAGTGTTGGCAGGGTCCATTTGGTAGTTTTCTTTAGTGCTTTTACCTAAGTTGCCTGATGAACCAACGGCATCTCTAAATGGGCCGTAAAATGCTGAGGCATATTTAGCTGAGTAAGCCATGATTTTGGTGTGAACGTGTTTCGTACTTTCTAGCGATTCACGAATTTGACCAATACGGCCGTCCATCATGTCAGATGGCGCAACGATGTCAGCACCAGCCCTTGCATGTGAGATGGCTTGCTGTACCAATACTTCAATCGTTTCATCATTTAACACATAGCCAGAGTCATCAATAATGCCGTCTTGGCCGTGTGTTGTGTATGGGTCCAGTGCAACATCAGTCATGATGCCTAATGTCGGCTGTGCGGCTTTTAATGCCTTCACGGCACGTTGTACAAGGCCTTCAGGGTTGTAGGCTTCGGCAGCATCTAAACTTTTATGCTCTGCTTCAATCACTGGGAAAATCGCCATCACTGGAATCCCTAACGCAACACATTCTTTTGCAGTGTTGAGCAATATGTCGATGGTTTGGCGTTGCACGCCCGGCATTGATGCCACATCTTCAGTGCGATTTTCACCATCTAATACAAACACTGGATAAATCAAATCATTCGCAGTGAGTACATTTTCACGCATTAATCTGCGTGAAAAGTCATCTTTACGCATACGTCTTGGGCGGGTGTAAGGGTAGCTCATGATTTGTTTCTCACTCTAAAATTTGGATTATTCGTTTGGTAGGCTAAACACACGTGCAAGTTCAACCCCTGGATCAGGTTGGCGCATAAAGGCTTCACCCACTAAGAATGCATTCACGTCATTATCCATCATTAATTTCACGTCTTCTGGTGTGAAAATGCCAGACTCGGTAATCACAAAGCGATCTTCAGGTAATGCTTTTAATAAGTCTAATGTGGTTTGTAATGTGACATCAAAGGTGCGCAAGTTACGGTTGTTAATGCCAATGAGTGGTGTTTCTAGCTGTAAGGCTAATTCAAGCTCATCAGCGTCATGCACTTCCACTAACACCGCCATGCCTAACTCGTGTGCTGTATCTTCTAATAAGCGCATTTGAATCACGTCTAATGCTGCCACAATCAACAGAATACAATCTGCCCCCATCGCACGGGCTTCATAGACTTGGTATGGGTCGATGATGAAGTCTTTACGCAATACTGGTAAGTTACACGCCGCTCTGGCTTCTTTTAAATAATCAGCTGAGCCTTGAAAGTAATCCACATCAGTGAGTACAGATAAACATGCTGCACCGGCTTTTTCATAACTCGCGGCAATTTCTGCAGGATTAAAGTCCTCTCTAATCACGCCTTTTGAAGGGCTCGCTTTTTTAATTTCAGCAATCACAGCGGGTTGGTTCGCCAATACTTTTTGGTGAATGCTGCCGACAAAGTCACGTGGGTCTTCTTGCGCTTCAGCTAATGCTTTAATTGCTTCGTCATCAATCTTGGCTTTGCTGGCCGCAATCTCGATGACTTTTGTATCTAAAATTTTATTTAATATGTCTGACATTGTTCTTTAAGCCTTATTAATCATTGCATGCAATGCTGTTTATTTGTAAATTTTGCCTTCGTGTTCAATCCAACCGCCAACGGAGCTACCATCTGGGTCATGATGCGTCCAATGCAAAATGCCACCTTTTGGGTTGAATACGTATTCACCACGGAATGTCACGGTGTCTCCTATGCGAATGCTGTTAATACGATCGGCAATATCAATATTGTGAGCCACTAGTACGGTTTTGCCATTACTGGTTTTGATGATGAAGCGCTGATGTTGTGAACCATGCGTATCATCTTTGAGTAGCTTAATCACTTCGCCATTGTCTTCTACAAATACATCATCTAACTTTTTCTTGTAGGCTTCTTTAATGGTAAGCATATTACTTTTTAAGCGCTCGCCACTGTTGCCTAAGCCACTTAATGAAATGGTTTTTGTTTTATCGGTTACATCCATGGTTGAGTTAGTCATGTTTGCTTTATTGTTATTGGTGCCATCACAGGCGGCTAATAATCCACACAGTAAAAATAGTAAAATAAATGTAAATGGTTTTGTCAGTTTAAGCTTCATATTGTGCGCTCATTTTAATTAAATCATCTAATTTGAATTTAGCAGTACCGTCATCAATAACGGCCACGGCTTTATCAATCCCTGCCGCTAATGAATCGGTGAGGCCTGATACATAAATAGCAGCCCCTGCATTCAGTAACACAATGTCACGTGCGGCTTGGTTGGTGCAAGCAATACCACTTAATACGTCTTCAATCATCGCTTTTGATTCACTGGCATTCTCGACACGAATCGTACTTAAATCATGTGTTTTTAATCCGAATTGGGCTGGGTTGACGGTGTATTCATTCACCACACCGTTTTTCACTTCAGCCACATAAGTGTCACCTGTGAATGATATTTCATCCATGCCATCAGCACCATGTACAACTAAGACATGCTCTGAACCTAAGTTTAATAATACATTGGCCAGTTTGCCCGTCAGCGCTTGGTCAAACACACCCATCACTTGGCGTTTTGCGGTAGCTGGGTTAGTCATGGGGCCGAGTAAGTTGAATAGGGTGCGTACACCCAGTTCACGTCTTACTGGGGCTGCATGCTTCATCGCGCTATGGTGGTTTGGCGCAAACATAAAGCCAATGCCAATTTCATTCACACAGTTAGCCACTTGTTCTGCGGATAAGTTAACACTCACTTCAAGGGCTTCAAGTACATCTGCACTGCCACAAGTGGACGATACTGAACGACCACCGTGTTTTGCGACTTTAGCACCAGCAGCTGCGGCCACAAAAGCTGAAACGGTTGAAACATTAAAGGTTTGAATGCCATCGCCACCAGTGCCGCAAGTGTCCACTAGGTGTGCTGCTTCAGTAATATTCACTTTGCTTGAGAGCGAACGCATGACGGTTGCCGCAGCCGTTATTTCATCAACACTTTCGCCTTTAGCGCGTAATGCCATCACAAAGCCAGCAATTTGCACTGAAGATAATTCGCCCGTCATGATTTGTTGCATGACGGCCAGCATATCGTCGTGACTTAAATCATTGCCTGTTGCGACATGTTCTAATGATTGCTTAAAATCCATGTTACCTAGCCCTTCAAAAAGTTGTTGAGTAAATCATGCCCATGTTCAGTGAGGATTGATTCAGGGTGAAATTGCACGCCCTCAACGGCCAGCGTTTTATGACGTACGCCCATAATTTCATCAAAGCTACCATCTTCATTTTCAGTCCAAGCGGTAATTTCCAAACAATCAGGTAGGGACTCTTTTTCAATCACCAATGAGTGATAACGCGTGGCAGTATAGGGGTTGGTTAAGCCTTTGAATACGCCGACATCCTTATGGTGCATGAGTGAGGTTTTACCATGCATGATGGTTTTCGCTTTAATGATTTTACCGCCAAACGCTTGACCAATACTTTGGTGGCCTAAGCACACGCCCAGTAGCGGAATTTTGCCAGCAAATGCATGAATCAATGGCAATGAAATGCCGGCTTCATTTGGCGTACAAGGGCCGGGGGAAATCACAATACGTTCAGGCTGCATTTTTTTGATTTCATCAATGGTGATTTCATCATTGCGGTGTACATGTACATCTTCACCGAGTTCCGCGAGGTATTGCACTAAGTTATAAGTGAATGAGTCGTAATTATCTAGCATCAATAACATATTATTTCCCCGCTTTCTGGTCTGCTGTTGCAGTAGCCGTTGTGGCTTGGTCTAAGCCCGCTTGTACTAATTCAGCCGCACGTAATACTGCACGGGCTTTATTTTGTGTTTCAGTCCATTCGCTGCTTGGTACTGAGTCAGCCACGATGCCAGCACCAGCTTGCACATAAAGCATTTTGTCTTTAATCACACCGGTACGAATGGCAATGGCGACATCCATGTCACCATTAAAACCTAAGTAACCCACAGCGCCGGCATAGATGCCGCGCTTGCTTGGTTCAAATTCATCAATAATTTCCATGGCGCGTACTTTTGGCGCGCCAGATACCGTGCCAGCAGGGAAAGTGGCTTTAATCACATCAATGGCATCCATGTTTTCTTTTAGCTTGCCTTCCACATTGCTGACAATATGCATGACATGTGAGTAACGCTCAATCATCATATTGTCAGTCACTTTTACCGTACCGGTTTGTGCCACACGGCCTACATCGTTACGGCCTAAGTCCATCAGTTGCACGTGTTCTGCACGCTCTTTTGGATCTGCTAATAATTCTTCTGCCAATGCGGCATCTTCCACACGGTCTTTACCACGTGGGCGTGTGCCTGCAATTGGACGGGCAGTGACGGTATTATTTTCTAAACGGACTAAAATTTCAGGGGATGCACCTACCACATGGTGGTCGCCCATGTCGTAATAGAACATATAAGGTGAAGGGTTCAAGCTACGTAATGCGCGGTATAGTGATAACGGTGAACCTTCAAAGGGTTGTGACATGCGCTGTGATAACACCACTTGCATAATATCACCTTCCAAAATGTAATCTTGGGCGCGTTTCACGGCGTCTTTAAAGTTATCTTCACCAAATTCTGAAGTGGCTTGAGTAGGCGTTGATGCCTGTGAGGTTGGAATAGTCACTGGTGACCGTAACTTTTTCACTAACGTATTTAAACGCTCAACGCCTTGTGAGTAAGCATTCACCTCATCAGGGTTGGCGTACACAATAAAGTAAAGCTTGCCGCTTAAGTTATCCACTACCGCAATTTCTTCTGATACCATTAATAAAATGTCAGGTGTATTGATTGCATCTGGTTTTTTGGTGTTGGCTAGTTTCTTTTCAATGTAACGAATGGTTTCATAACCAAAGTAACCCGCTAAGCCACCAGTGAACCTTGGTAGACCTTCATAAGGTGGTGTTTTAAAGCGGGCTTGAAATGTTTTGATGAAGTCTAATGGGTTGGTGTTTTCAACCGTTTCGATCACTTTGTCGTGTTCGATAACTTCCACTTTGTTGCCATTGGCGACAATGCGTGTGGTCGCCGGTAAACCAATAATGGAGTAACGGCCAAAACGCTCACCACCTTGTACTGACTCTAATAAGTAACTAAACGGTTGGTTAGCTAATTTTAAATAGAGTGAAAGCGGGGTGTCTAAATCTGCAAAGGTCTCGACGACTAATGGAATGCGGTTATAGCCTTCTTTGGCTAAATCGTTAAATGCTGCTTCGGTGACGGTGTTAAACATAATGTTCCTTAACTTTTATTATTCTTAAGTTTGATGGTTTTGGTGTGCAGGCATGCACAAATAACGCGTACGGCTAGACTCGCCAGTTCGCGCTACACCATCGTTGGTTTTGATAAGGAATATTGTTCGTTTTCATGTGACGTTAATCATTATGTTGTTCAGTTTGAATATGGTTTGTGGCTTCGCTTAAATCTTGAATCATTGCGTCAATCGCGTTTTCATCAATCTTCAATCCTTGATTATAGCCATAAGGCACGGTAAATACATAACATCCTGCATTTTTTGCGGCCAAAATGTCAGTATTTGAGTCGCCAATGAGGACTGCATGCCATGCATCGACCTCAAATGCCTTGCAAGCATGGAATATTTGATCTGGCTCAGGCTTCTTTTTCGGTAAGGTATCGCCAGAGATCACTTCGTCAAAATAATCAAATAAGCCGGTTGCTTTTAACATTGGTTCGGTAAATATTGCAGGCTTATTAGTGACGCAGGCGAGTGGTAAGCCTAACTTCTGTAATGCGATGAGTCCTTCAACAACCTTTGGATAAGGTTTGCTGTGAATACAGTTTTTGCTATACAGCGCAAAAAAGTGCTTTTGTGCTTTGCTGATGAGTGCTTTATCTGGTTCAGCTTTTAACACTGTTGTTAAACAGCGCTTAATGAGGGCTAATGCGCCCTCACCAATAAACGATTGAACGGTTTCAATCGATAGCTTTGGTAACTTTAAAACCGTTAGCATTTCGCTAGCGGCTTTGGCAATTTCCGGGGCTAAGTCAATTAAGACGGCCTTTACTTTAAAACGACTTTCTGAAAAAGGGCTTGCTGATTGATTCATGATTTACCTTAAATATACCACCAATAATCTAACAAGCCACGCTTTCAAATTTAAACAGTTGCTAATGCAGCACGCATTTTACCAACCACTGAATCGTAGCGGTTAGCATCAGCATCGTTTGGCTTACCGAAAATCGCGCTACCAGCCACGAATGTATCCGCACCAGCTCTAGCAATATCAGCGATGTTATCAGGGTTTACACCACCGTCAACTTCTAACCAGATTTTACGGCCAGTTTTTTCTTCGTAAGCATCAATACGTGCACGCGCTTGTTTTAGTTTTTCCAAAGTTTCTGGGATGAATTTTTGACCACCAAAACCAGGGTTAACTGACATTAATAGAATCATGTCTACTTTATCCATCACGTGATCTAAGTAGCTTAGTGATGTTGCTGGGTTAAATACTAAGCCAGATTTACAACCTAATTCACGCACCATTGAAAGGCTACGGTCAATATGGTCAGAAGCTTCTGGGTGGAAAGTAATGATGTCAGCACCAGCTTTAGCAAAGTCAGGAATAATGCGGTCAACTGGTTTTACCATTAAATGCACATCAATTAATGCGCCAGCTTTGTGTGATAACTCACGAATCGCATCACAAACCAGTGGGCCGATGGTTAAGTTAGGTACGTAGTGGTTATCCATTACGTCAAAGTGAACAAGGTCTGTACCAGACTTGATCACATCTTCAATTTCTTGACCTAACTTTGAAAAGTCAGCAGAAAGAATACTTGGGGCAATTCTAAATTTATTATCCATGGTAATGTGTCCGTTATTATTGATTTGAAACTAAAATTTAAGTAGGTGAATCATTAAAGGCATTATTTTACCTAAAAAATAACATTTTAGATAAGCTTCTTGCTTATGAGCACCCAATACGCGAAAATTACATCTTTAATTAACTAAATGACTTTAAGTTATGCACTTAAACTGTCGTAAGTTATGTTTAATACAACCATCTTAACCGAATTAGATACCCATTAATTTCAAATGCAGCTCTATGTTATAGGCGTTAATCACAATACTGCGCCAGTCCAAATCCGCGAAAACGTTGCTTTTGATAGTGAACGTGTGGGCGATGCATTGCGTGAATTAACGCAATCCAACGCGACTGAAGCCGCTATTTTATCGACCTGTAATCGTACCGAGTTGTATTGCAATACCGATAATCCGCAAAAACCATTAGATTGGTTATCGCAATATCATTCAATGGAAACGAGTGCGATTCAACCTTATATATACACCTACCCGCAAGATGAAGCAGTTAAGCATGCATTTAGAGTGGCATCAGGGTTAGATAGTATGGTGTTGGGTGAGCCGCAAATTTTAGGGCAATTCAAACAGTCGGTCCAAGTCGCACAAGATGCAGGTACGCTAGGCACCTTATTACATAAGTTATTTCAACGCACTTTTGAAGTGGCCAAAGAAGTACGGACCAATACTGATATTGGTGCTAACTCAGTATCTATGTCAGCTGCATCGGTTAAACTCGCCCAACGTATTTTTGGTGACATTAGCAAACAAAAAGTATTGTTTATTGGTGCGGGTGAAATGATTAGTTTATGTGCTGACCACTTTGCCGCACAAAAACCACAACTCATTACGGTTGCCAATAGGACAATGGAACGTGGCCAAGCACTGGCGACTAAAATCGGCGGTGAAGCGATTTTACTCACAGAGCTGCCAAATCGCATTGCTGAATTTGATATTGTGGTGAGTTGTACGGCCAGCCAATTACCGATGATTGGTTTAGGCATGGTGGAAAAAGCCATTAAAGCACGTCGCCATCGCCCGATCTTCATGGTTGATTTAGCCGTACCGCGCGATATTGAAGCTGAAGTGGCTGAGTTAGATGATGTATTCCTATATACAGTTGATGATTTAGCCCAAGTGGTGAATGATGGCTTAGTGAACAGGCAAGAAGCCGCCGTGAGTGCTGAAGTGATTGTGGATGCACGTGTTGATCACTTTATGGATTGGCTTAAAAAGCGCGATGCAGTGCCAACCATTAAAGCCATTCGTGACCAAGCGGAAACCATGCGCCAAGCTGAACTGGCGAAAGCCATGAAGTTGATTCAAAAAGGTGAAAATCCTGAAAAAGCCTTGGAATATTTAAGCCAAGCGCTCACCAATAAGTTTTTACATGCACCGAGTCATGCGTTAAACTCCGCACAAGGCGAAACGCATGAACAGCTTGAAGCTTTATTGAAAAACTTGTATCAAATCAAAGATTAAACAAATTTAAAGAATATGCACCTGCGTAATGTGGTGCATTAGAAAGCCAAAATGAAACCAAGCATGATGAATAAGCTCGCCATGTTGAGCGAGCGTTTAGAAGAACTGAACGGCCTGATGAGCACCGAAGGCGTGACGGACGATATGGATAACTATCGAAAAATCATGCAAGAGCACTCTGAAATTACGCCGATTGTTGAGCAATATAATGCTTTTCAGCTAGCTGAAAATGACATGGCTGAAGCCAATGAAATGCTTAGCGACCCTGACATGAAAGACTTCGCGCAAGAAGAAATTCAAGCCGCTAAAGCCAAAATTGAAGCCGTTGAAGATGAGCTTCAAAGATTGCTGCTACCAAAAGACCCTAATGATGACAAAAACATCATTTTAGAAATTCGTGCTGGTACCGGTGGTGATGAGTCTGCGTTATTCGCAGGTGACTTGTTCCGTATGTACTCACGCTACGCTGAGCGCCAACGTTGGAAAATTGATGTTTTATCATCCAACGAAAGCGATGTGGGCGGCTATAAAGAAATTATCGCCAAAATTGAAGGCCAAGGCGCCTATTCAAAAATGAAATTTGAAAGTGGCGGCCACCGCGTACAACGCGTGCCAGATACTGAAACACAAGGCCGTATTCATACCTCAGCCTGTACCGTTGCCATTCTGCCAGAAGTGGAAGACGTTGCCGATGTGACGATTAACCCAGCGGATATTCGCCTAGATACTTTCCGTGCCTCAGGTGCGGGTGGTCAGCATATTAATAAAACCGATTCTGCTGTGCGTATTACCCATGCGCCAACCGGTATTGTGGTGGAATGCCAAGATGGTCGCTCACAACATGCCAATAAAGCACAAGCCATGCAAGTGCTAGCTGCGCGTATTAAAGCCAAAGAAGTAGATGAGCAAAATAGCAAAATTGCTTCTGAGCGCCGTAACCTGATTGGTTCAGGTGACCGTTCACAACGTATCCGTACCTATAACTATCCGCAAGGTCGCATTACCGACCACCGCATTAACTTAACGCTATATAAAATTGATGCGATTACCGAAGGTGATTTGGATGAGTTGATTGGCCCGTTAGCGGCTGAGCATCAGGCTGACTTGTTGGCTTCAATGGGTGAAGAAAACCAGTAATACAGTTTCTGTATTCATCATGCCTTCAATTAAACAAACGCTTTCTAATGCTGTGAATCAGTTAAATACTCATTTAACTGATTCAGACACAGCTAAATTAGATGTGCAGTTGATGTTAGAGCATCTATTAGATGTTAATCATGCATGGCTAATTTCACATGCAGGTGATGCATTGACCGAAAAAGATGATGAAGTCTTCCAAGCGTTATTACAACGCCGTCTTAATGGTGAACCCATCGCTTACATTTTAGGTGAGCGTGAGTTCTTTGGTTTACCCCTCAAAGTCACGTCCGATACTTTAATTCCAAGACCTGATACTGAAAAACTGGTAGAAGTGGCGCTAGATAAAATACCAGACCAAGCTGATTTTTTAGATTTAGGCACAGGTACCGGTGCCATTGCATTAGCCATTGCCGATAATTGCCCAGATGTTACGGTCACTGCTGTTGATTTCTCAGAAAAAGCGCTCAGCGTTGCAATTGATAATGCAGCTGCATTAGATATTCAAAACGTTACATTTTTGCAAAGTGATTGGTTTGATGCCTTAGATCACCAACGCTTTGATGTGATTGTGAGTAACCCACCTTATATTGAAAGTACCGATGCGCATTTAAGCCAAGGGGATTTACGGTTTGAGCCAATGTCTGCTTTGGCTTCGGGTGAAGATGGTTTAGATGATATTCGTAAAATTCTAGATAACGTACTGGTGTTTTTAAAACCACAAGGTTGGTTATTATTTGAGCATGGCTATAACCAATCGCAAGCGGTACAAGACTTAATGGCCGATGCAGGGCTGGTTGCTGTTGAAACAATTAAAGACCTTGGTGGCAATGATCGCGTGACGATGGGTAAAAACTCTTTAGTAGTTAGTACGCACTGGGACTAAATAAGCGTACTGTGTTATATCGACTTGATGTTCTATTAAGTCATTGAACCAATTCATTATTCTATAGTCATGAATATTATCAACCACTTTGTATGAGGGTTAATATTATGTCAGATGTCAATGCATTAACTTTATTAGCATATACCAGTGTTGCAGCACACGCGATGACACATGGTGAGTTGTTTGATTTACTAGACCAAGCGCGCGAAAATAATCATGTCCGTGAGGTAACGGGTATGTTGCTTTATATGGATGGTTGTTTTTTCCAAGTGCTAGAAGGTGAAGAGGGTGTTCTAGATAAGTTGTATGAAAAAATATCACAAGACACGCGCCACCATAATGTATTGAAAATCATTAGAGAGCCCCTTGAAGTGCGTGGCTTTAATGCTTGGACCATGGGCTACCAGCATGTTACCCGTGAAGAAATGACAGCCATCACAGGGTTAACGGATTTTTTAGACCGTGAAGATTCTGGATTTGAAACAATGGAAACAACACGCGCCAGAAAATTAATTGAATACTTTAGAGAAGGGCGCTGGCAGAATAAAAATGTCGGTAAGTATCAAGTGGTCCATGCTGCGTAATATTTTGATGGTAAACCTTATATTTAACAACTATTCTGAAGTTCTTTGTAACGTCTGTTTAACTATAGAGAGTAGCTCTCTGAATAGATTCAATTAAGTGTTAATTATACGGTTAATGCTTGCTTTCCAAGAATAACTGAATTTAAAAGTATAGAATGACAATATGAAAAGAAACAAATTGGGTCATATACAACTGATTGAATCATTAATATGATTAATCAGGCTACTTGCTGCTTAAAGCAGTAGTCGTAAGGCAATTATATATCTCGTTAAAAGGCTCTGAGTCGACCACTTTTAACACAAGGTTTTAATGTCTTTTTTTTACTGCTACAGTAATGATTAGGTTCGTTAATGAAAAAAATAATGAGTATTTGTGTTATTTTTTGGGTTTTCTTCCCACTTGCCGCATCTTCAGCGCTTATCAGTAATGAAAAGAAAATACCGCAATATGATTTCACGCCTGAGCTTAGTTACGTCTTTCCCGTATTAGAAATAGAGGACATTATCACAAGCGCTGATTCTTCAGATTTGGAAGAGACTGATGAAGCTGATGGATTGTTATACAGTCAGATTGACCATGTTAATTTTTACTCAGAACAATTAGCACATGATTTTCTGAGTAATCAAACAGATCTAATTCTGAATAATGCAAATTATATCAATTTAGTTTACTTGAGTTTATTGTTAATTTTTCTCCTTAGTATTTGGCATTTAGCGAATTTTTTTACCCACTTTTGGCAGCAAAAGAAAACAATGAATATGCGCAGGGCTAGCAAAAGTCCTGTACTAGAGATGGCTAAGGTCGGTGAAGACTTATTAGACTTTGAAAGTTTAGATGCACTTCAAGTGGAGGAAGCTGGTAATAAGGAAATCTCTATTCTAAATAATGATGTTTTTGAACAGCAGATAATTAGTATTAGAGAGCGTGGTACGTTGAATGGAAATGAATGCAGTAGCGGTTTTTTAGCTACTCAAAAAATATTGCAAAGAATCGAACATTTGAGAAGTAAGCCTGAACGTTTTTATAGCTTTGAGGACAATAGATTATCTGCTTATGGCGCTTTTCTTGATCAACAGTATGAACAGTCAGCTTTATATCTTGAAGCTGCCATAAAAGCACCTCAGATAAATGATGTTGAGATTTCGCATACCATGTTGCTTTATGGGCTTGTCCTAGGGCAGTTAAAAAATACAGAAAGCGAAGAAGCTCAATATGATGTTTTGATATCAAGGTTTGATGGTTTGAATGACAGTGACATTGAACTAAATGTCGCGAAAGCTTACTTTTACAAAGGTTTGATACATTGCGAAGTGTTAGAGAACCCTATCAAGGCAATTAGTATTTATAAAGAATTCATTCATCATTATGATGCCTCTAATGTTGATCTGATAAAAGGTCAGATTGCTAGCGCTCATCACCAGATAGGTTTGCAATTTTTCAAACTTGCAAAACAACAATGCAGCGATGAAGAAAAGTTAAATAAATCATTAAAGCATTTTAATAAAGCACGGACTTTAAATGCTGGCGTTAATGATGCATTACTCCTAGCACATACTGCATACGTACAATGGTTATTACGTGATGTTAAAGAGGTGGCAGCTAATATGCGACAGGCTTTAATCATGGAAGGGGGATGGTTATATCATCGAATTCTGGAAGATATATTAATCGATGATGTTGCCAGTGATAATAGTATTATCAAATTAGTAAATGCAATATGGGATGAAGTTGGTGTAGAAGTGCAAATCTTATTAGCAGATGCAAAGCAAGATATGATTAATATACTTGGTTTTGATGCGCTCAAGGCAAGCCAAGAGTCTCAAATGATACTGCAATCTGTATTAGGTTTTGATGAAGACTGGTTAGCTACACATACTCAGCATAAAGTAAATTTTACAGACTCTCAAATGTATCAGGAGCGGTTAATGAAGCGAATGAATGGTAAGCCTTTATTATCAATTATGAATAATTCTGAAATTTGATGATTTTGACTTTGAACCTAAGTAAAATACAATAATTCTCAAGCTCATAGCTGTAGCTTATTAGCTATCAATGTAGTGAGGATAAATAATCGTGGTTAAGGCACTGTATTTCATGAAATGGACTGATTATTTATTGTTGTGTATATTTGTTGGATAGTTTCATATAATGATTGGCTGAATACATAAAGCGTTCCATTTCTTTATCAGTGAGTTTGCGTACTTTTTTGGCAGGTCTACCTAAATATAAGTAACCGCTTTCTAGCACTTTTCCTTCAGGTACTAAGCTGCCGGCCCCTAGCAATACATGTTTTTGTACAGTGACTTTGTCCATCACAATGCTGCCCATGCCAATTAAGCATTCATCTTCAAGTGTGCAACCGTGCAAAATAACGGAATGTCCAATCGTTACATTGTTGCCAATAATCAAAGGCGCACCTTTTGGGTCCCAACTGGATTTATGGCTGACATGTAGCATGCTTAAATCTTGCACATTGGTGCCATGCCCAATGCGAATATGATTCACATCGCCACGCACGACAACTCCGGGCCAAATGGAGCTGTTTTCTCCAACAGACACATCACCAATAATAGTGGCAGAGGGGTGAATGTAAGCGCTAGTTTCAATGGATGGCTGTGTCTTTAAGTAAGGCTGGATGTTATTCATGTGTATTTTTGACATTTGTCTATATGAAATAGTGATCTTATTGAATAAACTATAGTATAAATTCAACCAAAGTAATAAGAAAAAGTATAATAGCGAGATGTTAGAAAATAACTCAGTTGGCATTGTTGCCCCCAAAGTAGCTCATTTTAGTCAGCCGCACCCCCTCAAAAGTGGTGCGGTATTGCCACAATACGATATTACGTATGAAACTTACGGTACCTTAAATGCGGATGCCTCAAATGCTGTGATGATTTGTCATGCCTTATCTGGCACGCACCATATTGCGGGCCGTTACACAGCAGAAGATAAATATGCCGGTTGGTGGGATAACTTAGTTGGCCCAGGTAAGCCGTTAGATACCAATAAGTTTTTTGTGATTGGCCTCAATAATTTAGGCGGCTGCCATGGCACGACTGGCCCTGCCAGCATTAACCCTGCGACTAATCAACCTTGGGGTTCTGCGTTTCCAATTTTGACGGTTGAAGATTGGGTACATTCGCAGGTGCGACTGCTAGATTACTTGGGTATTAATCAGTTAGCGGCCATTATTGGCGGTAGTTTAGGTGGTATGCAGGCCATGGAGTGGTCACTTGCTTACCCTGATCGCGTACGCCATGCTTTGGTGATTGCTTCGGCCCCTAACTTGACTGCGCAAAATATGGCCTTTAATGAAGTGGCGCGCCAAGCGATTATTACAGACCCTGATTTTCACAACGGTGACTATTACCAACATGATACGTTGCCAAGACGCGGCTTACGCATTGCGCGGATGTTGGGTCACATTACCTATTTAAGTGATGATGCAATGGGTAAAAAGTTTGGCCGACAATTAAAAGATACGATTAAATATACCTTTGACGTTGAATTTGAAATGGAATCTTATTTACGTTATCAAGGCGATAAATTTGCCGGTACGTTTGATGCAAACACGTATATTCGCATGACGCGTGCGTTAGATTATTATGACCCTGCAGCAGATTTTAATGATGATTTAACGGCAGTGTTTGCACAAGAACAATTAAATGGTGATAAAGCAAAACAGCCTAAATTCTTGGTTGTTTCATTTACGAGTGATTGGCGTTTTTCACCGGCAAGGTCGCGTGAAATAGTCAAAGCCTTACTCGATAATGAGCGAACCGTGAGTTACGCAGAAGTGACGGCGGCACATGGGCATGATGCATTCCTAATGCCAGACCCACATTACCATGCCATTATGCGCAATTATTTAGATCAAATTCAGGTGGGAGCTTAAATCATGAGTGATACATTGATAATAACACCTGACCAGAAATATAGACATGACTTTGCGATTATTGCTGGGTGGACGCAGTTTGGTGGCAAGGTGTTGGATTTAGGTTGCGGTAACGGTGACTTACTTAAGTACTTAACTGGCTCGATGGAAGTGCGCGGTTACGGCATTGAAAGAGATGATAAGAAGTGGCTCAGCGCCATGCAAAGTGGGATGAATGTCATCCAAATGGATTTGGAAGACGGCTTACAAGGCTTTGAAGATCAATCATTTGATACGGTGATATTGTCACAAACATTACAAGCGATGCATAACACTGAGGGTATTGTGCGCGAAATGTTGCGGGTGGGTAAAGAGGTAATTGTGACTTTCCCTAACTTTGGTTATTGGCGTAACAGGTTACAAAACGTCATGGGTAAAATGCCTGTGTCAAAAGACTTGCCTTACCAGTGGTATGACACGCCCAATGTGCATTTATGTACCACTAAAGATTTTGAACAGTTTTGCCGCGATAGCCATATTAATATTAAAGAGCGTTTGATTTTGAACGGGCAAAAGCCTGTGACATTTCAACCGAACTTATTCGGTAATTTAGCGATGTATCGTTTATCACAGTAAGTGCTTACTTACTATTGAATAGCCAGCAGTATTGCTGGCTATTTTTTTATGGTTTGCAGAGTATGGTATGGTGAAACCTGCAATGAAAACAAGAAAAAGAAATGGGTTATATGGAAAAGCAAACAGTCACAAAACAAAGCTATCAAGCACTGCTATTTAATAAACGCATGCTGGCCTGTGTGGTGTTAGGGTTTAGCTCAGGCCTACCTTTATATTTGCTATTACAGTTGCTGCCAGCTTGGCTACGCACTGAAGGCATCAACTTAAAAACCATTGCCGCATTTGCTTTTATTCAACTGCCATATACATGGAAGTTTATTTGGGCCCCGCTGATGGACCGTTATAACTTAATAGCACCATTAGGTCGTCGCCGTAGTTGGATGCTACTCACGCAAGTGGCGTTGTTTGCCACGATTATTGCTTATGGCTTTTTCGAGCCAAGTATGGATATTAAAAGCATTGCGATTATTTCAACACTCGTTGCTTTATTTTCAGCCAGCCAAGATATTGTGATTGATGCCTTTCGACGTGAAATATTAAGTGATGAAGAGTTAGGCTTGGGTAATAGCTTGCATGTGAATGCGTATCGTATTGCTGGTTTGGTGCCGGGTTCGTTAGCACTGATATTGGCTGATTTTATGGCATGGTCACATGTGTTTTGGATTGTGGCTTTGTTTATGTTGCCGGGTATGATCATGACGATGTTTGCGACTGAGCCAAACCGCGCAAGACCACCACAAACCTTATACGCTTCATTAGTTGAACCATTTACCGAATTTATTAATCGGGCTGGCGTGAAGCATGCGCTATTAGTGTTGTTGTTTATCTTGCTCTACAAGTTAGGCGACAGCATGGCAACCGCATTAGCGACGCCTTTTTACATTGATATGGGGTTTAGTAAAACCGATATTGGGACGATTGTAAAAGGCAGTGGTTTGGTGATGCAAATACTCGGGGCCTTTATTGGCGGCATCTGGATGCTTAAAATGGGTATTAACCGTGGCTTGTGGGTATTTGGTTTTGTGCAATTGATTACTATTTTAGGATTTGCGTGGTTAGCCCATGCAGGACCGTTTGAAATGGTGGGTGCTATTGAGCGGGGCATGTTGGCTGTGGTGATTGGTGGGGAAGCCTTAGGCGTTGGCTTAGGGACTGTGGCTTATGTCGCTTATATGGCGCGTGAAACGAATCCTATTTATACCGCTACACAATTAGCTTTGTTTACTAGCTTGTCTGCCGTACCACGCTCTATTTTTAATGCCTTAACAGGTGGCATGGTTGAGTCACTTGGGTGGGAGCAGTTCTTTTACGTGTGTACCTTATTGGCTATTCCAGGCATGTTGCTTTTATTTAAAGTCGCCCCTTGGCGCGCTAAGTAATTTCTTTGTAAGTAATGCGTGGCTATGCCGACTAAATAACGACTTTACTCAAAGGAGTTACTAATGTTGCATAAGCGATTGATTCATGGCGTATTAACCAGTTTATTGTTATTTAATAGTTATGCTGCATTGGCCGCACAATGTACGGCTAAAAGCGGCGCAAATACAGTGCCGTTATTGGAGCTTTATACTTCAGAGGGTTGCAGTAGTTGCCCGCCAGCCGATAAGTGGTTAAGCAATTTAACCACAGATTATTCTAAATTTACCCCGTTAGCTTTTCATGTCGATTATTGGGATTACATTGGTTGGAAAGATGAATTCTCAAAAGCAGCTTATTCTGACAGGCAGCGAAAAATAGCCGCCTTTAGCGGTGCTGGTTTTGTTTATACGCCGCAATTTGTGATGAATGGACGTGACTTTAGACGCTCTGACCGTTCGCGCTTTGAGCAATATGTCGATTTACACCAAAAAACACAGGCAAAAGCACACTTAAGCCTAGATGCGACCATTAACGATAATGGTGAAATGACTTTAAAAGCCCATGCAAACGCAGATAAAACCATTGATTATAAAAATACAGATGTGTTTGTTGCGCTTTATCAGAATCAATTAGTGACTAAAGTGAAGGCGGGTGAAAACGTTGGACGTGAACTCAAGCATGATTATGTGGTGCGTGAATTTTTTGGTGCGTATCAATTCAATAACCAATCTGAATTTGCGAAAAGTTTTAAATTAAATAAAGTATGGAATGAGCGAGATGCAGGTGCGGTTATTTTTGTGCAAGATGCTAGTAATGGGAAAATTATACAAAGCCTTGCGTTGCCGTTTTGTAGTAGCTAACTTTGCCTGAGTAATGTTAGGTTAAACCTCATTAGACTTTCAATAATAGTTCAGCATTAATCCAAGCCGCTAAGAAGTTAGCGGCTTGTTGCGTTGCTTCTTCTGCATTGCGTTGCAACTGACAATGCTCGCATAAATCACCAAAGCTTGCGCCACCCATGACCAATTGAAGCGCATCAAATTCTGCTGCATCAATAGAGCGGTAATGCGAGTTGAGGTCCTCACGCCAAACTAAGCATGGTGTATGGGTTTGGCTAGGTGCTGGCGGCACCACATCTTCATCTAATGCTTGCCAAATTGGAATGATATTCCATTCAATATTGAGTAACTGTACTGAGGGGTGGAACTTAAAAGTAAGCTCACCCCAAGATTCAAATGGAATGGATGCTAAATCATTAATCGTTATTGTTGGTTTGTCAGCGGCATCAAATGCTAAACCCAATGCCCATTCAAATCTTGCCATCTCTGCAGCAACTGGGTGTTCTGAAAGGGTTTCACTTAAATGGCCAGTCATTTCGTTACCAACCCAACGCATATTACGGTGCTCTGATGGAAAAGCATTAATATAACTGCGGGCGGACTTTTCGAATAGGTCGTCGCCTAATAATGCATGTAATTTGGGGTAGTGCGTTTGTAGTGTTTCGAGAATACGTAAGCGATATGCATCAAAATAGATGCCAACCCGTTTTGAGGCGCCGATTGTCTCATCATCAACGATGTATTTTTTTAAGTCATCAGCATCGGTATTACCCAATAAATAAGATTGAAAGTCTGTTTGTAACTTTGAAAGTTGACTCATGCAAGGCCCTTTAATGCTTTGGCTGCAATTTGGCGTGCGACTTGCAGCTCATCTACTAATTCGGCTAGTGGGGGAATCTTATCATCCCGCTCTATCATGGTTGAAACTGGTCCAAACTGTTGCATTGCATACGCATATAAATCCCACACTGGATCAATCACAGGGGCATCATGCGTATCAATAATATAGTCGCCGTTGTTATGGTGACCAGCCAAGTGAATTTGTTGAATTCGATTTTTAGGTACACCATCAATAAATGTTTTTGCATCATAGTGATGGTTGTAACTGCTGACATAAATATTATTGATGTCTAATAATAACAGGCAGTCTGCTTGTTCGGCAACTTCGCTTATAAACTCCCACTCGGACATCTCTGAATCAATATAACTGGCATAACTGGATACGTTTTCTAGTAGTAGCTGTCTGCCTAAAAAATCTTGTACGGTTTTAACACGTTCAACGACATGCTTAACGGTTTCAGTTGTGTAGGGAAGCGGTAGTAAATCATGCATGTTTTGTCCATGCACACCGGTCCAGCATAGATGATCTGATATCCATTTTGGTTCAACACGATCAGCCAGCTGCTTTAACTCGCGTAGGTATTGTTGGTCAAGCGGCGTTGTAGAGCCAATTGAAAGTGAGACGCCATGCATGACGATAGGATAATCTGCGCGGATACGATCAAGAAAATGCAGTGGTTTTCCGCCAGGCACCATGTAGTTTTCTGACAAAGCCTCAAACCAATCTACGTTTGGTTTAGATGTTAAAATTTCATGGTAATGATCTGTACGTAAGCCGAGGCCAAATCCAAGGTTAGGCAAAGGAGATGCTACGTTGTTTTGGGTGGTGTTTTGATTTTTCATGGGTGTTGATCGCACTAGTGGGGAACCTTAACTAGTGCGATTAAGCCGTTATCTAAATGACATTTAGATAATTGTGCCGCCTTTACTTGTACAGTCTGCTTCAGTCATGCTTAAGAAACCATGGCCTTTACATACGTTTTGGCCTTTACATGCATTTTCTGCTGTTTTGCAGTCACTAGTACCTTTGCATGAGTTTAAGCCTGCACAGTGCACGTTAGCAGCTGAAGCAGTTGTGTTTGAACCGCTACTTGCGCAGCCAGCTAACACGAGTGCAGCAGCGCCGACAGCCAGCATCGTACCTTTTTTCATTGTTGATGTTTCAATAGACATAATATTTCCTTTAAAAATGGTTTACTCAGGGAGAGATCCAACGTGTAACAAAAGTATCGTTACAAGCTTTGGTCGACGCATAACTGAATTACTTACAAAATATTAAAAAAAATGCCTATTGATCAATACAGTGACAAAAATTAGTCTTTATATTCAATAATGAGTGGCGCGTGGTCGCTAAATTTCTCTTCTTTATAAACGCTTGTTGCAAACGCTTTTGATGCGATGGCTGGTGTGGCTATTTGGTAGTCAATACGCCAGCCAACATTATTTGTATAAGCTTGGCCGCGGTTGCTCCACCATGTGTAGCATGCGTCTGTGGTATCTGGGTAGATCGTGCGATACACATCAACCCAACCAGCATTATCAAATAAATCTGTTAGCCAAGCGCGCTCGTCTGGTAAAAAGCCTGAATTCTTTTTATTGCCTTTAAAGTTTTTAAGGTCAGCTTCTTTATGCGCGATGTTCCAATCCCCACACACGACGACATCACGGCCAGATTCGATCAGCGCTTTCATATGCGGCATGAACCGGTCTAATACACTGTATTTATAGTTTTGACGTTCTTCACCACTTGAGCCACTTGGTAGGTAAAGTGAAACAACACTTAAATTACCAAACTGCGCTTCAATGTAGCGGCCTTCGCTATCAATGTCTTCGATGCCTAATCCGTTGATCACGGCATCTGGTTTTTGCTTGCTGTAAATGCCAACACCGCTATAGCCTTTTTTCTCGGCATATTCAAAACAACCGTAATAGCCTTCAGGATTTGCCATTTCAGGCGTTAAGTTATCAGCCTGTGCTTTAAGTTCTTGCAGGCAAATAATGTCTGGTTGTTCAATTTGTAGCCAATTAAGCATACCTTTCTTAGTTGCAGAGCGTATGCCGTTTAGGTTTAGCGATATAATCTTCAAAATTCATCCTTTTATTTTATGAGAACTTTTTATGACTGCCCCTATTGAACAAGCACAAAATCATTTCAGACAAGATTTTATCGCATTTGCCATTGAAAAAGACGTTTTACGCTTTGGAGAGTTTAAAACAAAAGCCGGCAGACTAAGCCCTTACTTTTTTAATGCGGGTTTATTTGATGATGGTGTGAGCTTAATGAAGCTGGGTGAATTTTATGCCCAAGCGATTACGGAAGCGGGTATTGAATTCGATATGTTGTTTGGCCCAGCCTATAAAGGCATTACCTTGGCGGCGAGTATTGCCATTGCCTTTGCAAAGCAGGGCCGTAATGTGCCTTACGCTTATAACCGAAAAGAGGCTAAAGATCATGGCGAAGGTGGCGTTATAGTAGGTAAGAGCCTTAAAGGGCGCGTATTGATTATTGATGATGTGATATCAGCCGGGACATCAGTACGAGAATCAGTTGAGTTAATTAAGCAGCAAGGTGCCGAAGTTTGTGGTGTGGCTATTGCGATTGATCGTCAGGAAAAAGGATTGGGCGAATTGTCAGCAGTGCAGGAAGTCGTAAAAGACACGCAAATACCAGTATGTGCCATTGCTAACTTAACAAACTTAATCGACTACCTAGAGAGAAAAACAGATTTGCAACAAGATTCTGACATAGTGCAGAACATGCAAGTGTATCGGCAACAGTATGGCGTTGACTAATGAAAGTTAGCGGCTGCGGTATATAAAAGTAAAAAGGGTTGAATGATCATGCCAGAAACTCGTGTAAACATTAAATCAAAAACACAACAGTATTTAGAGCGTTTATTTTTTGGATTGGTGATTATCTTCTTGTTTACGCAAGTGGCTCAAGCCGGAAAAATTATTAAATGGACTGATGAGCAAGGTGTGGTGCACTATGGTGATGTGATGCCAGCGAAAGCGGCAGGCAAGCGCAATACCGAATTAAATAAAGAAGGTGTTGTTGTTAAGGAAAATAAGCAATATCAGCGCGCTGTTGAGGATGAAGGTTATTCAGACCAGCTACGCAAAGATAGAGCGTTACTTGCCTCATACAGCTCAGTTACTGAGATCGAGTTAGCTTTGCAACGCAATGTTGGTGCCGAGGAAAATTTATTAAACGCGATGGACCAACGTTTAGCAGAGGTAAAACAAGCATTAGCTACAAAACTGACAAAGCGTCAAAATCATCAATTAAGAAAACAAGCGGTGCCTAAATACTTGCAAGCGGCTATTTTGGCAGACCAAAAGAAGTTTGAAACAATTAAAGGTGATATTACGGCCAAAAGAAATAATATTGCATTAATCAAAACCCGCTTTGCTAGTTATAAAGCCAGATACACTGAGTTGAGACCGCGTAATCAATCACTTTCAGCGATTAATGTGAATAGAAAAAACTTAACTGATTTAGAGTCGTGGAAGCGAAAAGCGAATGAAACACTGAGTGATTACTTGCAGCAAACCGTTAAATATAAACGCGCTGGTGAGCCAGTGCCAACCCATATTGTGACCGGTATTCAAAAGGCTAACCAAGAGATTGCTAGGGCAGACCAGCAAATTGCTTCAATTAGAGCCAGTATCAGACACTCTCAACAGACGTTTACGAGTAAGTAAACGAAACAAACACAAAAAAGCCGACTGTGTATGAATTGCACAGACGGCTTTTTTATTGGCTTAACGTAAATGACTTAACTTAATTTTTTCTTCAGTATTTCATTTACTTGAGCAGGGTTGGCTTTACCTCTAGAGGCTTTCATTGTTTGGCCAACAAGTGCATTAAAGGCTTTATCTTTACCTGCTTTAAACTCTTCAACCATCGCTTGGTTGGCAGCTAATACTTCATCAACCATGGCTTCAATAGCACCAGCGTCTGAAACTTGTTTCAGCCCTTTAGCTTCGATAATTGCTTCTACATCGGCTTCACCATTCCACATTGCTTCAAATACTTGCTTACCAGCATTGTTTGAAATAGAACCATCAGAAATACGTTTTACCATTTGAGCTAGTTGCTTAGTGCTCACAGGTGAATCACCAATGGCTTTTTCTTCACTGTTTAATTTAGCTGAAATGCCGCCCATGACCCAGTTGGCCGCTAATTTTGCATCGGCACCTTCATTCACGGTTTCAATATAAAAATCAGCTAGCTCTCTTGATGACGTCAATGCATTCGCGTCATAGCTTGATAGTTTGTACTCACTCACAAAACGCGCTTGTAGTGCTTGCGGTAGCTCAGGTAGTAGTTTGCTCACACGGGCTTTATCTGCTTCTGTTACTTCGAGTGGTAGTAAGTCTGGATCTGGGAAGTAGCGGTAATCATTAGCTTCTTCTTTTGAACGCATGGCACGCGTTTCACCTGTATCTGGGTTGAATAGAATCGTTGATTGGTGAATCGTGCCACCATCTTCTAGCGTATCAATTTGCCATTGCGTTTCATACTCAATCGCTTGTGTCATAAACTTAAATGAGTTTAAGTTTTTAATTTCACGGCGGGTGCCAAGTTCAGTCGTGCCTTTTGGGCGAACTGAAACGTTCACATCGCAGCGGAAGCTACCTTCTTGCATGTTGCCATCACTAATGCCAATCCATTGCACGAGCTCATGTAACTTTTTAGCATAAGCCACTGCTTCAGCCGCTGAGCGCATGTCAGGCTCAGTTACGATTTCAAGCAAAGGTGTGCCAGCACGGTTTAAATCAATGCCACTCATGCCTTCTACTGCACCGTGAACTGATTTACCAGCGTCTTCTTCCAAATGCGCGCGGGTGATATTCACTACTTTTTCGTAGGCTTCCTTCTTTTTCGTTGCCGGCACTTGTACCGTTAATTGACCTTTACCAACCACTGGTAATTCAAATTGACTAATTTGATAACCTTTTGGTAAATCAGGGTAAAAGTAATTCTTACGCGCGAATACTGAGCGCGGTGCAATTTCAGCATCAACGGCTAGGCCGAATTTAATCGCACATTCAACCGCTTCTTTATTGAGTACTGGTAATACACCTGGCAAGGCAATACTAATCTCGCACGCTTGTGTATTAGGCTCAGCACCATAAGTAGTCGAGGCGCCAGAAAATATTTTAGTGTTTGTTTTTAATTGGGTGTGTGTTTCCAAC
Organism: Methylophilaceae bacterium; assembly: GCA_034111445.1. Lineage (GTDB taxonomy): Bacteria > Pseudomonadota > Gammaproteobacteria > Burkholderiales > Methylophilaceae > Methylotenera. The sequence continues at coordinate 26,709 of JAWUXH010000046.1, read as the reverse complement.
CCAATGACGACTTCCCATTCCATTATTCAATTCCTTCAGGCATTTTTGTGTGCCAATCTGTCGCTAGTTGATATTGGTGCGCTACATTTAACATACGCGCTTCATCAAAGTAATTACCGATAATTTGTAAGCCAACTGGTAAGTCTTTACCTTCGTCTTGTGCAAAACCAGCAGGAATACTCATGCCAGGCAAGCCAGCTAAGTTGGTTGAGATGGTGTAAATATCTTGTAAGTACATTGCAACAGGGTCGTCGACTTTCTCACCAGCTTTAAACGCTGTTGATGGTGCTGCTGGCCCCATGATCACGTCACACTCTTTAAAGGCTTCAACAAAGTCTTGTGAGATTAATCGACGAATTTGTTGTGCTTTTAAATAGTAAGCATCGTAGTAACCAGCGCTTAATACATAAGTACCAATGAGAATGCGACGTTTGACTTCTTCACCAAAGCCTTCTGCACGGCTCTTGTTATACATGTCCATTAAGTCAGTATATTCAGCAGCCCGGTGGCCATAACGCACACCATCGTAGCGAGATAAGTTGCTTGATGCTTCAGCTGGCGCTAACACGTAATACACAGGGATTGAAAGCCCCATGTTTGGTAGCGAGATATCAACAATGGTTGCACCGAGCTTTTTATATTCATCAATCGCTGTTTGTACCACTTTACCGACTGATGCATCTAAACCTTCAGCAAAGAACTCTTTAGGTAGGCCCACTTTTAGGCCTGCTAGTGGTTTTTCAAGATCACGCGTGTAATCTTCTTTTTCACGATTAATACTGGTCGAGTCACGTTCATCAAAGCCAGCCATCACGTTCATCATCAATGCACAATCTTCAGCACTTTTAGCCATTGGGCCTGCTTGATCTAAGCTTGAAGCGAAAGCAATCATGCCGTAACGAGATACCGCACCGTATGTTGGTTTTAAGCCTGTAAAGCCACAAAGCGAAGCGGGTTGGCGAATTGAGCCGCCCGTATCAGTGCCTGTTGCTGCAGCACAAAGCCTTGCTGCAACGGCTGCGGCACTACCGCCACTACTGCCGCCCGGTACACGGTCTAAATCCCAAGGATTTTTAACGCCACCAAAGTAACTGGTTTCGTTAGAAGAACCCATCGCAAATTCATCCATATTAGTTTTACCTAATGAGACAGCGCCAGCATTGTTGAATTGTGAAATGACATGCGCATCGTAAGGCGCAATGAAGTTTTCTAACATTTTTGAACCACACGTGGTTCTCCAACCTTCAGCACAAAAAATATCTTTCTGTGCGAAAGGGATGCCGGTTAGTGCACTACCGTTACCAGCTGCGATGATGTCATCAGCGGCTTTTGCTTGCGCTAATGACTGTGCTGGATCAACCGTAATGTAGGCATTAATGTTTGGGTTGTATTCTTCGATACGAGTTAAAAACGTTTGCGTTAATTCAACGCTAGAGATTTTTTTTGTTTGGAGTAACTCGCCAAATTGTTTGAGACTGCTATTAATCATAATTGGGCTAACTTGATTGCAATAAGTTTAAAAAATTGATTGGGTATTAATGGATAGGTTTGTATCTATTCAATCACCTTAGGGACAAGATATAAACCTTCAGCCACGGCTTGCTCTGTTGAGTCGTTTCCTAAAATGGGTGCATTCTTTTGGAATGTTTCGCGCAGGTTAGCCTTAGTTACAGCGTCTTCACGTAAACGTTGGTTTAAGTCTTGAGAGTGAGACATCGGCACAATACCTGTTGTGTCAACATTCTGCATTTCTTCAATCAAGCCTAAAATGCCGGTCAGTTTTGTCAGTGTTTTGTCTGCATCTTGTTCGTTAATTTCGATGCGCGCTAAGTGTGCGACCTTTTTTATATCTTGTATGTTGAGTGCCATACTGGAATTCCTGAATTAATTGATTTGAATTTAGCTGCTAAATGACTGATTTAGACGACTATTGTATTGCTAATTAAATGTAATGCGCGTTTATTATATCGTGTATTATATCTGCTGTTATGGTGTTCTACTTTCATTTTTGTTCGCAAATATTAATATTGCGTCAATATGAGGCATTTAAAAGCACAATTTTTGATTACTTTGAGATTGCTCAGATAGTTAAAAAGTAAGTATAAAAATAAATTCAGGATAAAAAAACATGTTTGGTTTCATCACTAGCTATTTTTCAAATGACTTGGCCATTGATTTAGGTACAGCAAATACGCTTATTTACTCAAGAGGTAAAGGCATTGTGCTGGATGAGCCGTCAGTGGTGGCTATTCGTACTGAGGGCGGGCAAGGCGGTAAGAAAATTTTATTAGCTGTTGGTGCTGAGGCAAAATCAATGCTTGGCCGTGCGCCAACCAATATTCAAGCCATTCGGCCGATGAAAGATGGCGTAATTGCTGACTTTACGATTACTGAGCAAATGCTTAAGTACTTTATTCGCCGTGTGCACGATGCACGTTGGTTTGCACCAAGTCCACGTATCATTATTTGTGTGCCAGTTGGCTCAACACAAGTTGAACGTCGTGCGATTAAAGAGTCAGCTGAACGCGCTGGCGCTAAGCAAGTATTTCTAATTGAAGAGCCAATGGCTGCTGCAATTGGTGCTGGTTTACCAGTAGCAGAAGCAAGTGGCTCAATGGTGGTTGATATCGGTGGTGGTACGACTGAAGTGGGTGTGATCTCATTAGGTGGTATTGTTTACGCTAAGTCAGAACGTGTTGGTGGTGATAAATTTGATCAGGCGATTATTGATTACATTCGCCGTAACTACGGTATGCAAATTTCTGAACCAACGGCTGAAGCCATTAAGAAAAAAATTGGTTCTGCATTTCCACACCCTACAGTGTTGGAGATGGAAGTAACAGGCCGCAACTTGGCAGAAGGCTTGCCACGTAAGTTTACGATTTCAAGTAGTGTGATCTTAGAAGCATTAACCGAGCCACTCAATGCGATTGTTGGTGCAGTTAAATCTGCATTAGAGCAAACACCGCCAGAACTAGGTGCTGATATTGCTGAACGCGGTATGGTGTTAACAGGTGGTGGTGCTTTACTTAGAAACTTGGATCGTTTAATTGCTGAAGAAACTGGTTTACCAGTGATTGTTGCAGAAGATCCATTGACTTGTGTGGCCCGTGGTTGTGGTCGTGCATTAGAAGAGATTGATAAGTTAGCCAATATCTTTGCTTACGAGTAATCGCTACCAGCAGCATTAAACGCTGATTAAAGAAATATATTTAAATGCCACAAGTTGAGATTACTTGTGGCATTTTTTGTTTCATTTGATCAATCATGTTGATGTCACGTTAATATAGGTATTTCAATAGTCGTAATGTAAAATGGTTTGGATACGTTGTTTTAACGTAAAGAATAAACATTTATTAGCTCAAAGGTTGGATTAGTCGTTAAGTGAGGGGTTCTTCATACAATATTAGGCAAAGCGCTACGCCTTCTTTTTTTACAAAGGGGCCGAGTGCCTTTGCGCGTTTGATATTATTCTCTGTACTGTCATTGGCCTTAATCGCTACCGATACGCGTTTGCAATATTTAAACATTATCCGCCACCAATTAGAGGCCTACCTACATCCATTAACGTTAATGGTTAATGCGCCAATGGAGTTGTATCGACAAGCTGACGATTACCTGACTTCACATAATCGACTGTTGAGTGAGAACGAAGCGCTTAAAAAACACCTCTTAAAAGCAAATGCTGGTGAGCAAGCAATGACGAGTTTAAAAGTTGAGAATCGTAATTTCCGCAACCTTTTTAATTTGAAAGCTAAGTTAGAGCACCAAAGTTTTTTGGCTGAAATTTTACATGCGACAAGTGATCAATTAACTCGGAAAATTGTTGTGAATCGCGGTGCTTCACATGGTGTGCATGTTGGTGGTGCTGCTGTTGATGCAAAAGGCATTGTTGGGCAAGTGACGCGGGTTTACGCGCAGACAAGTGTAGTAACTTTAATTACCGATAGTTCATTACAAATTCCAATCATGGTTGAGCGTAACGGTTTACGTGCGATCGCCTTTGGTAATGGCCGCGATAACGTGTTAGAGATTCCATATTTGCCATCAAATGTTGATATTAATATTGGTGATCGACTAGCTACCTCTGGCTTGGATGGTGTTTATCCCGCCGGGATTACCGTTGGGGTCGTTCAAAAAATATCGGTTGCACGCGGTTCATCATTTGTCAGTATCTTGTGCGCACCAGTTGGCGGCGTTGATTATCATAAACAGGTATTGATTGTGAATCCTGCTGATAACACTATCTCAGCAGAAGAGAAAGAAGTAAGCGTTTCTAATAAAGAACAAAGCCACCTAGGCGCACCTAAAAAAGAACCAAACCACTTAAGCGCGGCAGGAAAGCTTAAGCCCGCAGACTTTAGCGGTGATGTTGGAGTAGTCAATGCACCGCAATAAATTAAGTCATATTTATTTATCGTTATTTGCGGTTTATTTGCTTCTACTATTACCGTGGACAGAGTCAGCGTTAAGATATAAACCGGATTTTACTTTGCTAGTGCTCATTTTTTGGTTAATTCGAGCGCCGCGTTTATGTAATATTGGGACGGCTTGGTTTATTGGTTTATTGGTTGATTTGGCAACCGGTGGTATTTTTGGTCAACATGCGTGGGCCTATACAGTCACGGCATTTTTCACCATGGTGTATCAAAAAAGATTAATTTTGTTTAACCGATTTCATCAATTTATCTATGTTTTTATTTTACTGATTATCGCTCAAATCGTATTGCTGATTCTCAAAACATTCTCTGGTGTGCCGTTCCCTGGGATGGTTTATTTTATGCCGAGCGTGATAGGTGTTTTGCTGTGGAGTATTTCGTTGTTGTTTAAGTTACATACTGATGGCCGACCAGGGGATATTTAAATATCGTGATGAAAAGATATCAGCACATCAGCCTAACTATTATTGACTTAAGACCATGCGCGCTGAATTAAGAAACCATCAATACGAGCAATCACGCTTTAAAATTAGACTGGTAATTTGCATTGTTGCCGTTTTGGTTTTATTTGGGATTTTAGCCACGCGCTTCTACTATTTACAAGTCTCTCAGCATCAACATTATAAAACGCTAGCAGAGCGTAACCGGATTGCGCTGCTACCAATTGTGCCAACTAGGGGACTTATTTATGACAGAAATGGTGATGAATTAGCGACTAACTTCTTCTCTTATATCCTAGAAATTGCACCAGCTAAGCCTGCGGAAATTGAAAAGACCATTAATCAGCTTTCAGCAATTGTTGAGATTAGTGCTTATGATCGAAAGCGTTTTAAAAAGCTAAGGGCTGAAACAAAACGTTTTAAAAGCGTCCCTATTAGAACCAATTTAAATGATGATGAGGCCGCGAAATTTGCTGTGAATCACTTTAGGTTTCCAAATGTTGAGCTGAAATCTCGGTTATTTCGTAATTACCCTTTTTCAAGTAGTGGTGCGCATTTTGTTGGTTATATTGGGCGCATCAATGACCGTGATGTGAAAAAGCTGACAAAGAATGAAAAATTATCTAATTACAAAGGCTCTGACCACATTGGTAAGAGTGGCATAGAATCATTTTATGAAGAGCAGTTGCATGGCACTACTGGGTTTCAACAAATTGAAATTGACAATAATGGTCGACCAGTAAGAACGCTCACCACTAACCCTGCAACAGCTGGTGAAAGTGTGACTTTGTCAGTAGATATGAACTTGCAACAAGTGGCAGAAGATGCTTTTGGCGAGCGACGTGGTGCACTTGTTGCACTTGACCCCAAAACAGGCGAGGTCCTTACCTATTTGAGTAAACCCAGTTATGACTTGAATTTATTTGTTGGCGGTATTGATCATGAAAATTGGAATCGACTCAATAACTCGATTGACCGCCCTTTAATCAATCGGCCAATCCGCGGTTTATATCCAGCAGCCTCTACCTTTAAACCATTTATTGCGATGGCTGGCTTAGAGAATAACTTGCGTAAGCCGCCTTATCGTATTTTAGATAAAGGCTTTTATAGCTTACCTAATAGTAAGCATCGCTATCGAGATTGGCGCAAAACAGGCCACGGCTATGTGGATATCACGCGCGCCATTATTATTTCATGTGATACTTTCTTTTACGGGCTGGCTGTAGAACTTGGCATTAAGCGTTTAGCGGCCTTTGTGAGCCATTTTGGGTTTGGAAAGAAAACTGGGATTGATTTGCCTGGTGAGAAGTCAGGCTTGTTACCGACGCCTGAATGGAAAAAAAGACGCTATAAAAAACCTTGGTATGCTGGTGATACAGTCATTGTTGGGATTGGTCAGGGTTATACCTTAGTAACGCCGATGCAATTAGCACAAGCAACGGCAACCCTTGCGAATGATGGTGTATCGATGAAGCCACGCTTTGCGATTAAATTCACAAAGCCAACTGGTGAAGAAGTGCGACTTAAACCTATCGTGCAAGACAAAACGGTATTAGCGCAAGAAAATATCGATATTGTCCGAAATGCCATGAAGCGTGTGACCTTACCAGGGGGTACTGCCAGAATGGTCGGCTCAGGCGCACCTTACACTGTGGCTGGTAAAACAGGGACAGCGCAAGTGGTGGGTATTAAGCAAAATGAAAACTATGATGCGAAAACGGTGAGTGATCGCAATCTAGATCATGCTTTATTTGTTGCCTATGCACCAGCGGATGACCCTAAAATTGCACTGGCCATTGTCGTTGAAAACGGCGAGCATGGTGGCTCTACTGCAGGGCCGATCGCAAGAAAAGTATTTGATTACTATTTGTTAGGTAAAAAGCCGCCTAAAAAAAAGGTCAAGCCAACTGAGCGCGTGGGACAAACAACAGTACAAGATCGCTTGATTCCTCAGCCACATCGACACCAAATACAAAGTAATCGGGCAAATTGAAATGAATAGCGAATCAATCACTAAATTGTTTAAACATTTTGATGCTTTCTTAATGGCAACGTTAATGTTTGCCCTTCTGATCGGCTTGTTTGTGCTGTATAGCGCATCCGGTGAAAGCATGGGGCCTGTTTATAAACAGCTGATTAATATAGGCGTGGCATTTTTCTTGATGTGGATTGTGACTAATATTTCACCATCTGACTTACAACGCCTAGCGCTACCACTGTATTTAGTCGGTGTATTACTGCTGGTTTTAGTGGAGTTTTTTGGTACAACAAGCCATGGCGCCCAGCGCTGGCTCAATCTTGGTATCATGAAAATTCAACCCTCAGAAATTATGCGCATTGCAATGCCGATGATGGTGGCTTGGTACTTATCCAAGCAAGATGGGAAGCTAACCGCAAAGCATTATTTCTTTGGTGGTCTCCTTTTGATTTTGCCTGTTGGACTGATCATGATGCAGCCAGATTTAGGGACTTCTTTATTAATTACAGCCTCTGGTTTCTATGTGTTATTTTTGGCAGGCTTGAGCTTACGATTTTTACTGGGTAGTTCGATCTTTTTATTGGCGATGAGCCCTGTTTTTTGGTCAATGTTGCATGATTACCAGCGGACCAGAATTGAAATTTTACTCGACCCAACTACAGACCCACTTGGTGCTGGCTATCATACAATTCAATCAATGATTGCAATTGGCTCAGGTGGTGCGGCAGGAAAAGGCTGGATGAATGGGACACAAACACAATTAGAATTTTTACCTGAACGAACGACGGACTTTATTTTTGCCGTATTTGGTGAAGAGTTTGGTTTGCTAGGTAATTTGATGTTGTTAGTGATGTTCTTGTTGATTATATTTAGAGGGCTAATGATTGCATCTGAGGCCGATAGTGGTTTTTCAAGATTGTTGGCTGGTAGTATTACGTTAACATTTTTTACATATGCTTTCGTCAATATGGGAATGGTCAGTGGTATATTGCCAATTGTTGGGGTACCACTGCCTTTAATTAGTTATGGTGGCACATCGATGGTGACATTATGTATAAGCTTTGGTATTTTAATGAGTATTCAATCTGATAAAAAACTAGTGGCACGTTAAGTACCGGTCATTTTATTTGTGATAAAGTGCCTTTCAATCTCCTCTGAAATTTTTTATAAAGTATAAATATTATGAATAAATCATCTTTACTACCTCGTACACTACTCATTGCTACGCTGATGACCTTAGCTTCTTGTAGTAGCAAAATGGTGAATCCTGCGCCGGTAGAAACCGCTCAAACAACTAAAGATGGTGGTTATTATTTAGATGATGGTCCAGGTGCCAATGCGCCAGATAATATTGATGCTATTCCTGATGCAATACCGCAACCAGAAACCTATTCAACCCGTGCGAATAAGCCGTATGTTGCTTTAAAGCAGAAATATACGCCAATGACACGTTATGAGCCTTATGAAAAACAAGGTACAGCTTCTTGGTATGGCAAACGTTATCACGGTAAAAAAACATCAATAGGTGAGACTTACGACATGTATGGCATGACTGCTGCGCATCCTACATTACCAATCCCAAGCTATGCAAAAGTGACTAATGCAGCCAATGGAAAATCTGTAGTTGTACGTATTAACGACCGTGGGCCATTTATTGATAATCGTTTAATTGATTTGTCATATGCCGCTGCACATAAATTAAGAATGGTTGAGCAGGGCAGCGCAACTGTCACCGTAAAAGCCATTGATAATAGTGTTGAAGCATTGCAAGCTGGGCAAGCACCAGTGGTCGCTGAGTCAGAGGTGTTAACGACGGCTGAATATTCACCACAGCCAGTGACTGCTGTTCCTGTTGCGGAGCCATACAATGCTCCAGCTACTTATGAGACTGGTGAAGCGGTACTCGAGCCATATGACTTTGGTGATGAAAGTGCTACAACGACAGTGACACAATCAGATATGCCGCCACCAGCAGACTTAGAGCCTTATGACTTTGGTGATCAAACAAGTACATCGGCACCAGTCACATATGAAACAGTTGCTGCACCAAGTGCTAATGCAATTGGCCAAGGTTTCTTCTTGCAAGTGGGTGCATTTCAAAGTGAAGCGAATGGTAATAAGTTATTAAACAAGGTAAGTGGTTTCGATAGTGATAAAGGTGTTGAGGGATATAACTTGTTTAATGCGGGTATATACCGAGTTAAATTAGGCCCATATGCAACACGTAATGATGCTGAAATAGCAGCGGCTAAAGTGCGTCAGCAATACAATATTAAAGCGATCATTAAAGACAGTATCTAGTAGTACAATCCGGGAAATGCCGTATCAGTAGCGGCATTGAATATTTAATTATATTAATTAGAAAGTGTTTTTATATTATGCGAGCAAACTCTAAATTTACATCCATTATTACTTCATCACTGTTATTCATCGGCTTCAATATTTCAATAGCCAATGCTGAAGATACCGTGCAAGCAGTCGCCCCAGTCGCTGCTGCTGATGCGCGCAGTATTGTTGATAAAGGCTTCTTTTTACAGGTTGGTGCATTTGAAAGTGAAGAGAATAGCAATCAGTTATCACACAAATTAAATGGATTTGAACGGAAGAAAAGCGTTGAGCTATTTAAACTGTATAATGATGGTGTCTACCAAGTGAAGTTAGGGCCTTATGAAACACGTAAAGCGGCTGACTTGGCAATACAGCAGATTCGCAAGCAGTATAAAATTAATGCGATCATTAAAAACCACTTCTAACATTGACGTGGAATAAATGCCACCTGAATGAGTGGCATTGAATAATTAAGTATTCACCCCTATATAGACTTAAACTGGTAGAACGGTTTAAGTCTATTTATTTTATTACAAAGAGTTTTTCACACCATGCGCACAAGCTTTAAATTTAAGACCTTTCTTATTTCTTGCCTATTCTTATTTTACTTTAATATCGCTTTAGTGAATGCTAAAGCGCCCAAGCAACCTAATTTAGCTGCTAAAGCTTATGTGTTAAAAGACTTTACTAGTAATGTTGTGATTGCCTCACATCATAGTGATAAGCGTGTTGAACCCGCTTCATTGACTAAAATTATGACTGCCTACTTGAGCTTTCAAGCGATTAAAGACGGCAAGTTAAGCCTTAAACAAAATCTACCAGTAAGTGACGCGGCATTTAAGGCTGAAGGTTCAAGAATGTTTATTGAGCAGCGTGTGCCTGTTAATGTCAATGAACTGCTTTATGGTTTGATTGTGCAATCAGGCAATGATGCTGCGATTGCATTGGCAGAGGGGGTTTCTGGTACTGAGGCTGAGTTTGCTGCGGCAATGAATAGCGAAGCGAAGCGATTGAACTTGAAAAATACTCACTTTACCAATGCAACTGGTTTGCCAGGCCCAGAACATTACACAACAGCCAATGATTTAGTCTTCTTGGCTGAAGCGCTCATTCGTGACTTTCCGGATGAATATAAACGTTACTACTCAGTAAAAGACTATACCTACAATAAAATTAAGCAAGATAACCGTAATCGCTTGTTATGGATCGACTCAACGGTTGATGGCATGAAAACTGGTCATACAAAATCTGCGGGCTACTGCTTAATTGCAACGGCTATGCGTGATGGTGTGCGTCGTATTTCAGTCGTGCTAGGTGCGCCAACCAAGGCTGCTCGCGCTACTGAAAGCCAAAAGTTATTAAATTACGGCTATATGCACTTTGAAACAACTAAGCTATATCACCGCAAACAAAAAGTGAATACCTTTAAAGTTTGGAAAGGCACGAGCGATTCAGTGGATGTTACACCGGGGCGCGATGTATACATCACTTTGCCTAAAGGCGAATCCGATAACCTTAAAGGGGTTGTGTCTAGTGTTCAGCCACTGATAGCACCGATTAAAAAAGGCCAGAAAATTGGCGATATCAAACTAACACTTGATGGTGAAGTGCTACAACAATTGCCGTTAGTCGCAAGAGAGTCAGTAGACAGTGCCGGTTTGTTTGGACAAATCTGGGATTCAATTAAACTGTATATGCAGTAATTAAGATTATTAATATGGCTAATATCGAAACACCTTCTACAGAAGAAAAACCACTCATTGATTTTCCATGCTTTTTTCTCATTAAAGTGATGGGGTTGGCTGAGAAGCAATTTACGATCAAAATTGTAGAGTTAATTCAAAAACGTGTGCCATCATTTTCGGCTGAAAATGTTGAGATGCGTGATAGTTCAAGTGGTAAATATACAAGCTTGAGTTGCAATGTTTGGGTGACTTCTCAAGATGAATTGGATGATGTGTATCGTGATATTACGGCACATCCGCTAGTTAAATACACCTTATAGTATATTCACAATGTGATGTCAGCAGATACACCACCAATCATTATTAAGCATTTAGGTCTGACTAATTTTTCAGATACTTGCGATCAAATGCAAGCTTTTACGGCAGCTCGTACTGCTGATACTGCTGATGAAATCTGGCTCACAGAGCATTCGCCAGTCTATAGTCTAGGTCTTAATCGTAAAAATGTTCGTCTCCCTATACGAGATGATATCCCTGTGGTTCATTGTGATCGTGGCGGTAAAATCACCTACCATGGTCCAGGCCAAGTCGTGATGTATGTAATGCTCGATTTAACGCGCTACGGGCTTAATATTAGGCAGTTAGTATCCATGTTGGAGAGCGCTGTGATAATGACGTTAAGCCAACATGGCGTGAGCGCTGAAGCTAAAAAAGATGCACCTGGTGTTTACGTGAATGAGGCAAAAATAGCATCACTCGGCTTACGCATGAAAAAACATTATTGCTATCATGGCTTAAGTTTAAATTTGAACATGGACCTTAGCCCATTTAGTGCAATCGACCCCTGTGGTTATGCTGGGTTAGCTGTTTCACAAATGGTCGATTTAGGGATTGATCAGTCTTTTGAAGCCGTATCCAATCAACTAGTTAATTTGTTTAGTGCACAATTATGTAGCCATCAATCACCATAAGCTGACTATCTAATTGGCTTTAGTGGCTGATATGTAGTTTGTGGTACAGGTGTTTATTGATTCACATGATAAAATAGCGGCTATGAGCGAAAAACAAGCAAGACCTCCAAAAAAGATTGCCGGTGTTAAAGAAAGAGATGCAGCAAAAACATCTCGCATCCCAATTAAAATTATCCCGCAACCTGTGAAACGCAAGCCAGAATGGATTCGCATGAAAGTGCCAGATTCTGCGCGCTATCAAGAAATCAAAAAAGTCCTGCGTGAAAATAATTTGCATACCGTTTGTGAAGAGGCAAGCTGCCCTAATATTGGTGAATGCTTTAGTGGCGGTACGGCAACCTTTATGATTCTCGGTGATATTTGTACACGCCGATGCCCGTTTTGTGATGTGGCACATGGTAAACCTTTACCACCAGATGTTGATGAGCCAAAAAACTTAGCCCGTACCATTGCGCAAATGAAGCTTAATTATGTGGTGATTACATCTGTTGACCGCGATGACTTGCGTGATGGCGGAGCACAGCATTTTGTTGATTGTATTCATGCCGTGCGTGAAGCATCACCTGATATTAAAATTGAGATTTTAGTACCAGATTTCCGTGGCCGCTTAGATGTCGCGTTAGAGATTTTACGCAAAGCACCACCTGATGTGATGAACCATAATCTAGAAACAATCCCACGCTTGTATAAACAAGCACGACCAGGTTCTGACTATCAAAATTCATTACTGCTATTAAAAACATTTACTGAAATGTATCCAGACGTCCCGACTAAATCAGGCTTAATGCTAGGCTTAGGTGAGTCAGATGAAGAGATTATTCAAGTCATGGAAGACTTGCGTACTAATGGCGTGACCATGCTGACATTAGGCCAATACTTGCAACCAAGTGTGCATCACTTGCCTGTTGCACGCTATGTTGAGCCTGCTGCATTTGATGCCTTAGGCGTTAAAGCTGAGCGCATGGGCTTTAACAATACGGCTAGTGGCCCAATGGTCCGTAGTAGTTACCATGCGGATCAACAAGCGCATCACATTACTTAATTTAGAAATAATTAATAAGGGATTTTTATGGTTCCACATTTAACGACGGCTCTTAATGGAACATTACTTTCATTAGAGAAAAAATTGCTAGAAGAAATGCCCAATATTGAGCATTGGTTTCGGTCGCAATGGTTGGAATATTCAGCGCCATTTTATGCGAGTGTTGATTTGCGTAACGCTGGTTTTAAATTAGCACCTGTAGATACCAACTTATTTCCTGGTGGATTCAATAATTTAAATCCAGAGTTTTTATCATTAAGTGTGCAAGCGGCGCAAGTCGCGATTGAAAAAGTATGCCCTGAAGCGCATCGCTTACTCATTATTCCTGAGAATCATACACGTAATACTTACTACTTACGTAACGTGGTTGAGCTTGTGAATATCATGCGCCAAGCGGGTTTGGATGTGCGTGTTGGTTCCATTTCACCAGAGATTACTGAGCCAACGACATTTGCGACGCAAAATGGTCAGGAATTGTTATTAGAGCCTGTTGTGCGTGTGGGTAATCGTTTGAAACTCATTAATCCAACATTAGGTGATTTCGATAGCTGTGCGGTGTTACTCAATAACGATTTATCTGGCGGTGTGCCAGAGATATTGCAAAATATTGAACAAAGTTTAATACCACCATTGCATGCTGGTTGGTACACACGCCGTAAGACGAACCATTTTGATGCTTACAACCGTGTGGTTGATGATTTTGCTAGCCTACTTAAGATTGACCCTTGGTTAATCAACCCGTACTTTGCTAGTTGTGGTGAAATCGATTTTCAAGCACGAGAAGGTGAAGATTGCTTAGCCTTACGCGTTGAAGAAATGCTGGCGAAAATTGCTGTTAAATACGAAGAGTATGGCATTGAGCAAGAGCCATTTGTGATTGTAAAAGCGGATGCGGGTACGTATGGCATGGGTATTATGACGGTTAAATCACCAGAAGATGTCAAAGGCTTGAACCGTAAGGCACGCAATAAAATGTCTGTCGTTAAAGAAGGCTTGCAAGTATCTGAGGTGATTATTCAAGAAGGGGTATATACCTTTGAGAGTATTAATGAATCCATCGCAGAACCAGTGGTGTATATGATGGACCATTTTGTGATTGGTGGTTTTTACCGTGTGCATACTAGCCGTGGGTTGGATGAAAATTTAAACGCACCGGGCGCACACTTTGTGCCATTAGCATTCGAAAAACCATGTAGCTTACCTGATTGTAGTGATTCGCCTGAGACGCTGCCAAATCGCTTCTATGCTTATGGCGTGGTTGCGCGGTTAGCATTATTAGCCGCGGCGATTGAAATTCAAGAGCAAGATCCTGACGCTGAACTTTAACGAAAAGTAGTTAAACAATGAAACTTGTGTTTATTTTAGATCCGCTGGATCAACTCAATATCAAAAAAGATACCAGCCTTGCGATTATGCAAGCGGCGGCTGCGCGCGGCTATGAACTGTTTGTTGCCATGCAACATGATTTATTTTTGCGTGGTGATGTGGCTAAAATAAACTGTCAGTCATTCGCATTTGATGGTGATGCCTTTGTTTGTGGCGAGTATGCAGAGTATTTACCGTCAGACTTTGATGTGATCATCATGCGTAAAGACCCACCGTTTGATAATGAGTTTTTATATAGCACTTATTTATTAGAAATTGCGCAAGCACAAGGCGCATTGGTGCTCAACGACCCAGCATCAGTACGTGGCTGGAATGAAAAATTATCAGTTGCGCGTTTCCCACAATTTGCACCTGAATTTTTAGTGACGGCTAACCAAACCCTCATTCGTGAGTTTTTAGCGACGCATGAAGATATTGTGGTTAAGCCGTTAGACGGCATGGGTGGTGCGAGCATTTATCGTTTGAAATTAGATGACCCGAATATTGGCGTGATACTAGAAACGATTACGGCGTTTGGAACAGTGACGATTATGGCGCAGCGTTATTTACCTGAGATTTTACAAGGTGATAAACGCATTATTGTCATCAATGGTGAACCACTACCATATTCGTTAGCACGCATTCCTAAGGCGGGTGAAACACGTGGTAATTTAGCCGCTGGCGGTCGTGGCGTAGCACAACCATTATCCCCACGTGATCTTGAAATTGGACAAACCGTTGGCAAAGCATTAAAGGCGGCAGGACACTTTTTAGTCGGTTTAGATGTGATTGGTGACCACCTCACTGAAGTGAATGTGACGAGCCCAACTGGGATGGTTGAAATTGCCAAACAAACGAAAGATTTACCTACGCCATGTGACCCAGCGAAAGTCATGATGGATGCAATAGAGCAAGTACTCACTTACGCGCCTTAGCAATGAAAAAGCCATTTCTTATTCTGGCTGGTTTAGCAATTGCAAGTTTTTACGCCTACAATCATTGGTTTAAAACGCCTTACTATCATGCCAAAAGTTATGTGTTTGGTACTTTGGTTGATATTACGATTATTGGCGAGGAAGATGAGCATGCGCGTGCGTTAGCCAATCATATTCTAAATGACTTCCAGTCACTCCATTCACGCTTACATGCTTGGAAGCCAATGGCTGAAAATAAGCCAAGTGAATTGCAGTTGATCAATACTGGCTTTGTACAACACAAGACCGTGACGATTCCAGCAGACATGACAAAAATGCTACAAGAAATCACCGTGTTATCAGCACAGTCGGAAGGATTATTTAACCCGGCGATTGGTGGGCTTATTAAACTGTGGGGATTTCAGCGTGATGCCTTTACGGCAATTGATATTGTCCCTGAGCAGATTAAAGCACTAGTGGAAGAAAATCCTAATATGTCGGATATTGAAATGTCAGGTTATGACGTTACAAGTAAAAATACCACCGTGCAATTAGAACTTGGTGGCTATGCTAAAGGGTATGCATTAGATCTTGCTATAGGCTATTTAAAGGCACAACAAGTAGAGCATGCACTGATTAATATTGGTGGCAATATTATGGTGCTGGGTGAAAACGATGGCAGACCATGGCGGGTAGGGGTTCAACACCCAAGAAAGCCAGAGGCGCTTGCCACGATTGCATTACAAAGTGGTTGGGCGATTGGCACTTCAGGGGATTATCAACGCTATTTTGAATTGGATGGAAAACGGTATTGCCATTTGATTAATCCGAATACTGGTTACCCTGTGCAACATACACAAGCTGTGACTGTTCTGATACCACCACAAAAGCCGGGCCAAATTCAGGCTGGTGTATTATCTGATGTCGCATCAAAGCCAATTTTTATTGCTGACTTTTCAAGTAAAGTGGCCATGGCAAAGCAATTCAATATCGCGCATTATTTAGTGGTGGCCGATGATGGCACGATTTACGCATCCCCAAAGATGCTCGCGCAATTAGCTTGGACACAAGAAGATGTTGCCTTCAAAACCCTCCAATAAACTGATGTTGTTTAAGCAAAGTTTGCAGTCAGTGCGCATCGGCGATTGGCTGGTCATGCTATTGGGTGTGATTGGTGTCGTCTTCTTATTTCAAACGCAATGGGATACAACGCCTGCGACTAAAGTACAAGTGCAAGTGGGAGATAAAGTATTTGCTACTTATAGTTTAAATTTACGTCGTGATATTAAAGTGCAGGGTGTGCAAGGTGAGGCAACGATTCAAATTGGTGAAGGTAAAGCGCGCTTTTTACACTCACCTTGTCATAATCAATATTGCGTGCATCAAGGCTGGTTAACGCGTGCGGGCCAAGTAGCGATCTGTTTGCCCAATCAGGTTACACTCGAATTGTTAGGTGAAAATAAACCCTATGATTCACTTAACTATTAATAAGCACTTTCAGTTAAAACATAACGATCATCATGAAAACGAAAATCCAAACAACAGCAGAGGATCATAAAATTGCAAAGCTTGCCGCGCTTGCCATTGCACTACATGTGTTGGAAGCCGTTTTTCCATCGCCGCTACCAGGTGTGAAGCCCGGTATTGCGAATATTGTTGTGCTATTTGTACTGTATGAATATGGGTTTGCAACTGCGGTATGGGTAAGCTTATTACGTGTGTTGGCGAGTAGCTTATTGTTTGGTCAGTTTTTGTCGCCCACTTTTGTACTCAGTTTGAGTGGCGCAGTGTTGAGCTTAATGGTGTTGTGGTGGGCGCGGTTTTTACCAAAACATTGGTTTAGTGCAGTGACATTAAGTATATTAGCCGCCTTCGGTCATATTGCAGGGCAGTTGTTGGTTGTGCGCGTATGGTTAATCCCGCACGGTGGTGTGCTGGCATTAGTGCCTATTTTTGCTGTGGCAGCTTTATTTTTTGGTGCGGTGAATGGGCTTGTCGTTAACATGCTGTTGGCTAAACAGCATGTGAATACAGATAATTAAACTCAACGCATTGTGTATTAGTTATTATTTGGAATGGCACGCCAATTGAGTATTTTAAAACCGGGCGTTGTTGCTTGTATATCAACACTGGTGTTTAAGCCATTATCACTGGTACTAAAATTCACACTTGTATTATTGCTATTAGGTTTATTGTAAATTTGTACACTAGATACCACACCTTCACCTTCAAAATATTGTGTTGAAAGGCTTGAACCATCATTATTCACAAGTAGAGACTTTCCTGATGCGTAATTGAGCGCGTAACCTCTATAAGAGGTACTAATCTCACATGAGCTACCTGAGATTTTTTGAGTTGCAAATGCGATTGTGCCAGCGGCACTACTCATTTGTGCATTCATTTGGTAGCCCGAATCGAAATCGATAAAATAGCCCATTGGCTTATTAGTGTTAGTCGCTACACTACCAATGATATTGGTATGGTTTGCCATCTTAGCACGTGGGTTAATGGGAAAGCTTGTACTGGTATCAAACGCGTTTGCCGAACCATCATAAATGCCATAAAAAGATTGTGGTGTGGTATTAGATAGGTCAACTTCAGATAACAACTTACCTGTTCCAATAAATATAATACGTTTTTTTGCTTTTTGGTCATACTCCAGGACTGGGCTTGTCGTGATTGGTTGTACGCCGCCAGTATTTGATTTTAATGTTGCAATGCGTGTTGGTGATAGTCCATATCCTGCTGCACCAATGCCCGTTAAATCTAAGCGCCATACATTACCTTGTAAGTCACCTGCATAGGCTGCATCTGCAACAAAATCACGCGCATCTTTAATAAATGCCGAGGCGTGTGCCATGCCTGCTTCATTGCCTGAAGCACCCACTCCAGTCGTGATTTGGTTAATTAATGTGGCAGTTTCAGCATCTAAAATAAAGAAGTAACCTTTGCCATCAGTATTATTATAACCAGAGGTTAAAATCACGATCCATTTGCCATTATCGGCTTTAACAACAACTGGTCTTCCGTAGCTATAGCCTAAATCTTGATGGGTAAACTCCCATTTTACCTTGCTGGCTAAAAAGGACTCATTACTGAGATCAGTTGGTTGTGTTACATCAAGGGCGTAGTAAGACTTCCCACCTTTACCCAAACCACCTAGTAGTAATGTGTGCCAAGAACTATCATTAAATTGTAGGTCATAAGCGACTGGCGTACTATCAACAAAGTAACGATGTACATAATTTGGATTAGATAAAGCAGCTAAGCCATTTTCACTTGGTGTGTTGCTTGGCCCTTTAAATAAAGCATTGGGCATATAGGCAAATAATTCAGAACCGCTGTTGCCGTCAAAAGCGTGCAACATGCCGTCGTTTGCGCCAATGTATACGACGGTAGGCCTTGCTGCATGCTCAGATTTGAATGTACTGTAACCTGAATCACTATATGGTGCATTGGGTGGGCCAACTGGGCGCACTTGAGAGTGAACAATATCCCCCATTATTTTAGTGCGTGTGCGAAATGTGGTGCTTTCTAGGCTACGGTCACCACGCAAAAAATTGACAACATCAGCTCCCACATTTGTGAGTGTGCCAACCGTGCTTAAGGCCGATTGTGATGCGCTATTTAGACCACTATATCTAAAGGGTGCGCCGGTACAATTTTGCTCACCAACCGTGCCGCTTGCAACACAATTTGACGTCGCAATGAAGCGGCCAGTATCCCAGCCTTCACCGTCCACTTGGGTTGGTATCGTTGCGTTGCTTGACCAAACTTCAGTTAAGACTGGGTTGCCGTTAGCATCAAATCCAATCGTACTGCCACTGACAGAACCTGTCCAATTTTTCGTATTGTAGCCTGCTGAATAAGCATAGTTTGTTGATAATATTTGCGGGGATGATAATGAAAATCCAGTGGTTGTTGCTTCAAGGTCGCCTAGAATTTTACTGAATGTTTGTGTCAGTCCAGCGATCATTAACTCTGGTTTGTTAGCCCTAAAGTAATTATCTGGGTCATCATCATTATTGGTATCCCATGCGCTTCTTGCTGGGTCCGTATTGCTTGTATTATAAGGGTCATAATTATCCGGAACGTCAAAACCACCATACTTTGCGGTAAGCCAAAATTGATTCCGCATACCAGTCACGCCACCATAATCTTTTCGATCACCTGCTTCTAGCGTGTCTAACCAGAAAGTTGAAATCGTTTGTTTGCCCGGGATGTCAAAGCGAAAATCGCGGGTGTGTAAATCATAAGCTAAGCCAGCCATAAAAAAGCTTGAACCACCGCAACACCAAGGTTTGTTGCTATTGCCGATATTACCAATGCCCTGTAAGTTGCCAATATAGTTGGTAGAAGTTGTGACATCGGTATAGTGATTCGTTATATCGGTAACATTACCTTCATCTGTAGTAACTTCAGGTGGCTTGGCTGGCTCAAAGCCACGCACACTACTACTAGCACGCGGTAAGTTTGAATCTCGATGCGTATTAGTATCTCCAATGCCGATAATATAGTTTGCTTCGCATGCATTTGAAATTGGGTCGTCCCAATCCTGAATCACAGGAAAGTCATCTTTCATTAAGGCAGTTAAGTTGTTTGAGTATGCAGCGACATTACCTTTGTTTCTGAAGTATCGGCCGACAGCGTAATACAACTCACTGACTGGATCCTTACTTTTATAGCCATTATTTAAGCCAAACTTATTTAAGTAATTGATCACACCGCTGTTGGGCACCCCACTTGCTGATGCATCCGAAGGATTAGGATTAATGGTGAATTGCCCCGTGCTAGCACTCCACTCAGGATGGTCTCCATCAGGATGAATACCGCTCATTCTTGCTCTTAAAACACCGCCATCTCGCTCTTCATCTGAATCAAGTAAGTATCCAAAGGCAGCGAAATCTAATTTTTTGGCATGTTTTTGGATTAATCCTGTGGGTTTAGCATAACCGCTTGGGTAGGTCATGCAATTGCTTTCTAATAGGGTTGGTTTGCAAACCCTTACTCTGGTAAAAAATATTTCATCTAATGGTTTACCATTATCACTAGAGGTGATTTGGAAGGTTGGACCATTTAACCCATACGTCCTAATCGTAAGGTTGCCTTTTTTATAGGGTGTTGATTTTTTGGCTAAAGGTACGCCGTTGATTGTTTTGTTTGGGGTTGCGTATTCAGGGAAATTAGCTGAATTTGCTTTTTCTAGCACCGTTAAATCAAGTTCGTCGATATGGCGGTAACCACCTGTAAGGACAGATCTAAATACATCAATCGCAGGAGATGTTGCCCAGTTCAGATAATTACCACTCCAACGGCCATTTGTGACTGATTGGCAAGCGTGGTCGGTTGCTAATGCTTGTGGTTCAAAATAGTCATCGTCAGTACCTGTGCCATTAAGCTCGTATGAATAGCACTTTTCAGAATGAAAGTAACCTAGATAAGTATTGGTGATCTCGTAGCTGTCTTTATAGGAGCTAAGAACGCCGGTTGGCCACTCAACAGAAAGGGCTAGCGCAACATTGCCTTTTTGGTCAACATTTAATAATGGTTTATCAGCTAATTCAGTATTTGCTGATGCATAAGTGCTGGTGAGTAATAAGCTATATAGCGTGCCCAACAGTACTTTCTGTAATAGGGTTATGGTGTATTTAGTCATTGGTATACTCACTTTTCTAATTTAATGGGTCAGTGTGTATTGAAAGAATGCTTCTGTATTACGTGGCCCTGTGGCACGTATGCTCACGCGGTAGACGGGTGTATCGTTACCGCTCGCTTTACCTAAGGCTAGATTATTGGCATCACCACCAATGTCAGTATTTTGGGTGGCTCTTGCACATTTTGATATAGTCACTTTGCCTGTTGATAAACACATGCGATCAATTAAGTAGCGTATTGTGATTTGAGCATCTTCATCAACAATATTATTCGCGGAAAAATTCCCATCAAAATTATCAATATCTAATAATATCGTTGGTATGCCACTCTCATTCGTTGGTTGAATAGTGGCGTAATAGTTATTGGCAATGAGATCATCTTCACGGCCTTTAATATCACTTAGTACACCTGTTTCAAATAGTGTTTTCACGACTGGCACAGCACGCTCAGCCTGATTAATGACATCACGTTTAAAAGCCAAATTGCCTGAAACTAATAGGTTTGTTTCTGTTGAGCGAATCAGTGCAACACTCGCAATCATTAATAATAGTAGCGCAATGAGCGTAATGGGGAGCACTACACCTTGTTGCGTATGGCGTACCTTAGGTTTTGCTAGGTATTGATTGAGCTGAATATGTTTCATGGTTGCAATAAGTTGTTACGTACTGGGATAGTCACTTCAAATAATTGATGGCGAAACTTACGGTCGGTACCTGTTATTTTAAAACGCGTTCGTCGATTGGTATCATTAAAAAGCCAGATTGAGTTGTTCGAAACCCTGTCCTTTTCTTGCAGGTCTGTCTTCATCACTAGTGCCAACTTAATGGCTTTAATCGCATTGATTTTGGATATGTTATTTTGAACTTTATCAAAGCGATAAGCGCCATTAGGTTTTCTCCATTGAATAGCACCAGCAACTTCAACGCCATAAAGAGCCTTCATTTGAACAACATTATTGACTAATATACTAGGGTTGGGAGTGGTAGCAGCGGCATTGTTTGCATCAAAAATATTGTATGAAACTAAGGTGTTGTTCTCACCAACTGCAAACATATTGAAGTGAGGTGTTTGGCCTAAATTTAATGTATAAGCATTGGCATCCGTAATGTTATGACCGCCAATGGTATCTGCATGATAAGTCCCATCTAATGCAAGTTGTGGGCTAGATTCAGATGCCATAAATGTACTTTCAACCTGACTAACAAAACAATTTGTATCGGAATTTCCTACGAGAAGTACTTTATCGGCGGCCTTAAAATTAACATTATTTTCTAAGTTTAAAGTCGTGGTGGTAGAGCTTCCTGAAAGACCAAACTTTGTGGGCAGTTCAGCAAGGCCACTAGCGCCTGCCATCGTCACAATGATATCTCCATCTTGGTTGGTAGCGCCTTGCTTAATCAATACAGGTGCTAATCGTACCGAATTGATTGAGCTAAATGGCGCGGGTAACCCAGCAGTAGGTATTATTTGGTTGCCACTTTTGGCGATATTGAGGAAACAACCATAACCTGAAGGTAAGTTAAGACTGGTTGCAGACTCATGGCCTAATCCTGTACCAGCAGAGCGAATCGCTTGGTCTAATTGGTAGACAGCATATGCGCCAGCTTGGTTTGAGTTGTTCACTGAGCCTGTGCTGCGTTTTCTAGCTTCACTTTCAGACAGTACAGATAAAGCCGCGCCAACCGCAAAAATGCCAATGGTCATCGCAATGAGCAGCTCAACTAAGCTAAAGCCTAGTTGTGGCTGATTGATTCGCGTTGAAACGCGCTTAAGGTATGGCAATTTGAGTGACATACTGGCTCGCATTTTCAGAGGCTTTCTTTTGAGGAGGCTTGTAACTAATGGCGATGTTTGTGACGTCACCACTTTTCAAAACAGTACCTGTAGCATTGGGTAGTTGACTATTCGTGACACGTGTTTTCCAAGCTACAATTTTTGCAGCTAAAGTTGCATTACTTGGGTCAGCTGATTTAGCTAACCACATTTGTGCTACTAAATCATTGGCAAGGCTTGAAGCAATATTGCGATTTTGTGCGTCGCCTGAATGTTCGATCGCTTTAGCTTGTAAGCCAATAATGCCTAAGATACCAATCGAAAAGATGAGTATTGAAATTAATACTTCTATCATCATTAAGCCAGATTGGCTGCTTGGCATTTTTCTACCATTTTTTAGTCTGTCTAAGTTAACAGCCATAAGGGGCATCCGCTCTTAATTTACTTGGGTCACACATGCGAATAGCACCAGCGGCTGATACCGTTATCCGTAATGGCCGGTCGCCGTTCGCATTGCTAATGTCAATGAGTGCACTTTGGGCTGGCGTGGTTAACCGACCAATTGAATTAAATTGCAATACGCCAGAGCTGGCGGCAATGTTAATCATTGCATTGCCTGCAGAAATGGAGCCGCCTTGCACAAAGGTATCAGGCGTTGAACTGCTGGTTAATGACATGCTTTGAATGCCCCAGTTTTTACCTGACGTTGAAGTTGATGCCGCTAATGTTGGCGTGCCAGCAGTTAAGAAAAACTGCACTTGTCTACCTGAACGGACTGCTTCTGCTTGGGTTAAACGAATATTGTTTTGTAAGACTTCTGCAAAGGTGCGTGTTTGCGCATTAGCAATCCAGCCACTAAACGCGGGTATACCAAATGACGAGGTTAAACCAAGAATAACGACTACGATTAATAGCTCAATCAGGCTAAATCCCTTGGTCTTGATTTGAGTGATGGTCTGCATCAATGACATTAAACCTTAACAACTACCATTTTTAGAGGTAATCCAACAGGCGGTGTTAGCACTACCCCAGCTAGTTGGAAGTGAAGTGGTTGCTTGTTGATTTTGATGATTAATCGTATAAGCAAAACCAGCGGCAGCGCCAGTACCTGTTGCCGTGACCGTAAATGCATTTTTAGCTAAGGTGCATGAAATGGTGAACTGACCAACGGTGCCATTAACGCAAGGCGTGGTGAACGTACCTGCGGTTTTGTAAGTACGGTTATCTTGGTAATGGAGTTCTAAATTAGCTCTTAAGCCTGCAAGTGTATTAGTGGCCTCAACCACATAGCCTTTTTTCACATAGTCGGTATAACTAGGAATCGCGATAGAAGACAAAATGCCAATAATGGCTAACGTAATCATCAGCTCGATTAATGAAAACCCACTTTGATTTTGACGTAAAAACTGTGCGTGGTATTTATTTAATATAATCATGCCGAAGCTCCAAGTACATAAGCGTTAATTTAAATTAATCCCGTATAAGAATAATCTATTCGTGAGGCATAAGATTGATAGATGAAAGCAAGGAATGAACTGCTTTCTTAAAAATATAAGGGTATGCCTACCTAGATAACGGCAGGTCTGCCAATGATCTTTAACGGTTTAAGAAAAAACTGCTTTGTTTTGGAAAGAGAGCGTGAAGCTTTGACTGTAGATATAGCTTAGCTAATAGGTTTAAAGTTGAAAGGAATGATAAGTGCATTGCATTAAAAAAGGCTAGCAAACAAGCTAGCCTTTTTTAAATGTTAATTGTTACCAACAGCCATCGTTAGTTATAGAGCTGCCTTCAACGCCAGTGTTTGATAGCGTTAAATTACCGCAGATAGGATCTGTTTCTGCGGGTGTTGCCGTAATGAGGTAACTGGCTCCAGCATTGCTTAGTGTCACAGTAATGGCATGTTTACCGCTACCTGTATCCAATGAAGTTGTTGCATTGCCAATCACATTTAATTCACCATAAGCATTGTTTTCAGTGTAGTAGCGTTCTTCTTGGTTGGCGACTTGCAACATTAAACTTTTAGCTTCAGTTCTGTTAGCTTTTCTAACACTCTCTACATAAGATGGAAATGCATATGAAGCAATAATCCCTATAATGGCAAGCACGATCATTAATTCAATTAGTGTGAACCCAGTTTGACGTTTCATTTGTTCATTAACCATATTTGTAAAATATTCAGTTTATTATACTGTTTGCTTGTTGTGAAGTTAACTGTCATACCTTTTTCAAAAATTAAGTGATAATCTAAATGTCCATTTAAATCATAACGCTTAGTCTTTTCAGAAATATAATAACTTTTACCGTCAATATTGATGACATTGCGACCAGCTTTAGCAATGACACCGCCGTATTCATTGACTGCGGATGTTTCTGTTTCTGTGGAATTGCCGATTGCAACCATGGCATTACTAAACCAGCTACAACATAAAAATGTTAGAAAAATGAGTAGTTTGATTGTTTTAGACTGCATGTAAATCCTTTATTTTGAAATGATTTGGCGCCAAGATGATCTTCTGTTCTTAGGACCAAAGTAACTACCACTACCATCATCAGTACCGGCATCACTGGTCCCTGAAATTTTAGTGATTCCTGCCCCATTTTTGATAATAATTGGCATAGAGTTAATGGTGCTGTTACCTTGGCCGCCAACAATCGCATCTGCACTATCAACAGTGCCATCATTATTAGTATCAAATGCTTGCACAGTTAACATGCCGCCAGTTAAATAATCTAACTCCATTAACCAACCTGTACCACCTGCAGAACAACCGTTAGTTGAAGGGATAAGCGTGTTAAAAAGGACGCGCCTACCATAGATGACTGCATTGCTAACAGAACGCTCGCCAGAAACAGGTAGGTTGATATACCAGCCTTTTTTAGCTTGCGCGCCAGTATAAACGACTGCATTTTGCGAAACAAGTCGGTAAGAATTGCCGCCTGCTGAGATGGTGTTAGTCACCGATTGTTGTACTAAATCGCTTTTATTCACTCTTCTATTAAAATGATCCCAAATGCCATAAAAAGTGTTGGTGTCTGTCGTCTTTAGGTCGCTCACTTCGTTATACTTGCCAGTACCAAAATAAACCATATAACCGCCATTTGGATGTTTAGAGACTTTAGGCGTTTGCGTAATTGGCTTGCCTGCAGAGAATAATTTGTAGGCTCTTCTCCAACCGGCAGCATTACTGCTGGTTAAATCAAACTTCCATAAGTTGCCTTGCAAGTCGCCGGCATAGGCAATATCGGCAGTACCGTTGCCATCTGTATCAACTAATGCTGGGTTTGCTAACCCATTAGGCGTTGTTGTATTGCCCACGCCAGTTGGAAGTCTTTTAAAAGGATTTCCAGTTTGTATTTTTAACACAAATAATGATGCTTTTCCTGAGCCTGTATTGTTGTAACCGTTCCCAAATACGGCACCCCATTGACCATTATTTAGTTTGGCAATGGGTATTTGACCAGATATAAAGCCAACCTCATCTGCATTATTAACAGGTGTTGAAGCATTAGGGTATTCAAAGCCAACGATGGTGCTGGCTTTCGATTCGGTAAAATTGCTTGGGTTGGTAATGTCTAAGCCAAATATGCCTTTTGCCCCATGGCCCATGCCACTGACTAACATGGTTTTCCAGCTGGAACCAATCTTTACATCTGCAGCGGTAGGCGTGCTGTCGACATAATAGCGGTGTATGTAATTTGTGTCTGATAGTTTCGATAAATGATTGAATGCAGCAGATGGCACGTAACCTAAAACCTCATTACCTGTTGCTGCATCAAAGCCATGCAGCATGCCGTCGTTAGCGCCAACATACACAATTGGTTTACGTGAATTTTTTGCTGATTTAAAAGCAAGATAGCTATCATCTCGAGAACGGTTAGAGGATGGCGGGCCAACATAAAGCGGCGCTGAGTGAACAATATCACCTAGTTTAGTGTTTGGCCTTTCTCTAAATTTAGCTTTTCCATTTCCATTTCCATTTCCATTTCCATTTCCATTTCCGTTTCCATTTCCATTTCCATTTCCGTTTCCATTTCCAGTTCCTTCGTGTGCATCACTGCCCCGTAAATAGTTTAAGAGTACTGCACCAAAGGATTCTTTCCCGCCTGTCCCATTTTTAT
>JAWUXH010000045.1:0-43074 GCA_034111445.1 Methylophilaceae bacterium | reverse complement strand
GTAAGCTTGCAGTTTTTCTTTGGATAAATCAGGGGTAGAGAGAGCTTTAGATAGTTCAGAAATAGTTTTCATGCAAACACACTGAAGGTCAAGACAAGTAGATAACAATACTAATGGAAATTTATAAAAAATGTGACATTTTATACATTAAATAACATGAAACAATAATGAAAATATATAATGTCACATAATTTATTAATACAAATCAGCTATTTATGTAGTTTTAAACAGTTTAATAAAACACTAAATTATGTATAGAAGTCACATTCCGAAACCAAAGGTCAGGGGTTCGATTCCCTTCGGGCGCACCATTACATTAGTTCGACTGAAGCGAAGTGTTTCTTTAATAAAAACCTTTAGCAATCAAACTGAGCATCAACAGAATTATCTGCAAGTTCAGTAAACAAGTTTTTTGCTACGCTTCCAAAATATTGTTATAACTACATACAAGTTCAGTATGCAACTAACATGCCACTACATTTTTTTAAAATCAAATTCGTTAGTATGTCACATACACTAATCAATTTAACCTTAATCAATAATCTTATGACAGACTTATCACCTTCACACAAACACTCCCAACCAAAAAACCCACTACATGGCATCACGCTTAAAGCCATTGTCATGCATTTAGTTGAACATTATGGTTGGCAAGGGTTAGAGCAGCTCATTCCAATTAATTGCTTTAGCCACGACCCCAGCATCAAGTCGAGCTTAACGTTTTTACGCAAAACTCCTTGGGCACGCGAAAAGGTCGAAGCACTTTACGTAAAAAGTTTACGTAAAACCAAGTAGTTACCCCCTAAAAACAAGGCTTAGACCATCATAAATTCATGCCTACATGGTATGCTTACGCTTTTCCAATTAAGAGCTAATGGTCATGACTGCTAACACCCCAAATGAAACGTTTATCCCGAGTAAGGATGCCTCTTTAGAATCATCAATCAGCACTTTGCAAGGCAAGTTAGCAGCACTCGATATTCATATTGAAGAAAAGTCATGGCTCAATGAAGTTGAAGGCATTTGGTCAGTCCATATTATTAACCGCGATTGCAAACGCCTTTTTACTAATGGTAAAGGCGCATCAGAGCTTGCAGCCCGCGCCAGTGCCTTAGGTGAATTCTTTGAACGCTTAAGCACTAACTATTTTTGGACAGATTATTACCTCGGTGAAAACCTTGCTAATGCGGACTTTGTCCATTACCCAAATGAACAATGGTTTCCACTGGCAGGTGATGCTTGGCCAACGGGTATTCTCACACCGGAATTGCAAAAGTTCTACAACCCTGAAGGCACCGCAGTTGCCAGCAAACTCATTGATTTAAACTCAGGCAACCAGGATCGTGGCATTTGTGCGATTCCATACACACGCTTACGTGATGATAAAACCGTTTACTTCCCAGTGAATTTAATCGGCAATATTTATGTCAGCAATGGCATGAGTGCGGGCAACACCAAAATGGAAGCACGCACGCAAGCACTGGCTGAAATTTTTGAACGTAATATTAAGAATAGAATTATTGCAGAAGGCATTTGTTTGCCAGATGTGCCAGAAGCGGTAATTAACCGCTACCCACGGATTGCCGCTGGTATTAAACAATTACGTGATGCGGGTTACGGCATTTTAGTGAAAGACGCATCACTTGGCGGCCAATACCCAGTGATGAACGTGACACTACTCCACCCTGAAGATCAGGGCTGCTTTGCAAGCTTTGGTGCACACCCGCGCTTTGAAGTAGCGTTAGAACGCTCACTGACTGAATTATTACAAGGTCGTGCATTAGGTAGTTTAAAAGGCTTTGTACCACCAAGCTTTGATATGGATGAAGTCGCTGATTCACAAAACATTGAAATCCATTTTGTCGATTCAAGCGGTACTGTGAGCTGGGACTTTTTACGTAGTACGCCAGACTTTGAATTTGTAGATTGGAACTTTGGCACCACCACTGAAGAAGATTACAACTGGTGTGTTGAAGCCATTCATAACAGTGGCCACGATATGTACATTAGCGACTTCACCCACCTAGGTGTGTATGCTTGCCGCATCTTCGTACCGGGCATGAGTGAAATTTACCCAGTTGAAGAATTAGAATGGCTTAATAATACCGTCGGCAATATTGTTCGCCCTTATACCTTACGCTTGCAATCATTAAGCACAGATGAATCAACCCAGTTATTAGAAACCTTATTGGAGTTAGATTTAGCCGATGAAGGTGCACTGACTATTTTAATTGGCTTATGCCATGACGATGGCACGCCTTGGGGCGATTTGCGTGTCGGTGAACTTAAAACACTGGCGGCATTAGCCGCTGGATCAACCGATGATATTTTAGACGGCTGTGCGTGGTTAGAAAGTTACAACCAACTACCAGCAGACCGAGCAGCGCTGTATCGCTGTATTGCTAACTTAATCCAAATTGAAGAAGAGTTGGAAAGCGACACTGATTTATTCGCAGAAAACCTAACCCGCCTCTATGGTGCAAAAACATTAGCAACGGCCACCAGCTTAATCAATCAAGAAAGTCAGTACGTTGGTTTAGATGACCTTGGCCCTAATTTGGAAAACTGCACCATGCATCAACAGTTATTATCGGCTTATGAAAAAGTAAGAGCACCACAAATAAAGTAACCGCGTTTGCTTCATCCACTAAAAGCCTAGTCATTTAAAGACTAGGCTTTTCAACATCAATCGTTTACAAAAGGCATTATGTCTTCACCCGCAAAAAATAAAGGCTTATTCAATGTCCATGCTGCTGGTTTGATTTTTGGCGGCACCAGCTTATTTTCAAAAGCCATTGATTTATCAGCACTCGATATGACGGCAATTCGTAGCGTTATCGCTGTCAGCTTATTATTCATCATATTGCGCTGGCGCAAGCAGTCGCTAGTGCTAGCCTCAAATAAACACGTACTACTCATGATCATCACCGGTGCATTACTAGGCTTACATTGGATTACTTATTTTCATGCCATGCAAGTCTCTAGCATTGCCATCGGCATGATCGCCCTATTCACCTACCCAATGATTACTATCTTGTTAGAGCCGCTATTAAAAGGCGAGAAACCACAGCCAGCCGATATCTTTTGTGGGTTACTGGTTATCTTTGGCGTATTTTTAATGGTGCCAAAATTCTCACTCGATAGTGAAGTTACCTTAGGCATATTATGGGGCGTGTTTTCAGCATTACTTTTTTCTGTACGCAATGTGATTCAACGACATTATCTTTCACAATATGGTGGTGAAGTCTCGATCATGTATCAAGGCGCCGTGATTGTATTAATGACTTTATTTTTTGTGAATGAAATGCCACCAATCGAAAATACTTATATATGGGTGCAACTATTAGTGCTCGGCGCGGTATTCACAGCACTACCCCACACACTATTTGCTAAAGGCTTACGCACCCTCAACGCTAAGACCGTGAGCTTAGTCTCATGCTTACAACCTGTTTACGGGACTATTTTCGCGTTCATCATTCTAAAAGAACAACCAGCATTGACTACACTAGTTGGTGGGGCCATTATTGTACTTGCAGCAGCTTGGGAAACTTATCGGGCCTAATCGTTTCTAAAGATTGAAACACGGCTACCCTTTAACCGCTTGCAAAATACGCTCTGGACTATAGCCCTTAAGCACTTGCCCTTTAATCAACAGTACGGGCACACCAGTACCACCTAAGCGCTTATGCTGTTCAGCGCCCTCTGCTGATTTTTCAATATCATATTCAACATAGGGAATATTATTTTCGGTTAATAGCACGCGTGTTTTTTGACAATAACCACACCAATCAGTCCCATACAAAATCACTTTACCATCATGTGCTGCTGCATAATCTGGTGGAGGGTTCAGATGATACTGAATGGTTCCCCACTGTTGGTAAAGGATAATGGCTAACACAATGGCAATCATTTTTTTCATGATTAGATTTAAGCATAAAACTGAAGGCTATTGCAGAAAAATCAACCTAAAACTGATGTAGTCTGCAATCAGAAAATTGTAATAAAGCTAATATTTTCAAGATCGTTAGGCATCCATAAGTCCCAAAAGGGCTATTGACAGATAGCCCACCGATCATATGAAAAAACAGATTAATGGCACTATTTTGTAAATAATCACCATATTTAATCGTTTTACACTGCATAACGCTTAACAAGCAGATAAAAGTAGTGTTACAGTAGCGAGTCTTGAAATTTGCAAGTACAAACAATAAGAGATAAACATAAATCTCAATTTCAAATATAACCATCTTTAGGAGTATTACATGGCAGAAGCAAAAGGTTTAAGCAAACCAGTTAAATTACAAAGCGAATTAGCAGCACTTTTAGGGGAAACTGCTCTTCCACGTACTGAAGTCACTAAAAAACTTTGGGAATACATTAAAGCTAACGGTTTACAAACTAAAACTGTAAACGGTGATGCGATGAATGCTGGTAAATACATTGTTGCTGACGACAAATTATTACCAATCTTCAAAAAAACAGTTTCAACCAGTAAATCAGGTAAGTTAACTGATTTATCAGGTCTGCAAAAAGGCCAAACAATTGACATGATGCAAATGGCTGCAATTGTTGGTGCTAACGTAGAAGCTTAAGTTTCACCTCAGTTTCAAAACGCCCTTGCCTTTATTAAAAAGCAAGGGCGTTTTTCATTGCAGCACCTGATTTACAATCACTAGTCAAAATTTATGAAAATTTCTGCAATTTTATTCGACATTGGCGGCGTACTCATTGAGTTAAACGGCCTACCTTCTATCGCCAAATTACTCAATAGCGGCCTATCCTATGATGACATTTATAAACAATGGATGGCCTCACCATCTGTGATTGCCCATGAGACCGGTAAAATACAAGCCGATGCATTTGCCATTGGTGCGGTTAATGACCTTAATCTCACTATCACACCGCAAGCTTTTATTGAGAACTTTGCCACTTGGATTGTGGGTACATTCCCTGACACTTTTGAATTATTAGCAGCAATCCCATCTAACATTACATTAGCGGCACTTAGCAATACGAGTCCAACCCATTGGGAACGTGTTGAAGCAACAGACTTACATCAGCATTTTCAGCATTTATTTTTATCGCATGAAATTGGCCATTTAAAGCCAGCACCCCCCTCATTTCAAATTGTGCTCGACCAACTCAAGCTACCCGCTGAAGAGATCATTTTCTTTGACGACAATATTGATAACGTGAACGCATCAATTGCCATGGGCTTTAAAGGCCACCAAGCATTTAACCCAACCGATATTAAAGTCATCTTAAAAACTTACCAACTACTCTAAATCTACCATTGGCAATACCGCTTCAATTAATCTCTTTACGTTTAAATGACACTGTGAATAATTCCCGATAGGAACTAGCATGATACTTTGGAATACAACTTCGGTTTTAAACGCCTTGTACGGCGGCTTGTTAATTGGGCTAGCTGCCAGCCTGTTAATACTGTTTAATGGCCGAATAGCAGGTATTAGTGGCATTTTAGGCGGCTTACTCAGACCACAACCAGGCGGTGTTGCTTGGCGTGTGTGTTTTTTACTCGGTTTAATCATTTCACCGTTGGTATACAGCACCTTTGCGCCACTGCCAACTATTGAATTAAAAGCCGATAGCAACCTACTCATTATTGCTGGACTACTCGTAGGTTTTGGCACCCGCTTAGGCAATGGCTGTACGAGTGGCCATGGGGTATGCGGCATGGCGCGATTATCAACCCGATCAATCGTGGCCACTGTCACTTTTATGATCGCTGGTATCATCACCGTGTTTATCATGCGCACAATGGTAGGGGCTTAATATGCATTATTTTTCAGCACTGCTCTCAGGGTTAATTTTCGGTTTAGGCTTAATCCTGTCTGGCATGACCAACACAGCTAAGGTCATCGGCTTTTTAGACATTGCAGGGCAATGGGATCCATCATTAATATTTGTCATGATTGGTGCGATTGCCGTCAGTTTTATCGGCTTTAAATTAGTTTATAAAAACAACCACACCCTGCTTGGTGAACAAGTCACTAATCCGGCCAACACAACGATCGATAAACCGCTTATCATCGGTGCAACATTATTTGGTATTGGCTGGGGGCTTGCCGGATTTTGTCCAGGCCCAGCATTGGCATCGTTAAGCATGCTAAAAGAAGCTGGCACATTTGTAGCAGCGATGTTGTTTGGCATGTTAATTTTCGAGGTTACACAGAAATTAAAAAAATAGCGTCAATCTGATTTCAATAATAGCTTTAGAGTTAATTGATTTTTACCGTCTTAATTGTCATTTATAGTCATAAAAACGGGCGTATAGTTAGCGTTACTTGAAGTAATTATATAAAGCACAAACTCACTACCATGTCCAGCTCTCGCACAGTAGTCCGCAAGCCAATAGTGCGCAATCAGGCAGATTGCCATATTTTATTGGTTGAGGACCAACAATCACTCGCCACCATGACAGCCGGTATGTTAACCGACCGCTGGGGCTTTAATGTAACCATCGCCAGCACATACAAAGAAGCGCAAGACATACTTGAAAAAGATGCCAGCCAATTTTTCATTACAGTCAGCGACCTAAACTTACCCGATGCCCCTAACGGCGAAATCATTGACTTACTGAATTCACACAAGCAGTCAATCATTGCGATTACGGGCTTCTTTGATCAAAATGCGCATGATGAGTTAAGAAAAAAAGGCATCATTGATTATGTGTTAAAGCAAAACATCAATGCCTATGAATACCTAGTACAACTAATCGGTCGACTGTATTTTAACCAGTTCATTAAAGTCATTGTGATTGATGACTCAGAATCCATTAGAGAAATGACCCGCACTTTCCTTAAAAAACAATTTTTAAAGGTGGTTGGTGCCGCCAATGGTGAGGAAGGTCTAGCCTTACTTAAAAAGCATCCTGATGTTAAGTTGATATTAGTGGATGCAGAAATGCCTGTGATGGATGGTCTTACGTTTACAGCACAAGCGCGTCAATTCAAAAATCAAAATGAACTTTGCATTATTGGCATATCCAGTACCAGTGTGACCAACCTATCGGCTAAGTTTCTTAAGCATGGTGCCAATGACTTCATCTCCAAACCGTTTTCATATGATGAATTAACCTGTCGTGTGAATCAAAATTTGAATATGCTGTGTTATATCGAAGAGATTTACAATGTAGCCCATGTAGACTTCCTCACCAAGCTACCCAACCGCCGCGATTTCTTCTCACAAGGTGAAACTGCCATTAAAAAGGCCATTGCGACGAGCAACCATGCCCTAGTTGGCATCATTGATATTGATCACTTTAAACGCGTTAACGACACCCATGGCCATGACTGTGGTGATGCTGTCCTAAACCAAATTGGCGAAACCATTCAAAAAACATTAGAAAATCAAATATGTGCCAGAATTGGCGGCGAAGAATTTGGCTTTATTATCTCTTTACCGACTGCAGCCGAATCAGACCAGCTTTTAAATACATTAATTGAAAATATTCGGGCAAAGAAGATTAGCCATCAAGATAAAATCCTTTCTGTCACGGTGAGCATTGGGGCAACCGATACGTTATCAACTAATTTGGATGAAACACTCAAAATAGCTGACAACAATTTATACCAAGCGAAAACATCAGGACGTAATAAAGTCATTTGGCATCAACAAGATGCGCTTAAAGCTGGTTAGTAAGTCAATCAGTTAGTCGATAGTTTTTTAACCACTAAACCAAGCGCTTTCGTATTCCAAACCAAATGTACGTCATGGCCATGACCCACTAGCTGTGGATAGTCAACTTTACCAACAGCTGTCATCAGCACATTAGGATCTTGCCAACTACGCCCGCCATCATCAGAATATTGCCCTAAAATTTGGTATTCTTTTTGATCTAACTCACGCCACACCCGCCACAAATGTTCACCTGTTTCATCCTGACGGCTCCATAAGGCAGGATGCGCCGCTTGTTTTGCATGGTTACCAAACTTTTTAGCAGGGAAAGAGGCCCAAGCTTCACCATCCATCCGTGTGTAATAAAGACCAGGCTTCTTATCTTTACCATCAAAATAAGCCATGTGATAACCCCACCACTTGTCGCCTTCACCACCGCGTGCGATTGCCGCTCCATGATGTGGACAACCGTCTATTTTCCAGCTACCAAAGGTCGCACGGTGCAATACTGGCGCTGCATTGTTAGTAGGCACTTCACCCATCATATGATCACGCTCGCCACCTTCAAACACATGGCGCCACATGGCTACCGCAGTGCCATCTGGTTTTGTGGTCATGGCAATACGGCAGCATTCACAGCTGCTATCAGCTAATTTCTGTTCCATTGCAAAGGTCTTACCTGCATCACTTGAAACGGCATAATAGATCGCGCCACCAGTGTAAGGCTTACCCGCAGCCTTAGCTTTAAGCAAGTCACGCTTATCTACCCATGCCACTGTGATTTTGCCATTACCTGAAACACTCAACACATCATATCGATGGGTAATTTTAGCGCGGTCTTTGTGCACAATGAATGGCTTCTCAAACGTTTTCCCGCCATCAACGGAGCGCGCAAACCAAACGTAACCCGCAAATCGTTTTTTAAGTGACTCTGTCCATGTTAGGTAAATATTGCCATTATTCGCCAATGCAATTTTGGGCCTTGCTTCACCACGTGCGGCCACTTTCATTGGCTTAGCATTTACTTTTACTGGTGCTGAAAAAGTATTGCCGAGATCCGTACTCTTTGCGACCATCACAAAACCATCTTGCACACTCGCCCGCCATAACTGCTGCTTAGCATCCATCGCCACTGAAACAGCTAATTTGTGCGGCTCATTGCTGTGCTCAGTATGTGCTTCATGCGCCTGCACTGGCAAGATTAAATGCAAACACAACAAAGCACTCGAAAGAATGTGTAATAACGTTTTCATGACAACCCTTTTATTGTTTCAAATCAAACAAAGCCATTCAAATTAGTAGTCAAACTTAATCTGCACATAAGCCGTTCTTTGTGGATATAAGTGACGTACATAAGCTTTGTCATTATTGATGTTATCAATCCCTAGGCTTGCTGTGAAGCGATCTTTAAATTGATAGTTGACTTTGACATCAACAAAAAAGAATTTGCTCGCACTAATATAGGTTGCATCTTTCACGTCACTATTATCAAGATTGGTATATTATCGGCCACTATAACGACCCGCCACACTATAGTTCCAAGCTGGGATTGGCTGGTAGCTCGCGACGAACTTCACCATTTCACGCACTTAAGTCACATTCACCCGCGATACAACATTAGCCTAAAGAACCCAGTTTAACCGTCGTTATGTTCATTAGAGCACTTTAATTGCAGGACTACCGCTATACAAAGCGAATGTTACGGAACAGATAGACACTTTGAAAAGTACTGAAAATATAAACAAACAAAAAGACAGCACAAGCAATAGCGCGCAGAGTATTAGCACTGTCGCTAACGAACTTGCGTTGGCTAAAAATCTGCTCTCGACATTGCATGGCGTGGCTATCTTTTCAACTGATTCAAAGTTCAACGTTAATTATGCCAATCAATACGCGATTGATGCGTTTGCATTAGATACCGCTAAGGTGATGGCAGGCAAAGCGCTGCTACCAAGCACCGTTAAAAAACGCCTAACGACTGAAGTAGTTAAAAAATCTCAACATGAATTTGTCATCCAATATGCAGTGGATAATCAACTACGTTCATTACAGGTTTTCTGCAAAACCAACCATTTACTAGATAGCAATAAAAGTGATTATGTATTCCACATGCATGACATCACTAATCGCATTGGTGTTGAGCATAAATTAAGACAAACAGAACACTTATTACGCAATGTGATTGATGCAAGTCCAGATTTTATTTGCGTTAAAGATGCAGACAACCGTTGGTTATTGACCAATAAAAGTTGTCTTGCGCTGTTTCAAATTCCACAAAATAGTTATCAACACAAAACAAATAATGAAATTGCAGCGTTAATTGACCCGGTCTTTAAAGCTGCGTTTGACGACTTCAACACAACTGATAATGCTGCATGGGAGTCAGAATACTTAGTACGCAATGAAGAAACCATTGCCATGCCAGGTGGCGGTGAAAAAGTATTCGATACCCATCAGATTGCGATCTTTAATGAAGATGGCTCAAAACAAGGCTTAGTAACCATTGGCCGCGACATTACTGAGCGTAAAGTAGCAGAGCACCATTTACGCGATAGAAGCGCTTTATTGGATGCACTTATTTCATGTGATTGGATGCTGCACTCCTCAGCCTCATGGCAAAGTGTTGCACCAAAAGTACTGGGGCAAATTTGCACATCAGCCAGATTTAACCGTGTATCCATTTTCAAAAATTCGGTTCATCAAGATAATAATGACTCAGCAATACAATCTGAGTTATTGTTAGATTGGAGTAGTCCAGGGCCAGATATTAATCATGATGCCATCAGTAGCATTGACTTTAATACACACCAATTTCAACGATGGTTGGACATTTTAAAGCATGGCAATACGGTTTACGGTGGCGTCAATGAGTTACCTAAGATTGAGTATCAGCACCTGAAACAATTTGCCATTGAGTCAATCATGGTCGTGCCCGTATTCACAGGCAAGCAATGGTGGGGCAACATTGTCATTGAACGCCAAGAAGCATTTACCAAGTTTTCACCGCAAGAGTTAGGGGCATTGATGGCCGTTGGCCGCTCATTGGGCGTTGCCATTGAAAAAGAAAACGCGGGCAAAAGCTTGCAACAAGCAAAAATAGCCTTTGATAGTGCTTCTGAGGCCATTATGATTATTGATGCTGACGGTTCCATTACAGCAGTCAACCAAGGCTTTACCGATATTACTGGTTACAGTGAAGAAGATGTATTAGGCTCAGCGCCTAAAATATTCGACACGGGTAACCATGAAATGTGGGAAACCATTTCGAAGGAAAGTAAGTGGAAAGGTGAACTAAAAAACACGCGCAAGAATGGTGAGGTTTATGAAGAGAGCCTAACACTCAATGCCGTTAGAGATAACCAAGGTAAGGTGATTAATTACGTGGGTATCTTCTCAGACATTACTGAGTCAAAAGCTTCTGAAATGCGCTTGAATAAGCTAGTGAACCATGACACATTAACCGGCTTACCAAATCGCCGTTTAGTCAATGAGCTACTGAACCATGCACTTAAACGCGGCGAACGTGAACAACATAAAACCGCCGTTTTATTTATCGATTTAGATCGTTTCAAAGCCATTAATGATAGTTTAGGTCACCAAGTAGGGGATAAATTACTCTTTGAAGTAGCCTCAAGAATTAGCCTTGTGATTCGTGATAGTGATGTCGTCGCGCGATTAGGTGGTGATGAATTTTTAGTGATGATGAATTTCATCACGCAATCTGATGATGCAGCGATTGTGGCGCAAAAAATCATTCAAGAAGTACAACGTGAATTCATTATTGATGGCCATGAGATCTTTATTGGCGCAAGTATTGGCATCTCCATTTCATTCCAAGATGGCAATGATGTTGAGAGCCTCATCAAAGCCGCAGATATTGCGATGTATCAAGTAAAGAATCGCGGTAAAAACAATTACTGCTTTTACTCTGAAGATTTAAGCACCAATGCGATTGCACGCTTCACCATGGAAAATGAATTGCGCCACGCTTTAGCGCGTGATCAGTTCGAGCTTTACTTCCAGCCACAAGTGTCGATTTCAGATCAAAAAATCATTGGCGCTGAGGCGCTAATTCGCTGGCACCACCCAGAACTCGGGCTTGTTTCCCCAGCCACATTTATTCCTGTGGCTGAAGATACTGGTCTCATTGTACAAATAGGCGAATGGGTCCTCAGACAAGCGGCCTTACAAATGATGGATTGGCAGGCGCAAGGCTTTGATATCCAATGGATATCGGTGAATGTGTCTGGCGTTCAAGTCATGAAGGGTAACTTTGCTGATACGGTTTACGGCATTATTATTGAAACCGACTGTGACCCAAGCATGCTGGAACTTGAAATTACTGAAAGCACGGTCATGCAAAATACTGACTATGTGATTGAAACGTTTAAACGCATTAAAAAATTAGGCATTAGCTTGGCCATTGATGATTTTGGCACAGGCTACTCTTCGCTCTCTAACTTAAAACGGTTACCACTAGATAAAATCAAAATTGACCAATCATTTGTTAAAGACTTACCAGATGATTTAGATGATGCTGTGATTGCGAACACCATTAATGCCATGGCACGTAGCTTAGGCTTTGATGTCATTGCTGAAGGGGTCGAAACAAAAGCACAAGCTGACTTTTTAAATAATATTGGCTGTAATCAGGCGCAAGGCTACTTATATGGTAAACCGGTCAACATGACTGAATTTACCGCGCTACTATCTGAAAACAGTCGTGAAGAAGCACATGATGTTGAATAAATCAGTACAAAAAAATAGAGCGCATACCATTGTGCCAGCGCAAATTTGTGTGGGGCTGTTTGTCCATCTTGATGTTGGCTGGATGGACCACCCTTTTGCGTTTAGCAACTTTAAAATTCAAGACAACGAACAAGTCGCGAAGATAAAATCAATCGGTTTAAAACAATTGCGTTACAACCCATTACGCAGTGATACAAAGCCTTTAGTCATCAATGATCAAGCTTTAACAGAAACTTCACCTATTGCGACGGCTGAAACACTCACGGTTGAAAGTAATAGTAGTGCAAACATTGAAGAAAATTCGCCTACCTTTAAAGAGGTTCGCTTAATTCAGCTGCATCAAGCCATTGATGAAAATGAAAAGAAATTTGCTGCGGCTAGCCACATGGCAAAAGAAGCCACGCAAAACTTTTTGGTGGATCCTGAAGCTTCTATCGCACAAGGCGACGTGATTATTGGTGAGATGGTGGATGTTGCTTTAACAGAGGGTGATATTGCCATTCATGCCATCAATGGCAACCAATCCGATGAGGATTACCAACATTCAATGAATGTATTGGTGCTTTCTTTAATGATGTCAAAAACATTAGACCTCACTAAAGAAGAAGCCAAAACACTTGGGGTAGCTGCATTATTCCACGACATTGGTAAACTCAAACTAGACAGTACATTACTCACAAAACCAAACTTAAGCCCAACAGAGCAGCTGACCTTTGAAACGCATAGTGCACATGGTGCAAAACTCGCATTAGAGGCTGGCCTTTCTAATCATGTGTCACAAATTATCCATCAGCATCATGAACTAATGGATGGTTCAGGCTACCCCAACAAACTGCAAGGTGAACGAATTGACCCACTAGCACGCTTAGTTGGCCTAGTGAGCGCATATGATGATTTATGCAACCCGATAGTGCTAGAAAATGCTAAAACACCTTATGAAGCACTGGCGTATTTATTTGCTAACCAACGTACACAATACGATGAAACCATTTTAAAGCGCATGATTAAAACCATGGGCATTTACCCGCCAGGCAGTGTTGTACAGCTATCAACCGGTGTTTATGCTAATGTGATTTCTGGCAACATTAACCATCCGCTACGTCCATTTGTGATGCTGCACGAAACTTCGAAGCAAAATCAAAAACCAACCATTATTGATTTGCGTGAAGAGCCAAATATTCATATCAGCATTTGCTTGCGCCCAAACCAGCTACCAACAGATGTGTTAGCGTATTTCAAACCAAGCAAACGTGTAAATTTTTTCTTAGATGCAAAATTAGCACAAGACATGCCATCAAATAGCGCAGATCTTTTTTAAATGCGAATGCATAGTGAACGTTTTGCAGGATTGATTGTATTAAAACCAGCCTACCGCAACCAAAACTTTAATACGACAAACCATTACACGCTGGCAAGATACAAGACCACCCGCGGCGTTCACCGTCAGCATTAAAGAAAATAGCGACAACCCTAAGCTTGTGCTTGATGCACACTAACCCGCGCCATTTTAAATGCACTAGACAATGCCGCTGATGCCAGTGATGAGCACGTTTTATTTGATGCAACTCACTTTGGCCAAATATGAGGGAGAACTTACGAGCAAAAATCACCCAGAAGGTAGCGCACAAAGCATCATTAAAGACCAATCGCCAAATTGATTTTTAAAGCGTAATAGATAATGATAATTGCTCATGGTTGTTTTGCAATATAGTCTCTAAATACGTTTTCCATGGCACCGAGAAATCTTTCTCCAAGTGACCAATACGCTTGAGTAATGATTCAAAGGTGTACGTCGGTGTCTCTGGGTGAAATGCAAATACAATCACATTACTAGACTCCACCACTGGCACCACCAGTATTTTCCAATGAAATACTTTGCCTAACGCAGCAATCACACTTTCGAACCTTGTTTGATGGCTGCCCCATAAATTCAGCGCCACCACGCCACCAACATTAAGCAGCTTCAGGCAGTTGTTTAAAAAGTCTTCTGAATAAATATAAGCATATAGGTTTTCAAGGTCATACATATCCACTAGCAAAAGGTCAAATGGCTTATCCGCATCTTGTGCTTGATTAGCAATAAATTGAGCAGCATCATCTAAATAAACAGTCAATCGGTCATCATTCGGTAAAGCAAAATAATCGCGTGCGACATTAACAACCGATTCACGCAATTCAACCACACTAATATGTGCTTCTGGTAACGCTTGCAAGCAATGCTTAGTCGCACTTCCACCACCCAAACCTAACACCAACACATTACGGGCATCTTGCGGGACAAATAGTTGCCAGCACGCCATGACTTTTTCATATGGGGTTAATACGCGATCAGGGTTGTTTTTTAACATTTGGCTTTGTTTACTGCCATCACCAAAATAAAGCGTGCGCTTATCATCTGCCTCATCAACAACACTGATAGTGCCATATGCATCTTCAGTACTAAAAACAACATTTTTCTCTAAAAAATGCATAATAATATTAAATTATCCTTAATTATAATATTCATGATTGACTTGTAGCGCTCTCATGACAACCAAAACCCAAGTTTATGCTGACACAGCAGAACTGCCAAGCTTAATACTGGTTGATGATGGTCGCGATTTTTTAATCGTGTTATCGCAAGCGATGCAAAAACACGGCTTTGATGTTAAAACAGCCATTAGTGCAGAAGCTGGCATTGCCCTAG
The DNA here is from genome assembly GCA_034111445.1 of Methylophilaceae bacterium. Taxonomy (GTDB): domain Bacteria; phylum Pseudomonadota; class Gammaproteobacteria; order Burkholderiales; family Methylophilaceae; genus Methylotenera. The sequence goes on along the minus strand of JAWUXH010000045.1, from coordinate 27,998 downwards.
CGCAAACAGAAGCGCCAAAGTTTGCAGTGGTGGATTTAAAATGGAAGGTAACTCAGGTTTAGTCTTAGTACGGCAATTAGTGGCGTTTAATGAGGGCATTAACATTGTTGTCCTCACCAGATTTGCTAGCATGACCACTGCCATTGAAGCCATTAAACAAGGCGCGGTACATTATTTAGCCTAGCCAGTCGATGCCGATGAAATCATCGCAGTCTTTTCAAAACGCGCTGGTGATGACGCTATTGAAGTCACCGCTAATCCATTATCAGTTAATAGATTGGAATGGGAACATATCCAACGCGTGTTAGCAGAAAATAACGACAATATTTCAGCCACTGCACGCAGCTTAAACATGCACTGCCGTACATTACAAAGAAAATTATACAAAAATCCCACTAAATCATAAGTTAAGCATCAATTAGTGCGCATAACATTTATAATGTGCCAATATAAAGATAAAAGGATTGTTCAAATGGCAGTAGGTAGTTTACTTGTACTATTAGATGATATTGCAGTGGTTTTAGATGATGTCGCCGTGATGACAAAAGTCGCAGCAAAGAAAACAGCAGGTTTATTAGGCGATGATTTAGCCCTTAATGCACAACAAGTCACAGGTGTATCAGCAGAGCGTGAGCTACCTGTCGTTTGGGCAGTAACCAAGGGTTCATTCATTAATAAATTGATTTTAGTGCCAATGGCACTGTTAATTAGCTATTTCATTCCTTGGTTAATTACACCGCTCCTCATGCTTGGCGGCGCATTTTTATGTTACGAAGGCTTTGAAAAAGTATTGCATTACGTACTACATCCAAACAAAGCACATCAAAAAGAACTACGTAAAACAGCCATCAAAACGCCATCTGAACTTGTCCTTTTCGAAAAAGATAAAATTAAAGGCGCTATTCGCACAGACTTTATTCTTTCCGCAGAAATCATTGTGGTTGCGTTAGGCACGGTCACTGGCGCAAGCTTCTCTCAACAAATTATTGTTGTTTCAGGCATTGCGTTTTTAATGACAGTGGGTGTTTATGGCTTAGTGGCAGGCATCGTAAAGCTTGATGATGCGGGCATTTACCTGATTAAAAAACAAGGCATCAGTGCTTGGCGGAAGCTACAAAGAATGTTTGGCCAATTTTTATTAAGTTTCGCGCCATTATTAATGCGTGTTTTAACAGTGCTAGGCACAGCAGCCATGTTTTTGGTGGGTGGCAGCATTATTAATCACGGCCTACCTTGGCTACATCATCTCAATGAAAAATTGCTTAAATATGTTGAGGGTGATTCAATATTTTCATCGATCATGACAACCGTAGCACCATTTATTTCAGATGCAATACTAGGCATTATTATTGGGGCTATTTGTTTCAGTCTCGTATCAATCATACTCAAAATAGTGCCAACAAGAACATAAGCCTTAGGCTGGTTTGATTTATTGCTTAATGCATATTAGCGAAAATATAATATGAAAAAAATACCAGTACCAAACAATGAAGCTAAGCGATTAAAAACTATTTTTGATTTGGGTATTCTAGACTCATTAGCCGAACAAGAATTCGATGACCTAGCCGTACTCGCATCCCAAATTTGTGGCTGCCCCATGGCTTTTATCAGCATCATTGATGAAGAGCGACAATGGTTCAAAAGCCAAGTTGGTTTAGGCATTAAAGAGTCGCCAAGAGCCATCTCATTTTGCACCCATACCATTGTACAAAATGAACTCTATGTTGTTGAAAACGCAGCAGAAGACCCGCTATTCAGAGACAACCCATTAGTCACTGGGGAGGCACATATACGCTTTTATGCTGGCATACCGATTAGAATAAAAGGCGCTTTTAATATTGGTACACTCGCAATATCAGATACAAAACCGCATCAATTAAGTCAAATGCAACGCGATGCACTTGAAAGACTCTCCAGACAAGCTATATCACTTATTGAGGCAAAAAGTAATGCCTTAACAGTTGAAAAATTAAACCAATCACTCGCGTATGACAGTCATTATTTTAAAGTCCTTGCCAACTCACTACCAGCTGCAGTCGCTTATTGGGACCACAATTTACACTGCCAATTTGCTAATACACAATATTTAAACAAGATTAGAAAAAATCTTAATGAGGTCATCGGCTATCACTATACTGAAGTGATTTCTGAATATACTGCTTCCCTGACAAAACAGCACAATGAGGTTATTTTAAAAGGAGTACCTTGTGAGTTTGAATTGCCACAAGAATACCCAGATAAGGACGGTAAACCAAGACTGGGCTTGTGTAAGTACGAACCACATTTTGATGAATGCAATCAACTACTTGGTTTTTTTGTACTTGTCACAGACATCACTTCAACTAAAAAAGCAAAGGAAGATCAAAAATTATTTTCTCGCATTTTCAACCAAACTTCCAATGCTATTTTAATCACTGATAAATACCACAAAATTTTATCGTCAAATAAAGCCTTTCTAGGTCTGCATGGTTATAGTGAAGAAGAAGTCATTGGCAGAACACCAGAATTTTTATCTGCTGATCTAGCTACAACCCAATCCATCATTCATGAAATAAATACACGTGGCTCATACGAAGGGATGGTATGGGGTAAAAAGAAAAATGGCGAGAAAATTTATTTCCGAATGTCAATTGACTCTATTCTAGATTCTGCAGGTGAGGTTACCCATAGGGTAGCTACAATGTTAGATCAAACGGAAAACTTCAAAATTAGAACAGACCTGCAAATCGCAAATGAAATGCTTGAGCGTACAGGTAAAATGTCTCGCATTGGTGGCTGGGAATATGATTTAAATAGTGGTGAGGTGATCTGGACCGATCAGTTATTTGAAATCCATGAGGTTGAACCCAAAATCACGCCCAAACTTGAAACAGCCATTAATTTTTATGAGCCTGAAGCAAGGTCACTTGTAAGAGAAGCGGTCCAAAAATGTATTGCCACAGGCCAACCGTATGATTTAGAAGTACCAATCATCACGGCAAAAAATAATCACCTTTGGGTGAGAACCACCGGAGAATTGATCAAGAGACATGGTGCTGGCTATAAAATAGCAGGTACTTTCCAAGATATTACCGAAAGAAAATCAAGAGAAAGACAACGTATTCAGGATGAAATCAATCACCGTAATACCCTTGTACGTGAAGTCCATCACCGTATTAAAAATAACTTGCAAGGGGTGAGTGGAATTTTGAGTCAGTTTGCAACTGAAAACCCTGACTACGCAACCCCATTTAATGAAGCCAATGCACAATTACAAAGTGTGGCAGTCCTATATGGCTTACAAGGAACGACACCAGATGCTTCAATTAATGTAAGCAAGCTTGCCTCAGCTATTACCCAAAATATAGGCAGCTTGTGGCAAACAGAGATCAAATTCAAGATGGATATCCAATGTGAACCTGTACTCTTATCTAAATCAGAGAGTGTTCCAATTGCATTAATTTTGAATGAATTAATCACCAATGCGGTCAAGCATCAAACACGTGAAAACTCTGTTGAAATTGATTTACGCTTTATAAAAGATAAACAAAATAAATTAAAAAACAAAATTTCCATCTCCATTCTTAACGATGGTGATTATATTGGCCCCACTGATAAACAAGCAAAACCTAATTCAGCGTTAGGTTTAGGGTTAATGTCTTCATTAATGCCCAAAAGTGGTGCGTATATACACTGGAATATTGGAGAACCGAGAATTCGTGTAGAATTAGAGCTTAGTTATCCCGTAATATTAAAATAATTAGTTAAAAAGGAGAGGTTTATGACAGAAAACCAAAAGAAATCATCTCCATCGCTTTTATTAGTAGATGATGATCGCCTAGTCTTAGCTACCATATCAACCGGTTTGCAATCTGCAGGCTACCGCAACCATACCGCAGAATCCGTTTACGAAGCTGAAACATGGTTAGATAACAATGAAAGGCCTGACTTAGTCTTACTAGACATGTCAATGCCAGGTCGAGATGGTTTAGAGTTAACGCCAAAACTCACCGAAATGAATAGCATCCCATTCATTTCTCTCACCGCTTATAGTGAAAAAGAAATGATTGAAAATGCAAAGCAAGCCGGTGCCATTGGTTACTTAGTGAAGCCTGTGAATATTGCGCAGATCATACCAGCTATTGAAACAGCATTAGCACGCGCAAAAGAATTAAAAGGCTTACAAAAAAATGGTGAAATGCTGCAAACAGCTCTCGATGGTGACCGTGCTGTTAGTGTTGCTGTTGGTATTATGATGGTAAAAAATGGTTTAAATAATGCGCAAGCGTTTGAAACAATCCGAAAAACAGCACGTAGTAATCACAAAAAATTAATAGACGTTGCAAACAGTATTATTGAAGCAACAGAAACACTCAATATGGTCTCTAATAACGCGGCTAAAAAATAGTCAATCACTGACTTGAAGCGCCAAGCATAAAGCGCAAACTACTAACGCCACGTTAATAGTCATCATCAGTAAATCGTTGCTCCTCGAACGGAAAAGCATCGTTATGATATCCTCTCACCTCCCAGAACCCGGGGCGATCATATGCATGTAACTCAATTGCTTTAATCCACTTAGCACCCTTCCAAGCATAACGTTTGGGCACAATCACTCTTGCAGGCCCACCATGTTCCAATGTTAATGGTTCACCTAATGCAGTATGCGCAATCAGCACATCGTCATCTAATAATGCATCTAATGGTAAATTAGTGGTGTAGCCATCATACCCATGCAAGGTTACATATTGTGCGGCTTCTGTCGGCACGGCGCTAGATAAAATCTCTTGCATAGAAACGCCCAGCCAATCCATCTCTAGCTGGCTCCAACGGGTCACGCAATGAAAGTCAGAAATGCTATCGATTTGAGGCAATGCTTGAAAGGCATCCCAATCTAACTGCAATTCATTTTCAACTAAACCAAATACCGTTAAGGTCCACTTTTCTAGTGGCACTTCAGGCTTAATGCCCATGTCTAATACCGGAAAATTTTTAACTTGCGTTTGCCCTGGTGGCATACGGTCTCGAACAGAGGTGCCATCTATTGGTAGCGCAGTCGATTTCAGTGATTTTGCACCGCGTTTTGCCAGTGCAATTTTCGCCTCAATTAACTTTTTCCAATCTGGCATGTTGATGGTTCCTAATTTAAATATCTAACAACGATATTTAAAGCCATTATTGCGGTTGCTCAGGTTTAAAGCTATCAATCAGTAATAAGGCTACGCCCACACAAATGGCGCTATCCGCTACATTGAAGGCAGGCCAATACCAATCATCATAGTGCACCAATAAAAAGTCCACAACGTAGCCTAGTGAGACGCGGTCATATAAATTGCCTAATGCGCCACCTAGTACTAAAGCTAGGCCCCAGCAGTACAATTGATTGTTTAACTGTTTTTTTAATAGGTAAATAATCACTGCACTCGCAACAATTGAAATACCCGTGAAAAACCATTTCTGCCAGCCGCCAGCTTCAGCTAAAAAACTAAAAGCAGCACCAGTGTTGTGGTAGCGCACCAAATCAAAAAATGCATTGATAGGCAAGTGTTCAGCATACTCAAACGCTTGCTCAATGAGGTGTTTAGTATATAAATCGACGGCTACCACAATGGCACTAATGCTGAGCCATTTACGCATATTGGCGTTTTTCCCCAGCACCAAATAAGTTGCTCACACAGCGTCCACAAATGCTTGGGTGCTCAGCATCGACACCCACATCTTCACAGTAGTGCCAACAACGGTCACATTTAGCGTGTGCACTTGGTTTCACCAATATTTTTTGCTCAGCTTCTGAAGCGACTTTATACGTGGTTGTACTTGAGTTCAGCATCACAAAGCGTAAGTCTTCCGCCACACTATTTAAGGCATTAAAGCGATCTTCTGTTACATGTAGCGCTACTTCAGCTTGCAATGATGAACCCACTTTGTTTTCACCACGCAACACCTCAATCTCTTTCGCAGCTTGCCCACGTACATCAATCATGGTTGCCCAATTTTGCAATTGCACATCACTTAGCCCATGTGCAGGCAAGTCATACCAAGTTGATTCAAATACCGTTGCATCATCCGCATCCAATTCAAGCGTTTGCCAAATTTCATCGGCTGTAAAGCTTAATACCGGTGCGATCAAGCGCATCATCATTTGGGTAATATGGTACAGCGCACTTTGTGCTGCACGACGGCCATGTGATGTTTCACCAGAGGTATATAAACGGTCTTTTAGAATATCTAAGTAGAAACTACCTAAGTCTTCTGAACAGAAGCCGACAAATTTCTGCATAGCAAAGTGGAACTCATACTTCTCAAAGTCAGCCAAAATATCAGTTTGTAGCTCATGGCTTAAATGCAGTGCATAACGGTCAATCTCCAACCACTCATCTACTGGCAATAGGTCTTTACTCGGATCAAAGTCAGCAATGTTTGATAACAAGAAACGTAGCGTATTTCGAATACGGCGATAGCTATCAGACACACGTTTTAGAATTTCATCTGAAATCGTCAGTTCTGCTGAGTAATCAGTACTCGCCACCCATAGGCGCAGAATATCTGCACCATAAGTGTTAATCACTTTTTGCGGTGCAACCACGTTACCCTTAGACTTACTCATTTTCTTACCACTGCCATCCACCACAAAACCATGGGTGAGCAAGGCTTCATAAGGCGCGCGGCCATCAATGGCACAACCTGTGAGTAATGAGCTTTGGAACCAACCGCGATGCTGATCAGAACCTTCTAAGTACAAGTCTGCTGGGTGTTGCAATTCATCACGGCGTTTCAATACTGAAGCATGCGTTACGCCTGAATCGAACCAAACATCTAACGTATCAGTCACTTTTTTGTATTGCTCAGCATTCGCTGGTGCATGCTGTTGTAGGAAAGCATCGCCATCTAAACTAAACCAAGCTTCTACGCCCTGCTTCTCAACTTGCAAACATGCTGTTTCTAGCAACATCATGCTATCCGGATGTGGCTCACCAGTCTCTTTATGTACAAACAATGGCATTGGCACACCCCAGTTACGTTGGCGTGATACACACCAATCTGGACGGCCTTTAATCATGCCTTCTAAGCGTGCTCTACCCCAGCTAGGGAAAAATTGTGTGCTATCAACCGCTTCATTGGCATGTTCGCGTAGTGGCTTGCCATCTTTGCCCTCCGCATTCATGCCAATAAACCATTGGTGCGTGGCTAGTTGCATGAGTGGCGTTTTATGGCGCCAGCAATGTGGAAAGCTATGATTTAAACGTGCACTGGCCACTAAGCTGCCATTTTCAGTCAGCGTTGCCATAATCACTTTACTGGCTTCTTTACGATCAAGCCCACGAATGGCTTCAAACGGCACCATTTCACTGGTGAAGAATCGGCCATCAGCGCCCATTAATACACGCGGCTTTTCTTCAGGGTAATTGGCACGCATCACTAACCAGTCATCATTACCATGTGCAGCAGCGGTATGCACTAAACCAGTACCCGCTTCTATCGTGACATGGTCACCACAAATCACAGGCACTTCACGATCATCAAATGGATGATTTAGCTTCAAGCCATTTAGCGCTTCACCTTTGCATGAACCTAATACCTGTGTATCAGCTTCTTCGTAACGGGCTAGTGTTTTTTCAGCTAATTCACGCGCTAAAATGATTAAGCCTTTAGCCGTTTTAATTAAATCATAATCAAACTCAGGGTGCACACTCACGGCTTGGTTAGCAGGTAATGTCCAAGGCGTTGTTGTCCAAATGACAGCCAACGCATCTTCATTCACTGTTACGCCAAATGCTTTGCTCAATGCCGCTTGGTCAACCACTTTAAATCCAACATCAATGGCTGGCGAGTTCACATCTTCATATTCAACTTCAGCCTCAGCGAGTGCTGAACCGCAATCCGTACACCAATGCACAGGTTTACTGCCTTGATATAAATAACCATTGTTATAAATATCACCCAAAGCACGCATAATGTCAGCTTCGGTTTGGAAGTCCATGGTGAGGTATGGGTTATCCCAATCACTCAATACCCCTAAGCGAATAAAGTCTTGTTTTTGCTTGTTGACTTGCTCAGCGGCATACTCACGACAAAGCTCGCGGAATTTAGCAGGGGCTATATTTTTACCGTGCTTTTTCTCAACCACCAATTCAATCGGTAGGCCGTGACAATCCCAACCCGGTACGTATGGCGCATCAAAACCAGCCATCGTTTTCGATTTAATAATGATGTCTTTTAAGATTTTATTGACCGCATGCCCGATATGAATATCACCATTTGCATACGGTGGGCCATCATGCAATACAAACTTTTTAGCGCCAGCACGTGCTTTTCGGATGCGTTTATACACATCACGTTGCTGCCAGCTTTCTAGCCAAGCAGGTTCGCGCTTCGCTAAGTTGCCTCGCATCGGAAACGTTGTTTCCGGCAGGTTGAGTTTATATTTTGGGTCTTTCTTTTCTTTATTTTGTGTTTTTTTATCGGTCATTTTCGTCTGATCTAATTCTTAAAATAATCTTTGGCTACTACTATATCTTTTGCTATTTGTGCTTTTAATGCATCCAACCCATCAAACTTCATTTCATCACGCACTTTATGGAAAAACTCCACCTGTACGTGTTTGTCATACAAGTCTCCGTCATAGTCCAAGACATGCACTTCTAATTTCAATTTCGGGATACCAGCAATCGTTGGCCTAACCCCTAGGTTAGCCACGGCAGGCAATCCGTCTAATTTTACAGCATAAACGCCTGTTAAAGCAGGACGCTCATGCCGCATATGCACATTTGCCGTCGGAAAGCCGATTTGGCGGCCCAATTTTGCGCCATGTACGACTTTGCCACTAATACTGTAAGGACGACCTAGGTAAGTCGCAGCCAAGTCTAACTGCCCATTAAATAATGAGTCGCGCACTAAGGTACTGGAAACCCGCGCATTATTCACCATCACTTGTGGAAAGTCGATTAAGCCAAAGCCAGCTTCTTTAAAACTATGCACAGACCCTTGGCGCTTAGCACCAAAACGAAAGTCACCACCCACTAAAACCGTTTTAACATTTAATGCATGTCGCAATATTGTTTGCATAAAATCATCTGCCGTCATGGCAGCAAAATCCGCATTAAATCGACATAGGTAAGTTGACTGAATACCAGTTTTTTCAAAGTATTCTAATTTTTCACGTAAAGAAGCTAACCTTGTCGGCGCATTCTCAGGCATAAAGTATTCACGCGGATGTGGCTCGAACGTCATCACAGTCGGCACAAGTGATTGTGCTTTAGCGGCATCAACCAATTGTTTGAGTAATGCCTGATGCCCAAGATGCAAGCCATCAAAATTGCCAATGGCGATCGCGCTGGCCGCTTGTTGTGTGTTTGGTGTATGTCTAAATATCTGCATTAACTTTTAACTTTACGAATGTAATCTTGCGGCCGAATACCAAGGGTAAATAGCACAGCAAAGTAACTGACAGCGCCAACAACCACTAATCCCGCTAAATAATAAAGGCGTTTCCATAAACTGTAATCTAGCCATGCACTGGCATCACCCATTGCCCAGTGCAAGACAAAGCCCATGACAATCAAACCAAGAATAAGCTTCATAAAGAACGACCACCAACCCGTTTGTGGTTTAAACGTATTAGATTTACGTAAGTTGTAAAAAAGTAGCGAAGCATTAATACAAGCACCTAGCCCAATTGAAAGTGCTAAACCAGCATGCCCTAACTTTAAACCAAAGACAAAAATTAGGTTCATCAACTGTGTCATGACTAAGGTGAAGATCGCAATTTTAACGGGCGTTTTAATATTTTGCCGCGCATAAAAGCCTGGCGCTAAAATTTTCACCAATATCAACCCTAACAAACCAAAGCTATAGGCCACTAAAGCTTTGTTTGTCATGGCGACATCATGTACGGTAAATTCACCATAGTGAAACAGTGTTGCCACCAGCGGTGTGGCTAACACAGCTAAGGCGACTGCAGCAGGGGCAGCCAATATAAACGTTAATCGTAAGCCCCAATCTAATAATTGTGAGTATTCGCTCTCATCCTTACTTGAAAATGCTTTCGAAAGGCTCGGCAATAGAATAGTGCCTAAGGCAACACCTAATAAACCAGTTGGGAATTCCATCAATCGATCGGCATAATATAGCCAACTGACACTGCCAGTCATTAAGAAAGAAGCAAAAACCGTATTAATAATGAGTGAAATTTGCGCAACAGAAACACCGAGTACGGCTGGGCCCATCAATTTCAACACACGCCAAACACCCTCATCACCTGTATTGAAGTCAAAGCGTGGCAACAAGCCAATTTGTTTTAAAAATGGCACTTGGAACATGAGCTGTAAAAATCCACCAGCAAACACACCCCATGCCAATGCCTTAATTGGCTCATCAAAACGATCAGCAAAAAACAACATCGCCGAGATCATCGCCACATTTAACCAAACAGGGGTAAACGCAGGCGCGGTAAACTTATTAAAGGTATTTAATACGCCACCAGCCATTGAAACAAGGGAGATAAAGAATATATAAGGAAAGGTAATGCGCAATAAATCGACCGTTAATTGCATTTTATCAGGGTCAGTTTTAAAGCCTGGTGCAATTAGCATGACTAAAAATGGCGCTGCCAACATCCCTAATATTGCAACAACCACTAATACAATGCCCATTAAGGTGGCAACACGGTCGACCAATTGATGCGTTTCATCAAAAGTACGTTGGCTTTTATATTCAGCTAAGATTGGTACGAAAGCTTGACTAAAAGCCCCTTCAGCAGAAATACGGCGCAATAAATTAGGAATTTTAAATGCGACAATAAATGCATCACTTAACATTCCGGCACCAAAAACACGTGCAATGAGTAAATCACGGACAAAACCGAGGATGCGCGAAACAAAGGTCATACTGCCAACTTTGGCCAACGCGTTAAGTAAATTCATAGAATATCGGTGAAGTGTTCGTTAATATTGGGTTAAGAAATGATTAATGTACTAATTACTTAGCATTTCATTTTACCATGCGCTATAATATCACGCTGTATTCGAAACAAATTTCGAGATTTAAAACTTGCTTTCAAAATAAAAAAAGCTTATTATGCGTGGCTTCGTATTTTGAATGGCTTCTTTAGGATAAACAAATGGCAAATACCGCACAAGCAAGAAAACGTGCTCGTCAAGCAGTTAAGCAACGTGCTCACAATGCAGGTTTGCGCTCTACTTTGCGCACGGCAATCAAAAAAATTATTAAAGCGATTGAAGATGGCGATAAAGCCGCAGCAACTGCTACTTACAGAGAAAATGTAAGTGTTATTGACAGTATTGCTGACAAAGGCATTATTCATAAGAATCAGGCAGCTCGTCATAAGAGCCGTTTAAACCAAGCCATTAAATCAATGGACGGTTCAGCACCAAAAGCTGCTCCTGCTAAAAAAGCAGCTGCACCTAAAGCAGCGCCAAAAGCAACTGGCAAAGCTGATAAATTAACATTGATTGAAGGCATTGGCCCAAAAATCTCTGAACTACTAACAACTGACGGCATTGTTACTTTTGCTGATCTAGCTGACGCTAAAGTTGAAAAGTTATCAGAAATTCTAGCTGCTGCAGGTTCACGCTACACAATGCACAAACCTGATACATGGCCACAACAAGCTGCTTTAGCACGTGACGGTAAAATGGACGAGCTAAAAGAGTTGCAAGATAGATTAGATGGCGGTAAAGAGTAAATTACTCAATACCAAGTTAATGCAAATTAACTAGCACCAATTAAAAAAGCCGAGAATTTCTCGGCTTTTTTAATGTCTAAATAAAATACAAAAAAAGTCAGCTAACTTTCATTAGCTGATTTTTTTAAAGCTTATATTTAAAGCTACTGACCAACACCTAATTGATCCCGCACCTTCATAGCGCTTGTGATCGCAGCATCCATTGAATCCTCAATCACCGTATAGTGACCCATCTTTCTACCCGCACGCGCAGCTTGTTTGCCATACAAGTGCATTTTTAAGGCTGAAGCAGTAAAAGCATGCTCCCATGCTGGCGCTTCACCATTAGGCCAAATATCACCCAACAAATTAACCATTACGGCTGGACTATGCTGACGCGCACTACCTAGTGGTAAACCAGTTAATACACGCACCTGCTGCTCAAATTGGTCTGTGACACAAGCATCAATCGTAAAGTGACCTGAATTATGCGGACGCGGCGCCATCTCATTCACTAACAACTTTCCGCCACAAACAAAGAATTCAACACCCAATACACCGGTGTAGTCTAATTTTTCAGCCACAGATTTAGCTAACTGCTGCGCTTCTTTATTAACCGCTTCAGAACCACGTGCTGGCGCAATCGTCATATCTAAAATACCATTTAAATGACTATTTTCACCGGTATTAAAAGCCTCTACATTGCCAGCACTATCGCGCGCCAATACAACAGAGACTTCATAATCTAGTGACATCATTCGTTCAAGCACACACTCTTCATGCTTAAATGTTGCAAAAGCTTCCGTCGCCTCTTGTGCATTTTTGACACGCGCCTGTCCTTTTCCGTCATACCCAAAACGCGCCACTTTCAATATCGCTGGGTAAAGCGCACTACTATCTTCCGGAATATCACTTGCAGTCTCCACCACAACATATGGGGCAACTGGCAAACCAGATGCTTTTAAGAAATTTTTCTCACTGACACGGTGCTGTGCAATGGCAACACTATCAGCGCTTGGTCGCACAATGTTCGTTTCAGCCAATGTCGCTAATGTTTGTGCTGGCACATTTTCAAATTCCGTTGAAATCGCATCACATACCGCATCTAATTCTTTTAACGCTTTAGCATCATCAAATGCCGCACATATATGGGCATCTGCAATTTTGCCAGCAGGGCTATTTTGGTCAGGATCTAATACTGTGACTTTATAACCCATTTCATGGGCAGCTATCACGAAGAAGCGGCCTAACTGGCCACCACCCAACATGCCTAGCATGGCTGGCGGTAAGATCACTGATTGCTTATTATTTGACTGACTCATAGTATTTTTCTTAAATAGAATAGGTAATCGAAAATTAAATTAAGGCTGATCTGGTAACTGCATTGCATGCACTTTTTCAGCTTGCACTTCACGGAACTTAGTTAACTTATCTGCAATTGATTGATCACCATTTGCAAGAATAGATGCTGCAAATAGACCAGCATTAGCCGCACCAGCATCGCCAATCGCAAAAGTAGCGACAGGAATGCCTTTTGGCATTTGCACGATAGACAGCAGTGAATCTTGCCCTTGTAAGTGTTTAGATGCGATCGGCACACCCAATACTGGCAAGGTTGTTTTAGCTGCCACCATGCCTGGTAAATGCGCAGCGCCGCCAGCGCCAGCGATAATGACTTGATAGCCTTTATCTTTAGCTGTTTCGGCAAAGCTGAACATCAAATCAGGCGTGCGATGCGCTGAAACAACTTCAGCCGTATACGCAATCCCTAAGTCGGCTAGCATTTGCGCCGCGCCTTGCATTGTCGGCCAATCACTGTTTGACCCCATAATAATTGCTACTAATGGTTTTTTATCCACTCGACTTCCTTTGTCGCTCCCTTAAACCTTTTTTAGGTATAAAGAAAAATGAAACATCATTTCAAAAATTAGTTAAAACTGACCATATTATCCCGATGAATCAACTCCAACTCATCAACATAACCTAATATGTTTTTTATATCACTACTTGGTTTTTGCATAATGCGCTGCACTTCATGGGCTGCATAATTAACCAAGCCGCGTGCAACTTCATTGCCATCAGCATCTAAACAGGCCACTACCTCACCACGTTCAAACTTTCCTTCAACAGCAATAACACCAACTGGCAATAAACTTTTTCCGTCATCACGAAGCACTTTAACCGCACCAGCATCCAGTGTTAACTGACCTTGCATCTGTAGGTGATCAGCCAACCATTGCTTGCGTGCACTCACTTTTAGCTGTGTGGCTGCAAGGTGCGTGCCAATGACTTCACCATCAACAAGCTTTAGTAGCACCTCTGGCTCATGGCCTGAAGCAATAATGGTATGCGCCCCACTGCGTGCAGCTCGCTTTGCAGCCGTAATTTTAGTCAGCATGCCGCCAGTTCCAACTGAAGATCCAGCACCACCAGCCATAGCCTCTAACGAAGCTTCACCAGCCATTGCATGACTAATAAGTTGTGCATTTGAATCACTTCTTGGGTCTGCAGTATAGAGTCCATTTTGGTCAGTTAAGATCACTAAGCTATCCGCCTCAACCAAATTCGCCACTAAGGCAGCTAAAGTATCATTATCACCAAATCTAATTTCATCCGTCACAACGGTGTCATTTTCATTAATGATTGGAATCACACCTAAGTCTAATAAAGTGCGCAAGGTACTACGCGCATTTAAATAACGCTTTCTATCTGCTAAGTCACCATGAGTCAGTAAGATTTGTGCGGTATGACAACCATGCTTTGCAAAACAACTTTCATACATTTGGACCATGCCCATTTGACCAACAGCGGCTGCAGCTTGCAACTCATTAATAGCCACTGGCCTTTTTTTCCATCCAAGGCGCTGCATACCTTCAGCTACTGCGCCACTAGAAACCAACAGTACTTGCTTACCTTGCTGTTTTAACGCGGCAATCTGCTTAGCCCATGAAGCAATGGCTAACGCATCTAGCCCTTCACCATTACTGGTAACTAGGCTTGAGCCGACCTTAACAACAATAATATTGGCATCGACAAGTAATGATTGATGATTGGCACTCATGGCGCTTAATTTATCTAACTTAACCTTTTGGTTTCTGATTTATTCTGACGCGTCGTTTGATGCCAATGCTTTAGATTCATCAATATGATCCATAATCGCATAAGCTAACTCTTTACAACCAACGCTACTAATCGCTGATATTGCAAATACTGGGCCATCCCAGCCGTAATCTTTGACAAATTGCGCGACCACTTCGGCACTATCTTGTAGCATATCAATTTTGTTAAGCACTAACCAGCGTGGTTTATCATGCAACTCATCATCATACTTACGTAATTCTTCAACAATCGCTTTTGCTTCATGTACTGGGTCAATTGAATCATCAAACGGTGCAATATCAACTAAATGTAATAATAGTGAGGTACGTTGTAAGTGACGTAGAAATTGATGGCCTAAACCAGCACCCTCAGCAGCCCCTTCAATAATGCCCGGAATATCAGCAATCACAAAGCTACGCTCTGCATCCACCCGCACAACACCTAAATTAGGGTGCATCGTGGTAAACGGATAGTCTGCTACTTTGGGTCTGGCTGCTGATACTGATCGAATATAAGTTGATTTACCCGCATTTGGCATCCCTAGCAAACCAACGTCTGCCAGCACTTTAAGCTCCATGTACAGCTCAAGCTCTTCACCTGGATCACCTTGTGTACACTGACGTGGCGCGCGATTAATACTGGATTTAAAGTGAACATTTCCTAACCCACCTTTACCACCCGCGGCTAATTGTGCACGTTGACCGTGTTCACTTAAGTCAACCAAGATTTGCTCAGTCGCCTTATCAGTAATCACTGTACCCACTGGCACACGCATGACTCGGTCGTCACCTTTGTGACCATACTGCTCTTTACTACGGCCATTTTCACCGCGCTGCGCACGGAAAGATCTAGTATAGCGATAATCCACTAATGTATTGATGTTACGGTCAGCCTCAACAATGATTGAGCCACCACGACCACCATCACCGCCACTTGGGCCACCCATCGGCTCGTACTTTTCACGACGAAATGTCGCAATACCATTGCCACCATCGCCCGCAAAAATCTTTACGGATGCTTCATCAATAAATTTCATATTTACAGTGTACCAAATAAAAAAGCCTCATCTATAGATGAGGCTTTATTTAAGCTTAAATTAATTAAGCTGTAATAATGCTTACAGTTTTACGCTTTAATGGGCCTTTAATCGTGAAAGCCACTTTACCGTCTGCCTTAGCAAACAATGTATGGTCTTTACCCATGCCTACGTTTTCACCAGCGTGCATTTTAGTGCCACGCTGACGAACAATAATGCTTCCAGCACGTACAGTTTGCTCACCGTATGCTTTAACACCTAATCGTTTCGATTCCGAATCACGTCCGTTACGTGAACTACCACCAGCTTTTTTATGTGCCATTTTTCTCTATCCTTAAATTATCTACTTACTTAACTAAAAGTTAAGCAGCAATTGATTCGATTTTGATTTCTGTATAACTCTGGCGATGGCCTTGAGTTTTACGATAATGCTTACGGCGACGGAATTTGAAAATCATTACCTTGTCACCACGACCGTGTGAAAGAACAGTAGCTTCAACCTTAGCACCACCAATAAATGGTGTTCCGATTGTTGTCTTAGTGCCGTCATTAAGCATTAAAACTTCGTCTAACGTTACAGTACCACCAACATCAACTTCAATTTTTTCAACTTTCAGAGTTTCACCTGAGTTTACGCGATATTGTTTACCACCAGTTTTAATTACTGCATACATGATTTTAGCCTTAAAATTACGCTTTCTAAAGAACTGAGGATTATACGCAAAAATATTGCCAAAGCAAACAATATTCCCGCTGTTTGTTAATTAAATATTATAACCGCAAACTTACGAAACACATTTATGTTTAGTCCCACTATATATAGTGCTTATATATAAAGAAAATACAGCAGAATGCCTTCTACAAAAGTCGAATGTGCTAAAATTCCATAAAAAATTTTAAGGCTTTATTTTCAGCAATGTCCAGCCCTTTAGACTCTGCACTACAGCAAAACAACTTATCAACCTTTGAAACGATTCAACAATGCGTTAAAGATGACATGTCATCTGTTAATCAAGTGATTCAAAACTCACTGCATTCGGAAGTCCCACTGGTTAATCAAATTGGCGACTATATTATTAATAGTGGCGGCAAACGCATGCGCCCAACATTAGTACTACTAGCAGGCGGCCTTTTTGGTAACGTTCAAGCCGACCACCATAAAATCGCTGCTGTTGTTGAATTTATTCACACAGCAACACTATTACATGACGATGTCGTTGACGAATCTTCTCAGCGTCGCGGCAAAAGCACCGCCAATGCCGTATTTGGCAACGCTGCTAGTGTATTAGTCGGCGATTTTGTTTACTCTCGCGCTTTCCAGATGATGGTATCTGTTGAGAATATGCGCGTGATGGAAGTATTAAGTAATTCAACCAACACCATTGCTGAAGGTGAAGTACTACAACTCCTTAATGTGCATAATGCCAACATCGCAGATGATGCTTATATGCAAGTGATCCATTACAAAACCGCTAAACTATTTGAGGCCGCCACACAGATTGGCGCCATTTTAAGTCATGCCACCGCAGATGAAGAAGCGGCACTGGCTCAATACGGCATGCACATTGGTACGGCATTTCAACTCATTGATGATGTGCTAGATTTAAGTGGCGATGCCAATGACATTGGCAAAAACCTTGGTGATGACCTGAGTGAAGGCAAGCCAACACTGCCTCTACTATATGCAATGCGCAACGGCACTGAAAACGAAACAGCTGCCATTAAGGAAGCCATTGAAAAAGGTGGTCTCAGCCAAATAGATACGGTGATGAGTGCGGTGAAACGCACCGGTGCATTAGATTACGTTAAGACTTTGGCTGATAATGAAGCCAAACTGGCTTGTGAATGCATTGCGCGATTCCCAAACAATGCTTACAAAGAAGCGTTAATCAACCTCGCTCATTTCTCTGTACAGCGTAATTTTTAAATAACACCTGCAAATTACGCTGCATCCGCGAATCAGTTAGTTAAGCGTGATTTTCTCACCACTATCTGCATTGTAGTAGGTGAGGTTGGCATGCTCGGTGCCGCCATCTGTTAATGTGCCATCAAACAGTGAGTCGCCTTCCACATCAACGACTGCATGGCCATTATGATAAAGCGTCACTTCAGCCAATTTAGGCTCAAGTTTTTTAGCCGTTTTTTTAGCTTCACGCATGGCAAAGCTAATACAGTTTTCATCTTCCTCTTCTGAGTAGACTTCCCATTTACCACCGCCAGCCAATGTTGACACCCAAGTTGGCAAGTCAACTTCAACACGACATACAATTAAATCATCCCACTCTGGGTGATCTAACTCACTCGCCTCTTCACCAGCAATGCTAATCACATTTAGCTCATCAATTAGTTCTGACATTTACTTCCCTTCCATCTTTAATACTACTGCTTTCGATTATAGCATTGGCTCGCGACAACGATTGCCACAACAACCATTTAACTCATGCTTTAATCAGCTACTCAATACACACCACTTTTAACTAGCGTCTTAGGTTAAACATTGGGATGCACAGCATCAATTTCAAGTAGCTATCTTCAAGTAACGCCGATTGCTTACCGATAAATAAGAATTCAATGATAAAATTTACGCACTTAACAGATTAAGTGCTATTCAATACTTAATAAGGAAACCCATGTTAGATAGCATTGGCGGCATTTCAGCATTATTAAAACAAGAACCAACTTTCTTCCTATTCATCTCATGCTTATTTGGATTAATGGTCGGCAGTTTTTTAAATGTCGTTATTTACCGATTACCAAAAATGATGGAACAAGAGTGGCAAGTACAGTGCGCTAACTTACAGGGTAATGTACCACCAACCACTCAAAAATTCACCTTATCAAGTCCACGCTCTGCCTGCCCGCATTGTAAACATAATATTTCTGCGCTTGAGAATATTCCGGTGATTAGCTACTTACTGCTTAGAGGGAAATGTAAAGGTTGCAGCGCCAAAATTAGCCCGCGATACCCACTGATTGAGTTATTGACTGCCACATTAATTGGTTTAGTGAGCTGGAAGTTTGGCTACACTTATACAACGCTTTTTGCATGGGCACTGACTTTTGCATTGATCACACTGACCTTTATTGATTTTGACACACAACTATTACCAGATGACATCACCCTACCCTTACTTTGGCTAGGGCTGCTATTTAATTTAAATACTGGCTTTACCGATATTCAATCAGCCGTGATTGGTGCCATTGCTGGCTACTTATCACTATGGTCAATTTACTGGCTATTTAAATTAGTCACAGGTAAAGAAGGCATGGGCTACGGTGACTTTAAACTATTAGGTGCACTTGGCGCTTGGTTTGGCTGGCAGTTATTACCTGCCGTCATTTTATTATCTTCTATTAGTGGCGCTATTATTGGCATAGGCCTAATTGTGTTTACAAAAAGGGGCCGTGAAACACCAATGCCATTTGGCCCCTTTCTAGCCATTGCTGGCATCGCTGCCTTATTCTTCGGCCCAATGTTACTAAAGTTTTACTTACCTTAATCGATGGCGATCATTGCATTAACAGGTGGTATTGGCTCTGGCAAAAGTGAAGTTTCACGTCTTTTCGCAGCGCTCGGTGCGCCTATTGTTGATACAGATGTGATTGCGCATCAGCTAACGGCCCCAAACCAAGCGGCGATTGATCCAATTATTGCGCAATTTGGTGCGGACTTTATTAATGAATCCGGCGCATTGGATAGACCAAAAATGCGGGAGCATGTATTTAACCATCCAGAAGCTAGGTTAATGCTAGAGGGCATATTACACCCATTAATACATGCGCAAGTATTGGCTGAAATTAGTACAAACAAAGCGAACATATCCCAAGACTCTGCCACTCAATACCAAATCATTGTCGTACCACTCCTATTTGAGTCAAAAAACTATGAAGCTTTAACCGACTTTACATTAGTCGTTGATTGTGACCCTGCACTGCAAATCTCCAGAACAATGGCCAGAAGTAATATTAGTGAAGAAACAGTACGCGCTATTATTAAAGCACAGACCCCACAAGCAACACGCTTAACACTAGCCGATGAAGTGATTGTGAATAACACGGATAGACAAGCACTCAAAACACAAGTTAATACTTTGCACTTTAGATTCAACCAGTTATGCTTTAAACTTACGAAATAAATTAAACCCATTGCGCATGTCATTTTCGATGATCAATGGACAATAATAAGAGTTGAACAACCATGTTATTTCATTCCAAGTGGCCAATATAAGTCATGACATCATTTGACTACCCCTTTAATGAGCGTGTGCGCTCTCTGCTACGCGTTGAAGATTTATTACAACGCACCATTGCGAACCTTAAATCAGAGGACGAGCACGACCACCTGTTAGCTTTGCAGTCACTACTACAACTGGGCGACGTGATAGAGCGCACTGAAATGAAGCTAGACCTATTACAAGAACTCAACAAACAAAAGCTATTCATGTCTTCAATTAAAGATAAGCAAATTGTTAATGTTGAAAAGATTTCAGCCCTTATTGTTGAAATAGATAGAATGTCTACAACATTACAAAAGGACAAATCCAAACTAGGTCAACACTTAAGAACCAATGAATGGTTAATGACCGTTAAGCAACGCTTTTCGCTACCAGGTGGCATCTGCAAATATGACCTCCCATCGTTCCAACATTGGCTAGAGATGAGCCCTGAAAAAAGGCGTATTAATTTAAGTACGTGGTTGCGCCCCTTAATTCCCATGCAGCAAGCGGTATACCTACTTTTATATATTTTGCGTGGCAATGGAAAAACGCAAAATAAGCATGCAATGGCAGGCACTTTTCACCAATTAATGGGTGGTGTCCAACCATCGCAAATGCTAAGAATCACTTTGCCAGATACGGCGGCTTACTTCCCTGAGGTGAGTGCCAACAAGCACGCAATCAACATTAGGTTTAATGTATTAGATGCTAATTTTCAGCAACAAAAAGTAGATGCTGATATTCCGTTTGATCTAACCCTATGTAACCTATAAACTCAGACTTAATTAAACCAACTTAATAGTTTTCCAACGTCCAAATGTCAACGATATCCCAAAAAACACGTTTAGTACCTTGTCCAGAATGTAAAAAGGATGCGGTATTTTCTCCAGAAAATCCAGATAGGCCATTTTGTAGCGCGCGCTGCAGATTAATTGATTTAGGGTTATGGGCCAATGAAGAACATAAAATTTCAACACCAATAGACCCAAACCATTTGGATGATGATTTGATAAATTAATTCGTATTAAACAAAGGATAAACATGCATCACCTTCTTAAACAGCGTTTCTCAATCATCAGCTTAGTACTCAGTCTAGCTAGTCTGTTAACTACGTTCAACGCGCAGGCTGAAAACAGCGTTAAAGACTTCGTGTGGAATAATCAAATGCTAAGTGTTACAGACCATTGGGTAAGGCCAACCAATGCAGGCCAAACAGTAGGTGCTGCTTACATGACATTTAAAAGCATGGTTGCCTGTGAGCTAATGAATGTCACCGCAGATGTTGCCGATGCCGTTGAAATTCACAGCATGACAATGAATAAAGGTGTGATGAAAATGCGCCAATTAAAAACATTGGTATTAGCAGAAAATAAAGCCGTTGCGCTTGCCCCTGGCGGTTTTCATCTTATGTTATTTGACCTAGCCAAGCCACTGACGGTGGGAGATGATGTCATATTTAACTTCACGTTAAAATGTAACGACCAGACACTACCGCCATTAAAGCTGTTAACCAAAGTTAAAAACCCTGATGATGCGCAAAAAACTGAACATCACCATCATTAGTCGTTAATCAATCAAGCCTGTAGTGGATAGGCCAAACCATGTGCACGGTGCATACGGGCTTGATGCAAATCACTCATTGTCAAACTGCCCAACGCGTAAACAGGTAGTGGGTAGTCGGCTATTAGCTGATTAAACTGACCCCATTCAACATCACCCCCCTGGACTACTGGTGCCAAGAACACATAATCCAAATTAAGTTTAGCGGCATGCTGCAGCGCTTCAGCGCTCTCACATATCGCACTACAGTTAAAGCCTTTTGGTAGGCTATCTAACAACATTAACTCTGCTGTTGTGTAATGAACACCATCCAATTGCAGTTGCATTGCTAATGTTAGGTCAGCTTGAATAGTCACTTCTGCTTGATAACGATTAGCTAACAAAATCACCTTTTTCGCAAAAGCAAGTAAGGCTTGATCGTTAAGTTGCGGCTCTGCAACAATAATCATTTTTAATCCAGCCTCTAAAGCCGCTTTGAGTGCAGCAAAAAAAACGTCTTCACCCAAGACATTCAAATTACTCAGTGCATATTGTCTGGGCAGTTTAAGTGCCTCAAAAATAGGCGTGTTGGCCGGCAACATGGGTGAGACTTCCATTTTTTCAGGTGATTGCCAGCAAAGCTGTTGCCTTTCCAGCCCTTGCGGTTCACCATCCCAATCAGTCACTACAAAGAAATACAGTTTGACTGTTTTAGCTTCTGACGTTTCTTCACCCGCAGTATTAAACTTGGCAGGGTAATCAAAGGTTCGTGTCATCCACGGGTATACTTGTGTGACGCCAATCCCCAACTCCTCATCTAACTCTCGCACTAAGGCCGCTTGCGGTGTTTCACCAGCTTCAACTTTACCACCAGGAAACTCCCAATAGCCGGACCATGGTTTACCTTCTGGTCGCTCTGCCAGTAAAACATCACCATTCTCTCGTTGGATA
Organism: Methylophilaceae bacterium; assembly: GCA_034111445.1. Taxonomy (GTDB): domain Bacteria; phylum Pseudomonadota; class Gammaproteobacteria; order Burkholderiales; family Methylophilaceae; genus Methylotenera. Next base: position 5,494 of record JAWUXH010000045.1, on the reverse strand, counting down.
ATGCCTACGGCTGCATGTGTGATTTTCTTTGGGGATCGTGTGGCCATGAAGTTACTTTACTTTTCTTAGTTTATGGATGGTTGAATCGTTTGACTAAGAACGATAGTCAGCATTAATTTTCACATAATCATATGAAAAATCACACGTCCAAACAGTGGCATCAGCAACCCCTCGGTTTAATACAACGCGCACTAATATGTCTTCTTCCGCCATAATGGCAACCCCTTGTGCTTCGCTATACGACTCGGCACGCCCACCATGCTCAGAAACGAGCACATCACCAAGGTACAGTTCGATGTTGTTGACATCCAAATCATCCACATCAGCATAACCAATGGCTGCCAATAAGCGGCCCAAGTTAGGGTCAGATGCAAAAAAAGCGGTTTTCACTAAGGGTGAATGGGCAATTGCATAAGCCACCTTACGACATTCGGCCGCATCTTTTCCGGCTTCCACAGCAATCGTCATGAACTTAGTCGCACCTTCACCATCCCGCACAATGGCTTGCGCTAGCTCAATCGCCACTTCTGTCATCACATCACGTAGCGCGATGTAATCAGCACTACCTTCAACTATTTCAGTATTAGCCGCTTGGTTTGTGGCCATCATAATAAAGCTATCATTGGTTGAAGTGTCGCCGTCAACCGTAATGCAGTTAAATGATTTATTCACTGCATACTCAATCATACTGTCTAAAGCCGCTTGGGTAATGGCCGCATCAGTTGCAACGTAACCTAGCATGGTCGCCATATTAGGGTGAATCATGCCAGAGCCTTTACTCATCCCTGTAATCGAAATAGTTTTACCACCCAGCGTAATCTGACGTGAAGTGCCTTTAGAGATGATATCCGTCGTCATAATGGTTTCAGCGGCGTTAAACCAGTTATCTTCCCTTAGGTTATCAATCGCTGCTGGCATTGCAGCTAACACGGTATCCATTGGTAACGGCTCTAAAATAACACCGGTTGAAAAAGGAAGAACTTGGTTAGGCTCGATACCTAACAACTTCGCTAAAGTGATTGTCGTTTGCTTCGCGTCAGTTAACCCTTGCTCGCCAGTGCCAGCATTAGCCGTACCAGTATTCACCAAAAGCGCACGAATCCCATTTGGCTGCGACAAATGCGACTGGCATACCTGAACGGGTGCCGCACAAAATTTATTTTGCGTAAACACACCTGCCACACGAGTATTTTCAATCAACTTAACCACTAACAAGTCTTTACGCCCAACAACCTTAATACCCGCTTTAGCAAAGCCAAGTGCAACACCATTAACAGGTAATAGTTGGGACGGTGTAGGCGCGGATAATTTAACAGGCATTTTAATTTCCAAATATAATAATTAAAACTATTTTACCGCAAAGAGCCTTATTAAAAATCAGGTTTAATGAAATTTTAACTTCCCACTATTTAAAGTTTTCATCAATACTCATAAAGTGCTTATTTAACCCGATCGGGCCATATGCACAAAAACATCAAATCCTTACAATACATAACAATTCGAGAAACAACAAAATAGCACTTCCTAAGGACGGTTTCATTCTGTTACATTCAATACTTAATAAAACAAGTTTTCCAACATCCATTTATCGCTTTAAGAATATTGATTCTTTAGGTGGTTCTTTTAGTTATGGCCGTGCGATTAATGATGCCGGGCAAATGGTTGGTGATTCTTACTTATCTGGCGACACAAAGCAGCATGCATTTTTAATGCATCAAGAGTCAACTCATGATATTGCCATTAACTTCCCAGAACTCAATAGTGTGGCTAATGCAATTAACAACCACGGCATTATTGTCGGTAACTACGCTCAGCCATCGGCGTTATATACTCAAAAATCACATCAAGCATTTATGTATGACACTAAGTCACAACAAAGGATTGACTTAGGATCACTTGGTGGCCTAACCAGCTTTGCTTATGCTATTAATGATAAAGATCAAACAGTTGGTTATGCCAAAACGGTTAATGGTGATGACCACGCATTTTTGTTTGATATCAACCAAAGCGCTGTAATGAAAGACTTAGGCACGCTAGGCGGTTTAAATAGCGTAGCAACAGCCATCAACAGTAGTGGTCAAATTGTTGGCTACTCATCCGTTAATGCAAGCGATACCCATGCATTTATTTATCAAGAAAATGCCATGAAAAGTATCGGCACCCTAGGCGGATCTTGTAGTTTTGCTAATGGGGTTAATGATTACGGTCAAGTCGTTGGCTCTGCTTACGATACAAAAGGCAATGAACGTGCATTTTTATACGATACTGACAATAGACCATGCATGAAAGACTTAGGTAGTTTAGGTGGTTTAGTCAGTATTGCCAACGGCATCAACAATTCAAATCAAATTGTCGGCTACTCTTTCACACAAGGCGATACTGATGCCCGTGCATTTTTATACCACAATGAAAAAATGATTGACCTAAACAGCTTACTAGACAGCACCGCAAAAAAAAGTGGTTGGATATTAAACGAGGCGCTTGCCATTAATAATAATGGTTGGATTGTAGGTGTTGCCTATAACAACAGTGCCAATATTCCAAGTTGTGCCTTCCTATTATCAGTCGATGAAAAAGCATCAAAATCATATATCAAATTTCTAACGAATCTTGGCTTTCCATCACCTAAAAAATCTAAAACACGTCACTAAAGTTTTACACAAAATATCCGTTAACAAGTATAAGCGTTATATTAAAGGTTCCAGACCATGCCTTTACTAAAGTTAGCCATGCATGGCCTTGCTAGACCTTTAAATAATATTTATGTAATGACTGAGGTTATATGCTAAGGGTAGAAAATGATTAGACCGCTTTATATCGTATGGAAAGATGAATTTAACGTCAACGTACCAATCATTGACGAGCAACACCGCGCTGTAGTGGCCACCATCAATTCGTTATATTACTTCATCCAAGAAGGCTGGGGACTTAATGCATTAGAGCCTACGCTTAGAATCATTAAAATGTACTCTTCTTTCCATGCCAAAACTGAAGAGGGTATGTTGTCTCAGGGCGAGTGTGACTCTATAGATGATCACATCAAATCTCAGTCTGAATTTGAACACAATGTACTCGAAGCAAAAGATGAGGCAATGGAGTTGAAAGACCCTCAAATCTTACTCACATTTTTACGCAAATGGTGGCTAAAGCATTTAAATGAAGAGCATAAGCACTATGCAGAATTTTACGAAACCACACCAGCTGAGGTCGACTAAACTAAAAAAGCATCACTAATACGTGGTTAAGTTAACACGTACAGTGATGCTTAATTTAGCTTGTGTTCTATATTGGATTAGAACTCAAATTTATCCATCAAGCCCTTAAGCTTACCCATTGTTTCCTCGCTAAACACCTCACCTAGTTGCCCACTAATATCCGTCATATTAGGTAAACTGAGTGTTCTATTTTGACTAGCAACTGCCTCCTCTTCCGTGCAAGCGCGCATCCGTTTCATGTTAGAGGTCATGCTCATCTTGGTCTTTCCATTTTGTGTTGCCACCATATTAGTTTTACTCTGGCTTTTAGAGATAAGGGTAGAAGTCAGCCTCATATGCATAGGCTCACCATTTTGCGGATCCTTACAGTCCATTTCAACGGTATATTGCTGGCCGCTTCGCGCTGCTTTTGTAATAACACAATCATTATCTTTGGCTGCATTTTTTTCAGCATCTTGCATATCTGCTTTTGTTAGACACATATTTTGAGTATGCTCAATACCGCTGATATTCATCTTAATGGAAAAAAAACCATGGTCCATCCTCGGCCAATCTTTAGGTATTTCAACGTTGGCAGTGGCTGGGATTGCAACAAAAACACAAGCGATCACTGGCAATACTTTACAAATCAACTTCAACATCACTCTCTCCTTTGGCTAAGCGCATATTGCGTTACGCAAAAAAATCAACACACTAGACTTTCCGTGCTAAAACCTAATTCTTGCTTCATCATACAAAGAAGATGAATCAAAATCAATCAACCATCATATAACCGTGGCATAATCAAACTTATGAAAACGCCAGCGATTATCGATATAGAAGCATCTGGATTTGGCAAATATGGCTACCCCATTGAGGTTGGCTTTATTACCGAAAACGCGAATACTTGGTGTTCACTGATTCAACCTGCCGATGATTGGCAATATTGGGATATGAGTGCTGAAAATGTGCACCACATTTCTAGAGAGAGTTTATTCCGGCATGGCAAGAAAGCCGCATTCATTGCCACGCAACTCAATGAACACTTAAAGGATATGGTCGTGTATTCCGACGGATGGGCACATGACTATGTTTGGATGCACAAATTATTTGAAGAAGCGAACCTATCACCAACATTTAAACTTGAAGATTTACGCTACGCATTAAACACAGAACAAGAAAAATGCTGGCACACGGCAAAAGCACAAGTCATTCAAGAAACGAATGCCACACGTCATCGTGCAAGTACCGATGCACAAGTACTGCAACTGACTTGGTTAAAAACCAGAGCGGCGTCATCAAGCTAAACACTTAGCATACACACCTACCAATATTGTTACGCTTTACGCCAAGTGGTCCCTTGTGGCGAATCTTCCAATACGATCCCAGCTTCTGTTAACTGTTTTCTAATGGCATCTGCCGTTGCAAAGTCCTTTGCTGCTTTTGCACTAGCGCGCGCCACAATCAGGGCAGCAACATCGAGTGCACCATCAGCAGGTTCCCCTTGTAAAACCACCTATGGGTCGCGTTGCAGTAAGCCAAGCACCCCAGCTAACTGTTTGAGCAGACTAGCGGCTTCGATTGATTTTGTTTTATTCACTTCATTAGCTAAATCAAATAAAACGGCTAAAGCTTCTGAGGTGCTAAAGTCATCATCCATCGCCGCTTTAAATAATGCCGCTTGCGGCAGCGCCCAATTCACTTCACTAGCCTCGGCAACATCCAACCCTCGCAAAGCGGTATAGAGTCTGGTCAGTGCTACTTTTGCATCGTCTAAATGCGTTGTTGAGTAATTGAGTGGGCTACGATAATGCGCACGCAATATAAAGAATCGGACGACCTCTGCATCATACTGTTCTAAAACAGTACGAATCGTAAAAAAGTTGCCTAGTGATTTAGACATTTTTTCTTCTACGCCATCTTGATCATTCACGACACGCACAAAACCATTGTGCATCCAATAATTCACCATTTGACATGCTTGCCCATCATGACTATGGGCGGCTTCTGATTGTGCAATTTCATTCTCATGATGTGGGAACTGTAAATCTTGCCCGCCACCATGAATATCAAAGCGTTCGCCTAAATGGTGTGCGCGCATCGCTGAACATTCAATATGCCAGCCTGGCCTCCCCTTACCCCAAGGTGAATCCCAGCTTGGCTCTTCAGGATTAACTGACTTCCATAAAACAAAGTCCATTGGGTCTTTTTTAAAGGTATCCACTTCAACCCGTTCACCAGCTCTTAAATCTTCAACAGATTTGCCTGACAACTTGCCATAGCCTTCAAAATTATTCACG